>JAAZZB010000084.1 GCA_014239365.1 Verrucomicrobiia bacterium | reverse complement strand
CCCGATGTCTGGGAGATGTATCATCGGGGATTGATCGACAAGGAAAAGAGAGACTCCCTCCTGACTCCGTTCAAACACAAACGTCAACAGAAGAAGGAAGAACGAGTCCAGAAGCAAAAACAGGTTCGTAGGTGGCAGGGTATGAGACAGAACCAGATCGACATGGAATTGGCGAGAAATGCTGAACCTGACGAATGGGTTCAGTACATGATCTTGAAGAGACTGGGTGTGGTGTAATGGCTGTTTATCCCTGATTATCTGTCTTATTTGAATTCTCTTGGTCTTCTGAGCTTCTCTGAATCAGGATGGTGGGGTAGGATTCTCTCAGAGATGAAAGTACTGATTCCAATTTTGATAGGTTTGTTGGTTGTTGGTTGTGGGAAGGAGCAACCCACTAACACCAAAGAGAGCAACAATACTCCTGAAAAATCTGCCAAGAAGAAGGTAGAAAAAGAAACTCCATCTAAGGTTGATGACAAAAACAGCACTACAGCAAAGCTAGTTAAAGAGTTAACAGCAGAAGAGTTTGTCACTGAAGTCATTAAATCATTGGCTGATGGTGGCAAACAGATGTCCTTTGATTTGTCTGATAAAGTCATTGCAATAGACTCTGGCAAGGAATACCCCCAAGAACGATTCAAGGAGATGTGGCCTAAATTTGCGGAAATTGCTTTTGAGGAAGACGCTCCCAAAGATGCTATTGCTAGCAAATTGAAGATTCAGCTTTCCCCAGTCGAAGACAGCGAGTTTCTTACGAACATCCGCAAAGCGGCCGAGCAAGGGGATTTCAATGCCATGAGGTTAATGAGGTTCTATAAACCACAAGCGGGTGACATGTATTGCGATGCAAGTAAGCCTAAAGACGGGGGTAAAAGAATGGTGAAGTACGAAAAAGCCTTCATTTACATCATCAGAAAGACTCAAGGCAAATGGAGACTACGGGGAATAGGGGGATAATCCCCTGACCACTCTCTGAGCCAAATCCAAAGAATCCAAGGAACCCACAGATTTCAATTGGGATAGTGTGGAAAAGAGTAGGATGTGTTTTGGGAATCGAACCCAACGCACACGGTTTCTGGTTCTGGCGGGTGTTTTGTCGTTGATGGCGAGGAGGTCGCCGAGGTTGGCGAGGGCATTTCCAAGGCCGGCGAAGGCTTCGCCGAGGGAGGCGAAGGCGTTTCCGTGAACGGCGAGGGCGTTACCACTGTCGGCAATTACCATGCTGGACGCTGCGTGAACTTCGCCGAGCTTGGCGAAGCAGTTTCCGAGGTTGGCGGGGGTTTTTCTTTGACGCGCAGCGGGGGTGCGGCACACTCCTCGGATGCACCGATTGATTGTTGTTTGCTTTCTCACGATTTCAATTTGTTTGGTTGGGGCGGATAAGCCGAAGGAAAAGTTTGGCGATTCGCTGAAGCCGTTTGTTGAGAACTTCAAAGGGCGCGGGGCGTTGACGGATGGGTCGATGCCTTCCACTCCCGCCGAGGGCATTAAGAAATTAAAAATGGCCGAGGGGCTGGCGATGCAGGTGGTGGCACACGAACCGGCGGTGGCGCAGCCGCTCAATATGTATTTCGATGAGCGCGGGCGAATGTGGGTGACGCAGTATTTGCAGTATCCCTTTCCGGCGGGCATCAAAATTTTAGAGTACGATAAGTATCTGCGCGCGGTGTACAACAAGGTGCCGCCGCCGCCGCCCAATCATTTTCGCGGCAAAGACAAAATCACCATCCACGAGGACACCAACGGCGATGGCGTTTTCGACAAACACAAGACGTTCCTCGACGGCTTGAATATGGCGCGCAGCGTCATCACCGGCCGCGACGGCGCGTGGGTGTTAATGCCGCCGTACTTGCTTTTTTATCCGGACAAAAATGGCGACGACATTCCCGATGGCGATCCCACGGTGCACCTCACCGGCTTTGGATTGGAGGACACCCACTCCGGCGCAAACAGCCTACGCTGGGGGCCGGACGGTTGGATTTACGGCGCGCACGGCAGCACGTGCACGGCGGAAATTCAGGGCATCAAATTTCTCGGCCAAGCGATTTGGCGCTATCATCCGCCGACCAAACGCTTTGAGGTTTTTGCTGAGGGCGGCGGCAATACGTATTGCCTCGATTTTGATCGCAACGGCCGAACGCTCTCCGGCACCAACTACGGCAACACCCGCGGCGTCCACTACGTGCAAGGGGGTTGCTACATCAAAGGCTGGGCCAAGCACGGGCCGCTGATCAACCCGCATGCGTTTGGGTTTTACAAACACATGGCGCACGAGGGCTACACGAAGCGGTTTCCACAATCGATGATTGTTTACGAAGGCGGCGCGCTGCCGAACTACGAAGGCCACATCATCGCCGGTATGTCGCTGGTGAATCGCGTGCAAGCCAGCAAACTCTACGCGGACACTTCCACCTTCCGCACCGTCGACACGCCACCGATGGTTACCACCGACGATCGCTGGTTCCGCATCGTGGACACCAAAGCCGGCCCCGATGGCGCGGTGTACTTTGCCGATTGGTACGACAGCCGCCTGAGCCATCTCGACCCACGCGACACGTGGCACAAATCCAGCGGCCGCATTTACCGAATGCACGCCAAAAACGCAAAGCCCAGCAAACCCTCCAACCTCGGCAAACTCACCAGCAGCCAACTCATCAATGTTTTAAAACACAAAAACAAATGGCACCGCCAAACCGCCCAGCGTTTACTTGCCGATCGCCGCGATCAATCCATCGTGCCCCTCCTCACTAGTTTGATGATGAAAGGCAAAGGCCAATTTGCCCTCGAATGTTTCTGGGCCATCAATCATTGCGGCGGCTTCAACCCATACCTTGCCGAACACACCCTCACTCACTCGCATCCGTTCATCCGCCACTGGACCATCCGCTTCCTCGGCGATGACCACACGATGACCCCCATTCTCCGCGTCAAACTCATCGCACTGGCAAAAACCGAAACGCACTCTGAAGTCCGCAGTTGCCTCGCCGCCTCCTGCAAACGCTGGGCCGCCAAGGATAGTTTCCCAATCCTCGCCGCGCTCATCCGCCGTAATGAGGACACAAACGACAAACACATCCCGCTGCTCATTTGGTGGGCCATCGAAAACAAAGCCGTCAGCGACAGCCAGCAACTCACCAAACTGCTTGCCGACAAATCCCTTTGGGCAGCGCCGATGACCCAAACGCACCTCATCAAACGCCTCGGCCAACGCTTCACCGCCGAGCCAACCACCGCCAATCTCAGAACCGCCGCCCGCTTACTCGCCCTCGCCCCCACCGCTGCGGACCGCATCCAATTCGCCGCCGGAATGGAAGAAGGTCTCCGCGGCAATGCGGTGCAAAACCCGCCCAAGACGTTGTTGGCCGAGACCGGCAAATTGTGGAACACCAGCAAACACACGCCGACGTTGATCAGCCTCGCCACACGATTGGGCCTGCCCGAAGCAATGGACGAAGCCATCGCGCTGGTGAAAAACCCAAAGACCTCCGCCACTGAACGGCGCGCATTAACCAAACTGCTTTCCGAACGCCGCAGCGACCACGCGCTGGATTTGTTGCTCGCGCAATTCAAGACGGAAAAGAACAGCGGCCGCCGCATCGAGTTGATGACCGCGCTGCAGCGTTTTGAAAATGATTCAGTGGGCACGGCGTTACTGACGCGCTATGCGGAATCGCCACAACGCGAGCGTGAGTCCGCGCAGAATATTTTAAGCAGCCGCGCGAATTGGTCGTTGGAATTCATCACTGCCATCGACGCGGGCAAAATCAAACGCGAAGACGTCCGTCCCGCCACGGTGTTGGCGATGCAAAGCCACAAACAAAAAACCATCAACGCGCTCGTCAAAAAACATTGGGGCCAATTGCGCCAAAGCACCGAAGCGAAGCAGCAGCGGATGCAAGCCGTCGCCGCGCTCATCGCCGAAAACAAAGGCGACGCCAAGGCGGGCAAACTGGTTTTTGCAATCGCCTGCGCCGCGTGCCATCGCCTACGCGGCCAAGGCGGCAACATCGGCCCGAGCCTCGATGCGTATCAGTTGAATAACCCGGGATTTCTCATCCCCGCCGTGGTGGATCCGAGCCTCGGCATTCGTGAGGAGTACGCCGGATTCACTGTGGTGACCAAAGACAAACAACGCCTCACCGGATTCATCGCCCAAACTGCGCCGAAATTCATCGTGCTGCGCGACCTCGCCCAAAACTCGATCACCCTCCCCCGCAACGAAATCAAAGACCTCCAGGCGATGCCCGTCTCGCTGATGCCCGAAGGATTGCTCGATGCACTCACGCCGCAGCAAGTGCGGGACTTGTTTGCGTTTTTGATGATTAAATAATTCTCTGTGCTCTCTGTGCCTCTGTGGTAAATAATTCTAATCACAGAGGCACAGGGAGCACAGAGGGAACCACTTGATTCGCCCGCCCGCTTCCGCTAACGTCCGCGCTTCCGATGGCATTCATTAACGAAAATTATTTGAAACTGCAGGCGGGCTATCTCTTCCCTGAGATTAGCCGCCGCGTGAAGGAATTTACCGAGACCAATCCCGTGGCCGCCGCGCGGCTTATCCGCTGCGGCATTGGCGATGTGACCGAAGCGCTGCCATTGGCTTGCACCGAGGCACTGCACGCCGCCGTGGACGAAATGGCCGATCGGGTAACTTTCAAAGGTTACGGCCCGGAGCACGGCTATGAATTTCTCCGCGAGGCGATTTCCGAAAACGACTTTCAAGCGCGCGGTGTCAATGTAACCGCCGATGAAATTTTTGTGTCCGACGGCGCCAAGTGCGACACCGCGAACATCCTCGACATTCTCGGCCACCAAAACCGCATCGCCATCACTGATCCCGTGTATCCCGTGTACCTCGACACCAACGTGATGGCCGGCCACACCGATGCCGCCGATGACGCAGGCCAATACGGCAAAATCATTTATCTCCCGTGCACCGCAGAGAATAATTTTGTACCCGCCACCCCCGATGAAAAAGCGGACATCATTTATCTGTGCTACCCCAACAACCCCACCGGCGCCACCGCCACGCGCGAGCAACTCGCCGCTTGGGTGGCGTACGCGAAGGAAAACGACGCACTCATTTTATACGATGCCGCCTACGAAGCATTCATCCAAGACGCCGACATCCCGCATTCGATTTATGAAATCGACGGCGCGCGCGACTGCGCCATTGAGTTTCGCAGCTTCTCC
Organism: Verrucomicrobiia bacterium; assembly: GCA_014239365.1. Taxonomy (GTDB): domain Bacteria; phylum Verrucomicrobiota; class Verrucomicrobiia; order Limisphaerales; family UBA1100; genus JACNJL01. The sequence goes on along the minus strand of JAAZZB010000084.1, from coordinate 80,786 downwards.
AAAAACGCAGGCTTCACCGGCACTCGCTGCGCCTTCACTGTGATCCCCAAAGAACTCACCGGCACCGACGCCGAAGGCAACGCGCACAGCCTCCACGCATTATGGTCACGGCGCACCGCCACTAAATTTAACGGCACAAGCTATCCCATCCAAAAAGCCGCCGCTGCCGTGTACAGCGATGCGGGCAAAACCCAAGTGCAGAAACTCATCACGCACTACATGGGCAACGCCAAAATTTTGCGCGAAGCCGCCATCGCTGCGGGCCTCGAAGTGTTCGGCGGCACCAACGCCCCGTACATTTGGCTCAAGACCCCCAATGGCACCCCAAGCTGGGATCTCTTCGATCGCGTCCTCAACGAAGCCGCCGTGGTCATCACCCCCGGCGCGGGCTTTGGCAATGCAGGCGAAGGCTACTTCCGCATCAGCGCCTTCAACAGCCGCGCCAATGCCGAGGAAGTTGCGGAGCGGATTGGGAAATTGAAATGGTAAGTGGTTTCGCGGTTACCGGTTAACCACTTTGGAACGCTGCCGCACGAGGTCAAGCACTTGCGCGGGGGTCACGATGCGCGAGATGTTCAAATAATCCGGCTGGGATTTGTCATCTTTTGGATAATTTTTCACCCGCACCGTTTCAACTTTTTCATATAGCGCGGCCAGCGAAACAAGGCTCGCGGCATCCCCTTCGCCGCTTAAAGTAACGGGGCAATCGTAGCCCAGTTCGCGCAGCATTTGCACGCAGCGCCGCACATCCCACACTTGCATTCCGGCGAGCGTTTGGCCGAGCAACATAAACCGTCGGCGAGTTTGGGTGCGATGGGTTTTGTCATCGCTCAACGCCGTTTCGCCCGCGCCACGCGGAGCGAACGTCACATAAAGCACACCCTCTTTGGGCTCTTCCTCCTGCTTCCAATCCCATTCCCCATCGGCCACCTCCAACACAATTTTTTCGGGTTTCTTTTGCCCCTTCAGATAACTCAGAAAAACACTCAACCGGATTTTTCCCTGACTATCAAATTTATATTTCTCAACGACAAACCCGCAGTCTTCGAAGAACACATCCTGTTTCACATTCAACGGCACATCCTTTTCAGGCCAACCGCCGAAGGTTTTCTTCCGCAGTAGCGCGATGGTGTCTTTGCCGACTTTTTGTTTTGCAGGTGCTAATTGCGTGAAACTTTCCTGAATCTTTGTGTTGATCTCATCGGCGGGGAGTTTCTTGAAAACTCGCAACTGTTCCGGTTCAAAAAGTTTTTCGGCGGTGAGAGTGATGGGCGTTTCCTTGCCTTTGAGATGGCGATTGAACCAATTGAAGGCGGGCACGCGCAGCGGTTGCGTATCCTTGTGGCCGCCGGGGATGATAACGAGGCCGAGCTTGTCGCGCGCGCCGTGGAGGTCATAAATTTTGCGGGCACCATTGAACACGCGCGTGACGCCATCGAGCGGAAAGATGCGATCATCGTCCGTATTGAGAATCAGCAAAGGCCGAGGCGCAACAAGCGCGGCGACTTGGCCGAAATCCCAGCGGTACGTGTTCACGTGAAACATACAATCGCAATGCCCTTCCACCACTCCGTGCGCGAGGCGGCCGCTGTTCGGGAAACCGGCGTACACGTGGTTTTTCAAATCCGCAATGCCGGCCACCGGCGCGGAAGCTTTGATGCGTTCGTCGAGCACGGAAATCCACCAACTATACGCCCCGCCGCCGCTGCGACCGGTGACCCCAAAGCGATTCTTGTCCACGAACTTCAACGTCTCCAAATAATCCAGCGCGCGAATGCAGTTCCATGCTTCCACTGCGGCGGATGAATAGCCGCGCGAGTTCCACCACCACATATCGTGATGATAAGTGCCGTGATGGATGCCTTCAATTTCACCCAATTGCAGCGTGTCGATGACAAGGCACACATAACCATTGCGCGCGAACCAAACTCCGTGGTGCTGATAATGCACTTTGTTGCCAAAACTCACGCCGTCTTTTTTCACACGCCCGTGGCCGCACACATAAAGAATTGTGGGAGCCGGTTTCTTGATGCCCTTGGGCACATACAGATTCGCAGTGACGTACAGCCCCGGCTTCGATTGAAAATGCACTTTCCAAACTTCAAACTCCGCGTGTTGCAATTTCCCCGTGACCGTTGCCTTTAACGCCGTGCGTTTTGGGAATGGATCCAACCCGAGCATCTCGTGCATTTGCCGACGGTATTGATCCTTGCGCGACTTCCAGTCTTCAATCGTTTTGATTTCTGAAAGCGACTTGGCCGCGAGCTGATCGGTTTGATGTTTGAAATACGCGGCAAACATTCGGTCGCCCTCCGTCTTAAACAATGCGGCCGAAGCGGCTTGGAGGATGGCCAGTTGAAAAATGCACAGCGCAATCGCTGCGATTCGAGGTGCAAGGGAGGTTTTTTTCATCAATCGGATTTTTGCGGGTGGCTCTGAATGAGAGTTGAGTTTCCTTGTTTTTATTCAATCACACAACGCAAAACCCTCGTCCGAAACTTGACTGATTTCCGTCCAATAACTAGCCTCAACCCACCAGCGCCCAACCATGCGAAAAATCCAACGATGAACGAAATCCTATCCCACAATATTTTCTTTGTAAAAGAACACACCGGCATCTTCAAGGCCGCCAACAATTACGACATCCACGATCCCGCCACCGGCCAGATTATTATGGAATGCCGCGAAGAAAATCTCGGCGGATTCACCAAGCTGCTTCGGTTTACGGATTTCAAACGAATGACTCCCTTTGATGTCCTCATCCGCACACCTGATGGGCAACAGGTTGTGCGAGTGAAACGTGGCGGCTCCCTCTTCCTGTCAAAAGTGGAAGTCTTTGATGCTAACAATCAATACATCGGTGGGTTTAAACAGAAGTTATTTTCATTCGGCGGCGCGTTCACTGTTTTGGACGCCAACGAACAACCGGTGTGCGAACTCAAAGGGAAATGGACCGGCTGGGATTTTCGGTTTCTCTCTGGCGAAGTCGAGCTGGCGCATGTCACCAAAAAATGGGCCGGCCTCGGCAAAGAAATGTTTACCAGCGCGGATAATTACGTTTTGGAAATTTCTGCAAACGTCCCCGCCGAAAGCGTAGCCCGCCAACTCATCCTCGCCGCAGTGATGTGCATTGATATGGTGCTCAAGGAATAATCCTGCGCCTACTTTTTAGATTTGCTGAAGCAATAAATTCGCGCGTCCGTGCGGATGAGCAATTTGCCGTCCACGATAGCCGGAGTGGCCATACACATATCTTCCTTGGGATTCAGCCGATTGGCGCGAAGCAGTTTGAATTCACGGCCGGCCTTCAGCACATAAGCCACACCACTTTCATCGAGAAAAAAGATTTTTCCGTTGTACGCCCAAGGCGAACTAGTGAACGCCCCGCCCCGCGGCACAACGCGCTCCGGCCCGTAAACGTGTTTGCCGGTCTTCGCCTCGTAACAAGCGACGAGCCCGCGATCCAACAGCACATACATGAGGTCGCCATAAACGATCGTGGAAGGATTGTACGGCCCGGCGCGGCGCTGGCACCACGCAACATGTTCATTGCTGTCCTCATCCGATTCGAGCGAAATGTCGCCTTTGGCCCCGGGGCGGATAGCGAACACCGGCTTTCTGCGGTCCCCCACGTAACCGGAAGTCACATACAATAAACCAAATTTCGCGTACGGCGTGGCAATGGTGATGGAGGAATTGCCGCTGAATTGATACAGCAATTTGCCATCCAAATCGTACGCCCGATTTTTGCGCGACCCCGGCGTGATAATTTCCGTGCGCAATTTATTTTCCCAAATGAATGGCGTGGACCAATTACTCTTCTCGCCTTCGCGTTTTACTTTCCAAACTTCAGTTCCTGTCTTCGCGTCAAGCGCCACCAGAAACGATTCCTCCTCGTTGTCATTCACAATGTACAACCGCCCTTGATGCAATACCGGCGAGGCCGCGAGCCCCCAACCAAAACGCGTCTTGTACGCGGGCCATTCTTTTTTCCACAAAAACTTACCGCCGACGGTGTAGCAGTAGAGCCCTTGATTGCCGAAGTAGGCGTAGACGCGCTCGCCATCGGTGATGGGCGTCTCGGAGGCGTAACTGTTTTTGATGTGAATGCTACCTTGCGGGATACCCGAGTGCGCGGTTTTTTCCCAAACCACTTTGCCGGTCTTGAGGCTCAGGCAAATGACTTTCCAATGATGTTTACCCGCGGGCGGCTTGAACCGTTCACCGCCGAAGTACAATCCCTTGCGCGCTTCCCACGCCTTGCCTTCGGTAACCACCGTGGTAATAAACACCCGCTCGCCCCACACCACCGGCGAAGACCAACCCCGCCCGGGCACGTCTTGTTTCCAAACCACATTTTCCGTGGGACTCCAAAGATCCGGCAGTCTCGCGTGTTCGGCCACGCCCATCGCATTGGGCCCGCGAAACTGCGGCCAATTTTCTGCCGCTCCGACATTGCCGGTTATCGCAACCAGCAAAAGTGTTTTGAGAATGTTCATCATTATTTGCGGTTACGAATCTAACCGCCTCGGGGTTACTTGCCGCTGATGCACCATAGGCTTTTGTAAGTGCGAATGAAAATTTCGCCGTTGGAAAATGCCATCGACGACTGCGTCATTTCGCCCAACGAATTCACTGCCAACAACTGATAACGCGGCGCCGCGCGCAGGATGAACGCATCACCCGATTGATTGATGGCGTATAACTTGTCGCCCGCCGCCACCATCGATGACCACGATTTTCCGTTCCCACCCGGGCCGCGCAGGCGTTCGGCCCACACCACTTTTCCTTTGCGCGCCTCGATGCACTGCGCCACGCCGTCTTCGTTCAAAATATAAACGTGGCCGTTTACCATTACGCCGGAACCGATGCGCTGTTTTTCACGCGGACGCGTCCAAAGTTGATGCGTCTTGGTCACGTCACCTTTGCCGCCCATACGCACGCCCATCGCCGTTCCGCGAAAGCCGCCCATCGCTACCACGATGCCGTTCCCGTAAATTGGCGAAGTGTAGGTCAGCGGATTGAGCCCCGCGCAACTCCACAGCTCGCGCCCCTTTAGGGGATCAAACACCGCCACGCGGTTGGGATAACACATCAGCAACTGCGGCCCGCTTTTGGCGTCCATCAAAATCGGCGTAGTCCACGAGCCAACCCATTTGCCGCGCGCACCGCCTTCCTTCGGAATGCCTGAACTGCCGCCCGGCTCATTGTGCTGCCAAACGGTGGAGCCGTCTTTCAAACTGACGGCAATCAAAAACGTCCGTTCGCCGGGGCCAAAATTCATGATGCACAGATCGCCGTGAATCACCGGCGACGCCGCGTTGCCCCACACGTGATGTTGCACGCCGAGATCGCGGCTCCACAGTTGTTTGCCCTTCATGTCGTAACAGAACAATCCCGCTGAAGCATGCGACACAATCACGTGCTTGCCATCGGTCACCGGCGAAGCGGAACAAAAGGGATTCGTCCGATGCGTCGGTTCCTTCACTTTGTATTCCACCGCCGCCTTCCACAATTGCCGACCCGTGCGCCGATCAAAACAAATCAACTGCCGCAACCCCTGCGCCTCGATGGCTTGGGTGATGAAAACCTGATTCCCCCAAACCACCGGCGACGAATTCCCGCGCTCCGGCAACGGCACGCGCCACTTGGTGTTTTGGTTCACCGCCCACTTCGTGGGGAAATTTTTCTCCGCACAAATCCCCGTGCCCAAAGGCCCGCGCCAAGCCGGCCAATTATCCGCGTGAACTTTCGCGTGAAAAAAAGAAACCCAAAGCGCCAGCGCGCCAATCATTCGTGCCGCATTCATCCCGCAAGGCTAACGGAAAACACAGCGGGGTCAATCAGGAAGCCGCAAGCAAAGGCGGTTCGCGCAGGCGATCTTTGCGGGCGCGCCAGTTGCGGTAGAGTTTGGCCGGGTTTTTCCAGATGAGGAATCCGACGAAGAGAACGAACAGTGAGAAAACCAAAATTGGGATTACAACGGCCAGCACGGCCATTACCACTGCGCCAATGCCTTCGAGAGTGGAAACAACCCAGTTTCCTAAACCGCCAGTGAGTGCGGTGGAAGCACCGCGCGTCACGGTGGTGGTCACCTGCACTGCCCCCGCCGCACCGCCGCCGGCGATGGCAGCCAAAGTCCATTTCAACCACGGGCTCATATCTCCAAACACAGCGGCGGAAGTAAGCGTGCCGGCCACCACGGCCACGGGAGCGGCGATGGTGTCCAATGCGTTATCGAGCCACGGTATATAATAAGCACCCACTTCGAGCACCGCCGCGAGGCCAAACGCCACGAGAGCGACATCGGAACTCATCCAGGCAAATTCGGTGCCGAGATTCACGTGCCCCGCCTTGGCGGCGATGGCGATGATAAGCGGCGGAATGAAAATGCGAAAACCGCACGCCGCACTGAGGCCCACACCGGCCATGACGCTCAAGATGATTTGCCACGTATCCATAGAGCTAATTTAACCTATTTCCAGATTTTCTCAAGTGGAATCAATTACAAAACCGCGCGGATTTTACAGTGCGCGAAATTAGTTGTCGCGAATGGTGGCACCGAGTTGAGCCTTGAGCGCGGTCACCAAAGAATCGTGCGCGCTGTTAACCTCTTTGTCGGTGAGGGTTTTCTCCGCGTTGCGATAGGTGAACGAATAGGCGAGACTCTTTTGACCGTCGGGCACGTTCTTGCCGCGGAAGACATCGAAAAGTTTCGTGTCGACAAGATTGGCGGGCTTAGCTTTTTTTACGATGCCAAGCACGTCGGAATGCGTCACCGACTCTAGCACAAGCATCGCCACGTCGCGTTCGCTCGCGGGGAATTGCGGCAGCGATTTGAACGATTTGTTGGTGGTGCGTCGCTGGAGCAAAATGTCGAGATCCAGCTCGGCAAGGTAAACCGCATCGCGCGCTTCGTATTGTTTACCGAGCGGCGGCAGCAATTGGCCCATTTGGCCGATGACATTTTTGCCCATTTTCAATTCAGCCGATTCGAGGAACAACGCCGTTGCTTCCGCGCGACGTTCGTATTGCACGCCAAAGACGCCAAGGTTTTCGAGTAGTGCTTCCACCGCACCCTTCAAATCCATCGCATCGAGCTTGGCATCATCGCCTTGCCAGAATGCCGCGTGGCGTTGGCCGGTGAGCAACAGCGCGACCGCGCGATGTTCCGGTTGATTGGGCGCAAACACACGACCGATTTCGAACAACGCCACATCGTGATTTTGGCGTGTTAAATTATTGCGAAGCGAATCCAGCAAGCCCGGCAACAAACTCGGCCGCAAAACATTCATATCGCTGGAGAGCGGATACTCCAATTCCACAATTTCGCTGGTGACGAGCTGAGCAGCGGTGCCGCTAATGAGTGTTTGGCCCTGCGCTTCGTTGAGGCCAAGTCCGGCGAGGATGCCGCGTGTTTCAGCAATAGCATCGTGCGTAGCATCAAATTCATTTTCGCCACGACAACCCATTGGCGGCGTTGCCGGAATTTTATCCACACCGTGCACGCGGCACACTTCCTCGATCAAATCCACCTCGCGTTTCAAATCCACCCGCCACGCGGGAATGCGAAAAATTGCCGAATCGTCATCGCTTGAAACTGTTTCCAAACCAAGCCCTTCCAAATAGCAAACCGCATTCGCGGGCTCAATGGTGATGCCCAGCAACGCATCGGTGCGCGCGTGGCGTAAAGTGATTTCGATTGGCTCGGGCTGTTGCGGGAACGCATCCACAGCGCCTTCGGCCACGGTGCCGCCTGCGGTTTCGGCGATTAACTGTGCGGCGCGTTGGCTGGCCCATTCGGTGACGCCAATGTCCGCACCGCGCTCGAAACGGTAGCTCGCATCGGTTTGCAATTTGGTGGCCTTCGATGTGGCGCGGATGTTTTGCGGATTGAAATACGCAGTCTCCAAAAGAACGTCCTGCGTGGTGTCATTAATTTCCGTGTTCATCCCGCCCATCACGCCGGCCAGCGCGATGCCTTTTTCGGGATCAGCAATGAGGAGGTTGTCGGCGGTCAGCTCGTGTTCAGCTTCATCGAGCGTGGTGAATTTTTCGCCACTCGTGGCGCGGCGCACGACCACAGTGGGTTTGTCATTTTCCGTTGCGAGCAAATGCAAATCAAACGCGTGCAGTGGTTGGCCGGTTTCCATCATCACGAAATTGGTGACGTCCACCACATTGCTGATGGGGCGGATGCCGACGCTTTCCAGCCGCGCGCGGAGCCAATCGGGGCTCGGGCCAATTTTCACACCGCGAACCACACGGGCATTGTAGCGCGGGCAGAGATCGGGGTCGTTGATTTGAACGGCGACGAGGTCATCCGCTTTTTGATCGGAAGCGTTGAAGGAAATTTCTGGCCGCTTCAGCGGATTGCCCGTTAACGCAGCGATCTCGCGGGCGAGGCCGATGACGCCGTTGAGGTCGGGGCGATTGGGCGTCACTTCCAAATCGAAAACCACATCCTTCCCCGCGCGGCCGAGGTGCTCGGCGTAAGGCTGGCCGAGTTGGGCGTCGGCTGGCAAAATCAAAATGCCTTCGTGGTCGTCGTTGAGTTTCAGTTCGCGGCCGGAACACATCATCCCCTGTGACAGCTCGCCACGGATTTTGCCTTCCTTGAGCACGAAGGGTTTCTCTCCCTCTTCCACCGGCATCGACGTGCCGACCTGCGCCAGAGCCACTTTGTCGCCCGCTTGAAAATTCGTGGCACCGCAAACAATTTGAAGTTCGCTTTTACCATCGGTCACTTTGCAGAGCGTCAATTTGTCGGCGTTGGGATGCTTGTCACGCGTGACGACTTGCCCAACCACGATGCCATCAAACGCACCGCCCGTTTCTTCCATGCCTTCGACCTCCACGCCAAGCATGGTGATCCGCTCAGCGAGTTCCTCCGCCGACCACTCGAAGTCGACATATTCCTTGAGCCAATTGTAAGTGACTTTCATTTCTTTTGTTTTGCTTTGTATTTCACTTTGGGCAATCCCTTGAAATCTGCGTCCAGCGTCCAAAGCGTCGCGTGATAGATTCGTGCAGTGGCATAGATAATTGAATCCGCCAAAGGCAACCCGTACTTCTGCCCCAATCGCCCGGCTTCAATCGCCAGACGAAAATCCAAATTCACTAAAAGCCCTCCATGTTTCATTTGGCCCACCATATTTCTGGCCAATTCTTCTCCCATTTCGCGATTCACTTTTCGAAACACCTCCAGCACAGTGATCGAGGGCACGATTAACTGATCCTGATCTTCTAAAGCAGCAGCAAAAAACTTCGCTTGAGGGCCGCTTGTCAGGTACTCCAACCAGCCCGATGAGTCCACCACATTCACAACCGATCCGGTTCCTTTTCAATAGTCGTGTCCATACCTTTCAAAATGCCCCGCAACTCTTTGATTGGGCGGATACGGACGAGATGGATTGTCTCTCCGAACGGCACCACTGCCATCTTGGTGCCCGGCTTGATTTTAAATGCATCCCGAATTCCCTTCGGGATGACCACTTGATATTTGGAGGAAACAGTTACAGCATTCATATCGATCTCTTATTCGTTCAACGGTAACCCTATCGATGCCATTTGTCAACCACCGCTAAAACTGCCGCAGAAACCGCAAGTCGTTTTCGTAAAAGAGCCGGATGTCGTTGATGCCGTAGCGGAGCATGGCGATGCGTTCGATGCCGAAGCCGAAGGCCCAGCCGGTCCATTCTTCGGGGTCGAGATTGACTTCTTCCAGCACTGCCGGATGCACCATTCCGCAGCCGGCGATTTCGAGCCAGTCTTTGCCCATCTTGCGGGTGAGTGAGTTGGCGAAATCGATTTCGAAGCTGGGCTCGGTGTAACTGAAATAGTGCGGGCGAAAACGGATTTGGGTTTTCGGGCCCATCAAATCGCGAAAGACAAATTCGACGGTGCCTTTGAGGTCGGCGACGGTGACGTTTTTGTCGATGTACAATCCTTCCACTTGATGGAAGGTGGGATTGTGCGTGGCGTCGGCGGTGTCGCGGCGGTACACACGCCCGGGCACAATGATGCGCACGGGCGGTTTCTGTTCCTTCATCACGCGGATTTGCACACTGGAAGTGTGGGTGCGCAGGAGTGGACGCCCATCGGTGGCCACATAAAATGTATCTTGCGCGTCGCGGGCGGGGTGATCAGCGGGGGTGTTGAGGGCATCGAAGCAGTGATATTCGTCCTCCACTTCGGGGCCATCGGCGACGGCGAAGCCGAGTTTGCGAAAGCTCTTCACGATATCCTCGGTCACTTGCGTGAGGGGATGCAGCTTGCCCAAGGCTCGGCGACGGCCGGGCGCGGTGAAATCAGTCGCCTCAGTAGGCGCGGCGGCGGCCAGCTCGATACGGTCGCGCGCGGTTTGCAGTGCGGCTTCGAGTTCGCCTTTGGCGGCGTTAATGGATTTCCCCGCGAGCGGGCGCTCTTCTTTGCTGAGCGAGCCCATTTGTTTCATGAGGCCGGTGAAGCGACCTTGCGGGCCGAGCCACGTGCCCTTGGCGTGGTCGAGCATGGCTTGGTCGGTGGCGGCGTTTAGCTCGGCCAAGGCCTCGGCCTTCAACGGTTCGATTTCGTCAAGCAATGACATCTTGTGCGGGGAATGTAGTGGAGACGCTTGCGGCTATAAACAAAAAAACGGGCGACCTTGAATTGGCCGCCCGTCTTGAAAGTGTGCCGTCTACTTGGCGGCCTTCGCTTCCAAGGCGCCTTGGGCGACCTTGACCAACTCGGTAAACGCCGCCTCGTCCTGCGCGGCGATGTCCGCGAGCACCTTGCGGTTGACCTCAACTTCGGCGGCCTTGAGGCCCTCGATGAAGCGGCTGTACGTCATTTCGTTCGCGCGACACGCGGCATTGATGCGCACATTCCACAGGCCGCGGAAGGTGCGCTTTTTGTTTTTGCGATCGCGATAGGCGTACTGCCGACCGTGGTCGAGCGCGTCTTTGGCGTAGCGGTAAAGTTTGCTGCGGCGCATTCGAAAGCCTTTGGCGGCTTTCAACCAGCGTTTGCGGCGTTGACGTGAGGCGGGTCCGTTAGTGGTGCGCATGGTAAATTCTCCTGAAAATTAGTGGCTCTTAGTGGCTAAAGGGAAGGCTCTCGGTGATGCGGCGCATATCGTCTTTCACCACATAAGTGGCGGTGCGAAGGCGGCGTCGGCGCTTGGCATTTTTGGATGACAACAGGTGTCGCTTGCCTTGGCGGTTACGCTTCACTTTGCCACTGGCGGTGACTTTGAACCGCTTGGAGACTGCTTTCCGCGTTTTATTGACTACTTTGTTTGGCATTAAATTCCTTCTGTTTCCCTCAAAATGGGCGCGCAGTGTATGAACACCCCCATTGGGTGGCAAGCGATTTCTCGGAAAAAATGAAGTATTTTCGAGTTGCGGGGGTTTTATTGGCCGCGATCGACCATATTCCCCGCCGCATCCCAGTTTTTGCGGCTGATGGCCTCGCCATTTTGGTAGACGTAATGGCTCTGCACTTCGCCATTCTGATGGTAATAGACGACTTTCCCGTGAAATTGTCCGTCAACCAGCGTACCCACACTTTGTTTTTGGCCATCGGCAAAAAACGAAACCATCTCCCCGTGTTGTTTCCCCGCGCGATAAACCGCCTTGAACATCAGCTGCCCATTGGGATGATGCGAAACCGCCTTGCCCTCGAAGGGCTCGCTCGCGTTCGGCTCAAAAGCAAGGCCCTCGCGGGTTTGCAGTAAATTGTAATCCGCCACTGCCGACGGACGAAGCACAAGCAGCGCGATCAACCCCACCGTGCCCAAGCCAAAGGCGACGAGGAAAAAATGCCGACTCCACCACGAAGTGCCGCGCAGTTTCTGTTTCACTGGCGCGGGTTCCTCAACGGGCACTTCCTTCACTACCGCCACTTCGTGCGCCTCAGCCTCCTCCGCCAACTTCGCCACTTCTTTTTGAAACTCCAATTCCCGACCCGCCGCCTCGGCCGCCTCCCATTCCTTCAGCACTTCGCTGACCGGCGCCCAATCCGGCTCGCCCTCAATCCACGCCCAATCGTTTTCCGCGAACGACCCACGCTCCACCAGCACGCTCACCTGTTTGGACTCAAACGGCCCCCAATTCTTTCCCTCTTTGGCGATGTAAATGCTCATCTTATTTCAATGGCACGCGCGGCAAAGTGCGCGGCGCTTTCCATTGCTTGTGCCATTTCAGTTTCCACAAATCCGCCAGCTTCACCGCATCCACGCTGCCATCCATAAAGGTCACGTTGTTGGCGCCATTGTGATAGCGATCAATGCACAACCGCGAAAGCCCCTGCCCCGTTTGGCCGCCGTACTCTAAATCCTTTGCCGGCCGATTGGATTCCATCGGCATCACCACCGGCCCTGTGCCTTCGCTGAACAAAGGCGCTTCGCTGCCGCCCTCTTCCATCCCGCGATAAAAGTGATTCGATACTTTGCCGTTGATCCGCGAATGATCCGACACCGCCCAGCCGTTGAGGGTGTAGGTGCTGCTCAGATTTTTTTGATACTCCACAATCATCCCCGTCACTTTCCAATCAAAGCTCGGCATACTGTGGATGTTTTGTTTCGCGTAAATCCCTTCGGTGTTTTTCTTTGGATTACGCAGCGGCACCATCGCGCCGAAATATTCGCCCTCCTTTTTCGCGGCATCCTCAAATTCGCCCGAGGCAAAATACTCTTGCCCGCACTGCGGCTTGCCTTCCTCATTCCAAACCCACTCGCCGCCGCCCACTGCGCCCGATTCGTTTTCGTTTAACACCCCCACCCACGAGAGCCGTGGCGGAAAATGCTTGGCCGCTTCCACAAACCGGTTCCATTCCGCGTCATCCTCAATGGTCACCAACTTCCCGCCGCGACCTTCCGCAATGCGCTTGGCAGACTGCCAAGAAACGGACGGTCAGACACGGGTCAGATGTTCATAAGTGCTCTCCGGGCTCGTCGTGCGCCACGCCATCTTCGAGTGCCCTGAGCTAATATTTTGATTCGGCGAACACGCCGGACTGTGAAATACCTCCTGCCCATAACCCTCCCGCCGCGTCAGTGTCTCCACCCAAGTCCCCGCCGCCACCTTGGCGTGTGGCATAAATTCGCCCAGCTCCACATCGTGCCCGATGTAACCCGTGCTGAGTTGTTTGAGATTGTTCCGGCTAAAAACCCCGTGCCCCTTGACCTGCGCACGACCAATCGCCACAAAAAGAATCGACGCCAACACGCCGATGATTCCAATGACCACCAATAATTCCGTCAAAGTAAACCCCGCACGATGCAACGAATGCAAACGGCGGGGACAGGAAAAACGGACGGTCACTTTTGTTGAGATACGCTGGTTAGTCTTCATGCCAAAAAACTCCAACCGGCTTTGCCGCACCGCTGTGTCAGCGCAGCTTCATTGCCTACTACAACGTGCCACACATTTCTGAGTTGTCAATGGAGGCAATGAATTTATTTGAAAAAAGTTTTCACCTTACGCAACACCGGCAACACCGACAACACCGCATCCGGCTCGATGGGTTGTTGCATCAACTCGATCGCATCACTCGGCGGTCGCCACACGATCGCATCCGTCGCTGCCCACAACACCACTCCCGGCAACCCCACCGCCGCCGCCAAATGTGTGATCCCCGAATCGTGCCCCACAAACGCACGGCACCCACTCAACACCCGCGCCACTTCCACCAACGGCGCGCGCAGCAACACCCGATGGCGTTCACGAGGAAGCCCCGCACTCAAACGCGATACCCGTTCCGCTTCCGCCTCGCCGCCAACTAATAATACATCAACGTCCGTTTGCTCTAGCCACTCCGAAAGAAAAACCGCCCAGTGTTCTTCCGGCCAATTCTTGGCCGTGCTGCCACTGCCCGGATGCACCGCCAACACATTTTGTTTTTCATCAACAATCGAAAGCTCCAACCGCGGCACCGCGCTCGCCCCAGAAATGCCCAAAGGCTCCAACGCCCGCAGCAACACGTTTGCCGCCGACACGCCCGAACCATCCGCCGGCCGATGACAGCCCGTCAAAAACCGCGCGCCACTCGCAGCACACATGTTCGCTTTGAAAACCCCTTCCGGATCGTGCAAAAAAGAAATCACCCAATCAAACCCCGCCAGCCATTCACACGCCCCTTTATCGCAAGCGCCATTTTCCACAAAAAAACCGGCCCATTCGCGTGCTTCCAATGGCCGCGCTTCATCCGCCAAACCGCCCGCCACAGCCATTTCGCCGCACTCCCGCGCCCCCAACACCGCCACGCCCGCTTGCGGATGCGCCGCACGCAACGCCGCCAATACCGGCAACGTTAGCACAAAATCGCCAATCGCCCCGCCCCGCACCACGAGGATGCGGCGGGGCGTGCTGAATGTCCCCTTCATAAAAGTTAGTTTCCCACTGGACAAACGCCGGAATGCCGGTAGCCTGAGGGGAAGTTAACCCATTCAATCCCTAAACAAAAGCACCCCTATGAAAAAATGGATTCCCCTAATGGCCACACTGCTCATTGCAGGCGTGTGTTTCACTTGGACCGCACGGTCCTTCGACGACGACAAACGCCGCGACGGCGATCGTGACAAACCCCGCGAAGGCGAACGCGAACGAGCCCGCGAAGGCGATCGTGAACGCGACGGCCAAGCACACGAAATCGAAGCGTGGCTCGAGCAACGCGAAAAACAAATCAACGCCCTGCGCAAGCAAGGCAAGCCCGACCAAGCCGAAGCCCTCGCCGAGCGCACCCGCACAGAATTAGCCAAACATCGCAAGGCAATGGCCAACCGCAACCGAGGCGACCGCGAAGAACGCGGGCATCGCGAGCACGGTGAACACGGTGAACACGGCCACGGCCACGGTGAAGGCGGCGACAACGAAGAATTCGGCAAATGGGTCAACCAACAAGAACGCCGCATCGCCGAGTTGCGCAAGGCCGGCAAAAAAGAAGAAGCCGCTCACGTGCTCAAACACGTGCAAGACGCCATCGCCAAATTCCGAGGCCAAGGCGAACGCCGCGAACGCGGCGAAGGTCGTTAACGTGAACACGGCGAACGCGAACGCGAAGGCGGCAATGAAGCGCGCATGAAACACATCGGCGCTGCCATCGAACATTTGCAAGCCGCCGGAATGCGCGATTGGGCCGAAGAACTGGCCGCCCACGCCCGACGGATGAATAAAGGCGAACGCGAAGGCCACACCCGCGAAGGGCATAGGGATCGCGAAGAACCCGAACACCGCCACGAGCGTCACGAACACGAGCACGGCGAGGACGAAGGAAACGGCGACATCAATCAATTGCGCCGCGAAATGAACGAAATGCGAAACGCCCTGCGCGAGTTACAAAAACATTTGGAGAAACGCCGCTAGGCAAATCTCCATCCCCCTGAAAAAGCCGTCCGCAAGGGCGGCTTTTTTTATTGGAAACAAGCACCAACGGCTGGGCGCACATTCAGGTTCCTGAAAGGAACAAACAATAATAGCCGCGGGTGAAACCCGGGGTACAAACGTGAAATACAAATCGACCCAGAAGGGGTCGAACAAAACGACCCAAATTCAACCCTTCGAGGTTGCATTGTTTCAATTCGTTTTCCCACGGGTTTCACCCGTGGCTATTGTTGTTCATTCCCTTCGGGAATGTCCGCGCGGTCACGCACTTTTAAATTATTTGAAGACCGTCAAACCCAGCACCACCAACAACACTGCAAACACCAACCGCACGCTGCACATCATTTTGAAGCGCCGTTCGCTGGCGGTTGCCCAATCGAGAATGTCGCGCATCCGCCACGGGGCCACGGTGAACCACATCGCCTTCACCACCAACGCGTAGGCGAGCACCACGAGCACGAGGCGCCAATCGCTTGGATGCCAACGAGCGGTGTCCACGATGAGCTTAGCGAGCATCAGGAGCACCACCGCCAAGCCGCGCACGGCAAGAAAGTCTTTCAGAAAAAAACACGCGCCCACGCCGGTGGCGACAATGAAGACCTGAAATTGCGTGCGGAATCTTTCGAAATCGGCCAGCGTCTCGTCGCTAAGGACCCAAAGAAACCACGCCATCCCCGCGAGCATCAGCGCCCAACCGGCGGTTTCGTTGCGCGGGAATTTTTTGATCCAATCCATCGCGCCCTCCGGCTTGGCCAATCCCACGGCGGCGGTCAGCACCATCAACGCGCCAAGCGCGAGCGACAAATTGGCAAGAGAAATTTCAGGCATATCAGTTCAAATTCAAAATGGCGGGATCGCCGTACAGAGTCGTTTTGGTGGCATCGGCAATTTGCACGTCCATCACTTGGCCGATGAAACGTTCGCCACCCTCGAACACCACAATTTTATTACACCGCGTGCGACCTTCGAGCCGCGCGGCGTTGCGGCGACTGGGGCCTTCCACTAAAATTTCCATTCGTTGGCCGATGTATTCTTTCAGCTTGCGTACGCGAATGACGTCCACCGCCTCAAGCAAACGCGCGTGACGTTCTTCAATAACCGACTCGGGCAATTGATCCGGCATCGCGGCCGCCGGCGTGTCGCGGCGTTGGCTGTATTTAAAAAGAAATGCGTTATCGAATTCCACTTCGGCGCAAAGGCTCAGCGTCTCATCGAAGTCCGCCTCCGTTTCGCCGGGGAAACCCACAATGATATCCGTGCCAATCCCCATCTCCGGCCGCGTGGCGCGGAGCTTGCCCACCAACTCCACAAACCGCTCGCGGGTATAGCCGCGATGCATCAGCTTGAGCATTCGATTGCTGCCGCTTTGCACCGGGAGATGCGCGTTCTCAACGAGCTTGGGCAGTCGCGCGTACGCCTCCACCAAATCATCGCCGTAACCTTTCGGATGCGGCGAGGTAAACCGAACGCGTTCGAGCCCATCAATTTCGTGCACGGCTTCGATGAGTTGCACGAAGGCACTTTTGCCATCACGCACGCCGATTTCGCGTTTGCCGTAGCTGTTAACGATTTGGCCGAGCAAAGTAATTTCCCGCACGCCGCCCGCCACCAACTCGCGGCACTCGGCGACAATATCTTCAATGCTGCGACAACGCTCGCGCCCGCGCGTGTAGGGCACGATGCAAAATGTGCAAAACTGATTGCAGCCCTGCATAATGCTAACAAAGGCGGTGATCGCCTTTGCCTCGCTCGCGCCCAACGAGAGATGCTCGCGGATGGTGGCTTCGCTGCCGGTTTCTTCGGCGGTGTCCACGATCTTGTCGCGCCGACTGCCGAGAAGGTCATCAAGATATTCGCCCGCGCGATGAAATTTTTGCGTGCCGAGCACGAGGTCGACGTCAGGCAATTGATCAATCAATTCCTGTCCGCGGCTTTGCGCCATGCAACCCATGAAACCGAGCACCGCATCGGGATTATGTTTACGCGATTGACCGATGAGCGTTTGCATTTTGTTAATCGCTTTTTGCTCAGCAGCATCGCGCACGCTGCAAGTGTTGAGCAAAATCACATCCGCATCCGCCTCCTCCGGCGCGACGGCATAACCCTTGGCCACGAGCTGCGCGGCGACGGCTTCGCTGTCGCGCTCGTTCATTTGGCACCCATAAGTTTTGATGTAAACACTCGGCATTTCCGGACGGCGGACGGTACGCCAGTCACACAAGATTGGAAAGAGCAAACACAGATGCTCATCCTGAAGATCCTAAAAATCTGTGTTCATAAACCCTATTTCCCGTTGCCTTCAGAACCCCTCTCTGTTACAACCCCGCAACGTTTGCGCGACGCGCTATGGCTGATTCCGAATCCTCTCAACAACGTCGCCGCGATTATTGGCGGGAAAACCTCCGCATCATGGCTTGGCTGCTCGCCGTGTGGTTTTTTGTCTCCTACGGCTGCGGCATTTTATTTGTTGAAGAACTCAACAAAATTTCGCTCGGCGGATTTCAGCTCGGCTTTTGGATGGCGCAGCAGGGCTCCATCTACGTCTTCGTTGTGCTCATTTTCGTGTACGTCCGATTGATGAACAAGTTGGATAAAAAATACGGTTTCGACAAAGAGGATGAACCGGAAACCGACAAAAAGGAGGACGCCTAAATGGACGTCAAAACCTGGACTTACCTCATCGTCGGCATCACATTCGCGCTGTACATCGGCATCGCGATTTGGAGCCGTGCGAAATCCACCAGCGAATTTTATGTGGCCGGCGGCGGCGTGAGTCCGCTCGCCAACGGAATGGCCACCGCGGCCGATTGGATGAGCGCCGCGTCCTTTCTTTCGATGGCCGGGCTCATCGCCTTTTCCGGCTACGGCGGTTCGGTGTTTCTGATGGGTTGGACCGGCGGCTACGTTTTGCTCGCGTTATTGCTCGCGCCTTACCTTCGCAAGTACGGCAAATTCACCGTGCCGGAATTCATCGGCGAACGCTTTTATTCCAAAACCGCCCGCGTGGTGGCTGTCGTCTGCCTCATTCTCGTTTCGGTCACTTACGTCATCGGCCAAATGAAAGGCGTCGGCGTCGTCTTCTCGCGCTTTCTTGAAACCGATTACAACACCGGCCTCTTCGTCGGAATGGGCATCGTCTTTTTTTACGCCGTGCTCGGCGGCATGAAAGGCATCACCTACACCCAAATCGTCCAGTACGTCGTTTTGATTTTCGCGTACACCGTCCCCGCAATTTTCATCTCACTTCAATTGACCGGAAACCCCATCCCCCAATTCGGCCTCGGAGGCGATGTTGACGGCACGCCGCTTTTGGCAAAGCTCGACACCGTCATCCAAGACCTCGGCTTCAATCAATTTACCACCGACGTGATGGGCAGCAAACTGAATATGTTTGCGTACACCCTTTCGCTGATGATCGGCACCGCCGGTTTGCCGCACGTCATCATTCGCTTTTTCACTGTGCCCAAAGTCAAAGACGCCCGCCTCTCCGCGGGTTACGCGCTCATCTTCATCGCCATCCTTTACACCACCGCCCCCGCCGTCGCCGCGATGGCGCGCCTTAATCTCACTCAAACAATCCAAACCGGAAAAGTCGGCGCACTCGAAGGCAACCTCGAATATGAGAAACGCCCCGAGTGGTTCAAGAACTGGGAAAAAACCGGCCTCCTTGAGTTTCGCGATTGGAACCAAGACGGCCGCATCCAATATTACAACGACCCAAGCGGATTGGGTGAAGCGCATTTTGCCCTCGAAAAAGCTCAAGCCCAACTCGCCACAGCTGAATCTTCAAAAGATCAAAACGCGGCCACACTCATTGCCGAAACTCAAGCCGCCATCATCGCGGCTAAAAAACAAATTGCTGCCGCTAAAACCAAACACGCCAAAACCCCTTTCGCCCAACACGGCTGGCAAGGCAACGAAATGGTGAAAGTCGACAAAGATATCATCGTACTCGCCAACCCCGAAATCGCCAAGCTCCCCGGCTGGGTGATTGCCCTCGTCGTCGCCGGTGGTTTGGCCGCCGCCCTTTCCACCGCCGCCGGACTCTTGCTCGCCATCGCCTCCGCCATTTCACACGATTTGCTAAAAGGAATTATGCGCCCGAACATCACCGAAAAAGAAGAGCTCAAAGCCAGCCGCATCGCGATGGTCGGTGCGATTTTGATGGCCGGTTATTTCGGCCTCAACCCGCCCGACTTCGCCGCCGGCACCGTCGCCATCGCCTTTGGCCTTGCCGCCTCATCCATTTTCCCCGTGCTGATGATGGGCATCTTTTCAAAGCGCATGAACCGCCAAGGCGCAATCGCCGGAATGATCGCCGGCATCGGCGTCACGTTGCTCTACGTCTTCCAACACAAAGGAATTATGTTCATCCCCGGCACTTCGTTCTTGGGCGACTTGAAAGAAAATTGGTTCTTCGGCATCACCCCAAATGCCTTTGGCGCAGTGGGTGCAGCCGTCAACTTCGCCGTCGCCTTTGCCGTTTCAAAAAAATTCGGTCCACCCCCGAATGAAGTCCAAGAATTAGTCGAACGCATCCGCACGCCGGGCGATTAAACTTTCGCCCCGCCCAACACCTCCACAATCGCTTCCCGCAACGCCCGCACCATTTTACGCAACTGCGCCGCCGTCGTGCAATATGGCGGCAACAGCGGAATCACATTTCCAATCGGCCGCGTCAACACCCCGCGCCGCGCCATCGCTTCGCACACGCGAATGCCCACTTGCGCCTTCAGCGGAAACGCCTTGCGCGTTCGCCAATCCGCCACCAACTCCACGCCCGCCACCAAGCCTTCCTGCCGAACATCCCCCACCGCGGCAAGCGGCCACAGCGTTTTCAATTCATCACGCAAATTATTCTCCAACGCGCGCCGTTTCTTTTTGGATTCCGCCCCCTGCAAAATTTCCAAACTCGCCAACGCCGCCGCTGCGCCCAATTGGTTGCCCGTATAACTGTGCCCGTGAAAAAAAGTTTTGAACTCCTCGTACTCGCCGAGAAATGCATCAAACACGTTCTGCGTCGTCAACGTCGCCGCCATCGGCAAATACCCGCCCGTAAGCCCCTTCGCCACACACAAGAAATCCGGCGTCACCGTTTCCTTGTGGCAGGCGAACATCGACCCCGTTCGGCCAAACCCCGTCATCACCTCATCGGCGATCAACTGCGCCCCACTCGCGCGCACCGCTTTGCCCACGCGCTTCAACCAACCCTCCGGATGCGCGATCATCCCCGCCGCCCCTTGCACGCGCGGCTCCACCACCAAGGCTGCGTACTTCCGCCGCTTCAATTTCGCCTCCACTTTACCCACGCATTCCCAGTTGCATTTGCGTGTTACTCGAGCATCCGTCCGTTCCGGTTTGGCCCGATTAAACGGGCACCGATAACAATACGGCGACATCACTTGATCACTTTTGAAAAGCAATCCGCCGTACGCTTTATGGAATAAATCAATGTGCCCCACGCTCACCGCCCCCACCGTGTCACCGTGATACGCCCCTTGCAGCGAAAGAAACTTCGGCGCACGCGAACGCCCCGTGCGCCGCGTAAATTCATAAGACATTTTCAAGGTCACCTCCAACGCGGTGGAACCATCGTCTGAGAAAAAAACTTTCGCCAACCCTTTCCGGGAGGGCGAAGCTCCTGCGATTCCGGTTGCATTGCGGCGCGCTGGGACAGCGCGCCCTACCTTCACCAAACGCTTCGCCAACAACGCCGCCGGTTCATTGGCAAATCCCAGCGCCGAAGTGTGCGCTACTTTTTTCAACTGCCGCTGCAACGCCGCGTTAAGCTTCGGATGATTATGCCCGTGCAGATTCGTCCAAATGCTCGCATTGGCATCAAGATATTTTTTGCCGCGCACATCTTCCAGTACCGCCCCCTTTCCGCTTGCCAACACGATGGGCTCGCGCTTGGCCCAATCGCGCATTTGCGTGAACGGATGCCACACATATTTTTGATCCAACCGCGCCAGTTTATGCATCACTTTTGCTTTCACCTAAAGTCTCCAATAATGTTTTGATGTCCTCGGGCGAATGCGCCGCGCTCACTGTGATCCGCAACCGCGCTTCGCCTTTGGCCACGGTCGGATAACGAATGGCCGGCACAAACACGCCCGCTTCCAACAACCGTTCCGACAACGCCACCGCCTCGACTTCGGTGCCGATCATCAGCGGCAAGATCGCGCTTTGCACCACGGGCAATTTCCAACTACGCGCGATGAGGCCGTTTTTTAATTCATCCACCAAACTCCACAAACGCGTCCGGCGCTCTTCGCCTTCCGCCGATTGCACCACTTCAATCCCCGCCCGCGCCGCCGCCGCCTGCGCGGGCATCGGTGCTGTGGAAAATACAAAACTCCGCGCCCGATGACGCAGCAAATCAATCAACTCATTTGAGCCACAAATATAACCGCCCGCCGCGCCGAGCGCTTTACCGAGTGTGCCCATTTGAATTTCCACGCGATCGCCCACGCCAAATTCCTCTGCCACGCCGCGCCGCCCTTCGCCGTACAATCCCGTCGCGTGCGCTTCATCGAGCATTAGCCACGCGCCGTGTTGCTCTTTCAATTCCACCAAATTCAGCAACGGCGCGAGGTCGCCGTCCATCGAGTACACACTCTCCGCCACCACCAACGTGCGCCCGCCCTGCCCCGCCGCCCATTCGAGAATGCGCGCGAGATCGGCAAGGTCGTTGTGCTTGCACACGCGCAATTTCGCCCCCGAAAGTTTCGCGGCATCCACCAAACTCGCGTGCACGAGTTTATCAACCACCACCACATCGCCCGCGCCAACCAAAGCCGGAATCGTCCCAAGCGCCGCCGCATAGCCCGAAGAAAACGCCAGCGCGGCTTCGGTCCCTTTGAATTTCGCCAACGCGTTTTCTAAT
Organism: Verrucomicrobiia bacterium; assembly: GCA_014239365.1. Taxonomy (GTDB): domain Bacteria; phylum Verrucomicrobiota; class Verrucomicrobiia; order Limisphaerales; family UBA1100; genus JACNJL01. The sequence continues at coordinate 58,538 of JAAZZB010000084.1, read as the reverse complement.
TCGTGATGCGGCGACTGCGAACCGCTAATGAGCCGCGCCGCCCCCGCGCCCGCACCAAATGTTTCAATCGCCTCCACGGCGGCTTCTTTCAATGTTGGATGATTGGCGAGCCCCAAATAATCGTTCGAAGAAAAATTCAAAACCTCGCGGCCATTCAACCGCACTCGCGCGCCCTGCGCCGAAGCCACTTCGCGCATCGTCCGGCGCAAGTCGGCCGAATCAATTCCGGCCAACTCACTCGCCATTTTTCCCTGAAATGAATCGTTCATGTTCACTGAAGATTATCTGAGAAATCGCCTTGCGGGTTGCGTGCTGCCGGCATCTTGCCGACAGATGGGTGACTCCGGATCTGCCGACAAGATGCCGGCAGCACATAACACGCCATTTCTTCTCGAAGATTTTTTCGGCTCATTGCTCGCCTTTCACAAACAATGGTGGTGGCACTTCCCATTGTCCATCCAGCATAACCGCTTGAGGGGGGGCGGTGTGGTTCACGGTGGTTTCGATTGCCTTTTCGACTGGGCCCCTAAAGGGCAATGAAATCAAATCCGCGAATGCATCCGTCGCCAACTCGCCCACTTGTCCGACCATCCCCAACGCACGCGCGGGATTGGTGGTGACGCGTTGCAACAATGTTTCTGCCGACACATCCGGAAACTCTTCGTAATGGACGCGGAGTTCGTCGAACAGACTTAACTCCGCATCGCCATCGCGCATCGTGGCGAGACTGTCGGTGCCGAGACAAAGATTCACGCCCGCCGCACGCAACGCCTCGGCGCGAAACGGCGCGTGACCAAAGTACGCGTGACTGCGCGGGCAATGAACGAGGCTTACCTGATTTTCCGCGAGCAAATGAAGGTCATCGTCATCCAAATAATTCCCGTGAATGGCGAGGAGGTTTTTACGCAACACCCCGTTGCGTTGCGCGTGGGCGATGGGCGAGCCGCTGCCGCAATCGGTCATCTCGCGACCCGCGGCGGCAAGGCGTTCGTAAAGCGCGCCCGTGCCTTGGCGGAACATTTCATCTTCCTCGGCGGATTCCGCCAAATGCATTGCCATCGGCAATCCAGTGCCAGCACACGCTTCGAGCAAGTCCGGCTTGGTGGTGTACGGCGCGTGCGGCGACAAACCTGCGCGCCCGCGCGGCGGTTTGTGGTTGACGATCCAGTCCGTCGCATCGGCCACGGCTTGGGCGGCATCGCTATGGGCGCGGATGACAATGAGTTCCAAAAACGAAACCATCCGCAACGGCGTTGCGGCCCAAAGTTTCGGCAGCAAATCCGGCCGCGTCTCGATGTTGCCGAGTGTGGTAGTGCCGTGGCGGAGGCATTGGGCTGCGCCGTGCAACCACGATTCGCAATGGGCGGTGTCATTCACATCGGCTTTGAGATCAACGATGGCGTTGATCCAATCCGTGAAGGATCGCGGCGTAGGAATGGCGCCCACGAAATCGGTGTAGTCCAGATGGCAGTGGGCATTGACCAACCCCGGCAAGAGAATCACTTCGCCGAGATCATCCGCCTCACTTTTATGTTCCGCCTCCGCCCATTTGCCCACGGCGGTAATGCGGTTGCCATGCACGCGCACGAAGCCATCCGCGATGGGCGGTTGGGAAACGGGAACAACAATGCGCGCGCGCAGGAGCACGCGCCACGCTAACGGGGAACCCGCGTCGCGGTCAACCTATGTCAAGCCGCCACGGCCTGAAGTCCGCTCTTTATTTGAGCTGCCTGTTTGTGATTACGGGCTTTGAACTTGCTGTGCCGTTTGCGCAATTGCGCCTGAACTTTTTTGGTGACGAGATCGATGGCTGCGTACAGATCATCTTCGGCATCACGAGCGATGAGATTCTGGCCGGGCAAGGCCACCTTCATTGTGCACGTGTATCGTTTGTCGGGGTGACCTATATGATCGCGCTCGAGATTCACGAATGCAGCAAGCGCATGCGTTTCCTGGTGATCAAGCTTCTCGATGCATATGCGAACATGATCCTTGAGACCATCGGTTAGGGTAACTTTATGAGTAGACAGAACCAACTTCATATGCGGTCAATATACCACACATTTAGGATTTCGCCAATGAATCGGAGAAAAAAGATGCTCACTTATTAACACTTCCCGCCCATCTATTCACAAGTTATTCATAATCCAAAAACTTGCGATGGCGGGAAAATGTGCTGCGAAGGCCCGTAGACAATTCGCCTTGAATCGCCTGTATTTGTCGGTAAACAGCTACATTTGCCTTTTTGGGCTGGGCGGTTTGGCGCGAGTTAAGTTTCACAAATTGATCGGAAAAGTCATTTATGGAGAGTTTTTCACAACGATTTTTGGCCACGCACCACATCGCTTGGAGGGCGGCGCCGTATGCCGCACCTTCGCTGACGGCGAGGGTGACCACTTCGGCATCGAAGACATCCGCCATCATTTGCCGCCAGAGTTTGGATTGCGCACCGCCGCCGGTGGCGCGGATTTGTTTGGGCTTCACGCCGAGAGTGGCGAGGCGGCGCAAGCCGTAATTCATCCCGAGTGTGACGCCCTCCATCGCCGCGCGTGCGAAGTGACCCGCGCTTTGCGTTTTTGTATTCGCGCCAAACCACACGCCCGTGCCGTCGGGCACATTCGGTGTGCGCTCGCCTTCGAGGTACGGCAACAGAATGAGGCCATCGCTTCCGGCACGCACTTTGGCGGCCGCTTTTTCAAATTGCGCGTGCGAGAGGCCGTAATGGTTCCGCACCATTTCAGTGGCCACGGTAACGTTCATCGTGCAAAGCAACGGCAACCAACGATTGGTGGAATCGCAAAACGCAGCAATCTCGCCTTGAGGATCGATCACTGGTTTTGCCGCGCACGCGTAAATCGTTCCACTCGTTCCGAAACTTGCAGTGACAATTCCCGGACGCGTGTTGCCGGTGCCGATGGCGCCCATCATATTATCGCCGCCACCGGCGCTCACCAATGTAGCAGTGGAAAGGCCAAGCGACTTTGCTGTGGCGGCGGAAAGATTTCCGGCGGGTTGATCGCTGGAGATGAGCGGCGGTAGTTTGTCTGCCAATGCGGGATCGATTGCGTTGATGGCGGCGGCTGACCACTTGCGGTTTTTGACATCGAGCAACGCCGTGCCGCTGGCGTCGCCATATTCCATCACGGCATTTCCGGTGAGCCAAAAGTTTAGGTAATCGTGCGGTAACAAAACTGTGGCGAGGCGTTTGTAATTTTTTGGCTCGTGCTTTTTCAGCCATGCAATCTTTGGCGCGGTGAATCCCGGCAACATCGCGTTCCCCACGCGCGCAATGGTTTTTTTGAGGCCGCCGAGTTTTTGAGTGATGGCTTCGCACTCGGCGGTGGTGGTGGTATCGCACCAAAGTTTGGCGGGACGAATGACCGCGCCCTTTTTATCGAGCGGCACAAAGCCGTGTTGTTGGCCACTGACGCCGATGCCCTTCACCTCGGCCGCACTGGCTTTGGCTTGTTTAAGTGCGGCTTTGATGGTGGCCGCCGTGGCGCGTTTCCAAGTTTCGGGATGCTGCTCCTTCGCGCCTGCGGGCAGGCCCGCGATGAGCCCGTACGCGCGCTGGGCGCTGCCGAGCACCTTGCCGTTTTTGGCATCCACCACCAACGCCTTGGTGGATTGCGTGCCGCTGTCGATGCCGAGGTACAGTTCGCGCATTGGATGGCTACTCCGAATCGTCGGCGCAAATGATTTGAATCATTCGCTCTCCCAACTCACCGAAGGGAACTTTTTCCTCTTGTTTAGTTTCAAAATTTTTCAACAGAGCAAACTCATCGTCCACAATTCGGACGGAAAATTCGGCTCCAATTTCGAGGGCGCGTTTGATTTGCTTGTCCGGCTTAATCGGGGCGAACGGATAATCCACACTCCACCCTTCCTCACGTAGCATCTGAACGACCGACAGTGTGGCGGGACGTTTAGTTTCATCCTCAATCAGGGCATAGACTTCGATGTTGCCTTGAGTTTCCGGCATCAATCCCCGTTCTTTCAGCAACTCCACCAACACCACATCGCCCATCGCAAAGCCGGCGGCGGGGATGTTCTTTTTGCCTTTTGAAACGAGATTCACCAATTGATCGTAGCGGCCGCCACCGGCAATGGCGCGAAATTCGCCTTTGCGATCGAAAGCTTCGTAGACGACGCCGGTGTAATACGCAAGGCCGCGGATGACGTTGTAATCGATCTTCACAAAATCGCTCATCCCGCGTGCGGCAAGGTTGTCGAGCACGGCTTGGAGTTCTTCGGTGGGTTCACCGGCAGCGATGAAATTGCGAACTTGCTCCAGCGTGAAACCGAGGGCTTGGAATTTCTTTTCGCTTTCTTCGGGCGCGGTGCGTTCGAGTTTGTCGACGGCTTGATAAAAATCGTACGCCTTTGATTCGTCGCCACCATTTTGATTGTAGAAATCCTGCCACGCATTGCGGCTGCTGAGGCGAATGACAAAATCCTCGGCAGTGAGTTTGAATGCCCGCAACAAATCGATGAGCATTGCGATGAGTTCCGCATCAGCGGCGGGATCGGCTTCGCCAAAAATGTCGGCATTAAATTGGAAGTGCTCGCGCAGTCGGCCTTTTTGCTGGCGCTCATAGCGAAAGAGTTGAGGGATGGAATACCATTTGAGCGGCTTCTTATAATGCCGCTCGCGGGCGGCGACCATCCGCGCCACGGTGGGGGTCATCTCTGGACGAAGGGCCACAGCGCGTTCGCCTTTGTCTTCGAAGTTGTAAAGTTGGCCGACAATTTCCTGGCCGCTCTTGGCGGTGAACAAGCTCAGCGGCTCCAGCGGCGGCCCGTCGTAGGGTTGGAACGCGTAGAATTCGGCGATCTCGTGCCACACGTCAAAAATGTGTTTGCGCACGTTGGCACTCCAAGCCTCGCCGTCGGGCAAGGGCTCGGGATAAAAATCACGAAATCCGGGTAGTCGTTCCACGCGGGGAGAAAACAACCGGCAGCGGCGATGGTCAAGCGCGAAGCTGGGCGGTTCAAATCTACAACCCCAAATGCGCCCACAACGCGGGCGGCTCAAGACGGAGGTTAATGTAAAAGGGTCCGAACTCGCCGTAGCGGGCGGTCACTTCGTCTTTGCGCATTTCGTGGACGATGTCTTTTACTGAGGCGACTTCTTTGGCCATCAGCGTGACGCCCCATTCCCAGTCATCGAGACCAGTGCTGCCGGTGATGAGCTGGCTGATGCGACCGGCGTATTTGCGGCCAGTGATGGCGTGGGTGCGCATTAGTTTTTTGCGCGTGTCGAAATCGAGACTGTACCAGTTGTCCTCGCCCTGCCGTTTTTTGAGCATTGGATAAAAACACATCACATCCCAATCGGGCATTTCGGGGTAGAGCCGGAATTTTTCGTAATCCACTTTCCACGCCATCAGCTCTTCCATTTTGGCATCAAACTCCGGCGTGCCTTCTTCGAGCTTGAACTCTCGCAACGCGCGCGCTTTGAGGTCATCTTCGGTCGGTTGATATTCCGTCAACTCCGTGACGCTGAAGTAACTGTAAACCAAATCGATACTGCCCGCCGGAAAGCACGCCTCGAGGTCGCGATGCATTTGCGCGAGCTGCGCGAGGTCTTCGTGGAAGAGCCAAAACGCAAGATCCGCCTTGCCGCTCACATTGGCGTAGCAGCGCAAGAGCGGATGCGAGGCATCGCTGTTGGCGGCGCAGAGGGCTTCAAGGCGTTCGCGCGCGGCCTCGCTTTCGCGCGGGGAAAGCTCATCCCACGCCATTCGATCCACGCGATAAAACAAATGCATCACGTGGATGCCCTCGGTCATTTTCACAGTTGGCAAAGTCATAATATTCGGCAGGGCCGGAGACTGTTCAATCTTCCGCCGTTTGGCAAAAGAAAAACCAATCGACGGAGCGGCTAAGTCAACTTTTGATAAAACTGAAACAACCCCACTGCCGCCATCGCGAGGGCCGAAACCCACAGCAACGCCGTCCACACCTTGCCCGGTTGCAGCGGTTTGTCCGTTTGTTTATAGCGGAAATACAACGCCGCGCCCGCGAGGAATGGTAGCATCAACGCCTGCGCCACGCCGCCCACCAGCACTAACGACACCGGCGCGCCCACAAATAAATACACCCCCGCGCACACCATCGGCACTGCGATGCAACATTGGCTCAGCAACTTCGTGCGCTCCTTTTCGCTACGCGGTTTCTTGAGTTGAAACAGCACCAACCCATCCGCCAACAATCGCGCGTTCGAAGCCGACGCCGTCACCATTGTGGAAAACAAAACCACAAACGCGCCCAGCAGAAAAACCGTCAACCCCGCCTTGCCGAGTGGCGCGTACATTTTGGAGAGATCCGCGATCATCGTGTCATTGCTCACCCCCGAAGCGCCGTGCAGCAGCGCCGCGCCGAGCAGAAAAAACGCCACCGTCGCCCCCGTGTAAATCACCATCGACACGCACGCATCGATCCGCATCACCCGCAGCCAACCCTGCGTGCGCTTGTACCAAACGTTCGTGGGATTCGGCGTGCCGACATTGCGCGCGTAGCCTTTTTCCAAACACCAATATGGATAATAAATCAACTCCGACGCCCCCACGCCGATGTGCCGAACGCCGCAAACGCCGTGGAAAAATCCCCCGGCAAACGAAACTGAAATCCCTCACGAAGATCGCTCCACGAAATCGAATGCGCCGCCATCTCCGGCGACCATTGCAAACTCCCCAACGCAAACAACGTCGCCACCATAAACAACACCACCACGATCGTCGAAAACACCTCCACCGGTTTGTACTTGCCCGAAGCCAAAATCGCCACCGTCGCCGCCGACACTGCCAGCGCGATCAGCCGATCCAACGTAAAAATTCCCGTGCCCCCAAATTCCTCGAACCATCCCAACTCCGCCACCACCTTCCCCACCCCGCCCACAATGCCGCCGAGCTGAAACAAAATCCCCACAAACATAAACAGCCAACACCACACCAACCAAGACACCACCAGCCGCGGCCCCGGAATCGTGTTCATCGCCTCCAGCGTCGTCATCCCCTTTGAAATTGCAAACCGCCCCAGCTCCACCTGCACCAGCACCTTGATCATACAGCCGCCGATGATAAACCACAGCAAACTAAACCCATACTCCGCCCCCACCATCGGCGTGGCAATCAACTCCCCCGAGCCCACGATACAAGCCGTGATAATTAGCCCCGGGCCAAGATGCCGAAGAATCCCGCGCCAATGAGTCGGCGCATCCTGAGGGCCAGTGCTGGACATAGCCAAAGGCTAGTTTAAAGAAGTGATTGAAACAAGCCCCACACTATTTCCAGCGCACTACGTCGCCGACTTTTGATGTGGTGGCGGGTTTGGCGTTTCATCCACGCGGATTGTAGGATCAGAAAAAATCTGTGAACCGGCAACCCTGATCAAACTCCGATCAGACAGAAAAATATATAAATGGGTTTCATTGGGTTTCCGTTCGCGTTTCTTCTATAAGCAACACTACGCCCCCGGAGGTAACAAAAAATTCTCGATCAAGAATATCGCGCATTTCTTTTTGCATCTTGGAAATTGTCGTGTTAAACGAGGAATCCACTAATTCATGATATGCAGCCGGTGGGAATCGTTTTAATTCGCTGTATATTTTAATCCGATTCTTCATCACTTGCTTGTAATCAGCGTTTCGGACTGCTCGCAATTCCCGTGATGACCACAACGTTGCCAGAAAATCTGCCTTTTCCAATTTAGATTCACCCTTCCCAACCTCCCCCATCGCACGGCGAAAGACATCCGCAGCGATTGGGTGATGACCCAAAAATGGAAGCATTTTATTCCTTAACCCACGCCGATCCCATTCGTTTGAAAGAAGGTTACCGAAGTAATACGGCCCCAGAATTGTCAACGCATCCGGACCGAGTGTTGAAATTAAATATTCCACAGAGTTTGGATTCATCCGTCCGGTGGCTTCATCCACAATTCTGTCCTTTGCGACCGGCACATACCGGTGGTCATTATATTTCACCAACAACGTGAACAGGTATTCACGCGAACTTTGTTCAAAATTTGTTTGCGGATAATCTGGAAATTCATTCAGAATTTTATGGATCACATTTGTTACCAGTTCTTTTTGGTTTGGGGTTTCCATCATTCTAAAACACACGTCCAGCATCGCAACCTCAAACCCATCGCGCGTGGTGTTCAAGGCTACTACCAATCCGGCGCGCGCTTCATCCCCACCCATCATTACCAATGTTTCAACAATGCCCAGCCGCATACTTTTGGGCACAAAAGCCCAAGGAACAATCCCCTTCAAACTGGGCAGCCGCTTATTGGAACGATAATAAATTGGATCCGGCTTCTCGCCCTTCAAACCATAAAGACCCACCAGCCCAGAGGAGGGATGGATTTGAAACGTACCGACAATTGAAATTTGTTTGTAATGCTCACGATCAAAAAAGATCACATCATTCACTTCATTCAAAAAAGCAATCATTGCCGGCACCGATGCCGGCCCTAATTCCAAAAGGCTTTCAAAATAATGGATGATGCGACGCTGAAAAATTCTCGAATCATCATTTTTCAGCACCCTCAGTTTTTCAATTATCTCTACTGCCACTTCCCCGGGCTCGGTCGTTGACAGCATTGGAGCGGGAGGAAACAAAACTGCATCCAATTGCCGTTGCTCCGCCCGTTGTTGACGCTCCACACGCAGGTGCTCCCTTCGCTCTTTGGCGGTTCGAACTGACGATGTTTCAACGCGGTTTGCGGGGCCGGAAAACATCTGTGAACCGGCAACCCCGATCAAAACTCCGATTACACAGAAAAATATATAAATGGGTTTCATTGAAAATATACGGTTCGTATTGCTTCGATAAACTAACTGAAATTAGTTAGGTGTTGAGCCAAAGTCAAACGAGAGAAAAAATTGTTATTCACAGAATGACCCCTGTTGAACGGGAGCCGTAAGCCGACGCTAAATTTATTTCCAGCGCACTACGTCGCCGGCTTTTAATGTGGTGGCGGGTTTGGCGGGGCGGAGTTTTCCGGCGCGGGTGAGTTGGGGCGGGCCGGTGGGGCGAATGCCGGCTTTGCGGCGGGCGGTGTAAATGGTCATTCCCGGTTTCCACTCGATGACTTTGCGCGCGCCGGTTTTGGGGTTGATGAGGGTGATGGTTTTGGAAATTTCTTTTGGCAAAATTGGCGTGGGGGTGGGCGGATCTTCTTTTCCTCGCGGACGGTATTGGAGTTGGGCTTCCGGCAGGAGGCGTTTGAGATCTTCGATGCGTTGTTCATCCAGTGGATGAGTGCGCAGAAACCACGGCGTGCTGCTGCCGCCTTGGGCGCGGTTATATTCGGCGAAGCGTTCCCAAAACTTAATCGCCTCCGCCGGATCGTACCCCGCCCGCGCCATATAAATCAGCCCGATGCGGTCGGCCTCACTTTCCTGCAACCGACTGTGCGGCAGCTCGGTGCCGAGCGTGGTGCCGAGGCCGTACGCGAGCATCAACGCATTTTTACTGGCGGCATCCATTTTGGTGAATTGCGAAATCAACGCCATCCCCACGCCATTCACCACAAGCACGCGGCTGATGCGTTCGGCCCCGTGATGCGCCACCGCGTGTGCCACTTCGTGCGCCAACACCGTGGCGAGGCCGGCTTCGGTTTGGGTGATTTGCAACATACCCGTGTACACGCCCACCTTACCGCCGGGCAAACAAAACGCGTTGGCTTGGCTGTTCTCGAACAGCACAAACTCCCACTGCGCCTTGGGCAAATCCGCCACGGCGGCGATGCGACTGCCCACGCGTTGCAAAATCGCGGTGGCGTTTTGGTCGCTGCTCAGCGACGCGCTTCCTTTCAAATTGATAAACGCATCGCGCCCCATCCCCCGCTCCATCGAGGGGGAAATCAGATTGAGCTGCGAGCGGCCGGTCTCCGGAACAGTCGTGCAAGCCGTCAACCCCGCCATCAACGCGGCCAAGCTCAACCATTGAATGTGTTTCCACAACTTCATTGGCGGAGCATACGAAAATCACCGAATTGTTCAAGCACCGCATTTGCCTTGGCCCCGCGCGGCGCGAACGGCATACTGCGCGCGGATGGAAATCCAACTCGCATACGGCGAAGGGCAGTTGCCCATTGAATGCCCGGACGACCGCACGACGGTCATCACCCCCTCCCCGCGCGAAGGCTTGCCCGATGAACGCGCCTCGTTATTGACCGCGCTGGAAAATCCAATCAGCGAAAAACCGCTCAAGCAGTTGATCAAAGCGGACACCAAAATCTGCATCCTCTTCACCGACCTCACCCGCGCCACGCCCAACGAGCGCATCATCCCGTGGTTGCTAGAACACTTGGCCCACGTGCCGCGCGAAAACATTTTGCTACTGAACCAACTCGGCACGCATCGGCCTAATTCGCGCGCGGAGATGGAGCAAATGCTCACGCGCGAAGTGGTCAATAATTATCGCGTGGTCAATGCCGAGCCGAACAACCCCGATGCCCACATCGCGCTGGGCACCACCCACGATGGCACGCCCGCGCTCATCCATCGCCACGCGGTGGAGGCGGATTTGCGCATCGTCACCGGCTTCATCGAGCCGCATTTTTTCGCCGGCTACAGCGGAGGTCCCAAAGGCATTATGCCCGGCGTGGCGGCGTTGGAAACGGTGATGAGTAATCACGGCGCAAGCCACATCAGTAATCCGAAGAGCACGTTTGGCGTCACGTACGGCAATCCGATTTGGGAGGAAATGCTCGCCATCGCCCAACGGCCCGGCCCGAGTTTTTTGCTGAATGTCACGCTGAATGAGCAACGCCAAATCACCAATGTGTTTGCCGGTAATCTGATCGAAGCGCACAAAACAGGCTGCGAGTTTGTGGCGCGCACTGCGATGCAACCGGTGGAAAAACCCTTCGACGTGGTGGTGACGACTAACAGTGGTTATCCGTTGGACCTCAATTTATATCAAGGCGTGAAAGGCATGAGCGCCGGGGCGCGGATTGTGAAAGAAGGCGGCACGCTCATCCTCGCCTGCGAATGCCGCGAAGGCGTGCCCGAGCACAGCCCGATGGATCAACTACTGCGCACCGCGCGCAGTCCTGAAGAAGTGCTAAGCCTCCTCGCCACGCCGGGATTTACAAAACCCGAACAATGGCAGGCGCAAATCCAGGCACTCATCCAGCAACGCGCCGATGTGCGCGTGTACAGTTCGCTCGATGCCGAAACCCTGCGCGCCGCGCACCTCACGCCGTGCGAAGACATCAGCGCGATGGTCGCGTCAGAACTGGAACGCCACGGCCCCGATGCCCGCGTGGCCGTGCTGCCACAAGGGCCGTTGACGATTCCGTATTTGACGGAATGAACACCGGCAATTGTGAATAAATTTTTATTCACAAACGGGCTGAATTACCCATACTCATTCCGGTTGCTGATTCCAGCAACTTAAGGAGGGAAAAACATCTTATGGAAAAATTGATTCGCAAGAGCATTGCGTTTGCTTGCTTGTTTGCCGTAACCGCCCCCGCTTGGGCTCAACCCACACCACAACCCATTCGCATCCCCGCGCCACGCCCCGGGTTGGGCACACCCCAGCCCAATGCGCCAACCTTTCCGCTGGACGTGCAGTCACAAAAACGCAAAGGGCCCAGCTCGCCCAACATTATTTTGATTATGGCCGATGACCTCGGCTGGGGTGAACTGGGCAGCTACGGCCAGCCGGTTATCAAGACGCCCCATCTCGACCGCATGGCGGCTGAAGGAATGCGCTTCACCCAAGCCTACGCGGGCAGCTCCATTGGCGATGCCTCGCGCGGCTCGCTCTTCACCGGCAAACACACCGGCCACGCGTACATCCGCGGCAATCGCCGCGTGCCCCTTCGCGCCATTGACATCACCCTCCCGCAAATCCTAATGGCCGCCAACTACGAAACCATCGCGCTCGGCAAATGGAATCTTGGCGAAAAAGGCACCACCGGCGAACCCTTCCGCAAAGGCTTCCGCCACTGGGCCGGATTCGTCGATCAACTCCACGCCAATAATTATTACCCCACTTACTTATGGCGATTCGAGCCGGGCATTGGCGGCATCAACCAATTCAATGGCGACATCAAAATCCACGCCAACGCCGGCGGGCGACGCGTTGAGTACAGCACGGATATCATCACCAAAGCGGCACTGAACGCCATCCGCATTTACAAGCCCGCGCCGGAAAGCCAGTACAAACCCTTTTTCCTGTACGTCTCCTACACCGCGCCGCACGCAAACAATGGGCTGGCGCAAAAGACGCGCAACGGAATGGAAGTGCCCGCCTTCAACAACCCCTACGCCGGCGAACGCTGGCCGCGCCCGGAACGCAACAAGGCGGCGATGATCACCCGAATGGACCAAGCGATCGGCCAAATCCTCACCAAGCTGCGCGAGTATGATATTGAGGAGGACACCATCATCCTGTTCACCAGCGACAACGGCCCACACATGGAAGGCGGCAATGACCCGAAATTTTTCCGGGGCGCCGGGCCCTTCCGCGGGATCAAACGCAGCCTTTACGAAGGCGGCATCCGCGTGCCGATGATTGTAAAATGGAAAGGCAAAGTGAAAGCCGGTGCCGTGACCGAACAGCCCTTTCCGTTTTGGGATATGCTGCCCACGCTGCTGCAAGTGGCGAAGCTACCCACCCCGCGCGAGACAGACGGCATTTCGCTACTGCCCACGCTCATCGGATTGCCACAAAAACAACAGCACAATTTTCTGTACTGGGAAGTGCACGAAACCGGTTCACAACAAGCCGTGCGCTATGGCGACTGGAAAGCTGTGCGCACCGCGCCGGGCAAACCGCTGGAGCTTTACAATCTGAAATTGGACAAAGGAGAAACGCGCAACGTAGCCGCGCAACATCCGGGCGTAATTAAAATTCTTGAAGAACACTTGTCCGTGGCCCGGGTGAAATCAACTTACTGGCCGCTCCGCGCGGCTCCAAAAAAATCTGCCAGCAGATAGCTGTCCGGCAGGATTGGTATCGCTAATATCACAACACCGCCCGGCTGAAAGGCCGGGCGTTTTTTATTTCACCGGCGCAGGCCCATCGGCCACCACGCGAAAACCCGCGTGTTGTGAACCTGAATCCGGCGTGTTTTTCATCCGACGCGATGGCCGAAATGCGCCGCAATAAAGATCCGTACACAAATAAGAACCGCCGCGCTGGATGCGTTTAGGAATGCGTTTGCGTCCGTCATTGGGGTCGAAGCTATCCTGTTGCAACGGGCCGCTTGGATTTTTCACCGGGCTTTTGCCGTAATACCTCGGCGCGTACCAATCCGCGCACCACTCCCAAACATTGCCCGCCACATCGTACAAGCCGTAGCCGTTGGGAGGGAACGTGCCCACCGGGGCCGTGCTGTAAAAGCCATCCTCTTTTGTATTCTCGCGCGGAAACCGACCGTGCCAAATATTGGCGAGCGGCTTTTCGCCGGGCTGTTGTTTTTCGCCCCACACATATTCTTTGCCGTCGAGCCCACCGCGCGCGGCGTATTCCCACTCCGCCTCGGTGGGCAGCCGATGCTTCACGCCGGTGCGATCGGTGAGCCACGCACAGTAAGCGCGCGCATCATCCCAATTGATATGCACCACCGGATGATTGCCCCGCTTGGTAATATCCGATTCCGGCCCCTCGGGATGTTGCCAATTTGTGCCGGCCACATACCGCCACCACTTGCCCCACATATTATGCTGCTTGAGCATATTCACAGGAATTTCCTGATTGGGGGGCGTGAACACAATCGACCCGGGCACGATTTTGTCCTCGGGAATGTTAGCAAACTCCTCCGGCAGAATGCCGAGGCTCTCGGCAGTGGGCACTTGCTCCGCGACGGTCACATATTTTGTGGCGGCGATAAACTTGGCAAACTCATCATTAGTCACCTCGTGTGCGCCCATCCAAAATCCATCGAGCTTTACCGGATGCACCGGCGCCTCATCGGCGGGGCCATCCGCCCAACCCATTTTGAATGTGCCGGATGGAATCCATGCCATGCCGGTGTTATCAAAATTTTTCCCGCCGGAAGAATTTGCAGGCGCAGCTGAGCCGCCACTCTCTTCGGCGGGTTTGCAACCGGCAATCCATATTGCCAGTGTTAAAATTAAAATCAGTTTCATTGCTTTACTGCACCACTTCGTTGGTTTGCGTTTTGGGATGGCCGAAGTCATCCAGTCTCTCCCGTTCTTTCCGTTGATCGGTGGTCATTCGGATACTCCAAAGCGTCCACATAATCCCAATCACAATTCCCAGCAGCACTAAGGCCCCCAAAAAATACGGCCAACGATACGTGGGCAGTGATTCAGGCGCGTTGTCCGGAGGCATCATGGGAGGGCGAAAGGATAATCCCACTCAGCGAAAATGCAATGCGAATCTGGTTGCGCGCAAGGCGGGCGGCGTGGTTTCCTCCGCCATGCCTCCCGCGCCACTCCAGCCCGGCACTTTGTATCTCGTGGCCACGCCCATTGGCAACCTCGAGGACATCACCCTGCGCGCGCTGCGCACCTTGCGCGAGTGCACCATCGTGGCCGCGGAAGATACCCGTCGTGCACGGCAATTGATGCGCGCACACGATATCGATCGGCCCACGCTGAGTTGCCATAAATTCAATGAAGCCAAACGCTCCGGCGAATTGCTCGAGCGTTTGGGACGCGGCGAAACCATCGCGATGGTGAGCGACGCCGGCACGCCGGGCATCAGCGATCCGGGCGAACGCATCGTGCGCGCCGTGCTCGCTGCCGGGTATCGCGTGGAACCCGTGCCCGGCCCGTGCGCGTTGGCGACGGCACTGCCCGCGAGCGGATTGGCAACAGCCGAGTTTCATTTCGTGGGTTTCCTCCCGCATAAAAGCGGCGCGCGTTTGCGGCAGTTGGAAGCGCTCGCAGAAGTGCCCGGCACTTTATGTTTTTATGAATCGCCCCATCGCGTGGTGAAATTTCTGGGCGAACTCGATGGCCTTTGGCCCGAAGCCCAAGTGGTGTTGGCACGGGAGTTGACCAAAAAATTTGAGGAATTCCTGCGCGGCACACCCGCCGAATTACTCGCCCATTACGCCGAACGCAAACCGAAAGGCGAATTCGTGGCGCTGGTGCAACGAACCACCTAAGCTCGGCTTGAGCTTGCGCGCGCGGGCGCATCGTGGTTCCCTCCCGCCAATGAGCGTTTTGTACGTGGGCAATCTGCCCTTCAAAATTTCCGATGAAGACCTCGCCGCCCACTTTGCCACCGCCGGCGAAGTGGCCGAGGTGCATCACGTGCGCCAGAGCGACAGCGGCCGCTCACAAGGCTGCGGTTTCATCACCATGAACGATGACGAGGCCGCAGCGAAAGCAGTGGAGTCACTCAATGGACAAGAATTCGAAGGCCGCGAACTCAGCGTGTGCCTCGCACGGCCTTGATTGAACACAGATTTCCAGGATATTCAGGATTCAATCCTGTGCATCGTGAATATCTGTGTTAACTCAAAAACTTCCCCGGATTCATTATGCCTTTCGGGTCGAGGGCGTCTTTCACTCTTTGATGCAGTTGCCGCACTTCAGTAGGCGCGGCCAATGGCCACCAACGTTTTTTGGCAAGGCCGATGCCGTGTTCGCCGGTGATCACGCCATCGTGTTTGAGCACCCATCGAAACAACTCATCCAACGCCGCATCGCGTCGACGCGCGTGCCCGGGTTTTGATTCGTCCACCATCACGTTCACGTGAATGTTGCCATCGCCGGCGTGACCGAAACAGGCGATGGGCATCGCATGCTTTTTCTGCAAACGCGCGGCGAAGGCAAAGAGTTCCTCCAACTTGCCGCGCGGGACGACAATATCCTCATTTAATTTCACCAAACCGGTGTCGCGCAGTGAATACGAAAACTCGCGGCGCAGTTGCCAAATGGCCTCGACCTTTTCTGCGCCCAACGCGGCGTCAATGAAACGCGGCTTGAGAGGGGCCATCAGTTTTTTCAAATCGCGCAGCTCGGAGCGCACGCTTTTTTCCTGTCCGTCCAGCTCAATAATGAGGTGCGCACGGCAGCCGTTGAAGCGATCACTGCCGGTGCGTTTTGTGGCAGCGCGCAGTGTAAATTCATCAGCCACCTCCAACGCGCTGGGCAGATAACCCGCCTTGAATACCGCCGCGATGCCGCGCGTAGCAGCGCGCATGGAGCCGAGCCCCACGGATAACGCGGCGCGAAAGGGCGGCAACGGCAAGAGCTTCAACGTGGCTTCGGTGACGATGCCGAGCAATCCTTCGGTGCCGGTGAAGAAGCGCGGGAAATCAAAGCCGGTTTTGTTTTTGTGCGCGCGCCCGCCCACGCGCACAAGCGTGCCATCGGGCAACGCGAATTGCAGGCCGAGGACGTAGTCGGAGGTGACGCCGTATTTGAGGCTGCGTGGCCCGCCGGCGTTGGTGGCAATGTTGCCGCCGAGGCTGCAGTCCGCGCGGCTGGCGGGGTCGGGCGGGTAATACAACCCCTTCGCCTCAGCCTTGTTTTGCAAATCGGCAGTGATGACGCCCGGCTGAATGACGGCCACAAAATCGTGCTCGTTAATTTCCCGAATGCGGCGCATCCGAGCGGTGCTCAGCACAATGCCACCGCGCATCGGCACGCAACCGCCGACGTAACCGTAGCCCGCACCGCGCGGGGTGACGGGGATTTGATGCCGATGAGCGAAGCGCAAAATGGCGCTGACACTTTTGGCACTACGCGGCAGAGCCACGGCTTCGGGTGTGCCGGTGGCAAACCATTTATCGCCGGCATGCGCGGCAAGTGTCGATTCGTCGAGGCGCAGTTCGCCGGGGGAAAGTTGGCGTTGGAGGCGTTTCCAGAGTTTAAGGTTCATCCGATTCAATCGATTTAATTAACGCGCGCGCATCGTCGCGTTCGTTTTCGGGAACCTGCACACGAATGCCGCCAGTGGCAAGCGAGTATCCTTCCATACTGAAGGCCGCCGCCTCGCCTTCGACGGTGGCTTGAAAACCGGCAGTGCGCAGCCGCGCGGAAACTAATTGCGCCTCGGGCCCGCTGAACGAGGTGAACACCGTAACGCGATCCATCCGTCACCTTGAGCGTCCGCTCTTGGGTGGAGCGCGGTTATTCGTGGGCGGCGGTTTGTATAACAACCCGCGGGAATTGAGATTACTGGCCAGGATAGAAAAATTTCCGGCGGCGCTGTTGAGGTTGGTCATCAGTCGTGAAAATTCCGTGCGCAACGCGTCGTCCTTCAATAATCCGCCGGCGAGGCCCTTGCCCGCTTCCAGCTGGGCCACGATGCGATCGGCGTTTTGGGTGAAGTGTTTGAGATTGGCAGTGACGGCGGCGACATCTTTGACAATGACATCGATGCTGATTTGATTAGTGGAAATGGTGGCCTGTAATTTTTCTGTGCTGACTTTGAGGCTGGCGGAAATGGCAGTGAGATTGGTAAAGACTCTGCTGACCATCGGTGCGTTGGTGGCAATGAGGGTTTCCAAATGGCTGGCGGAAGTATCAAGGCGTTTTGTGAATTGCGCGAAATTGTTGAGGCTCACCTGGAGGGTGTTGGTGTTGTTGGCGAGCATCGTGTCCACGCGCGACACAGCATCGTGAAATTTCTGCACGGTGAGATCCACGTTGGGGGCGATGTTGGTGGTGAGGTTATCGGCAAAGGCGTGGATGCTCTCGGAGGTCATCCGAAATTCAGCGATGGCGGCAGTGAGGTTGGTGAGCGTCTCGGTGCTAAGCACGGTTTGATCCAGGCGATTGATCGCGGAATCAAGCGTAAGCATACTGTTATCGACACGGCGGATGAGATGCTGAGCGTCGCGCGCGACACTCATGAGATCAAAGGGCGCTTCGCAATCCCGCTTCGCGCCGGACTTGAGTGCCTCGCCTTTCTCAGCGCCGGGAATGGCTGCGATGTATTCATCGCCCATCAGGCCGGTGACGTTAATCCTAAATTGCGTTTTGCTGTCCAAGGTTTCCCAATATTCCTCAAATATTTCCGCGTGAATGACGACGCCGCGCCCGTCATTGTTGAGGGTGATTTTATCGACTACGCCAATTTTCACGCCACTCAATTGAATGGGGGCATCGGCAATGACGTTGCCCGCGCTGGCGGTATGGAGCTTGAGGGGAATTGTTTTGGTCAGGCCGAGGCCCGTTTCACTGAAACGCAGCGTCATCACCGCAGCAATCCCCAGCAGCACGATGACGAACATCCCTACTTTTAATTCCAAACGGCTGGCGCTCATAATAATTCCACCTCCTTGAGATCCGCCTCGCCTTTCACAAATCGGCTGACGAGCAAATCTTCCGAATTAAATACTTCATCCGCAGGGGCGTCCAGATAAACTTGTCCTTCGCGCAGGTAAATAATCCGCTGACCAATACGGCGGGCGCTACGCATGTCGTGGGTGATGACGATGGAAGTGATATTAAACTGATCGCGCACGCGCAAGATCAGCTGATCGATACTGTCGGACACCACTGGATCCAGCCCCGTGGTGGGTTCGTCATACAAAATAATCGCCGGCCGATGGACGATCGCCCGCGCGAGGCCGACGCGTTTGCGCATTCCGCCTGAGAGTTCCGAGAGCAACTTCTCTTCCACGCCGGGCATTTCCACGAGGCGCAACATTTCCGAAACGCGTTGTTGGATTTCCGGTTCATCCGTCTCGCCCGCGCGGCGCAGCGGAAACGCGACATTTTCAAACACGTTCATGGAATCAAACAAAGCCGCGCCTTGAAATAACATCCCGAACTGCCGCCGCACATCAAGCAATTCGCGCTCGGGCATATTGTTAATCTCCACGCCCCGCACGCTCACCGTGCCGGCATCGGGCATGAGCAGTCCGACCAGATGCTTGAGCAACACGCTTTTGCCCGTGCCGCTACGGCCGATGATGGCGAGGCTTTCCCCTTCCGCCACTTTGAAGGACACATCGCGCAACACATTGTTGCTGCCAAAACTTTTGCTGATGTTTTTTACTTCAATCATCAGGAAATTTTAGGGATACAAAATCCCGCGCAACAATAGGGTGAGAAAAAAATTGCTAACCAAAATTGCAATGCAGGATTGTACCACCGCCTCGTTGGTGGCGCGGCCGACGCCCTCCGCGCCTTCGCCGCAATTGAGCCCGCGATAACAGCCAACCAATGCGATGACGCCGCCAAAGAACAACGCTTTGATACAGCCAAGCCACACGTCGTGTTCATCCACATAAAAATAAAGATGCCGGAGGCCGTACGAGCCTTCGAGCCCCAGCACGGTGACGCTCAAGAGATACGCCGCCGCGATGCCCACGCCCCACGCGAGCACCGTGAGCAGCGGCATCGCGATAACCGTGGCGAGGAAACGCGGCACCACAAGGTAATCCACCGGATGCGTGGCCATCGTGCGGAGGGCGTCAATTTGTTCGGTGACGCGCATCGTGCCCAGCTCGGCGCTGATGGCCGCGCCCACGCGTCCGGCCACCATCAGTCCGGCCAACACGGGGCCGAGCTCGGTGATCATTGCCACGCCCACCACGGTGAGGGTGGCGTTGTCCATTTTCATTTTGTGAAATTGAAAAAATGTCTGCGCACAAAAAACCATGCCGGTGGACGCGCCGGTGGTGAGGACGATGACTTGGGATTTCCATCCAACAAAGTGGAGTTGCTTGATGAACTCATCCCAATGAAGGCGAGTGGTGAAGAGAGAACGAAAGACCTCGCCGGCGAGCAAAATAATGCTCCCCATACTCGTTGCGAAACTGGATAATCCTCCCCCGATGGTGTGTGTGGACACCTCTCCCCCTTATGTGTTGCCGCCCCCACGGCTGCGGCGCGATTAGTCGCCGGCGGAAACCGTTTTCTCTTCGGTTTCGGTGGAAGCTTTTTGTTTGAACGTCAACTTATCGTTCTTGGTGGAAACTTTAATGGGATCGCCCCCAACTAGAGTTCCGCGCAAAATTTCCTCAGCCAGCGGATCCTCAAGGAAGCGCTCCACCGCGCGCCGCATGGGCCGCGCGCCGTACTCAGGGTCGTACCCCTTTTCAACCAGCAAGTCGTGCGCTTTTTTGTCGAGCACGAGATCGATTTCTTTTTCCTTAAGGCGTTCGGTAACTTTGTTGAGTTCGAGGTCCAGAATTTCGCTGAGATCTTTTTTCACCAATGAGTGGAACACAATTACATCGTCCAGCCGGTTTAAGAATTCCGGACGGAATGCCTTTTTAGCTTCGTCCATAATCAGCTCACGCATTTTTTCGTAATCGACTTCATTACCCGAATTATTGAATCCGATGGCCGTACTCTTCTTGGCGCTCTCGGAGCCCACATTGGATGTAAGCAAAATAATGGTATTCCGAAAATCAACCGTGCGGCCCTGACTATCGGTGAGTTTGCCTTCCTCCAAAATTTGAAGGAGCATATTCATCACATCCGGATGGGCCTTTTCGATTTCATCAAAAAGCACCACCGAGTACGGCCTGCGCCGCACTTGCTCAGTCAACTGGCCGCCTTCCTCGAAACCAACATAGCCGGGAGGCGAACCAATAAGGCGCGAGCTGGCAAATTTTTCCATATACTCGCTCATATCAATTTGAATAAGCGCCTTGGAATCGCCAAACAATTGTTCGGCGATGGTCTTGGCTAAAAGCGTTTTGCCCACGCCGGTGGGGCCCATCAGGGCAAAGGCCCCGATCGGACGCACAGGATCCTTGAGATCAGCCCGCGAGCGGCGCAGGGCTTTGCTGAGTGAAGTGACTGCGGCGGATTGGCCGATGACCACTTTCTCCAGCTCCTTTTCCATGCTGAGAAGCTTTTTGATTTCGTCTTTCTCCATGCGTTGCAGCGGGATGCCGGTCCACTTGGAAATGACGTGCATGATGTCCTCATCAGAAATGACCACCTTAGTTTCCTCGCTGGCGGCTTTCCATTCGGCCATCGTGTTTTCGAGGTTTTCCTTGGCGTGCTTTTCTTCGTCGCGCATCGAGGCTGCGCCTTCAAAATCCTGCTCTTTAATGGCCGTTTCCTTGCGGGTTTTGATCTCGTCAATGGCAGCCTCAAGTTCCTTGATTTCCGGCGGCCGCGTCATCGCCTGGATGCGCGCGCGCGAACCGGCTTCGTCCATCACATCAATGGCTTTATCCGGCAAATAACGTGAGGTGATGTAGCGATCGGAAAGTTTGACGGACGCCTCCACCGCTTCATCGGTGATCTCGGCTTTGTGATGCTCCTCGTATTTGATCCGCAATCCCTTGAGAATTTCGATGGCTTCCTCAATGGATGGCGCCTCCACTTTTACATTTTGGAAACGGCGTTCCAACGCGGCGTCTTTCTCGATGTACTTGCGATACTCGGTAAGCGTGGTGGCACCCACGCATTGCAACTCGCCGCGGCTCAATGCGGGCTTGATGATGTTGCTGGCATCCATCGTGCCTTCGGCGGAACCAGCGCCCACGATGGTGTGCAGCTCGTCGATGAATAAAATGACATTCTTCGCGCGGCGAATTTCGTCCATCACCGCTTTGATGCGTTCCTCGAATTGCCCGCGGTACTTGGTGCCGGCCACCATCAGCGCGAGATCTAACGTCACGACGCGGCGATCGCGCAACAGTTCCGGCACGTTGCCTTTCACCACTTCCTGCGCGAGGCCTTCGACGATGGCGGTTTTGCCCACGCCCGCTTCACCGAGCAACACTGGATTGTTCTTCGTGCGGCGGCAGAGAATTTGAATGACGCGTTCGATTTCGTCTTCGCGGCCAATCACCGGATCCATCTCGCCTTTGCGGGCGATCTCCGTGAGGTCGCGGCCAAAGGCGCGCAGCGCTGGCGTCTTGTTGCCTTTTTTTCCACCGCCCTTGGTTGGGGCAGTTTCGCCTTCCTCGTCCATGTCGTCCTCGCCCATTGCGAAGTTCGGATCGAGTTCCTTCAAAATTTCCTGACGTGTTTGCTCGATGTCGATGTCGAGATTCTTGAGCACGCGCGCCGCCACGCCTTCGCCTTCGCGCAGGAGACCGAGCAAAATGTGCTCCGTGCCCACGTACGTGTGTTGCAGTTGCTTGGCTTCTTTGGAGGCGAGGTTGAGGACTTTTTTCACGCGCGGCGTGTACGGAATGTTGCCGACCTGTTTTTGATCCGGCCCGGTGCCGACTTGTTTCTCGACTTCCAACCGCACGGTCTCGAGGTCCAGCCCCATCTTTTGCAAAACGTTAACCGCCACGCCTTGGCCGAGCTTGATGAGCCCCAGCAACAAATGCTCGGTGCCCACAAAGTTGTGGTTGAATCGATCCGCTTCCTTGCGCGCCAATGCCAGCACCTGTTGGGCGCGTGGCGTAAAATTACTCATTCCTTCGTCACTCATTTTCTTGATAAATCTTGGCTGTTTTCGCCTATTTTGTCGAGCATTCCTGATGCCAACTTATGCCCAAATGAGCCCTTTTTTACGGCTCAATCGTGTCATTAGCCATTTGACGGCTTATTCCGGCAGTTTCAGCCCCTTTACCTTGCCCAAATGTTTGCGCAATAAATCCGCGCGATGGAGGTCGCGCTCTTCACCGGAAAGTTTTTCCCCTACCAATTCCTGCATATGCGCCGGTTGCGAGAGCAAAAACAGCTCGTCCAACATCGGCGTGGTCAGCCCTTTGAACAGCTCCAGCTTCACGCCCAGCCGCAGCAACGACAACTGGTTCATCGTCTCTTTGCTGCTCACAATATGCGCGTGCGCCAGCGTGCCGTACGCGCGCCCGATGTGGTTGTACAACTCCTTAGCCTTCGTGCGCAGCAAAGTTTGCCGCGCGTTTTCTTCGTGCTCGATCACTTGCAACACCACTTTGTGAATGCGCTCGATGATGTCCGCCTCGCTTTCGCCCAGCGTCATTTGGTTGCTCACCTGGAACAAATGCCCCAGCGCCTCCGTGCCTTCGCCGTACAACCCGCGCACCGCATGGCCCAGCTTGGTGACCGCTTGCACAATTTGATTCACTTGATCCGTCAACACCAAGCCCGGCAAATGCAACATCGCGCTCACGCGAATGCCCGTACCAAGATTGGTGGGACACGCGGTCAGATAACCGAGTTGCGAGTCAAACGCGAAATCCAGTTTCTTCTCCAAACTCGTGTCAAACCGATCCATCTTTTGCCAAACCTGTTTCACCTGTAACCCAGGCAGCAACGCCTGCATCCGCAAGTGATCCTCTTCATTGATCATTACGCTCAACGTTTCGTCCTTGCTGAGCACCAACCCGCTGCCCGCGCCCTTGGCCGCGTGCTCGCGACTGATAAGATGCCGCTCCACGAGCAGTTGCTTATCCAGCGCCTGCAATGGCTTCATCGATTCCGAAAACCCACCGCGCATCGCCGAGGCCGCTGCGATGGCCGGCTGAATAAAATCGCACGTCTCCACCCGGCTCGCCTTCTTCGCGCGCCCCGGGAATGGCCGCCCCGTCACGTTACGCGCCAACCGCACGCGGCTCGACAGCACCACGTGATCCTGCGGCCCTTCGCAATTGGACAACTCGGTGGTGCTGCTCAAAAATTTTCGCAATTCCATTAAGCCTCTCCTCCCTTCGTGCTCTTTGCGCTCTTCGCTCCTTTTGCCTTTGGCTCAAGCGGTTCCACCGGATCCTCCGGCGGCACATCCAATCCCCGCAACTGATCCCGCACCTGCGCCGCCTGCTCGTAGTCCTCCGTATCGATGGCTTTTTTCAATTGCTTTTCCAATTGCTGCCGGTGTTTGGTGAAATCCATTTCCTGCCGCAACGCCTTGGGCACCTTGCCCACGTGCTGCGTGCCCTTGTGCATTTGCTTGAGCATCCCCTCCAAAGGCTCCGCAAACGTCGCATAACAATCGGAGCAACCCAGCCGCCCGCTCTTCTTAAAATCCGCCTGCGCAAACCCGCACGAGGGACATTCCAATTCCCCACTGCCCGACTCCATCTCCGAAGCCGCGCCCAAGCCCAGCAACAAATCCGCCAGCGCGAATCCTTTCGGATCGGTGACCCCCTGTTCCTTGGCGCACTCCTCGCAGAGATCAATCTTCTTCATCTGACCATCCACAATCTCAGTCAAATGAACCGTGGCCTCGTTCTCACAATCTGGTTGGCAACATTGCATGGGTTTAATATATCACAAAATTTCTCCACCCGATTCAGGGGAGGCTTGAATGGTGGCTGGGGCGTGATGAACCGTCGCCGCACGAATGATGAACCATCCCACAGCATTGATCAAATCATATCGCGCGAGGCAAAGCTTCGGCGTTTTTTCAGGCGACTAATCCTCGCTGTACGCCTTGACTTGTTCCTGAAGATGCACGCCAAAGTTTTCGGCAATGATCGGACACGGTCGCGGATTGTCCGCGCCGGGAATCCATTCCACAACCGGCGCCTCGCCGTCTTCCGTGGACTGCCCCAAGTCGATTGCGTAATAACCGCCCACCCCCGTTTCCTGAAAAAGAATAATATCCACCGGCAACCCCGAGGACTGCCGCAATTCCAACGTCAACCAAATGCCATTGGGGATGCTGGCATTGACGAAGCTATCACGGATGACCCCATAGATTTCCAATCCGTTAATATCACCACAACCCAGCCGCAGCAGAAATTGCCGGTATGAAGGCGAGAAGCGCAAGGACAATGCATCTTCAGCCAGTGCAACTAATGACTCGGGTTTGAACCCTTCGAAATCACCCGAAGGATTGGATGCTAACTCTTCCAAGTATTGTTCAAAATCATTTGCGTTCATTGTGTCATCTCCTTCTCAAATTGGCTTGATCTTTCCTTCCAGTACTTACGACGCCAAGAATCAAATTTGGGACGATCAATTTGGGACGGTGATTGACCAGTGTTCTTGTGCAATTTCTTATGGTTCTTTTGATGCATAGTTGCTGTCATTTCCACGATTGGACTGTCATTAGTTTGTGTTAGATGATGCAAATTGATTGAGTTCCCATCTGGCCCAATAGGAGCCACCCCTTGTTTCATTCGTTGCAAATTTGTACGCCCACGGTCATCGATTAGTTTCAGATCAATTAAATCATTCCTTTGAAATACTTTTTTTCCATTGAATTCCGTGCCTTTACCCCAAGCATTCTGTCTAGCACCACCACTGCTGCTTCCATTGGGGCTTTTAGGAGACCTTCCCTTCGGAGGGGTTGATTTCCCTGCTTTACCGACAAAGTCGTCAATTTTTTTGGCGAGCGCACCTCCGACTTCTTGGGCGGCGTGTTTGCTGGCTTTAGTGGCCATTCGCACGCTCCCCTTCACAAAATCACCGGCACCGGGAAATGCTGCAATGACGGCCAAAGTGGTGTCCAATTTCCCATCGGCCCCACCACTTTCCCAAAGGGTATTCAGTGCCACAGAAGCATCGCGAGCATCTGCCACTTGGCCTGCGTATGGAACCAATCCGCCAGCAGTTTGACCGCCTACTCCTGCCCAACCTAAATCAATTTCTGCTGTATCCCCCAAATAAGCACCTAACAAGAATCGATCCCAGAAACCCATCGATTCTTCAGGGCTCGCAAGGTCCACTGAAAAATAATAATCCAAGGGGCCTTTATCCGGATCTCCGAGGGTTTCCTGCCAAATCCGCTCTGATGCGGTATGAGCCTCCAAATAATTCCAGACTGAATCCAACTCTTCCACCGCATCCACGTTACCACGAGCAGAAATGTGAACTGCAAGGGTTTGCACTCGTGGTTCGCCATCCACAAGCTGCTCCCAAGTTCGGGCGTATTCCACCCATACACCTCCCTCCTTTGAGTCACGCACCAACATTACTGACGCCATAAGAACCGGCATTCGCATTGGCGATGAACCGAATTCTAATGAGAACTCATCTACCATTATGTTATCAATAACACCCGATTGTTGACCGAAAATCTCGGCCAAAACCAAGTTCATCATATTAATGTCGGTGGATTCAAAATAGGCTCCATACTTGAGGGAATCCAAAAAATTCCCTTGTCGATAGCCATATACCTCAGCTTTGGCCGTGGGGATCAGAAACGTTAACGTCAGAAGCAACGCCGACAACGATCTGGTAAACCGATTGAGAAATGATTTTTTTGTTTTCATAATTTTTGTACGGCACTATTTGTTTAAATCGCCGATCCCGACGCATTGGTCAATGCGTGGTAGGCTTGCATGAAGGCTTTGGTGTGTTTGCCGGGGCGGCCGGTGCCGATTTTTCGGCCGTCGATTTTTACCACGGGTACCACTTCGGCGGCGGTGCCGGTAATGAAGCATTCATCGGCGTTGTATAAATCGTAGCGGGTGAGATTGGGTTGGGTGACTTCGATGTCCAATCCTTCAGCCAGTTCCATCACCACGGTTCGGGTGATGCCGTGCAGCGCGCCGGAGGCCAGCGAGGGCGTAAACATTTTGCCGTCCTTGAGCATAAAAATATTGTCACCCGTGCATTCGGCCACGTAACCCTGTGAGTTGAGCATAATGGCTTCGACGCAACCGGCGTTGGTAGCCTCGATTTTGGCGAGAATGTTGTTGAGGTAATTCAGCGATTTAATGGCCGGGTTCACCGCGTTGGTGTGGTTGCGCGTGGTGGGCACGGTGACAATCGTCAGCCCTTTATCGTAGAACGCCTTGGGATAAAGCTGGATGTTCGCGGTGATAATGATGACCTGCGGATTGCTGCAGCGATTGGGATCGAGCCCCAGCGTGCCCGTGCCGCGGGTGACCACCAGCCGGATGTAGCCATCGCGAACTTTATTGCGGCGGCACGTTTCCACCACGGCCGCGCACAGCGCTTTGTGGCTCATCGGCAGCTTCATCAAAATCGCTTTGGCGGAATAAAACAGGCGGTCGATGTGTTCTTCCAAGCGAAACACGCGGCCGTTATAAGCGCGAATGCCTTCGAATAATCCATCGCCATAAAGCAGCCCGTGATCAAAAACTGACACGGAGGCTTTGGCCTCATCCACAAATTTTCCGTTTATGTAAACCTTCATCGGTCGGCGGAGAGTGCCGCAACGCGCGCGGCGGGGCAATCCTTCAGTCAGCAACCCTTCCATCCTTCAGCCGAACAATGCGCTCGGCGGCGGCGGCGACCACATCATCGTGCGTGGCGACGAGCAAAGTCAGATTATGTTCGCGGTGCAATTGAGCGAGCAACGCGATGATTTCCGCCTCGGTGCCGGTGTCGAGATTGCCGGTGGGTTCATCGGCCAAAATAATTTCCGGTTCATTCATCAACGCCCGCGCGATGGCCACGCGCTGCTGTTCGCCGCCGGAAAGTTCCGTAGGCAAATGCGTCATCCGATCCGCCAGCCCCACGGCCGCCAGCAATTCCCGCGCGCGGGTTTCCGCTTGGGCTTGGGGCGCGCGCTGCACTAACGCGGGGAGGCACACATTTTCCAGTGCGTCCAAATCCGGCAACAAATGATACGCCTGAAACACAAAGCCGATGTGCAGCCCGCGAAAGATTGCTGCGTCCAAAGGCGATTGCAAACGCATCGACTTACCCTTAAAAATAATTTCCCCCTCCGAAGGCGCATCCAACCCGCCGAGCAATTGCAACAGCGTGCTCTTGCCCGAACCGGAAGCCCCCTGCAACGCCACAAACTCGCCGCGTTCCAACGCGAGATCGACGCCATTAAGCACCGTCAAAGGTTGGCCCGCCATTCGGTAGGTTTTCCCCACGCCATTTGCTTTCAAGACTGCGTCACTCACTACGCAAAGCCTCCACCGGCCGCAAACGGGCCGCATTCCAAGCCGGCAATAATCCGGCCAGCAAACAAATTAAAATCGAGACGCCACAAATGACCACGAGATCGCCCGGCACCACTTGGGCGGGGAGTTCGCGAAAGCCATAAAGTTTTTCCGGAAACAACTCCACATCGTGCCCGCGCAGAAACCCCAAAAATTGGTTGCGATATTTGAGCACCAATAATCCCATCGCGATGCCCATCCCCGTGCCGAGCAATCCCACCACGGCACTTTGAATGAGAAACACAAAACTCACCTGCCCATTGCTCGCGCCCA
The DNA here is from genome assembly GCA_014239365.1 of Verrucomicrobiia bacterium. Lineage (GTDB taxonomy): Bacteria > Verrucomicrobiota > Verrucomicrobiia > Limisphaerales > UBA1100 > JACNJL01. The sequence continues at coordinate 30,593 of JAAZZB010000084.1, read as the reverse complement.
GCGCTTTGAGCAAACCAATCTCTTTGGTTTTTTGTACGCCAAAAATAATCAACGAACTCGCAATGCCAAACGCCGCCACTACCACGATAAAAAACATCAGGAATTGGTTGATCATTTTCTCCACCTGCACCTGCGCGAGCAGCACCGGATTGAGATCTTTCCAAGTGCCGATGCTAAAGCCCTCCCCAAGCATTTTTTCCAACGCCGCCTGCTGCGGGCCGAGCTGCAGCGGGTCGGTGGTTTCCACCCACAACATCGCCGCGCCTTCCTCGAGGCCATACAAATCCTGCGCGTTGTAGAGGCTGCAGAATATAAAATCGTTGAGATCTTTTTGGCCCGCATCGAACACGCCGGCCACGATGTATTCTTCCGGAAAAATGCCCAACTCCTCGCCAGCTTTTTGGGCCTCGCGCATTTCCTGAATCATCTTGGGCGAATGGATCAGCACACGATCGCCCACGCCCAACCGGAACTCGCCATCGGATCGCGCAAAATTGTAGCCAATCACCAGCCGATTACCGCGCAAATTAAATTCGCCCGCCTCCAAATGTTCCGGCACTTGGCTGACGGTTTTCATTCGCTCGGGATCCACGCCCAACAGCACCGGCGCATCGAATGCCGGCGCGCCGAATTCCGGGTCGGTCTCCATCATCACCTTGCCGCCGATGATTGGGGAGACGCCGGTGACGCCCGGAATTTTTCCAATGCGATCGGACAGCGCCTCGTATTCCACAATCGGCCCGCTCATCGGTCGCACGGTGAGGTCGGCCGAGAATTGGAAAAACGATTTCTTCAGTTGCAAATGGAAGCCGGAAAACACCGAAGTAACGATGATGAGCACCGCCACGCCCAACATCACGCCCACCACCGAGATGAGTGTGATGAACGAAACCGAGGTGCGTTTGGGCCGCAAATACCGCAGCGCCAACGCAAACTCAAAGGGCAACCATTTCATCGCCGCGAAGTTAGGGCGCGGGGGAAGGCGGTGCAAGGATTAGACATTCACACGGTAGGGACGCGCTGTGCGCGTCCGTGGACACGTGCAGCGTGTCCCTACCAAAATGATGCAGCGCTGTAGTCCGGGCCACCGGCCCGGGCTACATTATTCCACCCGTCCCGCTACTAAGGATTCCACCACGGCGGGATCGGCCAACGTGCTGATGTCGCCGAGGTTGTCGGTGTCGCCTTCGGCGATTTTTCGGAGGATGCGGCGCATTATTTTTCCGCTGCGGGTTTTGGGGAGGCCGCCGGTGAATTGAATTTTTTCAGGCGAGGCGTGCGGACCGATGTCGGCGCGGACTTGTTTCACGATCTCGGCACGCATCGTGTCGGTGACTTCTTCGCCGGTCTTGAGCGTCACGTACGCGTAAATGGCGTTGCCTTTGATGTCGTGTTCGTAGCCGACCACTGCCGCCTCGGCCACGGCGGGGTGGCCGCCGATGGCGCCTTCGATTTCCGCGGTGCCGAGGTTATGGCCGCTCACGATGATGACGTCGTCCACGCGTCCGGTGATCCAATAGTAGCCGTCGGCATCGCGTTTGCAGCCATCGCCGCTGAAATATTTGCCGGGGAAACGCGCGAAGTACGTGTCGTAAAACCGTTGTTGATCGCCGTACACCGTTCGCATTTGGCCGGGCCACGGCTCGAGGATGCAGAGATTTCCAGAGACGCCGTTGCCCTCGATGATCTCGCCCGCGTCATTGACGAGGGCCGGCTTCACGCCAAAGAACGGCAGCGTCGCACTGCCCGGTTTGGTGGGCGTGGCGCCCGGCAGCGGCGAAATCATTATGCCGCCGGTTTCCGTTTGCCACCACGTATCCACGATGGGGCATTGTTCTTTGCCGATGACGGTGTTGTACCAATTCCATTCCGGTTCTTTGATCGGCTCGCCCACGGTGCCGAGCAAGCGCAAGCTGGAAAGATCGTGTTGGCTCGGCCAACTGTCGCCTTCTTTCATCAACGCGCGCAGTGCGGTGGGCGCGGTGTAAAAAATGTTCACCTTATGCTTCGCCACGATTTCCCAGAAGCGGCCGTGGTCGGGATAATTTGGCACGCCCTCGTACATCATCGTGATCGCGCGATTGGCCATCGGGCCGTACACGATATAAGAGTGCCCCGTCACCCAGCCGATATCCGCCGTGCACCAATAGACATCGCCCGGATGATAATCAAAAATATAATGATGCGTCGTAGCCGCGTACACGAGGTAGCCGCCAGTGGTGTGCAGCACGCCCTTCGGTTTGCCGGTGCTGCCGGACGTGTACAAAATAAACAGCGGATCCTCCGCGTCCATCGGCTCGGCGGGGCACTCCGCATCGGCGGCGGCCAGCGCTTCGTGCCACCACACATCGCGGCCTTCGGCCATCGCCACCTCCGCGCCGGTGCGTTGGACGACTAAGATTTTTTCAATGGACGGCGTGTTCGCCACCGCCGCATCGGCGTTGGCTTTCATCGCGATGTCCAGCTTCGTGCCGCGCACGCCAGTGTCTTGCGTGAGGATGGCTTTGCATTTGGAATCGTTGATGCGCGTGACGAGGCTGTCCGCACTGAACGCGCCGAACACAATCGAATGCACCGCACCAATCCGCGCGCACGCGAGCATCGCAATGGTCAGCTCCGGAATCATCTGCATATAAATGCAAACGCGATCGCCCTTCGCGATGCCGAGATTTTTCAATGCATTCGCCGCCCGTTGCACTTCCGCCTGCAGTTGGCTGTATGTGAATGTGCGGCTTTCGGTGGGATCGTTCCCCTCCCAAATCAGCGCGGTATCATCGCCGTGGCCGTCGTCCACGTGGCGATCCACGCAATTGTAACAGGCGTTGAGTTTGCCGCCGAGGAACCACTTTAGTTCTGCTTTGTGGTAATCCCATTCGCGCAGTGTTTCCCATTTCTCCGCCCAATGAAGGCGTTCGGCGTGCTCGGTCCAAAACCCTTCGGGGTCGTTGATGGAGCGGTCGTACAGTTCGCGGTACTGTTCAAGCGACGCGACGTGTGCGCCTTCGGACGCCGCAGCGGTGGGAGGAAAAATTTTATCACTCATTGTAAAATCAAATAATTTCGGGCGCGCATTGTGGGAAAGCAACGCCCCGCCGTCAAGCCACTCCAATCTCGACCTCGGCACTTTGCCTCGGTACATTGCGCGCGTGTCCGGCCACGCACATCCTGTTTCCGCCCGCACGCGTCTTTGCGCGGTGTATGGGTTTCCCGTGGGGCACTCGGCTTCGCCCCCGATGCAAAATGCGGGCATCGCGGAGCTGGGGCTCGACTGGCGCTACACCGCCGCCGAGGTGCGGCCGGAGCAACTGCGCGAAGCGATCGCCGGCGCGCAGGCGATGCATTATATCGGCATCAACCTTACCGTGCCGCATAAATTGCTGGCTATGGACATGGTGGATGTGCTCGACGAAAGCGCAAGCGAATGGGGCGCGGTCAACACGATTCTCTTTGAAGGACAGGATGACCACGGCGACTGGCGCGCGTTACGCGATTTCGAAACCGCGCCGCACCAATTGCGCAGCCACGGATTTAACACAGATGCAGACGGCATCACCCAAAGTTTGCGCGAAGATTTGGGGATGGAAGTGCGCGGGGAAAATGTGCTGTTGCTTGGCGCGGGCGGTGCCGGTCGCGTGGCGGCATTGAAAATGGCGGCCACAGGCGTGCGGCAGCTGCACATCGTCAACCGCACCGAAAGCAAGGCCGAAGCGATTGCCCACGAAATTCGCACGCGCTTTCCGGCGGTGGCCGTTTCGGTGGGCTATCCCGGCGGCAATGTGGATCTCGTGCTCAACTGCACATCGCTTGGGCTCGCCACGGGCGACGCGCTGCCGCTGGACACCGATCAGTTTTCATTGGATAAAACGCGCGCGGTGTACGATATGATTTATCAACCGGCCGAGACGCCGCTGCTGACCGCCGCGCGTGCCGCCGGTTGCCAAACCGCCAACGGCCTCGGGATGCTGCTGCATCAGGGCGCGAAGGCGCTGGAAATTTGGAGCGGCCAAGCCGCGCCGCTCAAACTAATGCGCGCTGCGTTGGAGGAGGCTGTCAATGGCTGACCAATTGATCCAGTTTTTTGGCAGCGAACTGACGCTGTTCTCGATGGTGTTCTTTGTGCTCGGCTGCATCGTGGGCAGTTTTTTGAACGTCGTCATCCATCGGCTGCCGCGTGAGATGAGTATTTTGCATCCGCCCTCGCATTGTCCGCAGTGCGGTTACTCGATTCCTTGGTATCAAAATGTGCCGCTCATCACGTGGCTGTGGCAACGCGGAAAATGCGCCGGCTGCGAGGCGCGCATTCCCGCGCGCTATGTGTTGGTGGAGTTCCTCACCGGCGTGGCTTTTCTGGGCGCGTGGTTGTTGGTGTACTTTCAATTTACGCAAGGCTACGAGGCGCCCATCAAAAACCCACTCATCGCAGCGGGCGTTTCGATGGCGCTCGTCACTTTGTTGGCGGGATTGATTGCGTCCACCTTTATTGATTTTGAGCATTTTATTATTCCGGATGAATTAACCAAAGGCGGGATGGTGATGGGCGCGATTTTCTCCGTCGCGCTGCCGCAATTGCACGGGGCGTTTCTTGGCGAACCCGTGAGCCACGCGCAGGCGCTTTGGCTCAGCGTGTTGGGCATGGCGGTGGGCGGCGCGGTGGTGTACGCGGTGGTGCGGCTGGGCAAAGCGATGTTTGGCAAACAAACGTACAACAGCGACGTGCCGGTGACGGTTTCTTTTTGCACGGACTATATGTGCCTCGGCGGCGAACCGGGTGAGGAGGACACAGTGATTCCATTCGAGGATGTGTTTTATCGCAAAGGCGACACCGTAACGCTGCACGCCGAACACGTGGAACTCGTAGACTGTTGTTATTGGGACAAGTCCGTGGCGCTCAATGCCGATACGCTCACCATCGGCGAGATGGATTTTTCCGCAAGCGAAGTGCCGCACCTCGAAGTGCTCACCCGCGAAGTCACCATCCCGCGCGAGGCGATGGGCTTTGGCGATGTGAAATTTATGGCCGCCATCGGCGCGTTCCTCGGCTGGCAAGCCACCCTCTTCGGCCTAATGGCCAGCGCGATGGTGGGCGCCGTGGTGGGTTCGCTGATGATGCTCCTGCGCCGCGACAAAGCGAACGTCATCCCCTACGGCCCATACATCGCGCTCGCCGCAGTCGGCTGGATCTTCGGCGGCTACGCGCTGTGGCAATGGTGGTGGAAAAGCTTGGGGCCGGTTTAGAAAAGAGACACGGATTACACAGATTCACACAGATTTTTTAATCCATGAAAATCTGTGTAATCCGTGTCTGAAAATTACTTCCCATTCTGCGCGCGATGGCGCAGGGCGTGATCCACTAACACCAACGCCGTCATCGCTTCCACCATCGGCACGGCGCGAGGGAGAACGCATGGATCGTGCCGGCCGCGGGCTTTGAGTTTCACGTTTTTGCCAGCGGCGCTCACGGTGTCTTGGCTTTGCAAAATAGTGGCGGTGGGTTTGAAGACGGTGCGGAAGTAAATAGTCTCGCCATTGCTGATGCCGCCTTGGACGCCGCCGGAACGGTTGGCGGTGGTGCGCACTTTGCCGCCGCGCATTCGGAAGGGGTCGTTGTGTTCGCTGCCCTTCATCGCGATGCCGCCGAAGCCGGAGCCAATTTCAAATCCTTTACTGGCGGGAAGGCTAAGCATCGCTTTGGCGAGATCGGCCTCGAGGCGGTCAAAGACCGGTTCACCCCAACCGACGGGCACACCGCGCGCCACGCCAAGGAGCACGCCGCCCACGCTGTCGCCTGCCTTGCGCGTGCGATCGATGAGACGGATCATTTTCTCCGCCGTCGCCTTGTGCGGGCAACGGATGATGTTGGCTTCGACTTGTTTGAGCGTAAATTTATCTGGATTAATTTCGGCAGAAATTTTCTGCACTTGCTGGACGCACGCGAGCACTTCGACGCCAAAAAGTTTTTTCAAAATCTTTTTGGCAATCGCTCCGGCGGCCACGCGTCCGATGGTTTCGCGCGCGCTGGTGCGGCCGCCGCCGGGCCAGGCGCGAATGCCATACTTGGCATCGTAAGTGTAATCAGCGTGGCTCGGGCGGTATTTCGTTTGCATCTCCGTATAGGCTTCGGAGCGTTGATCGGTGTTTTCCACCAGTAACGAAATGGGTGTTCCGAGCGTCTTCCCCTCGAATGTGCCGGACAAAATGCGGACGGCATCCGTTTCCTGCCGTTGGGTGGTGATGCGGGATTGGCCGGGCCGACGCCGGGCGAGGTCGGGTTGGAGATCTTTTTCGGTCAACGCGAGGCGCGGTGGACAGCCGTCAATCACCACGCCCACGCCGCCGCCGTGGCTTTCGCCCCAGGTGGTGATGCGGAAGAGTTCGCCAAAAGAATTCCCCATACGCGGAGGATGGCACAGAACGGCCCCGGAATCAATCCGGCGCGATCAACGCGAAATGAGACGGCGAAATGTGAATGATTTTCGCTTGAGTTGAGAAATGAAAACAGCACGATGAAAAAGGTGATGGGGGGGAATCTCAAAAACATTTGTATGGCCGTCGGCGTGCTTGCGCTGATGGCGTGCGAGACGTTTGACCCCACGGATCCGTTCGCTTCGTCCGAAGATTATTACAACAGCAAATCCCGCAAGGAATTGCTGGCGATGGCGCGCAAAGGCGATTACAAAGCCATCCGGCGACTGAAAGACACGCCGCTGAAAAATCTCGAGGCACGCGTGAAGGCGGGCGAATATATGGCGATGATGCAGCTGGGCTGGCGTTACGACACCGGCTACGAAGTGAAGGCCGACCCCACCGAAGCAGCGCGGCTCTATCGCGTGGCCGCCGAACGCGGCGACATTTCGATGGCCCAAAACAATCTCGGTTGTCTGTATCGCGATGGGCGGGGCGTCATCAAAGATCACCGCACCGCGGTGCAGTTATTTCAAATGGCTGCAGCGAAAGGAAATGAGCACGCGCAAAACAATCTCGGCTGGATGTACGAACGCGGCTTTGGGTTGAAGCGTGATTACGTAAAGGCACGCCACTACTACGAACGCGCCGCGCGCGATCGCAAAGATTTTTCCACCGGCAAAAGCCTGCCCGGCCAATCGATGGCGCAGAATAATCTCGGCCGGTTATTGCGCGACGGGCTGGGCGGCAAAGCACAGGCGCAGGAGGCCATCCGATGGTTCCGCAAATCCGCCGCACAAGAAAATTCCCACGCGCATCACAACCTCGGGCTCATTCACGAAAAAGGCATCGGCATAAAACGCGACGTCCAACAAGCGCTCAAGCATTACGCGTTTGCGGTTGAAAAAGGCAATCCCCTCTCGCTGCACGCGATGGCTTGGCTATATGAACAAGGGCGGCTCGTGCCGCGCAACTATCGATTGGCGATTCAGTATTACACACGCGCAGCGGAAAGCGGCTACACGATGAGTATGTATAATCTTGGCATTTTATTTCGCGAAGGCCGCGGCGTGAAGCGCGACCTCATCACGGCGGCGGACTGGATCCAACGCGCCGCCAACGCCGACAATGTTTATGCGCAGGCGGCGCTGGGGGAAATGTACGAACTCGGCGAAGGCGTCAGCAAAGATTTTCTGAAGGCCGCGGAATGGTACGAACACGCCGCACAACAGGGCCTCACGGTGGCCCAACTGCAGCTTTCGATTTTACACGGGACCGGTCGGCTGGGAGAACGCGATTTGGTGCAAGCCTACAAATGGGTGTTGTTGGCCGCCCAAATTGGCAATGAGAAAACCGAGGAATTGCGGGGGTTACTGGATAAAGAAATGACCGAAGCAGAGCGAGTGGAAGCCGTGCGATTGGCGCGTGCGTACCGGCCCGCACCCGTGTTTGAAGAAGTACGCCCGCTGGAGAACACGGGCACGGAATAGTTTAAGGTTCGTTGGTTTCGTTGGGTGGTTTTGGCAGCAACGCTTTTAGCAATCCTTGGGCGCGCGCTTTGAATTGATCTTCATTCTCAGAGGTATCCAACTGTTCCAACCCAATTTCTAACACGCCCAAGTGACGCAAAAAAGCATCGCGCGCATCACTCGGCACCTCGGGTTCGCCCAAAGTTTTTTTGGCATCGGCAATGGCCGCGCCCCAAGTCGCAACCCAAACTACGGGCAACCACTTGCCCTCCACTCGGTGCAGCACAAGTCGTTTGGATTGATTGTTAGCCCACATTTCCACGACCGCTTCATCGCCCGATTCGCTGACGGGCACAACCCGCAAATCATTCCACTGCCACGGATACACTTTTTTGTGTTTCAACAATTCTGCACAAAGACTGGCCCCCGTTCCGTTGAGCAATTTGGGCACATCCGGTTTTTCAAACCACTTGGGATCGGCGAATTCACTTTTCGCAAGCGTGCCCAGCACCACCGCAGCGGTGTCCCAATAGGGCCGCAACTCTTCCGGGGCCAAGGGGATGAGTTCGGTTTTTTTCTCGCGCATTAGCTTTGCGATTCGCCCAAGCACAACAAAGAGGCGGCGATGATCCTCAGCAGATAAGTATTGGCCGGCGACCCGCAATAACCCTTTCAAATCGACCTGTTGCTGCATCGGCAGAGCGTTCCAGAAAACGATGGGTTTGCCCTCGGACACGCCCGCAGCAACCCGCTGCAACTCGGCAGCGGGCGAGCCTTTGGGCAATACCGGCGGCAACACCGCCACGCCGGGTTGAACGGGCTTGCCAATGACGGGTGGATTGGGCGGGCGATTGGGATCGGGCGGTGGCAGGCCGGGGTCGGTAAAGGTGTCATCAATTCGGGTGGCTTCGGCGAGGGCGTGGTCGTAATCCGCCGGATCCATTTCGTCGCGCAATTTTTTCAGATGCGGCCGTGCAATGTTCATTTTATCATAAGCGAGCAGCAACCAAACGCAGGCTTGGCGGGGGTCGGCCTCGAGATTGGTGCCTTTCAAATACATAAACCCTAATCGATAGCGGGCAAGCGGAACGCCCATCCCGGCGGCGCGGCGAATGAGCCGCACGCCTTCGCTGGAATTTTCCGGCAACCCTTGGCCCAGAAAATGCATCCGGCCAAGGAGAGAAATACTCAGCGCCTGTCCGCGCCCGGCGGCGGCGGCAATCCATCGTGCGCCGCGAGCCACATCGCGCTTCGTGCCCACTCCAGTGACTTCCATTAACCCGACCCAATGCTGCGCCTGAACGTCGTACTGATCCGCCGCCAAACGGAATTGCCGATACGCCAGCTCCGGGTTGCCGGCAAACCCGCGCCGGGGTTTATTGCTGAGCCCAAGAATCGCCAGCGCGACGGCATCGCCTTCGTCGGCCATTTTTTGCACGCGTTCCAATGTGCCGGATTGCTCCAATTGAGCGGCGCGTTTCACATCCACGCGGTCCGCGCCATAGCCGCTCATACAATAAAATGCCAGCAACACCCGCGCGCGCGGCTCGTCTTTGGCAGCGGCGCGCTCGGCCAATTTGAACGCGGCAGCCGGATCCCAGCGCACGCCCCAGCCGGTTTCGTGACGACGCGCCAGCTCCAGCATTGCCGCGGCATCCCCGGCCTTGGCCCGGGCTTGGAGTGGGAAAATGTTTTCTTGTGAAATAAAAATTAATTCTCCGGGCACAACCGCCGGCAAATTATTGGTGGGCAGGGGCTTTAGTTTTTGAGGTGGCAAAGCCTCCGGCATATCGCCCGGCTGCAGGAGGCTCACTTCAATTCCGGATTGCGAGGGCGCATTAGATTTGCCGCCCCAAATTTGCCACGCGCCAAATGCGCCACCGGCAATCAACAACAACGCCACCCCGGCAGACGCCATCCCGAAGCCGGAAGATTCAGGCGATTGATTTTGATTCGCAGGATCGGCAAGCGCCACCGGTTCAGGCGATGCCTGCACATAAGTGCCCAGCGGCACCCAGGCGGTTTGGCCTTCCTCAAGCGCCCAGTCTTCCACCGACAACACGCCGGCGGCGATGTACTGTTGCAGTTCATCGTGCGAGAGCGGGCCAAAATGTCCGCCATCTTTCTGGACGTAGTACGCGGCCATCGTTCGTTAAGGCCAAAAAACCTAACTCAATGCACTTCAAAAAACCATCCGAAAACCGCCGTCGACTTAGCCCAACTCTTTAGTCCAAATCTTCCGGCCGCACGGAGGAAGGGCCGTACATCCCTTTGCTGGGATCATTGGGATCCACCGGACGACCGAGGCTGCGAGCCTTGCTGATCGCCTTGGCAAACACCGGCAGCATCAGAGCGAGCAGAATGCCGATGATCACAATCACCACCAACATTTCCACAAGGGAAAATCCACGACCGGATTTGTGGCGGCTAAGTTTCATTTAATGAAGCACGTTGCAATTGGGCAAACTCTTCTGCAACTGGGCGACGCCTTCGGGCGAAACGCCCGTGCCCGCGAGGCCCACCCAACGGAGTTGTTCCTGCCCGCCGAGTTTTTCCAAACCGGCATCGGTGATTTTGGAGCCGTCGAGGTTGAGCCCCACCAACGCGCCGTTTGTCACCACCACGCATACCTCCGCGCGCGCCACGGTTTTTAATGCGGCGATGAGGTCGTCGCCCGATTCGTTGAGTGCCTGCAATAATGGATCGTCCATAACGTGGCGCGAAGGTAACACCCGGCGATGCCGAAATCAATCTTCCGGCGACTTGGGTGGAGCGGGCTTGGTGGGCCGTGGATTGAGGCCCGGCACATAGGGGCCGCCGGTAAAGGCTTGCCTCCGCGCGGCGATGATTTGCTTGGCCGCGAGTTTGTTGCCCGGCCCCACGCCGCCGCCTTCGCGCAGCTTGCCATCAATCATCAGGTTGCCTTGCGTGGCCACGTGCGGCAGCGAAAGTGAGTGGCCCATTTCGTGCGCGAGAATGTTCGACTGCGCGAAGAATACCGGCGAGCCATCTTTCCAAACCCCATCGGCATCCACTAACGCGGCGAACTTCACCTGCGGCATTAGCACCATCCCTTTGGCCGGCAAATACACCGCGCCATACGCGCGCGGCATTGTGTAAATGACGACGATGTGAAACACCTTCCCGCGGTCCGGCAAGTCCGGAAGCATTTTATGTAAAATGCGCGATTGAAGTTGCGCCACGGCCGTGGCGGAAACGCCCGGTTTGAACAATCCGGCAAATGCCTTTTCCGCATCGCGATCCGCCGCGCGCATGGGCACCGGTCGATCGGCCACAAAACGGATGTTCGCCGACTGCCACAGTTCATTCACGCCCGCGAGCAAAGGGCGAATGTTGGTGAGTTTGGAATCCGCATTGATGGAGGCAAAACTGCTTTTCAGATGATGCACCTTCACCTTGAGCGTGAGCAGGCGGCCATCATCCGCGCCGGGCGCCAAGGGCTCCGCTTCGTAGGCGAGCATTTCGGAGGCCACCTTTTGTGTGGCCCCGCGCAGGTTGCTCTCATAAACCATCAGGCGCGTGCCGCCTTTGGTGCGGGGCACGAGCGAGAACCGTTTATCCCCCAACAGAAACCGCATCGCGTCCGCCGCCGATTTATTGCGAAACTTCACCTCCACGCGCCCCTTCAGCCCCGGCTCCACCAGCACTTCCCAGCCGGTTTCCGCTTTGATAACGCCCAGCAATTGTTCCAGCCCCATCGCCCGCACGTTCATATCAAACGTGCGCGCCTTGGGGTGCCACACCACCGAATCCGCCGCCGCCGCTTCCGAAAGCAACAGTCCCGATCCAATCAATGACATCCAGAAACGCATCCCCTTTAATCTAGCCGATTTCTCACTCCCAATCAACCTTCAGTGAGTAACGTTTTTAGACACGGATTTCACGGATTAAAATCTGTGTTAATCCGTGTAATCCGTGTCTTACTTTTTTGCCAGCTTAGCCCAGCGATCGCGGAGGCCGACGATGCGATTGAAGACGAGATTGTCCGGCGTGCTGTCTTTGGGATCGGGCGTGAAATATCCGAGGCGTTCGAATTGGACGCGTTGACCCGCTGTGACTTTGGCAAGCGAAGGCTCGAGTTTGGCGGTGATCGTTTTCAATGAATCAGGATTTAGGCAATCGAGAAAATCGCCTTCCGCCTCCGGCTCGGCTTCGGTGAATAGCCGGTCGTACAAACGCACCTCGGCATCCACGGCGTGGTCGGCGCTCACCCAGTGGAGGGTACCTTTTACTTTGCGGCCATCGGGCGCACTGCCGCCGCGTGTTTCGGGATCGTACGTGCAGTGGATGCGCAGGATATTTCCGGCCTCATCTTTTTCCACGCGTTGGCAGGTGATGAAATAAGCGTAGCGCAAACGCACTTCGCGTCCGGGCCCAAGCCGGAAAAATTTCTTGGGCGGGTCTTCCATAAAATCCGCGCGCTCGATAAAGAGCCGCCGCCCGAATGGCAACGCGCGTTTGCCGGCGCTTTCGTCTTCCGGATTGTTGACCGCTTCAAGTTCTTCAGATTCGCCTTCGGGATAATTATCAATCATCACTTCCAGCGGATCAAGCACCGCGCATCGGCGTTCGGCAGACTTATTAAGTTCTTCGCGAATGGAATTTTCCAACAAGCCAACATCGGTGACGCCTTTGAATTTGGTGACGCCCACGCCCTGGCAAAAATTGCGAATGGAGGCCGCCGTGAAGCCGCGCCGTCGATAGCCCGCAATGGTGGGCATCCGCGGATCGTCCCAGCCGTGCACGTGATTTTCCTCCACGAGCTGCCGCAACTTGCGTTTGCTCATCACCATGTACGTGGGGTTGAGGCGCGAAAACTCGTGCTGATGCGGGCGCGGCGGCGGCACGGGCAAATGATCGAGCACCCAATCGTACAAGGGCCGGTGCACCTCAAATTCCAGCGTGCAGATGGAATGCGAAATGCCCTCAATACTATCCGAAAGACAATGCGTGAAATCGTACATCGGATAAATGCACCACGCCTCGCCGGCCTGATGATGCGCCTCGTGGCGGATGCGATAAATCACGGGATCGCGCAAATGCAAATTCGGCGAGGCCATATCGATTTTCGCGCGCAACGTTTTTTCGCCATCGGCAAACTCGCCCGCGCGCATTCGGGAAAACAAATCGAGGTTCTCCTCCACGGCGCGATTGCGATGCGGGCTTTCTTTGCCGGGCAGTTCGGGCGCGCCACGATAGCTTTCCCATTCTTCAAGCGAGAGATCGCAAACGTACGCATTGCCATCGCGGATCAGTTGCACGGCGTAATCGTGCAGCTGCTCAAAATAACTGGAGGCAAAAAATGTTTCTTTGGAAATCACCGAATCCGCCCAGCCCTCAATCAGCCAGCGCACGTCTTCGGTGATCGATTCCACAAACTCGGTGTCCTCCTTCGCCGGGTTTGTGTCATCGAAGCGCAGGTTGCACACGCCGCCATTTTCCAGGGCGATGCCGAAGTTCAGGCAAATGGATTTCGCGTGGCCGATGTGCAAATAACCGTTGGGCTCCGGCGGGAAACGCGTGACCACACCGGGATACGCCTCCGCCGCCACATCCGCCACCACGCGGTCGCGGATGAAATCTTTCAACGGTTCGTTGCCTTCGGCGTCATTCATAGGCGGGTTGTTTCGGGCAATTGCGCGGGCGCGTCAACTGTTTTGCCCAGCCAAAGATCCGCCAGCGCCACCGGCAGCACCCCTGCCGCTGCGGCAAACCACAGCCATAATTTGAAAACATACATCCCAACATTGTGCTGAATGCCCTCGGCCAACAACGCCGACAGAAGAGTCGCTGCCCCATAAACCACAAAGCCGCCTAAGCCGAGCCCGAGGCTCCAGCGCGCGCGCCGCACCGCCACCGCAGCCGGACGACCGGGCGTGTTTGTGAAGGCGATGATCACCGCCGCCATATGCAGCATCGCCCCCAACACCATTCCCGCGCCTTGCACAAAATTCACCAACAAGACGGGCACGGAAACAAACAGCAACACCAGTTGCAAAATGATCAACACGATGCCACCGATGAGGCCCGCGTAATATGCGCCGCCGGATGTCGGCCGCAACGCGCGCACGGCGGCGGGCACCAGCAACGCCGTGGCGTACAGCGACGCCGCCACACCCGCCAACACGGTGAACACCAAAAATGCCGTGGCGCTCAAGCTCGCAACCGACGTCATCATCGAGGAGAACAAATCTTTCACTTTGTCTTTGTCACCCAAGTCGGTCATTTGCGCTTCCCGCAATTCGCCAAATAATTCAAATGCATTTACCACCACACCACCGCCCAGGATGAGCAGCAACAGCACCGGCAACAACGCGAGCAAAATGCCCAACGCGCCCCGCGCGCGCCCGTGCAGCAGCAAGCCCAAGGCGATCGCAATGGCGCCCACCGCAGCCGGCCACAGCATCAGCGGGACGGGCGTCCAGCCGAGGTGTTCCTTCACCCAACCGGTTTGGAGATTCACGATGCCCCATCCGTCTTTCATTGGCGTTGGGAAAAAAAATGCCGCGAGAAATAATGCGCCGAGTGCAACCCACGCGCCGGTGCGTACTTTGGCTTCGGGAATGGGCGCTTTGGATTCGGCAGAAATTTCCGGCACGTCGCCGATCAATTCGGTGAGCGGCATCCATTGCTCATCGCCTTCGCGGCTGGCGTGAGTGTCGCGCGGCAACTCACCGGAAACCAAGCGCGCGCGCAAAGTTTCTGCATCGTGCGGGCCATCGGGTTGGCCATCCACCACAATGAAAATCCCTGCCATCAGATAAATTCCGCAGAGTCGGGCTCACGCAGGCCGCATAAAATTTCTACTAACGCCAGTGGCAGCACGATTAACAGCCCTCCAATCCACGCCAGATATTTCACACCGGTGAGCATCCAGCCGCACACGGAGTTGATGACCGCGTTGGTGGGCTTCTCCACCTTGGCCAGCTTCGCTTCGTTCTGAGCGGTTTGAGTGCCGATGTACGCCTTGGGAAGCGATTTCTTTACCGCATCAAAGCGCTCCTTGGCCTTGGTGTGATGCGCCTTGGTTTCATCGTACATCACCTTGCCCCACGCGGGCACCAGCGAAAGCATCACGCCCGCGACCATAAATGTAATGCCGAGGTTGGAATATTTTTTCATCATACTGGGCCGCAGACGACGGGTATTGATGAAGCAACACACCGCAGCCCCAACCGTCAGCAAAAACATCAGGAGCAAACCAATCCCCAAAAATAAATCGCTGCCGAGTGCACCGGTCATTGTCGTGAGCATCATTCCGCCACCGGAAGGCATTAACCAAAATAAAATCATAAACACGCCGCCGATCATTCCGGCAATCCACGCCACCTTGCTATCGGGCCGATACAACCTTGACTTAGCCGCAAACACCACGCCCACCCAGCCGAGCATAAACAACGTCACCAACAAAGGATGATCGGCGGGTTTTAAGCCGAGCTTATCATAAAAGATATTTAAATCTTTCTTTTCAGAAGTAGCCTTCGGCACGCCGGGCGCCACTTCGTCTGCGTCCACGACTTCTTCCGGGCCGTTTTCATTGGCGGACGCAGGAGCATCGCTCACCGAGGGCGTGGTATCCAAAGGCACCTGCAAATTCATCGTGCCGACTTTGTCATCGGCCAAACCGGTTCCAAAAATAATTAGCATTAACACCAACAACGTCACCCCCCGCGCGCGGCCATGCGAGGCGGTGGCGAGGACAATGCACACGATGCCCAGAATGCCGGGAGCAAGGATGTCGAACATCATTTGCCAGTCGGGAAGTTTCCAGAAATTCATCCAGTCAATGTTCCATTCCGTGCCGCCGAACACCGGCAGCAAACAAGCCGTGACCAGCGCCCAGCCGATTGAGTTCACCGCGCCGGAACGATCAGCCGTTTCATCTTCGTAAGTGTACGGCGGCGGAATTTCCAGCGGCTTGTGCTTCATCGCCTCAGCCACGGCGGCGGCGGCTTCCGCTTCAGTCAACTTTGGCTCATCCAGATTTTGGCCACACCCAAGGCAGATTACTTGATCCGCATCCATCGCCGCGCCGCAGTTGCTGCACGCCACGCCCGCGGCCGGCATTGCAGTCGCGCCGCCAGCCACTTGAGTAACCGGCACCCAATCCGCCGCACCCTCGTACCAAGCCATATCCGTAGGCAATAGCTGGCCGGCAGCAAGATACTCCTGCACCTGCTCAGGGCTGTACGGGCCGAACTGATCGCCGTCTCTGGAAATGTGAATCATCATCGCCGGGTGGATTTGCCGTGCCATTGCCGTACCTTTTCCGTGCTGAAGAGAACACGAAATGAGGCACGCAATCAAGGACGGAGTCCCGCCGGCCACCAGCGCATCACACGATGCCGGCCGATGTCCGGCAGTTCAAAAAAGTCGCCGTGGGGCTCGAAGCTTAATCGCTCGTAAACCGGAATCGCCTTCACCCGCACATCCGCCCACAAACCCAGCTGTCGTGTGGCCGCGAACACTTGAGCCGCCTGCACCAACCGCGCGCCGATGCCCTGGCCGCGCACAGTTTCATCCACGCCCAGCCAACGGACGCGTAATGCGCAATCGTGTTTGGGTTCGTCCAGCACTGCGATGCAACCCACCGGTTCGCCCGCTTGCAGGGCCGCGCCAAAAACCGTGGTGGGATTTTCCGCCATCTCGGCATCCGTTTCCGGGCCGGCGGGTTTGAAGGGATAGAGCGTGCGCCGCCGCACTTCGGCGATGCGTTCCGGCGATACGTCCCAATCAAATGTGAACGCCTCTGCCATCGCCGTGCTTTAACTCTCGATGACGTTGATTTCCACCGGCTCCACTTTGATGTCTTTGCGCTCGAGCCAGCGGGTCGCCTTTTTCAATTCATCACGCGGGCCTTCGAGTTCGAGGCAGACAATGCCAATCTCATCGCGCACTTCCGCCTGTCGCAAATTCACGAGCAACCCAAAGCGCGTCACCAATTCACAAATCACCGGCGAGGTAATGTGCTTCGGCGGATACATCAACCACAACCGCACGCGACCTTGCTCGGATTTTTTCGCAGCCTTCTTTTTGGCAACTTTTTTCTTGGCCGCCTTTTTCTTTTTTGCAGCCATAATTTAACCTCCGGCGATGGCGGGGATGATGCTCACTTCGTCGCCGTCTTTGAGGGGGGTGTCTTTTTCCTGCAGGAAACGAATGTCCTCTTCGTTAACATAGACATTAACAAAACGGCGCACTTGGCCTTCGTCATCGAGCAGCCGTTCCTGAATGCCGGGATAGCGACTTTCCAGATCGGTGATGGCGGCGCCAACGGTTTCGGCGCTGGTCTCCACGGTTTCCTCGTCGTGGGTGAGCTTGCGCAGCGGGGTGGGAATTCGGATTTGAACTGGCATAAATTAGTTTGCTTTAGTTTGCTTTAGTTTGCGGTTAAGGTTTTGTCACGGTCCAGCAGCGCATCAAACTCGCGCAAACTGGGGCTGATTTCGCGGGTGTCGCCCGCGTGGTTTTCCACGGCATCGAGTGTCTTCAACCCGTTGCCGGTGATGCACAGCACGGCGGAATCATCGGCGGGGATGGCGCCACTGGCAATGAGTTTCTTGGCCACACCGACGGTCACGCCGCCGGCGGTTTCGGCAAAGATGCCTTCGGTCTCGGCCAGCAATTTAATGCCCTCGCGGATTTCGTCATCGGTCACATCGTCCGATGCGCCGCCGGTTTCCTTGAACACTTTGAGCGCATAAAACCCATCCGCCGGAGTGCCAATCGCCAAACTCTTCGCGATGGTGTCCGGCTTCACCGGCTTGAAAAAATCCTGTCCCTCGCGATACGCCGCGCTGATGGGCGAGCACCCCGTGGCTTGAGCGCCGTGCACGCTGTAGTTGGATTTTTTTACCAATCCCACCTTAATGCATTCCTGATAGCTCTTGTGAATTTTCGTGAGCAACGAACCCGACGCCATCGGCACGACGGTATGCCGCGGAATTTTCCAGCCGAGTTGCTCCAGAATTTCAAACCCTTGGCTCTTCGAACCCTCCGCGTAATACGGCCGCATATTTACATTCACAAACGCCCAATTATATTTGCCCGCAATCTCCGCGCACAACCGGTTCACTTCGTCATAGTGCCCCTTAATAGAAATCACATTCGCATCATAAATCAACGAGTTGACGACCTTCCCTTTTTCAAGATCGTGCGGGATAAACACAAACGCCTTCATCCCCGAAGCCGCCGCATTGGCCGCCACGGAATTGGCGAGGTTCCCCGTCGATGCGCAGGCCACCGTCTCGTAACCCAACTCCCGCGCGCGGCTCAAGGCCACGCTCACCACGCGATCCTTAAACGACAGCGTGGGATAATTCACCGCGTCATTTTTAATCCACAACTCGCGAATGCCCAACCGCTTTGCCAGCCGATCGGCCTTAATCAACGGCGTGAAGCCCACTTCCAATCCCACCGTTGGCGCCTTTGCCACCGGCAACAGTTCGCGATAGCGCCACATACTTTGCGGCCGCTTCGCAATGGCTGCGCGCGTGAGTTTGGTTTTTATTTTGTCGTAATCATACGCCACCTCCAGCGGCCCAAAATCAAACTCGCACACGTGCCGCGCTTCGAGCGGATATTCCCGCCCGCATTCGCGGCACTGCAGCGCCTTCATAAATCCCTGTGTTTTCAGTTTCGCCATAAAAATTTCTGTTTTAGCGCGGGCAAAAAAAAACCCGCTCGTTTAATGAGCGGGCAAACCTTCACGTGCCAGCTCATTTTCCCGATTCGCATCGGCTGGATTTGGCACCTGCCATCGAAGCCGTCGCTCCGATCGGTTGCCGTGACATCAACGGGCCAGTCCCTCCGTCACTCGCAATGAGCGCCCCCTCGTAGAACGAAAGGGCGGCGGGAAAGATATATGATGAGCGAGGGGCGTCAATGCTGAATTCCAAATGACCAAGCTCCAAACTCCAAGTTTGGCCATTGGGTTATTGGGCATTCCTTGGTCATTGGGTTTTGGTCATTGGTCATTGGGTTTTGCTCATTGGTCATTCGCAAACCCCTGCTGCTGCAACGCTTCGTACAGCACCAACGCCACGCAGTTGGACAAATTCAGCGATCGTGCCTGCGGATTTAGCACGGGAATTTCGAGGCATCGCTCCATATTTTCCGCCACCAACGCCTTGGGCAACCCCGCCGATTCGCGCCCAAACACGAGGTAATCCTCCGGCCCAAAATCCACTGCGTCATAACGCCGACCGCCCCCCTGCTCCACAAACCAACACCGCGCATCCTCCGGCAAATTCTCTGCAAAGATCGCCCAACTTTCCCACAACTTCCAATCCACCTGCTCCCAATAATCCATCCCCGCCCGTTTCAACTGCGAGTCATCCAACCGAAACCCAAGCGGCCCAATCAAATGCAACGCCGAATGCGTCGCCGCACACAACCGCGCCACGTTGCCGGTGTTCGGCGGAATTTCAGGTTCGAGGAGAACGATGTTCATTTTTTCAGGAGTCAGGAGGCAGAATTCAGGAGTCAGAATCTGAACATCGGTCGCCTTGGTTTCATTCTAAATTCTGACTCCTATCTCCTTCCTCCTTAATAAAAAACCTTCCACAACGTCAACCCGCACGCGGGCGCGTTCATCCCTGCCACTTGGCGGTCGCGTTTGCGAAAAATTTCGCGAATGTCTTTTTGCGTCAACTTCCCCTGGCCCACTTGCACCAGCGTGCCCACGATGCCCCGGCACATTTTGTACAAAAACCCTTCACCTTCGATCACCACCTCCAGCTCATTGCCGCGTTGGTACACTTTGCATCCCGTCACGCGGCGGACTGTGCTTTCCATTTTGTATTCGTGCGCGGAGGCGAAGGATTGAAAATCTTTTTTGCCCACAAACAACTTCGCCGCTTTTTCCATTCGCTCAAAATCCAGTGGCACCGCCACTTGCCAGGCGCGATTGCGCAACAATGGATTCATCGCCGGATGATTCCAAATCACATAACGATACTGTTTTTTCTTCGCATCAAACCGCGCGTGAAAATCCGCCTTCACCGTTCGCACCTCGTTCAAGCGAACGTCCTCCGGCAAAAACGAATTCACCGCCAGCAACAATTGCCGCGCATCCATGTTCAATTCCGCCCGCGGGATGTCCACGTGCGCCGCCATCCCCATCGCGTGCACGCCCGTATCCGTGCGACTGGAACTATGCACGCGAATTACGCCGGGGAACAGTTTCCGCAACGCCTCCTCCACGCGCTGCTGCACCGACACCGCATTTTTCTGCAACTGCCAACCGGCATACCCCGTGCCGTCGTAAGCAATCGTCAGCTTAAACCGTATCACCTCGCCGCCTTTTTTCATAATGCGAGGCTGTCCATATAATCCTGAAGCAAAATTGCCGCCGCCGAGGCGTCCACTTTCTTCTTCGCTTCACGCGCATTCACGCCCGCCTCCCGCAGGCGATCCTCGGCCGCGGCGCTGGTGAGGCGTTCATCCCACGTCACCACCGGCACGGCCACCGACTTTTCCAGCACCACCACAAAATCCTGCACCAACTTTGCCTGCGGCCCAATGCTGCCGTCCATATTATGCGGCATCCCCACCACAATCCGTTCAGTCTCGCGCTCGGCCATAATTTCTTTTAGGCGTTGCAGAAATCCATCGAATGGTTTGGCCGGAATAAACTCCAACGGATGCGCCATCATCCCCAGCGCATCGCTCGCCGCAATGCCCATCCGCTTCGTGCCGTGATCAATTGCCAGCAGTTTCATTGGCTTAGAGTGTGGCCATCACTTTCGCAGCTGCCGCAACGGTGGCGTCGACATCCGCCTCTGTGTGGGCGTTGGAAAGGAAGCCCGCTTCAAAAGCGGAGGGGGCGAGGTAGATGCCTTCGGCGAGCATTCCGTGGAAATATTTTTTGAATCGCTCGCGATCCGTGGCCATTGCGTCGGCGAGATTGTGGACGGGTTGATCGGTAAAAAATAAACAACTCATCGAGCCGACGCGTTGGGTGACCACTTGGACGTCAGCGGATTTTGCAGCCGCGTTGAGGCCCGCTTCCAAACGTGCACCGAGCGCCTCCAGCTTTTTGTAAACCTCGCCCGATTGCAATTGCTCGAGCGCAGCAATACCGGCGGCCATTGCGAGGGGATTACCGCTGAGGGTGCCGGCTTGGTACACGGGGCCGTCGGGGGCGAGCACGTCCATCACATCCGCGCGACCGCCGAAGGCGCCCACGGGCAAGCCGCCGCCGATGATTTTACCAAAGCAACTTAAGTCCGGAGTGATGCCGAAGCGCCCTTGCGCGCCGCCGAGCCCCACGCGAAAACCGGTCATCACTTCATCAAAAATTAAGAGGCTGTCGTTGGCCGCTGTGATGTCGCGCAGAAATTCCAAGAAACCCTCGCGAGGCAAATACACGCCCGCGTTTCCGGGAACGGGTTCGAGAATAATCCCAGCCACTTGCCCGTCATTCGCTGCAAATGCCTCGCGCACCGCCGCCTCGTCATTGAAAGGCACCACGATCGTGTGCGCGGTAAATTCCGGCGGCACCCCCGCGCTATCCGGATTGCCGCACGTCAGCGCGCCGGAGCCGGCCTTCACCAAAAGCGAATCCGCGTGCCCGTGATAGCACCCATCAAACTTAATCATCTTCGGCCGATCCGTAAACCCCCGTGCCACGCGGATGGCACTCATACACGCCTCGGTGCCGGAGTTAACCATCCGCACTTTCTCCACGCTGGGCACGCAATCCTTCACCAACCGCGCCATCCGCAATTCCGCTTCAGTTGGAATGCCGAAGCTCGTGCCCTTGTCCGCCGCATTTTTTACTGCCTCGATGATGGCCGGATTCGCATGCCCCAAAATCGCCGGGCCCCAAGTGCCCACGTAATCGATGTACTCATTGCCGTCCACATCCCACATCCGCGCCCCCGCCACGCGCTCGGCAAAAATCGGCTGACCGCCCACGCCGCGAAACGCCCGCACAGGGGAGTTGACGCCACCGGGGATGTGGTTGAGCGAATCAGCGAAAAGCTTTTCGGAGTTGGCGTAAGAAATCATCGGCGGCGCAGCATAGAGGAAAATGACCCATGACCAAAACCCAAATCCCAAGGAAATGCCAATGAGCAATGCTCAAGTGGCGGCGTGAGTTTATTTATTGGGATTTGGTCATTCCTTGGGGCTTGGTCATTGGAAGTGGGTCATTCCCGGGCCATTGGCCCAGGCTACATTTTCCGAGCCACCGGAATGCGTCGCCCCACGCCAAAGGCTTTGCTGGTGACTTTCAATCCCGGCGCGGCTTGGCGGCGTTTGTATTCGTTGAGGTCGATGAGGCGGGCGATGCGGCGCACGGTGTCGGTTTCGAAATTTGCGGCAATGATTTCTTCCGCTGATTGGCCTTCCACCACGTAACGTTCGAGGATGGCGTCGAGCACCTCATAAGGCGGCAGCGAGTCTTCGTCTTTTTGATCGGGCCGCAGTTCAGCGCTCGGGGGCTTTCCGATTGTGCTGGCGGGGATGATCTCGCCATTGCGATTCATCCAACGCGCCAGGCGATACACCATCGTTTTGGGCACATCACTGATGACCGCCAATCCGCCGCACATATCGCCGTAGAGCGTGCAGTAACCCACGGCGAGTTCGCTTTTGTTGCCGGTGGTCAAAACCAGCGAGCCGAATTTATTGCTCATCGCCATCAACAATAATCCCCGCAAGCGGGCTTGCATATTTTCTTCCGTCACATCTTCAGGCAAATTGCCGAAGATTGGCGCGAGGCTTTGCTTGGCCATTTCAAAACCGGCCTCGATGGGCACAACGTCGTATTGAATGCCCAAATTTTTAGCCAACGCTTGTGCGTCGTCGAGACTTCCGGCGGAGGAGTATTGCGAAGGCAACGCCACGCCGCGCACGTTTTCTTTCCCCAGCGCCGCCACGGCGAGCACTGCGGTGACGGCGGAATCAATGCCGCCGCTGAGACCAACGACCGCGCTGCGGAAACCGCATTTACCAAGATAATCGCGCACGCCCAAAACCAGCGCGTCGTGCAGTAACGCTTCGTCGTCGGGCACGGTGGATTCGAGAGGCGCGGCTTCCGTGTCGACCATCACCAAATCTTCCGCAAAAAATTTCCCGCGCGCGATGGACTTGCCCGCAGCGTTCAGCGCGAGACTGCCGCCATCGAAAATCAATTCGTCATTGCCGCCCACCGAATTGCAATAGAGCAATGGGCGCGCGATCTTAGCGGCGAGGTTGGAGAGCATCTCCGCGCGCATACGATGTTTGCCCAGATGCCACGGCGAGGCGGACACATTCAAAATCAATTCCGCGCCCTGCTCCACCAACGCCTCCACGGGATTGGCACGGTAGCGCCGGTCACACCAAAAATCTTCATCATTCCAAACATCCTCACACACCGTGAGCCCGAGCGAACGGCCATTGAAATCCACCGGCGCATTTTCTGTGGCGGGCTCGAAGTAACGCGCCTCATCGAACACATCGTAAGTGGGCAACAAACTTTTCGTGCGCGTGGCCGCCACTGTGCCGCGATGCAAAAGTGAAACCGCATTGGTCGCCGGTCGCCCCGGTTGATCGGCATTCAACCCCACGTGCCCCACCACCAACGCCGTGTCGCCAACGGTCGCGGCGAGGTCTTCCAACGCCGCGAGATTGCTTTCGATGAAGCCACTCTTCAACAGCAGATCGCGTGGCGGATAACCGGTGATCGCCATCTCCGGCGCGAGCACAATCTCCGCGCCCGCCGCCGCGCCGCGCTCGCACGCTTCCCGCAGGCGCGCCGTGTTCCCGGCAAAATCGCCGACGGTGCTATTGATTTGCGCGAGAGCAATCTTCATCAGCTTTAACTCACTCAGTGAAAATACGTCTGCGGCAGCGTCCCCTTCGGCGTCATAATCGTCACGCCGGGGCCGATGCCATTTTTCTTAAACCACCCGCGCGGAGCTTCGAGCACGTATTGGATTTGAAAACTTTTGGACATCACGCTGTTCGTATTATGCGGCTCGAGTTTTACGATTTCGTTGATGCGTCCTTGCGGATCGATGTACGCCGCGCTCATCGGCACGAAACAATTCTTCATCCAAAACCCCTGTCGCTTGGGTTGTTTGAACACAAAAAGCATCCCCGAGTTTTCGCCCATCGTTTTGCGAAACATCATCCCCGTTTTGATTTGCCGCTCAGTGAGCGCCTGTTCCGCCTCCATTTTCACCGCGCCCACAAACAACTGAATCGTCGCTAACTTCGCCTGCGCCTCCGTGATGTCGGCGGCATAAGCCGGTGCCGGCGCGGGTTTTGGATTAGCCGCCGGAGGTTGCTGCGTGCAACCCAAGGCAAACGAAACAGTTAAAAGAAAAATCCGCACGCGGGGAGGATGAAGGGTTTTATAGAAATTTCCAATTACCAATGTCCAAGGAAGCCCCAATGACAAAAACCCTAGGAAGTCTCAATGAGCAATGCCCAAGCGGCGGCGTGAGTTTGGTTATTGGGATTTGGACATTCCTTGGGCCTTGGACATCGGGCATTGGGGCTTCCTCGGTTTTTTGTAGCCCGGGCCGGTGGCCCGGGAAGCGCGTTGCCAAACGCGCCCCCTTGAAACCACCCGGGCAAACGGCCCGGGCTACATCCCCCACGGTAGGGATGCGCTGCTGCGCGTCCGTGGACACGCACAGCGTGTCCCTACCAAAACCACCCGGGCCACCGGCCCGGGCTACATCCCCCATGGTAGGGATGCGCTGCGGCGCGTCCGTGGACACGCATAGCGTGTCCCTACCAAAACCACCCGGGCCTCCGGCTCGGGATACATTATTCCCCTCCCAATTCCGCCTTGAACTCAAATCCTTTATCTCCGGGCAGCTTGCTCATTCGGCTGTGTTGGGCGGGGGTGTAGTCGCTATTGATGCCGTCTTCTTTGAGCATTCGCACGCGGATGAAATAGTTGGTGGCTCCCATTAGGGCCGTTGGCAATTCGTCATTTACAAAACCATCGGTGCTCCAAAGTGGTTCCGGTTCGAGACCGTTGCGGAGGGCGACCCAGTCCGTGCCGTTGGTGGAGATGCCGATGGCGGCCGCGCCGCGTCCGATGCCGGCGGTGCTGCCGGAGAAATCCCAGGTGTTCACTGTGCAACGGAGATACGCTCGACGCACGGGGCGGGCAAAAGGAAAGTGATAAACAATCTCCCCCATCACGCCATTGGTGATGGGGCCCCAATAAGTGAGCGGCGTTTTTTGCCATTCGATGAAGGGGCGCACGTTGTTGGTTTTGATGATGTACTTCATCGCATTGGTTTCGAGCACGTGGGAGTAGCTGTAATCAAAATCCCATCGCGCGGCCGGACGCGTATCGGGCACGGATTCATCACGATACATTTGCTCCACTTCGGCATCAGATAACGCGCGCCGCCAAATGCGCACGTCGTCCATATCACCCGTGAGTTGTTTGCGCGGATGCACCTCCGCGTTGCCCTCGCCATTGGCCGCACCGAGCAGCAGATGATAGTCGGTATCAAAATCCACTGTTTTGGATTTTGAAATATCCGCTTGGGTTAACAATTTGCCATCCAGAAATACATTCAACGTTTTATCCCGATCGAACACCGCCACCAGTTGATGCCATTTGCCATTATTGAGGCCGATGTCCTGCAAGCCCAAATGGACTACGCCCGCATTCCCATCACTGCCCGTGGATTGCATTAGCACCAGCAGCAAATTTTGGTGCTGTTCATATTCGTGATACGCCACTAAACCCCAACGCGATGGCAACCGCCACTCGCTCATTTTACTGACCAATCCGAATGCATCATCCTTAGTCTTCACCCATAAACTCACGGTGAAATCGTTGGTGCGAATGTCGAGCCGATCACCAATGTCGATGGATGCGTTCCCATCAAAATGCAGCGCGCGATCAGCACGGCCAAAGCGATCGGTAGTGGGCGTCACGCCCGTGACATTACCATCGTAGCCGTGGCCGGTGGCGTCGCGGGCGTGGCCGTCCATCGGCCAATGCGCCTCTAAGCCATCGCGCCAGCTGGGTTCGGGTGTTTCTGGCGCATCCGGTTTACCTCCCCACTGACTCCACGCCAGAGCGCCCACAAACAGCACCGCCAATGTGGCCAACAGTTTATTGAAAATCGCAGTACTCTCGCCCAAAGGACGATGACCATCGCGGACGCGCTCGAGGTCTTCAGCCATTTCCACTGCATTGGGATACCGCTCCTTGGGCAAATCCGCGCAGGCTTTGAGGATCACCGCGTTGAGGCCGCGCAGTTCCGGATTGGGCGCGGGAAGTTCGGGGAAGTCGTAGCGATCTTTGCCCGTGGCCATTTCGTAAAGCACCTTGCCGAGGGCGAACACGTCCGCCGTGGTTTTGCCCGGGCCTTCGTACGGGATGTAGCCGAACGTGCCCACCGCCGAGGGCGTGCTGTCAAAACGCGCCACGAGGCCGATGTCCACGAGCTTCGGTTTGCCGCCCACATAAATGATGTTGGAAGGCTTCACATCGCGATGCACCAACTCGTGCGTGTGCAAATGCGCCAACGCGCGTGCGAGGCTCACGCCCACCTTCAAACATTCCGCCGGGGGCAAAGCGCCGTGCGCGGCGAGTTGACCTTGCAGCGTGCGCGGCTCGTAGGTTTTTGGATTCACCTCAGTGGCGTCCACGTCCGCGTCATCCGCCAGCTCCATCACGCTGAAGAATAATCCGCGCGCGTCATCGCGTTCCAAGCGCAGCACATCCACGATGCCCACGTGACTACGGCTCAACGATTCAAATCGCTGTTGGCCGCGCCATTCGCGTTCGTACGGATGCGCATCCTCAAAGCGATCGCGCCGCACCAGCTTCACCGCGCGAAAGGCGCCCTCTTCCCCAACCGATTCCCGCGCCAGCCACACCTCGCCATAAGTGCCCCCACCAATCCGGCGCAGCAAAGTCAGCCCCGGCAATTGGGGTGCGTCGCGTGATGATTCGTCCGATGTCATTAAACTTAATTTCTAAAAATCACTGTTGGCGCTCGGTAGGGACGCGCTGCCGCGCGTCCGTGGACACGCACAGCGTGTCCCTTCCAAAACAACCCGGGCCACCGGCCCGGGCTACATCTCCCGCACACCCCCGGTAGGGACGCGCTGCC
Source organism: Verrucomicrobiia bacterium (assembly GCA_014239365.1). Lineage (GTDB taxonomy): Bacteria > Verrucomicrobiota > Verrucomicrobiia > Limisphaerales > UBA1100 > JACNJL01. Next base: position 3,613 of record JAAZZB010000084.1, on the reverse strand, counting down.
GCGCGTCCACGGACACGCACAGCGTGTCCCTACCAAAACCACTCGCGCTACATCTCTCGCGCCACGCCTTTCATCAATCGCGCCCGCAACAAACGTTCACGCTCGCCGCAATCCGTCCGATACACACGCGGCTCCGGCGGCGGCTTTAGCCAACGCTCCGCCAGCCGCGTTACCCACGCGTACATCCGCCGACGCCACGGATGCCACCGGCGCAAAGGACGCGATACATTCAATCCGCCCCCTCCTCCCGCAGCCGCACCAGCTCCTCCTCGAACTTCTCCCCCACCCGATACTTCGCCATATACACCTGCCGATTGCTCACCCCCAGCGTTTCCGTCACCTCCCGCATCGTCCATTCCTGCATCATATAGGCGTGAAAAATCTGGAATTGCTTCGGCCCCACCCGCCGCTTCACCCGTTCCAGCGCGAGGCTCACCATTCGTTTGCTCCATTCGTTGTTCCATAATTGTTTAAACTCATCCCGCCCACGAACCGCCGACAACCCTTCAAACTCCAAACTCACCGTCGGCACCCGCCGCCCATTCTTCCGCGCGTGATCCGCCATCCGCGAGCGCAGCACCGTCATCAGCCACGCCTTGTACGACCCCTTCTCGCGATCATACACAAACCCCGGCATCTTCTGAGACACCTTCGCCACCGTCTGCTGCGTCACATCCTCCGCATCCTCCGCGCCAAACCCCGCCTTACGCGCCACGTTGTAGAGCAGCATCCAATACAAATCAAAAAACTCCCGCCAACTCCGCTCATCCCCCAAATCCCGCAGCCGCAACAACAAACTACTCCGCGTCGCCAAAGGCGGCTGTTCTCCGTCTTCCACCATCCTCTTCCTATCAATACGCCGCATAACCCCAGTCTTTCGCAAAAGACCACAAATTTCCCATAAAAAAATTTATTTTTTGGATTCTGTGAAAAACAGGGGTTTGCCAGCGTATATAATAGAGTAATGGTGTTAGAACGTTCACAGATAAACAACCGAGATAATGGAGCAATCGTCAATAAAGCTTGGGACGGGCCTATCGGTTCCCCTCCTCCAAAACCCATCCGCATTCGCATTGGTTATGAATGGGATAATCAAGTTGGTTCCAGAACAGACCCTCATTGGAAATTCCTGCGAAGCCTTGTGAAAACCGCAGTCGACGCTGTCCAGAAACAAAGTTCAAAGTGTGAGGGCAAATATCCGCTCCAAATCCAGTTTGGCAGACTCCGCGCAAGGCACGGATCAAGTGTCACGGGGAGCATCTTAAAGCGCATCCAAAAATCAGACATTCTGTTGTTTGACCTCACAAACTTGAATCCTAACGTTCTGTTTGAGGCCGGATGCGCGCTGGCTCACAATGGGACTGATTCAGGCAAGGTGTTCATCCTTTTCGACCAGGACAAAGCCACCCATATTCCAAGCGATCTTCAGGGATATTTTTTCACTTTTTACAAGGGAACCCAATTGGTAGACGCCCCCGGCTTCCAACCCGCCCTCATCAATCGCATCAAACGCGCCGCCATCGCCAAAGAAATGTGGGAAACAAAGTCCACACAAGCAATTGAAACCTAAAAAACCTTCAGCTCAATAAACATTCACGACTGCTTGCGAAATAATTTTGCGGTTTTTGTGAAAAAAAGCGGTTTTATAGCGTATTGAATATAGTATGATTTATAAAGAGCAAAGTCCATCGAATCGAATTGTAGTAGCGCTCTCTGCTGCCCTGCTCCTTTCAATCGGACAATTCGATTGTCATGCGCAAACACAAGTTAATAAAATAACAAGTATTCAGGTTGATTTTATTCAGGGAGCAGCAAGTGGAAACCCTGCGTCCCCCGAAATAGTCTTATCCAGTTCATGGAGTTGCACCAGACGTGTAATGGCGAGTACCGGTACCTATGCGACTAGTTTCCTTGGTTACGCACCTCAAAGCGGTTCCGGTACTGCCTATATTCATTTGAGGGTAAAATATACTTGCGTCGACCCAACCAAGCCCCCAAGCCCTGCCCCAGAGAATTTGACTTATAGCTGGACTTCATCCAACACTAATAATGCAACTCCACCAGTTCAGAGCGGTTCAGCATTGAAAATGAAAATGGAAAATTTTCCTGGTGGAGTAAATGCTGACTCTTCCACCCGAGGCCAACAAGTAGTTTGGAAGCTATCTGCTTCTGCCACACAGGCAGTGGATGGTGTTACTACAAAATTCAACACTTCTGGGACCGCCCCAACTGTAACTTGCATAAATGGCACACTCTCGCAAACAGGCGGAAGCACCACAGGCGGAAGCACCACAGGCGGAACTACCACAGGCGGAACTACCACAGGCGGAACTACCACAGGCGGAACCACCACAGGCGGAGGAATTGCCACCAGCGGAGTTAGAATAAATCTTATTAATCTTACTGGCTCGACTGTGACAACAACTTATGCCACGGGCACATATAACCCAACCAACTCCCTCCGTTCGATGCGACTAAACCTCAGAGGGGGTGGAAGAATATCGCCTTGAACAAACCTGCATTCACAGCAACACAAACCATAACCCACCAAAGATAACCCCTTTACAATTTGTAGCCCGGGCCGGTGGCCCGGGAAACGCGTTGCAAACGCGCCCCTTCAAAACCACCCGGGCCACCGGCCCGGGCTACATTGTTTGCGCTTTCAGTTGTTCTGATTCCTCTTTCAACAGGTCATTTCCTTCCAGCCATTTACAGGCTCCTTCGCCCAAGATTACGGGCATTCGATCGTGGTATTTTTTGACGACTCCATTTGGCTCGGTGGTGAGGAGGGTGAAGGTTTCGAGGATGGGTGGCGGGGGTTCAAAGGTGTTTTCGAATAGCTCGGGTTGTTTGCTGGGCGGGCGGTGCCAGCGTTCCCAGAGGCCGGCGAAGCAGATGAGTGGGCGGGTGGGATTTGTGAAATGATAAGCTTGGCCGCGGCCTTCGGGGTCGGTGGAGCGGTTCCATTCGTAGAAGCCGGTGGCGGGGATGAGGCAGCGGCGGCTTTGCCACGCTTCGCGGAAGGCGGGTTTTTGCGCGGCGGTTTCACTGCGGGCGTTAATCATTTTAGTGCCAATTTTTTCGTCCTCCGCCCAATGCGGGATAAGGCCCCAGCGCATGGGGCGCAGCTCGGTGCGGCCATTTTCGTGCACGATAACAGGGGCGGTTTCCTTTGGCCAAATCATCGGGCGCGGTGTGAATTCGTACGTGCAAAGTTCAATCGACAGCACCTCGGCCAATTCCATTGGATCCACAGTTTCGGAGTAGCGACAACACACGGTTGGAAGGTAAACGGAGGAAGTGAAAAGTCAAAGCAATGGGGCGCGTTTCGCAAGCACGCATTGTAGCCCGGGCCGGTGGCCCCGGGTGGTTTTTGGTAGGGACACGCTGTGCGTGTCCACGGACGCGCCGCAGCGCATCCCTACCGTGAAGAATGTAGCCCTGGCCGGTGGCCCGGGTGGTTTTGAAGGGCGCGTTTGCAACGCGCTTCCCGGGCCACCGGCCCGGGCTACAATGCGTGCTTGCGAAACGCGCCCCATTGCTTTGACTTTTCACTTCCTCCGTTTACCTTCCAACCGTGTGTTGTCGCTACTCCGAAACTGTGGATCCAATG
>JAAZZB010000083.1 GCA_014239365.1 Verrucomicrobiia bacterium | reverse complement strand
TATCGAGAAGTTTATTTGAGATGGGTCAAACTGCTAAAGCCCAAGAATTACTTCAAGAAGTATTGTCTGAAAAAAATCTGTCAGAAGAAAATAGATTGATAATTCAGAATCTATTGAAAAAATTTTCTCATGCCTAAAAAGATAAAACGAGTAGCCTTAGGGCTTGAATATCAAGGGACTAATTACTTTGGACTTCAAAAACAAAAAACAACAGAAAAGACAAAATGGCAGATCTGGATAAAATTGTAGACAGCTTGAGCGACCTCAGCGTGATTGAGGCCGCCGATCTGGTAAAAAAACTTGAAGAGAAATGGGACGTCAGTGCCGCTGCTCCCGCAGCAGTGGCCGTGGCCGGCCCCGCCGCAGGCGGTGGCGAAGCGGCAGAGGAGAAGGATTCCTTTGACGTGATCTTCGTCGGCGACGGCGGCAAAAAGATTCCCTGCATTAAAGCGGTGCGTTCCATCAAGAGCGATCTGGGCTTGAAAGAAGCCAAGGATCTTGTGGAAAGCGCGCCCACCCCGCTGCTGGAAGGCGTGAGCAAAGACGAGGCCGAAGCGGCCAAGAAAGCGCTCGAAGAAGCCGGCGCGAAGGTCGAGCTCAAGTAGCTTGGTTTTTTACCGGGCACCGGCGGGGGGAGCATCCTCCGCCGGTCGCCCCGGTGATTGCGAAAGCGATTGGCCGGGGCACACACAAGCGGATCTGCGGAGCCGCTCTTGGATGGGTTAACGTGACAACAATTTGGGGGTAACCCCGTCGGCCAGTAGCCGGCACAGAACAATAGCGATATGGCAGCGAACAAAAACGAGCGGATCAACTTCGGCAAAATTAATGAGGTCATTAAACCGCCCAACCTCATTGAAATCCAGAGCGACTCTTACGTCGATTTTCTGCAGATCAACACCGCGCCTGAAAAGCGCAAGAACGAAGGCCTTCAGGCCGTGTTCAAAGAAGTGTTTCCCATCGAAAGTTACGATGGGAATATCATGCTCGATTTTCATAGCTATGAAATCACCCCGCCCAAGCAAACCTGGCTTGAATCCCTCGAGGATGGCGGCACATACGGCGCGGCGCTGTACGTGACGTTTCAGCTGAAGGAAGGGAAGGGCGTGAAGGAGGAAAAAGTGTTCATGGGCGAGATGCCTCTGATGACGCCCTCCGGCAGCTTTGTGATTAATGGCGCGGAGCGCGTGGTGGTCAGCCAGTTGCATCGTTCGCCGGGTCTGGCGTTTGAGGCTTCTCAGCACGCGAACGGCAAGATGCTGCATTCGTTCCGCATCATCCCCGATCGCGGGTCGTGGTTTGAGGCGCAGTATGATACCAGCGATTTGTTGTATGTGTATCTCGATCGCAAGAAACGGCGTCGTAAGTTTTTGATTACCACGTTTTTCCGGGCGCTGTGTTTTCTCGAGGACGAATCCCTCAAGGGCACGGACACAGAAATTCTTGAGCTGTTTTACGACATCGAAGAAATCTCTCTCAAGGCAGCCGAGAAACACGCGAACCTGGCCAACCTCGTGTTGGTGGAGGACGCGGTGGATACTGAGAAAAACGTGATCGTGGCGCGCGCGTTCGAGCCGCTGTCCAAGGCGGTGCTGAAGCAAATTGCCGCGGTGAGCTCGGGCAAAATTCGTGTGGTGGATACCACCCGCGATGAAGGGCTCATCATCAAGTGCATGAGGAAAGATCCAACTCATAACGAGGAGGAAGCACTCAAGGAAATTTACAGCCGTCTGCGCCCCGGAGATCCGCCCACCGTGGCCAACAGCCGCGCGCTGCTTAAGCGATTGTTCTTTGATCCCAAACGCTACGATCTCGGTCGCGTGGGTCGTTACAAGATCGGGCAGAAACTTGGCTTCGAGGATCCCAAGCAATCCCGCGTGCTCACCCGCCACGATCTCGTGGAGGCCACCCGCTACTTGCTCACCCTCAAAATGGGCGACGGCGTGCTGGACGATATTGATCACCTCGGCAGTCGCCGCGTGCGTACCGTGGGTGAATTACTTTCCAACCAATGCCGCGTGGGGCTTGCCCGCACGGAGCGTTTGGTGAAAGAACGGATGACGTTGTTCGATCGCGAAAGCGGCACGATGACACCCGCCAAATTGGTGAACCCGAAAGCGCTTTCGGCAGTGATCCGCGATTTCTTTGGGCGCAGTCAGCTCAGCCAGTTCATGGATCAAATCAATCCGTTGGCCGAGACGACGCACAAGCGGCGCCTCTCCGCGCTTGGCCCGGGCGGCCTGTCGCGCGAGCGTGCGGGCTTTGAGGTGCGCGATGTGCACCCGAGCCATTACGGACGCATTTGTCCGGTGGAAACTCCCGAAGGTCCAAACATCGGGCTCATCGCGAGCTTGGCCACGTTTGCGCGCGTGAATGAATTTGGCTTTCTCGAATGCCCCTATCGTAAAGTGGAAAAAGGGCGGGTGACGGATAAGCTCGATTACCTTACCGCCGATGCCGAGGAAAACTTCACGGTGGCTCAGGCCAATGCGAAGATTGACGACAAAGGTAAATTTTTGACCGAGTTCGTTTCCTGCCGACGGCGGGGTGACTTCATTGATGTGGAGCCCAAGGGCGTGCATTACATGGACGTGTCGCCCAAACAATTAGTTTCCGTGGCGGCGGGGTTGATTCCCTTCCTCGAGCATGATGACGCGAACCGCGCGTTGATGGGCTCGAACATGCAACGGCAGGCCGTGCCGCTATTGATCACCGAGGCTCCTTTAGTGGCCACAGGCATGGAGCGGCGATTGGCCGAGGATTCCTGCGCGGTGGTGAAATCTGAAGTGGCCGGCAAAGTCGCATCGGTCACTGGCGATCGCATTATCATCACCAAGGATGGCGAAATGCCGGTCAACAAGCGGAAGTTCAAACACGATCCGGAATCCGGAATGTGGGTGTATGAAATGCGCAAGTTCATGCGGTCCAACGCCGGTACCTGCGTAAACCAAAAACCGCTGGTGCGCCTCAATGAATCCCTGAAAAAAGGGCAAGTCATCGCCGATGGCCCCTGCACCGAGGACGGCGAGCTCGCGCTCGGCAAGAATGTGCTCGTGGCGTTTATGCCGTGGAATGGCTACAACTTTGAGGATGCCATCATGCTCAGCGAACGCGTGGTGAAAGATGATGTGTTCACCTCCATTCATATCGCGGAATATGAAGTGGGCGCGCGCGACACCAAGCTTGGCCCGGAAGAAATCACGCGCGACATTCCAAATGTCGGCGAGGAAGCGTTGGCGGATTTGAGCGCCGATGGCGTCATTCGCGTGGGCGCGGAAGTGAAGCCGGGCGACATTCTCGTTGGCAAAATCACGCCCAAGAGCGAAACCGAACTGGCCCCGGAAGAGCGTCTGCTGCGCGCCATTTTTGGTGAAAAAGCTGCTGACGTGAAAGACACCTCGCTCAAAGTTCCCAGTGGGACTTACGGCATCGTGATGGATGTGAAGGTCTCCTCCAAAAAAGAGAAGGACACCAAGACGTCCAGCAAAAAAGGCGAGAAACAGGTGGCCGATGAATACAAGAAACGGCTCACCGATTTGCAGGAGCAACTCACTGAGTCGCTCTCGAACATTTTGCTTGGTGAAAAAATCCCGCTCGATGTGGTCAACAGCGAGACCGGCGAGATCATCATCCCTGCCAACCGCAAGATTACCAAAACCCTTCTGCGCAAGTTGGCGAGTGTTTATGATAAGATCGAGATTGATCCCTCGCCTATCCGCAACAAGATCAACGAAATTCTTGGGACCTTTCTCAAGCGTTTTGAGGATTTGAAAACGGCCCATGCAGATGAAGCGGACCGCGTGGAAGCGGGCACCGATGTGGATCCCGGTGTAGTCAAGCAGGTGAAAGTTTACATCGCCTCCAAACGCAAACTTTCGGTTGGCGACAAAATGGCCGGCCGCCACGGCAACAAAGGTGTGGTCGCCAAGATCGTGCCTGAGGAAGACATGCCTTATCTCAAGGACGGCACTCCGGTGGACATCGTGCTCAACCCGCTCGGCGTGCCTTCGCGCATGAACGTGGGGCAGGTGCTCGAAACTCACCTCGGTTGGGCCGCCAAATTGTTGGGGCTTCACTTTGCCACGCCTGTGTTCGATGGCATTTCGGAAACAGATATCCGCAGTTACCTCGAACAGGCGAAGGCATTGAGCAACGACCGATTGGTCGGCGAAAACGGCAAGGCTTATTTGTACGACGGCCTTAGTGGAGATCGGTTCGACCAGGAAATCGTGGTCGGCTACATTTACATGATGAAGCTCGGCCACCTCGTGGCGGACAAAATTCACGCCCGTGCAGTGGGCCCGTACAGCCTCGTCACCCAGCAACCTCTGGGCGGCAAAGCGCAGTACGGCGGCCAGCGGTTCGGAGAAATGGAGGTGTGGGCCATGGAATCGTACGGCGCGGCCTACACGTTGCAGGAACTACTCACCGTCAAGTCCGACGACGTGCAGGGACGCACCCGCATTTACGAGAGCATCGTGAAAGGCGACAACACGCTGGACGCCGGCATTCCGGAATCCTTCAACGTGCTCGTCAAGGAAATGAAATCCCTCGGCCTCGAGGTGGGCGTGGGCTACACCAACCCCGCCGACAACCAAGCCGAAGCTGACGACACCTTGGCCATTCTCGCCAGCTAATCTGTAACAAACGTAATTTGGAAAAAATATGAGCGACACTGCCAATCAATCCGCCCGTGAATTGCTGGGACTCGAACGCGTGAACCTTGTGGATCACGTTGCCCTCTCCGTTGCCGGCCCCGAATCCATTCGGCGCTGGTCCAAGGGGGAGGTCAAAAATCCCGAGACCATCAACTACCGCACCTTCAAGCCCGAGAAAGGCGGCCTCTTTTGCGAACGCATTTTCGGCCCCGTTAAAGACTGGGAATGCTCGTGCGGCAAATACAAGCGCATCAAATACAAAGGCGTCGTGTGCGATCGCTGCGGCGTCGAAGTTACTCTCGCCCGCGTGCGCCGCGAGCGGATGGGCCACATCGATCTTTCCGTGCCGGCCACCCACATTTGGTTTTTCAAATGTATGCCTTCGCGCCTCGGCTTGATGCTGGATATGACCGGCCGCCATCTCGAGCGCGTTATTTACTACGAAGATTATCTCGTGGTGGATCCGGGCGAAACGCCACTGGAGCGAAATCAATTACTTACCGAAGAGGAATTCCGCGAGGCGCGTGCCACTTATGGCTACGATTCATTCGAGGCCGCGATGGGCGCGCAGGCGGTGCACGATGCGCTTGAGAAGATTGACCTCGCCGCGGGCGTGGTGGAGTTGCAGGAAGCGATGACCAAAACGCGCTCCAAGCAAATCCGCAAAAAACTCGCCAAACGCATCAAACTTTTTCAGGGCTTTGAAGCCTCCGGATCGCGTCCGGAATGGATGGTGCTTACGGTGCTGCCGGTGATCCCGCCGGATTTGCGTCCGCTCGTGCCGTTGGAAGGTGGCCGTTTTGCCACGAGTGATTTGAACGATTTATATCGGCGCGTCATTAACCGCAACAACCGCCTGAAAAATCTGACGCAGTTGAAGACCCCCGAGGTCATCATCCGCAATGAGAAACGGATGTTGCAGGAAGCGGTGGATGCGTTGTTCGACAACGGACGCCACGGACGCGCCGTGACCGGCGCGGGCAATCGCGCATTGAAAAGTCTTTCCGATATGCTCAAAGGCAAAGGCGGTCGCTTCCGCCAAAACCTGCTCGGTAAGCGCGTGGATTATTCCGGTCGCTCGGTGATTGTCGTCGGGCCGGAGCTGAAGCTGCACCAATGCGGGTTACCCAAAAAAATGGCGCTCGTGTTGTTCGAGCCATTCATCATCCGCCGTCTCAAAGAATTGGGTTACGTGCACACCGTGCGTTCCGCCAAAAAACTCATCGAGCGTCAAACCTCGGAAGTGTGGGACGTGCTCGAGGAGGTCACCAAAGGCCATCCGGTATTGCTTAACCGCGCGCCCACCTTGCACCGTCTTTCCGTGCAGGCATTCGAGCCGGTGCTGATTGAAGGCGAGGCGATCCGCGTGCATCCGCTGGTGTGTACCGCGTACAACGCAGACTTCGACGGCGACCAAATGGCGGTGCATTTGCCACTCTCAGTGGAGGCGCAAATGGAAGCGCGGCTGTTGATGCTGGCGCCCAATAATATTTTCAGCCCGTCCAGCGGTCGACCGATCATGACGCCCACGCAGGACATCACGCTCGGTTGCTATTATCTCACGGTGAATCCTGAGAAGATGAACAAGAAGAAGTATAAAAAGGACGGCCGCAAAATGTTGTTTGGCAGCAAGTCCGAAGTGCTCTTCGCGTTGGATGAAGGTGTGGTCGACACGCACACCACCATTCGCATCGCTAATCCCGATCGCGACAAGGAAACGGTTTACGGCAATTCAGAAGACGTAGTCATCGAGACCACCGTCGGCCGCGTGATTTTCAGCGAGATTTGGCCCGAGGAACTGGGCTTCGCAAATTTCGAAGTCGGCAAAGGCAAAATTGGCGATCTCATTTCCGAATCTTACAAGACCGCCGGCCACAAAAAAACGGTGGAGACTCTCGACCGCCTCAAAGAACTTGGCTTCCGCGAGGCCACCAAATCCGGCGCTTCCATCGGCATTGATGATATGATCATCCCGAAGGAAAAAGGTCAGGAAATCAAAGGCGCCGAAAAAGAAATCGCCGATGTGGAGAAACAATACCGCAAAGGCGTCATCACGCCGGGCGAGCGTTACAATAAGATCATCGATGTTTGGACGCACGCGACGGACAAGATTGCCAACGTGATGCTCCAAACCCTCGAGACCAATCAGGGCAAGGAAGAATACAACCCCGTCGCGCTCATGGTGGACTCTGGTGCGCGCGGCAACCGCCAGCAAGTCCGGCAGCTCGCCGGTCTGCGCGGCCTCATGGCCAAGCCCAGCGGCGACATCATCGAGAAACCTATCCTCTCAAACTTCCGCGAGGGCCTCACGGTGCTGGAGTACTTCATCTCCACACACGGTGCGCGCAAAGGCCTGGCCGATACCGCGCTGAAAACCGCCGACTCCGGCTACATGACCCGCAAGCTCGTGGATGTGTCGCAGGACGTCATCATTCAGGAAATGAACTGCGGCACCAACAACGGTATTTGGGTTGAGGCGATTCAAGAGGGTGAAGAGGAAGTCGTGCATTTGGCTGATCGTCTGGTGGGCCGACACTCGTGCGACAGCATCATCAACCCCATTAAGCCCGATGAAAAACTCATCAAAGCCGGCGTGGAATTTGACGAAGCTCACGCCAAGGCTATTGAAGATGCCGGCATCGACAAAGTGAAAGTGCGCTCCGTACTCACCTGCGAAAACAAGCAGGGCGTCTGCGCCCATTGCTACGGCCGCAACCACGCCACCGGCCACACCGCCGAGCTTGGGCAGGCGGTGGGCATCATCGCCGCGCAATCCATTGGCGAGCCCGGCACGCAGCTGACCATGCGCACCTTCCACATTGGCGGCACCGCTTCGGCGGTCTTTAAGCAGCCGGAAATTAAATCTAAGAAAGCCGGTGTCGTCCAATATGAAGGGCTTCGCATTGTGGATCTGCAGGATGGCAGCCACATTGTGCTTAACAAAAACGGCTCTGTCATCGTACGCGATGCCAAGACGGATGCCGAACTGGAAACCTACGACATCCCCATCGGCGCGGTGATCGCCGTGGCCAATGGCGAAAAAGTCAAGGCCGGCGAAACGTTCGTGCAATGGGATCCGTACAACGTGCCGATTCTTTCAGAGAAAAAAGGCCGCATTCGTTTCCACGACATCATCGAGGGCGTCACCATGGAAATGGAAGTGGACGAAGCCACCGGCCAGGATTCGATGGTCGTCATCGAGCACAAAGAAGATCTGCATCCGCAAATCATTATTGAAGATTCGAAAAAGGAAGTCATTGCCAATTACCCCATCCCCGCCGGCGCGCACGTGCAGGTGGGCGACAACGACACCATCCAAGCCGGCACGCTGCTGGCCAAGACGCCACGCAAAACGTCCAAGACCAAAGACATCACCGGCGGTTTGCCGCGGGTCTCGGAACTCTTCGAAGCGCGCCAGCCAAAGGATGCTGCGGAGATTGCCCGGATCGACGGCAAGGTCGACTTCGGTGCCATTGTGCGCGGCAAGCGCACGGTCATCGTGCAGGATCAGGAATCCGGCGAGGAAGAGGAACACATGATTCCGATCGGCAAACACGTCATCGTTTTCAAAGACGATATCGTGAAGAAAGGCCAGCAACTTACTGAAGGCCCCATGGTGCCGCATGACATTCTTGAAGTGCTCGGCGTGAGCGCACTGCAAGCCTTCCTCGTCAACGAGGTGCAGGAAGTTTATCGATTGCAGGGCGTGACCATCGCCGACAAGCACATCGAAATGATCGTGCGCCAAATGCTGCGCAAAGTGAAAATCACTGAGCCCGGCGATACCACGTTCTTGTGGGGCGAACAAATTGATCGCTTGATCTTTGAGGCAGAAAACGAGCGGATCGAACAAATGGGCGGCCAACCCGCCGAAGCGAGCCCCGTGCTCCTCGGCATCACGAAGGCCTCCATCGAGACGGAGAGTTTTCTGTCCGCCGCAAGTTTCCAGGACACCACGCGCGTGTTGACCGAGGCAGCCACCTTGGGCAAAAAAGATCCCCTGTGTGGGTTCAAGGAAAACGTAATTATGGGGCACATTATCCCCGCCGGCACGGGATTTGACGGCCATCGCAACCTCAGCCTCGACCCACAAGTCGAGGAAGTGGAAGCCGTGGAAGCGCCGAATCTGCTGCTCGATGACGAAGAAGAAATGGCAAGTTAGGGTTTTTGAAAGAAAAACCGGCTAAAAGGCCGGAATTGGGGGGTCATAACGCCTCCCGGGATTTTCCCGAAAATAATTCATAAAACTTGTTGCAACGGGATTTTCCTTTGGTATTATCCCGCCCCCGAATCGCTTGCCGACGCGGACAACGCGCAGGCAAGCGAACTATTTTTTATAATGCCGACAATTAATCAGCTGGTCCGCAAGGGACGGAAACGAACGAAGGAGAAGAGCACTTCTCCCGCGCTTGAGAACTGTCCTTTCCGGCAGGGCGTGTGCCTGCAGGTGTACACGCGTACCCCGAAGAAACCTAACTCCGCGATGCGGAAAGTTTGTAAGGTGCGCCTCACCAACGGGAACGAGATTATCGCCTACATCCCCGATGAGGGGCACAGTTTGCAGGAGCACTCCATCGTGCTCGTGCGGGGCGGTCGGATCAAAGATTTGCCGGGTGTGCGTTACCACGTGGTACGCGGCACCCGCGATGCTGCCGGCGTGGAGAAGCGCCGGGTCAGCCGTTCCAAGTATGGCGTGAAACGCCCGAAGGCCGGCAAGAAGAAATAAGGATTTTATATGTCACGCAGACGCAGAGCAGTTAAACGCACGATACGCACCGACGCCCGCCATCACAGCCGGCTCATCGGGCGTTTGGTGAACACCATTATGAAATGCGGCAAGCGCAATCTCGCGCAAAGCCTGGTGTATGATGCGTTCGACCAAATTAGCGAGAAGCAGGAAGGCGCCACGCCGCTGGAAGTGTTGCAACGCGCCGTGGAAAACGCCAAGCCGCGTTTGGAAGTGAAAAGCCGCCGCGTGGGTGGCGCCACATATCAAGTGCCGCTGGAAGTCACCGGCGAACGTTCCGAAGCATTGGCCCTGCGTTGGATCGTGGGATTTGCCAAGGCCAAAAAAGGCACGCCGATGAAGCGGGCGTTGGCCAACGAAATTCTTGATGCGTATAACGGTGAAGGCAATTGCATTCGCCGCCGCGATGAGGTCCACCGGATGGCACAGGCCAACAAGGCGTTTGCCCATTTCCGCTGGTAAAAACATTTTGGATTGTGAGACGCCCCGAGCGTGGATTTATCGGGGCGTTTTTTAATCCAAACCAACGATGGAAACATTGACTGACATAGATACAAAAGCACTGAACTCGCCGGATCGCGAGTACACACTGGAACGCACCCGGAACATCGGGATTGCGGCGCACATTGATGCCGGTAAAACCACGACCACCGAGCGCATCCTGTTTTACACGGGCCTCTCGCACAAAATCGGCGAGGTGCACGACGGCAACACCGTCACCGACTGGATGGAACAGGAGCGCGAGCGCGGCATCACGATTACCAGCGCGGCCACCACTTGTTTTTGGACGCAAAAGCCCGACGGCACCGATAAGCTGTGGGAAGGCGTCGCCCATCGCGTCAACATTATCGACACCCCCGGCCACGTGGATTTCACCGCCGAGGTGGAGCGCTCCATGCGCGTGCTTGATGGCGCGGTCGCTGTTTTTTGCGCCGTAGCCGGCGTGCAGCCGCAGTCCGAAACCGTCTGGCGTCAGGCCACCAAGTACGGTGTGCCCCGCATTGCGTTCATCAACAAGATGGATCGCACCGGCGCGAACTTTAATAGTGTGGTCGCCGAAATGCGCGAGAAACTCGGTGCATACGCCTATCCGGTGGGCATCCCGATTGGTGCGGAAGAAAATCTTCGCGGCGTCATTGATGTCATCAGCCAAAAGGCGCTCATTTACGATGAGTCCGAAGAGCTCGGAACCAAGATTAACATCGAAGAAATTCCGGCGGAACTGAAGGACGAAGCCGAAATGGCTCTCGCTGAATTGATCGAAGCCGTCGGCGACAAAGACGACGAGGTGATGGAAATGATCCTCGACGAAAAGCCGATTGATAATTTCACGCTCAAACGCGCCATCCGTCGCCTCACTGCCGCCAATGAATTGGTGCCGGTGCTTGGCGGTTCTGCTTTCAAAAACAAAGGCGTGCAACCCATGGTCGATGCGGTCATCGATTACCTTCCCTCCCCGCTGGAAGTGGAAGCTGCTGAGGCTGCCGATGTGGATGATGAAAACGAAATCACCACGCTGCCCGCCGACGACAATGCCCCGTATTGTTCGCTGGCGTTCAAACTTTGGACCGATCCGTTTGCCGGCAAACTGGTGTTCTTCCGCGTCTACAGCGGCTCCATCAGCAAGGGCGACACTTTATATAACCCGCGTACCCGCCGCAAAGAGCGCGTGAACCGGATTATGATGATCCAAGCCGACAAACGCGAAGAGGTGGAGACGGTATACGCCGGCGACATCGCCGCGCTCGTGGGCGTCCGCAACATCACCACCGGCGACACGCTGTGCACGCCGGACCTCGATGTGTGCCTCGAGCCACCGACGTTCCCGGAACCCGTCATCTCAATGGCCATCGAGCCGGAGACCAAGGCCGATCAGGAAAAAATGTCCGAAGGCCTCCAGCGTTTGGCTGAGGAAGATCCCACGTTCCGCTGTTTCACCGACCAGGAAACCGGCCAGTTATTGATTGCCGGAATGGGTGAGCTGCACTTGGAAATTATTTGCGATCGCTTGCGCCGCGAGTTTGGTGTGACCGCCACATCCGGTGCGCCGCAAATCGCTTATCGCGAAACCATCACCAAAGCCGCTGAAGGCGTTGGCAAGTTTGTGAAACAATCCGGTGGTCGCGGCCAATACGGTCACGCAGTCATCACCCTCGAGCCCAACGAAGAAGAGGGCATTCTCATCGAGAACAAAATCGTGGGCGGCGTGATTCCCAAGGAATACATTCCGGCGGTCCAAGCGGGCATCGAAGAGACCATCCGCAGCGGCGTACTCGCCGGCTTCGAGATGATCAATCTCAAAATCCAAATCATCGATGGTTCCTATCACGAAGTGGATTCCAACGAACTCGCTTTCAAAATGGCCGGCATCTTTGCCCTCAAAGCCGCCGTCGCCAAAGCCAATCCAATTTTGTTGGAGCCGGTGATGAAAGTGGAATGCACCACGCCCGATCAATATCAGGGCGACCTCATTGGCGATCTCAATCGTCGGCGCGGCAAAGTGCAGGGCATCGACAGCAAACCCTCCGGCACCATCATTAATGCCGAAGTGCCGCTGGCCGAGATGTTCGGCTACGCCACCGCCATCCGATCACTTTCCAGCGGCCGTGCTTCCTACAGCATGGAGCCGTTGACATTCGAACCCGTTCCGCAGAGCATTGCGGACGAAATCCTCGACAAAGCACCCAAAAAGGCTGCTCGAGCTTAGGTATTTTTATGGCCGGAAATCAAATTAGAATCAGACTCAAAGGCTTCGACCACCGCGTGCTCGATCGCTCCTCACAGGAAATTGTGGAGACCGTCAAGCGCACCGGCAGTCGCGTGGCCGGCCCTATCCCGTTGCCCACACGCCGCGAGCGATTCACCATGACCCGCTCTCCGCACGTTGACAAAAAGAGTCAGGAAACCTTCGAGCAACGCACCCACAAACGGCTCATCGATATTCTCGCCCCCACGCCCAACACCATCGATGAATTGAAAAAATTAAACCTCCCCGCCGGCGTGGATATTAACATTAGAATTTTCTAGCAACATGGTTGGATTGATTGGCAAAAAAATTGGCACCACGCGCGTCTACGACGACGCCGGTAATGCTGTGTGCGTCACCGTGATTCACACCGGCGAAAACCGCGTCGTCCAGTGCAAAACCGCTGACGGCAAAGACGGCTACAACGCGGTGCAAATCGGGTACGACGACCAAAGCCACAAAAACCGCGTCACCCAGCCGATGCAGGGACACTTCAAAAAGCACAACGCCGAAGCCACTAAATGGGTAAAGGAATTTCGCGATTTCAGCCTCGAAGTGCAGCCGGGCGATACTGTGCCGGTGACCGTATTTGAGCCGGGCGATCATGTGGACGCCATCGCCCGCACCAAAGGCCGCGGATTTCAAGGCGTCGTTAAACGCTGGAACTTCGGTGGCGGTCCTGCGTCGCACGGCCAAAAAGGCTGGTTCCGTCGGCCCGGCTCCATCGCTGCCGGCTCCACTCCCGGTTGGGTGAGCAAAGGCAAAAAGATGCCCGGCCATATGGGCCAACGCCAGCGTACGGTGCAAAATTTGAAAATCGTGCAAGTGCGCGAGGAAGATCAGTTGTTGCTCGTGAAAGGCGCCGTCCCCGGTGCTAATGGCGATTACGTGGTCATCCGCGAGGCCAAGAAAAAACCGAAGGCCACAAAGTAACTGGAGAAATTTTTGATGGAACTTAAAGTACAGACATTAAGCGGCGAGGAAACGGGAACGTATTCCGTCGGCTTCGATGTCATTCAAGACGAAAAAGGCGAGCAAGCCGTGCACGACACAGTGGTGGCGTATATGGCCGCCCAACGCAGCGGCACGGCAAAAACCAAAGACCGCGGCGAAGTGAGCGGCACCGGCAAAAAACCGTGGCGCCAAAAAGGCACCGGCCGCGCCCGGACAGGTTCGCGCCGCACCAATATTTTCTCTGGCGGCGGCGTAGTGCACGGCCCCGTGCCGCGTGATTTTTCCAAGAAGGTGAATTCCAAAACCCGCACGCTCGCTTTGCGCAAGGCACTCAGCGAACGGCTGAAAGACGGCGAAGTGACCGTGGTAGCCGATCTCAAACTCGAGACCAAAAAAACCAAAGCCCTCAGCGCCCAACTCGACGCCATTGATACGGAAGCCAAAACGCTTTTGCTCGTGGATGCTGATGCCAGCAATAACGACAATCTTTGCCTCGCCTCGCGGAACATTCCGCTGGTGGAACTCGCCGAGGCGAGCAGCTTGAATACGTATCAAGTGCTGCGCCCGGATCGCATCGTCATCACCCAAGCCGGCCTCGACGCGGTCGCCGGCCGTCTCAAATAAGGAACGCCATGGATTCATTTACTATTATTAAAGGCGTTTGGGACAAGGAGAAAACCCAAATCCAACGCGACCTGTACAACCAGCGCCGCACCGAGGGCATGAAGGAAACTTGCCCGCCGCAATACTCATTTGTGGTGGATCGCCGCGCTAATAAAATCCAAATCCGCAAGGCGGTGCAGGAGTTGTTCAAAGTGGGCGTCACCAACGTGAACACGATGACGGTGCGCGGCAAAGTGAAACGCGGCCGCACCAAGATGGCGGGCTTCACCGGTAACTGGAAAAAAGCTGTCGTCACCCTCAAAGAAGGCGAATCCATCGAACTCGTTTAAGAAAGAATTTCCCGATGCCTATCCGATCTTACAAACCCACCACCCCCTCGATGCGCTACATCAAGCGCTCGACCTTCGAGGAGATCACCAAGACCAAGCCTGAAAAGGCGTTGGTGAAAATCCGCAAGAGAACCGGCGGACGCAACAACCGCGGCCGCGTCACCATGCGCGGCATCGGCGGTGGCGCGAAACAAAAGATTCGCAACGTCGATTTCAAGCGCAGGTTTTCCCGTAAGACGTTCGGCGAAGACGCCACGGTGACGGCGAAGGTAATCGCCATCGAGTACGATCCCATGCGTTCGGCGCGCATTGCGTTGCTTGAGTATGAAGGCGGCGAGAAGCGTTACATTATTGCCCCGCACAAACTCGGCGTGGGGGATTCTGTGCAAAGCGGCCCCAATGCCGAGCCGGAAATCGGCAGTGCGTTGCCGCTCAAAAACGTTCCGCTCGGTGCAACGATTCACAACATTGAAATCACCCCCGGCCGCGGCGGCCAAATCGTTCGCGCAGCGGGCGGTGCCGCCACGCTGATGAGCCGCGACGGTGGCATGGCGCAAATCAAACTGCCTTCCGGTGAGATTCGGCGCGTCAAAGAAATTTGCTGGGCCACCATCGGTCAAGTGGGCAACACCGACCACGAAAACCAGGTCATCGGTAAAGCCGGTAACTCGCGGCATCGCGGCATCCGGCCCATCACCCGTGCGGTGGCGAAGAACCCTGTCGATCACCCCATGGGTGGCGGCGAGGCCAAGACTTCCGGCGGCGGTCATCCGGTCACTCCGTGGGGCGTCATCACTCGTGGCTATAAAACCCGTTCCAAGAAAAAATATTCCAACAAATTTATTCTCGTGCGCCGTGATGGTCGCCCGATGAAACGCAAATAATTAAATCGCATGGCACGTTCAATTAAAAAAGACTGGTTCGTGGAACCCAAGCTGATGGCGAAGGTTCAGGTCCAAAAAGAGAGAGGCCAAAATCGGCCGATCAAAACATGGTACCGTCGCTGCGCCATCCATCCGGATTTCGTGGGGCACACCTTTAACGTCCACAACGGCAAAGCATTTTTGCCGGTGTTCGTTACTGAAAATATGGTCGGCCATAAGCTGGGCGAATTTTCACCCACCCGCGTGTTCAAGGGCCACAGCGCTCACGTGAAGAGGGAGACTAAATAATGGAATTTACCTGCACCACCCGCAACGTTCGGATGTCGGCCAAGAAAGTGCGCGAGGTCACCCGCCAACTGTTGCCGAGGAAAAACAAAAAAGGCGAAAAAGAGGGAATGCTCGTGAGCAAGGCGCAGGCTGTGCTTTCCGCGATCCCGCGCAAGTCCGCGCGCTTCATCGAGAAGACCCTCAACACCGCCCTGCACAATGCCGAGCACATCGGCGCGGAATGGAATCTTACCGAGGTGCAGGAAAAAGTGGCCAAGCTCAAGCAGGACATCGAAAATCATTCGGACGAAAATGGCATCATCCAGCGCAAGCACCGTCATTTGATCACCAAATTGGCCAAGCTCGAGACGTATCTCGACAACGGGGGCAAAGTGAACACCGGCAATTTGCGCATCAAAAGTGCGATGGCCACTTCGGCCACGCCGTTGCGCCGTTGGATGACTCGCGCCCGCGGCGGCGGCTCGGTTATTCTCAAACGCTGCACGCATATCCGCATCACCCTTTCCGACGATTTTAGCGACGACCAATAACATGGGACAAAAAACCAATCCAATCGGGCTTCGCACCGCGGTCACCAAGGACTGGGCATCGAAGTGGTATTCCGACAAGAAGAACTTCGCCGCGTTCATGGCTGAAGATCGAGCGATTCGAGATCTGCTTTACGGCAAGCTCGAGAACGCTGCGGTCACCAAGATTCTCATCGAGCGCGCCGCCCAACGCGTGCGCATCAAGATTCTCACCGCCCGTCCCGGCGTGGTCATTGGCCGCCGTGGCGCGGAAATTGACCTTATCAAAGAAGAGCTCGCGCGCATGACCAGCAAGGAAGTGTACGTGGACATCCAGGAAATTCGTCAACCCGAAACTGACGCCCAACTCGTTGCTGAGAATGTGAAGATGCAGCTGGAGCGCCGCATCGCCTATCGCCGCGCAATGAAGCGTGCGGTGCAAACGGCAATGGATTTTGGCGCCGAAGGCATTCGCATCCGGTGCGCCGGACGTTTGGGTGGATCGGAAATCGCCCGCGTGGAGCAATACCTTGAAGGTCGCGTGCCGTTACACACGCTGCGCGCGACGATTGATTACGGCTTCACCGAAGCCAAAACCAAAGCCGGTTTGCTGGGCATTAAATGCTGGATTTGTAAGGGCGAAGATTCCCCTGGAAAATCCGGTGAAGAAGAAGTCATCGAGACCGGCGCCTCCAAGGGCAAACAATAACAACTTAAAACCGAACGCTTAGAAAAATAATTTAATGGCCGCCACAATTCCAGCTCGAGTTAAGTACCGCAAAATGCACCGCGGCAGCCGTGCCGGCATTGCGTGGAAGGGCAGCAATGTTTCCTTCGGCGAATTCGGCCTGCAAGCGCTCGACCGCTGCTGGCTTACCACCCAGCAAATCGAAGCCTGCCGCCAAACCATTACCCGCAAAATGAAACGGCGCGGCAAAGTTTGGATCCGCGTGTTCCCGCAAAAATCTTACACCAAGAAACCGTTGGAAGTGCGG
The DNA here is from genome assembly GCA_014239365.1 of Verrucomicrobiia bacterium. GTDB lineage: Bacteria > Verrucomicrobiota > Verrucomicrobiia > Limisphaerales > UBA1100 > JACNJL01. The sequence goes on along the minus strand of JAAZZB010000083.1, from coordinate 104,357 downwards.
ATGGGTAAAGGCAAAGCCAACGTTGAAGGCTGGGTCGCCGTGGTGCGTCCGGCCAATATGCTTTTTGAAGTGGGTGGCGTGAGCGAAAGCCTCGCCCGCGACGCCATGCGTTTGGCCGCGGCCAAGCTGCCCATCCCGACTCGATTCGTAACGCGCCTGTAGTAGAATGAAGACGAAAGAAGAAATTAACGAAATGCCCGCCGCCGAATTGCGCGAGCAAGTGCTGCTGACGAAGCAGGAGCTGTTCAGCCTCACCCTGTTAAAGGGCGGCGGTCTGGAGAAGCCCCATCGCATTCCATTACTGCGCAAACAAATCGCGCGACTCGAGACGCGGCTCACGCTGCTCCGCAAACAAGCCGAAGCTGCAACCGTGGCCGCCAACTAATTTTATCCATGAGCGAAACCCAAGAAAAACATCGCAAAGAACGCAGCGGCGAAGTCATCTCCAACAAGATGACCCAAACCATCGTGGTGCGCGTGAAGCGCCGCATCAAGCATCCGCTGTACAAAAAAGTGATCACCAAGTTTAAGAAATATTACGTGCACGATGCCGAGAGTGTCGCCCAGCCGGGCAATCACGTGCGCATCCGCGAAACCCGCCCGATCAGCAAACTGAAACGCTGGGAGTTGGTGGAAGTCGTCCGATAGCACGAGACAGCAGGAAAGAATTATGCTCCAACTTTGTTCAGTATGTGAAGTGGCCGATAACAGCGGCGCGAAGCGTGCCGCCATCATCGGCGTGCTCGGCGAACGCAAGAGTTACGGCGAGATCGGCGATGTCGTGAAGGCCCACATCAAAGAGGCCGCTCCCGATGGTGCGGTGAAGAAGAGCGAGGTGGTTGACGCCGTCATCGTTCGCACCAAGAAAGCCATTCGCCGCAGCGATGGCTCATACCTGCGATTTGATAACAACGCAGTGGTCATTATTGACGCCGACAAAAACCCGCGCGGCACCCGCATCTTTGGGCCGGTGGCCCGTGAGCTGCGCGAAAAGAAATTCATGAAAATCATTTCCCTCGCACCGGAGGTCCTCTAATGGCTGAAAAAACTCAAGGCAAGAAAAAGCAAAACCGCGTGCGGCGCGATGATCAGGTGAAAATTCTCGCCGGCGAACACCGCGATGCCGAGGGCAAAGTCACTCGCATCCTTGCGGATAACGATCGTGTGGAAGTGGAGATCGAGGGGCTCGCTGAGGACGATATGATCGTGAAGCACCAAAAACGCAGCACGGAATTTCCAAATGGCACGCGCCTGCATTTGAATCCGACCCTTCACATTTCTAATGTGATGAAGCTCGACCGTTGGAACGCGCGCGCGCAGAAGAAAGCACAATGAAACCCAGACTTTACAGCAAATATCACGAGGAAGTGAAACCGGGCCTGAAGAAGGACCGGAAATATACCAACCTGCATCAAGTGCCGCGCATTGAGAAAATCATCGTGCACATGGGGCTCGACGCCACGCTGGAAAAATCCGCGTTGGAAGATGCAATCAACGACATGAAAACGATTACCGGCCGCAAACCGGTGGTTGATCTCGCTCGGAAGAGTGTTTCGAATTTCAAGCTGCGCGAAGGCATGCCCATCGGTTGCCACGTTACGCTGCGCCGCGAAGTGATGTACGAGTTTCTCGATCGTCTCACCGCCGCCGCGCTGCCGCGCATTCGCGATTTCCGCGGCATCAACCCGAAATCATTCGACGGTCAGGGCAACTATTCCATGGGCATCACCGAGCAATCGATTTTCCCGGAAATCGAGATGGATAAAGTAAAGCGCACCCAGGGCATGGACGTCACCATCGTGACCACTGCCGGGACGAACGACGAGGCGCTGGATCTGCTCACCCGCATGGGAATGCCCTTCGCCGGCAAAAAAGCTGCGGGCGAGTCCGGGCCTGAAGCAGAGGAGCTTTCGAAGACTGACGAGGTGGCCGAGCTAATTTTCACCGCCTGCAAAGGTGCGGGCACCGACGAGGAAGGCATTCGGAATGCTCTGTTCCAGCTGAGCAATCGCAAAGAATGGGACGCCGTGGTGACCGCGTTCGCGGAGCAGCACGCTGATTACTACGAAGGCAATCTCATGAAATGCCTGAACGAGGAATTGAACGGCAAAGAGTTGTCGCGTTTTGTGGTGGATCCGCTGCGCGGCAAGGGCATTGAGATTCTGGAAATTTCCAAGGTGGAAGATGTGGCCGATCGTATCGCCGCCTCCTGCGAAGGAGCGGGCACCGATCCGGGACGCATCACGGATGCCGTGTATCAAATCCAAAGCCGCGAGGAATGGGATGCGGCAGTAGCGGCATTTTCGGAGCGTCATCCTGATTTTCATAATGGCGATCTGATGAAATGCCTGAACGATGAATTGAGCGAGGCGGATTTGGAAACGCACGTGCTCAAGCCGTTGAACGAACGGGACATCAAAATTTTGGAAGCCCCGGAGGAGAACGCTCCGGCGGCCGAGAGTAAAGACAGCGAATAAGTAAACAGGAAATTTTATATGGCCAAGAAATCGTGGATTGAACGAAACCAGCGCAAAGAGCGCACGGTGGTGAAGTATGCCGAACGGCGTAAAGAGATGAAGGCAGCGGGCGATTACGCCGGACTGGCGCTCTTGCCCCGCAATGCCTCCCCCGTGCGGGTGGTGAATCGCTGCCACGTCACCGGACGCCGACACGGCTTCATCCGCAAATTCGGCATGAGCCGCATCGCCTTTCGTGAGGCGGCGTTAAGCGGGATGATTCCGGGCGTCACTAAAGCCAGTTGGTAATAATTTAATACAATGGATCCCGTCGCAGACATGCTCACTAGTATTCGGAACGCCAATATGGCGACTAATCCGGATTGTTCCGTGCCCTATTCCAAGCTCAAGGAAAACGTGGCCCACATTCTCAAGGAAGAAGGCTACATCACCAGCTATCAAGTCACCGGATCGGGTGTCATTAAGCAGCTCGAAGTGGCACTCAAATACAACGGCCGCAAGGGCGTGATCGAGGGCATCAAAAAAATCAGCAAGCCCGGCCTGCGCAAGTACGTGGGTGCCGGTGAGATGCCGCGGGTGCTGGGCGGTTTGGGCGTGGCGATTATTTCCACGTCGGAGGGCGTGATGAGCGGCGCCAGTGCGCGCGAAAAGAAAGTGGGCGGCGAAGTGCTGGCTCACGTTTGGTAATTAAAACTTTTTAGAGGAACAACGATGTCAAGAATTGGTAAAATGCCCGTGCCCGTGCCGAGTACCGTGAAGGTCAATCTCAGCGGTCGGACGATTTCAGCGGAAGGCCCCAAGGGCAGTCTCAAGCTGGATCTCCCCGAGCGCACCGAAGCCAAGCTGGAGGATGATCAAATTATCGTCACCCGCGAAAACGACGAGAAACGCTCCAAGGCCATGCACGGCCTCGCGCGCAGTCTCATCAACAACATGGTGATGGGCGTGGACAAAGGGTTTGTCAAAAAACTTGAGATCCACGGCGTTGGCTTCAAAGCCGCCGTGAAGGGGCAGAAGCTCAACCTGTTGCTCGGCTACTCACACGAGATCAATCACGTCATTCCACAAGGCATCACCGTCACCGTGGAAAACGACACCAACGTCACGATCGAAGGCGCGGATAAAGCCGTCGTTGGCAAAATGGCCGCCGAGGTGCGTAGCTACTATCCGGTGGAGCCGTACAAAGGTAAAGGCGTGCGCTACAGCGACGAACACGTCATCCGCAAACAGGGCAAACAAGTTCAATAAGGAAATTTCCGATGAGACCCGAACAGAAACGCAAAATCGCACAACGCCGCCGCTGGCGGATTCGCAAGAAACTCCACGGCACCGCCGCGCGCCCTCGCATGGCCGTTCGCTTTACCGAGCGCAACATTTACGTGCAATTCATCAACGACGACGAAGGCTGCACGCTGGCCTCCGCGTCCACGCGCCACAAGGCGCAGGCCGGTCGCGAATCACTCGCCGCCAACAAAGCCGGTGCCGAAGTGGTCGGCCAAGCCGCCGGCGAAGCTGCCAAAGCCGCTGGAATCAGCAAAGTAATTTTTGACCGCTGCGGCGCGCGCTACGTGCAGGATGGCAAAATCGACATCTTCGCCCACGCGGCAACCCGCGCCGGATTAGATTTTGGTCTCGATTTAGAAAAGAAATCCGCCAAAGCCGCAAAAGCCGCCAAGGAAGAGAAGGCCGAAAAGCCGAAGAAGGAGAAAAAGGAAAAGAAACCCAAAAAAGAAAAAAAGGCCGAACAGGCCGAGCAGGCCAAGCAGGCCAAGCAGGCTGAAGTGACCGAGCCGATTGCGGAAACAGAAAAAGCCGAGGCCGGCAAATAATTTAACCTGAATTAAACGATCATCAACGTGGCAGAGGAAACAACAACACCAATCACCCCCCCCGCACCAGCTGCATCCCCAGCTGAAGCGGCTCCCGCAGCCCCTGCAGCACTGGCAGCAAACACCCCCGCGCCCGCGCCGCAAAATGACCGTGGCCCTCGTGGAGGTGGTGGCGGCAATCGTGGTGGTGGCGGCGGTGGCGGCGGACGTGGCCCGGGCGGACCCGGTGGACGTGGCGGCAATCGTCGCGGAGGCCCTCGCGAACGTCGCGCGCCAGCCGTGGTGACCGATTCCGAAGGAAACGAGCTGACCGAGAAAGTAATTTTCATTAACCGCTCCAGCAAAGTAGTGAAGGGCGGTCGGCGTTTTGGGTTTAGCGCATTGGTCGTCACCGGAAACCGCAAAGGCGGCGTCGGCGTGGGCATCGGCAAAGCCCGCGAAGTGATCACCGCCATTCAAAAGGGCAACGAAGATGCCCGCCGCGAAATGGTGAAAGTCCGTCTTCATGGTGCAACGTTGCCGCACGAGGTGTATTCCATTTTTGATGGCGCGCGTGTGTTGCTGCGGCCCGCCTCGCCCGGTACTGGAATCATCGCCGGCAAGACGGTTCGCGCGGTGCTCGAAAGCGCCGGCGTACGCGATGTGCTCAGCAAATCACTCGGCTCCAACAACCCTGCCAATGTGGCCAAAGCCACCATGCAAGCATTGCAAAGCCTGCGGTTGCGCGAGGATGTGTACAAGGCGCGCGGGAAAAAATCAGACTAACTTTTAAGGAGAAATTTATCATGCGATTGCACGACCTCAAACCCCGACCCGGCTCCAAATCCCGACGCAAACGCGTGGGCCGCGGGCCCGGCAGTGGCCGGGGAAAAACCAGTACCCGGGGCCATAAGGGCCAAAACTCACGCGCCGGCAGCAGCACCCGCGCCACATTCGAGGGCGGCCAGATGCCTTACATCCGCCGCCTGCCCAAGCGCGGGTTCAATAACTTCAACCATCGCATCGATTATTTGGCGGTGAACCTGGAAGCGCTCGAAACGCATTTTGACGAAGGCGCCACCGTGGACGTCGCAGCCATCATCGCCAAAGGCCTGGCCAATGGCAAAGGCAGTGTGAAGGTGAAAATTCTGGGCACGGGTGAGTTGAAGAAAAAACTTTCCGTGACCGCGCATAAATTTAGCGCTTCCGCGCAAGCAGCCATCGAGGCGGCGGGCGGCAGTTGTACCGCGCTCATCGCGGCTGCTCCGGCAAACGAACCGGCAACGGAGGAATAATCACGCCTCATGTTCGCCCGGTATTTTCAAACCCTCAGCAATTGCTTCAAGATTCCGGAACTCCGGAGTCGAATTGTATTCACGTTGCTGTTGCTGTTGGTGTGCCGGTTGATTGCTCTGGTTCCCGTGCCCGGATTGGACGGGGCGTTGTTGGCACAAACTTTTGCTGACTTGGCGAATCAAGCTTCCGATGGAGGAGGTAATTCATTGTTGGGAATGTACAGTATGTTCACCGGCGGCGCGATGGAGCAATGCGCGCTCGGGTCGCTGGGCATTATGCCCTATATTAGTGCGACGATCATTATCCAGCTGATGACCGCCGTGGTGCCTTCGCTCAGCAAACTTTCCCGCGAGGAAGGCGGCCGAACACAAATCATCAAATATGGCCGCTATCTTACCGTGTTGCTTTGTCTCGGGCAGGGGTTCGTGATGAGTCTCGGTTGGGAAAACCCCAGCAACATTCCCGGCTTTGAAAGTTTGAAAAATCAAAGTCTGGTGATTGGCGCGGCGGACTGGTGGTATCATTTGCGCACCACTCTGTTGCTCACCACCGGCACGGTGATTCTAATGTGGTTGGGTGAGCAAATCACCGAACGCGGCATTGGCAACGGCATTTCACTGGTCATTACCGTGGGCATCATTTCCCGGATCGACCGTGCCGTATTCGAGTTTTACGAAATGTTCGCCAGCAACGGCGCGCATCCGTTCAAAGGCGTGTTGCTGATCGCGCTGTTATTTGCAGTCGTGGGTGCGGTGATTGCCGTCACTCAGGCGATGCGGAAAATTCCGGTGCAATACGCCCAACGCACCGTGGGTCGCAAACAATATCAGGGCGGTTCAACTTATTTCCCGCTGCGCGTCAATTACGCGGGCGTGATGCCCATCATTTTTGCCCAGGCGATTATGATGTTCCCGGCGCAAATATTTGGAACCTTGGGCCGTGTGTTGGCGGATAAGGGCGATGACGGAAGCTTTGTGTTGGCCGTGGGCAATACCATCACAAGAATGGGCGACGCCCTACAATATGGCAGTGTTTGGAATCTGATAATGGTGGCAATGATGATTTTGTTCTTCAGCTATTTCTGGGTAGCCACGCAGTTTAATGAAACGCAGATTGCCGATGACCTCAAAAAAGGCGGCGGCTACATTCCCGGCGTGAGGCCCGGCAATGCGACGCGAGATTTTTTGCATCACGCGATGAGTCGGCTCACTTTGGCGGGCGCAATGTTTTTGGTCGCCATAGCAATTTTGCCGACCATTATGACCACTGAATTTAAAATCCCGATGATCGTCGCCCAGTTCTTTGGCGGTACCAGTGTTTTGATTATGGTGGGCGTGATGCTCGATACCATGCGACAGGTGGAAAGTCATTTGGCCCAGCGCCATTACGATGGCTTCCTGAAAACCGGCAAAGTGCGCGGACGCTTTAATTAATTCCTGTGAGTATTTGTAGCACCATGATCCCGATCAAAACATCCGACGAGCTGGACGCCATGCGCGAGGCCGGCCGCGTGGCGGGCACGGTGTTGGCGGAGGCATCGGCTTGGGTGAAGGCGGGCGTGACCACGCGCGAGATTGACGAATTTGCCGCCAGCCGCATTAAGGCGCACGGGGCCAAGAGCGCATTTTTGGGCTACGAAGTGAGCGGCCGGAAGTATCCGTGCCACATTTGCATTTCGATGAATGACGAAGTGGTGCACGGCCTCGCCAGCAAACGCAAAGTGAAAGAGGGCGATCTCGTGACTCTCGATTGCGGCGTGCGCGTGGATGGATTTATTGGCGACACCGCCCGAACGGTCATCGTGGGCGAGTGTTCCGAAGAGACGCAAAAATTGATTGATGTGACTCAACAAGCCCTGTACGATGGAATTTCCCATGCGTTACCGGGAAACCGGGTGAAGGATATTTCCTGTGCGGTGCAAAATCGGGTGGAAGCCAATGGGTTTTCAATCGTCCGCGAATTTGTGGGGCATGGAGTAGGGCGGACGGTTCACGAAGAGCCGCAGATTCCGAACTTTGTGAGTGCCGGTGAAACGCCCGAGCTGCGGCCGGGAATGACGATTGCCATCGAGCCGATGGTGAACGTCGGCGGGATGAAGGTTAAATTTTTGTCGGATGGCTGGACCGTGGTTACGCGGGACGGACGTCCGTCAGCTCATTTTGAGCATACGATCGCCGTGACCGATGGGGAGCCTGAGATTTTAACATGTCTGGAGCAGAAGCCATCCGCGTCGGCGGTTGCGTAGTTGAAGTATTGACGCATCGATTGGTGCGGGTGGAGTTGAAAAACGGCCACCGAATGATGGGCCACACCACGCGGGCCACCAGCGGATTGTTGGCGGAAGCGGCGGTGGGCGACAACGTGGTGCTGGAAGTCAGCACCTTCGATCTTTCCAAGGGAAGGGTCGTGCAATTAAATAGTTTAGAGACAACAACGAAATAAGGAACAACATGAAGGTACGCGCCTCAGTCAAAAAAATGTGCGAACACTGCCGGGTCATTCGGCGGAAAGGCGTCGTGCGTGTCATCTGCAAAAACAAGCGCCACAAACAGCGCCAAGGATAATCTTATGCCCCGCATACTAGGAATTGACGTACCCCCCGCCAAGCGCATCGACATTGCGCTGCGCTCCATTTATGGCATCGGCCCCGCCGTTGCGGTCAAGGTTTTGGAAAACGCCGGCATAGATGCCGACACCCGCGCCCACACGCTTACTGAAGAACAGCTCGCGCAAATCGCCAAGGCCATCCAGACCACCGAGATGCGCCCCTCGCAAACCCGCACGGCTCCCAATCCGGAAACCGAATTGTGCCCCATCCTCGTCGAAGGCGATCTGCGCCGGAAAGTGTCGGAGGACATCAAAAATCTCAAGAGCATCAAGAGCTATCGCGGCCAGCGCCATCAGCGCGGGCTACCCACCCGTGGCCAACGCACCCAAACCAACGCCCGCACCCGCAAAGGGCCGAAGAAGACCGTCGGCGCTCAGCGCAAGAAAGACTAATTTCATTTTCATTAACTGACTGAATTATGGCTGAAGAAAAACAAGATCCCGCAACCGAAGCAGAGGCGCCCAAGGCAACCGACGCCGCAGAGCAACCGGCTGCCGAAGTCAAAGAAGCGGCTCCCGCCAAGGAAGAAAAGGCCGAGAAGCCCGCCAAGAAAGAGAAGGCTGAAAAAGCCGATGCTGGCGACAAGGCTGAAGCTGCTGAAGGCGAAAAGAAAGCTGAAGAAGCTCCCGCTGAATCTGCCGAACCCGCCGAAGGGCATCACTCCGCCCCCACCGCCGCAGATCTGTTGGCCGACAATGTTGATGACGTCAAAACCATCAAAGCCAAGAAATCGAAAAATGTCACCCACGGCATTGTTCATATTCAGGCTACTTTTAATAACACTTTGGTGACCATCACCGATATGCAGGGCAACCCCATCAGTTGGTACAGCGCCGGACGCGCCGGCTTCAAGGGCTCCCGCAAAAGCACCTCCTACGCCGCTCAACAAGTGGCCCAACGCGCCGCGAACGAAGCGAAGGCACACGGGCTGCGCGAAGTGGAAGTGCGCGTTAAAGGCCCCGGCTCCGGCCGCGAATCCGCCATCCGCGCATTGCAAGCGGTTGGGCTCGAAATCACTACCATCAAAGACGTCACCCCCATTCCCCATAACGGCTGTCGCCCCAAGAAGCGGCGCCGCGTTTAACTCCTAAATATTTTACCAAAATGGCACGTTACACTGGACCCCGACTTCGCATCAGCCGCCGCTTGCGGACGCCTGTCTTTGGCCCCTCCAAATACTTGGAGCGCAAGGATTACCCACCCGGACAACATGGGCAGAGCCGTCGCCGCAAGGCCACCGACTACGCTCTTGCTCTCATCGAAAAGCAGAAGCTGCGTTTCTATTATGGGTTGATGGAAAAACAATTTCGCGGCGTGTACGAAAAAGCCATTCGCCGCCGCGGCGTGACCGGCGAAATCATGCTCCAAATTTTGGAGACCCGTCTGGACAACATTGTGTACAGTCTGGGCTTTGGCTATTCCCGCGCACAAGCGCGGCAAATGGTGACCCACGGCCACGTACTGGTGAACGGCAGCCGCGTGAGCACTCCCAGTTACGTCATCAAAGAAGGTGACAAAGTCGGCGTGAAAGACACCGACAAAAGCCGCCACCTTGCCGATAAAAATCTTGAGTATTCCACCAGCCGCAATGTGCCGGATTGGTTGAGCCTCGACAAGGATGCCTACGAAGGCGTAGTGGAACGCATCCCCACCCGCGACGACATCCAACCGATCGCCAACGAACAGGCGATTGTGGAATTTTATTCCCGCTAACCGTTGCCGGCCTTTCGGGGCCGGTACAACCCTGCAATTATAGGGGCCGCTGGCACGCGGGAACGAAGCCAGCAGTCAGATTAAAATTGCAACTTAGAAAAAGAAAAACATGCCAATACGACTCGGACGATTCGAACAACCAAAGCACCTCCGCAAGGAAGGTGAAGAAAAAAACTACGCCAAGTTTGTCGCTGAACCTTTTGAGACCGGCTACGGTCACACCATCGGCAACTCACTGCGCCGCGTGCTGCTTAGCAGCCTCGAAGGCTCGGCCATCACCTCCATTAAAATCGACGGCGCGCAGCACGAATTTGCCGCCGTGGAAGGCGTGGTGGAAGATGTTGCCGAAATCATTCTCAATCTCAAAAATGTGAAGTTCAAACTCCACTCGCGTGATCCGCAAGTGTTGATGATCAGCGTTAACAAAGACGGTGCCGTCACCGCCGCCGACATCGAGCTGAACCAAAACACCGAGATCATCAATCCCAAGCAGCACATCTGCACGTTGGACAAGAAAAAGAAATTCCGGATGGAACTCGAGGTCCAAGTCGGCCGCGGATTCCTCAGCGGTGATGACAACAAAAAGGCCAACCAAGCCATCGGCGTCATTGCCATCGATTCGATTTTCTCGCCTGTCACCAAGGTGCGTTACGATGTGAAAGATGCCCGCGTGGGCCAACGCACAGACTACGACAGCCTCGAGCTGGAAATCTGGACCGACGGCCGCATCAAACCCGATGACGCCCTCACCCAAGCCAGCGCCATTCTCAAGCATCACCTCGATGTGTTCGTCGATTACGATCAGGAAGCCATCGAATTCGAAGAAGCCAACGAGAATCAGGACGAGGAAAAATCCGAGCTGCGTCGCCTGCTGGCAATGAGCGTCAACGAGATCGAACTCTCCGTGCGCGCCGCCAATTGCCTGAACAACGCCAACATCACCACCGTTGGCCAGCTCGCCACCAAATCCGAGGCGGACATGCTCAAGTATCGCAATTTCGGAAAGAAATCACTCAACGAAATCAAAGACAAACTCGTCGAGCTAAAGCTCGGCCTCGGCCTCACCTTCGAGGAAGGCATCTACGATGCCAGTGCCGAAGCCCAACCGCAAAACGGAGTGGACGACTTCGGCGCCATGGAAGAAGAAACCGTGGAGGCCTCCGAAGTTGCCGGCCTCGCGTTTGACGACTAACGAACAAGCACTATGCGCCACCGTAAACGCACCGCCAAATTAGGCCGCACCAGTGAGCATCGCACCGCGTTGCTCGCCAACCTCGTGTGCAGCCTTATCAAACACCGCAAAATCCGCACCACCCTCGCCAAGGCCAAAGCCGCCCGCGTGGTGGCCGATAAAATGGTCACCCTCGGCAAAAAAGGTCAGGAGAAGGACAACACCATTCAATGCCGCCGGCTCGTGGCTGCGCGATTGCAACAGCAACCGCGCCACCATTTTGCCAAACACAATGGCGTGAGTGGTAAAGTGCAGCGCGATGAATGGCGTCAAAACGAAGACGTGGTTCGCATTCTCTTTGAGGATATCGCACCCACCTTTGCCGAGCGCAATGGCGGTTACACGCGAGTCATCAAGCTCGGTCGCCGTCGCGGCGATGCCGCCGAAATGGCCATCCTCGAGTGGGTGCAGGACGGTGACAGCCCCGTCCGCGAAAGCAAAAACGCTCCCAAAGCCAAGGAAACCAAAGTCGAAGCAGTTACCGAGGAAGTGGTTGAAGAATCCACCACCGACGAACCCACCGAAGAGGCTTCCAGCGAGGAAGTCACTGAAGAAGCTGTGACTGAGGAAGCATCGGAAGAATCAACCGAAGAAGCCGCTACTGAAGAAGCCGCTACTGAAGAAACGAGCGAGGAACCGGAAGCCAAATCAGAAGAGTCAAAGGACGAATCCAAGTCCGATGACGAAAAGAAATCGGACTAACCCCCGGCGTTTCCAGCAACCCAATTCCAACCCGCCTCGTTCGCACAACGGGGCGGGTTTTTTATTGGGTCGCCAGCTCAATTCGGTATCCTTCGCGTGATGAATTACGCGGATTATCTGGTTCTATTTCTCTACTTCGCCGGCATGGCCGGCATCGGTTTCTGGGCGATGCGGCAGGTGAAAGGGCAGGAGGATTATTTCATGGGCGGCCGCAAGTTCGGCAAGCTCATGCAAACCTTCGCCGCCTTTGGCGCGGGCACCGGTTCCGCCGATCCCGTCAATACCGCCCGCGGCACCTTCGCCAGCGGCATGAGCGGCATGTGGGGTGTGATGTATTGGCTCTTCGTCACGCCTATCTATTGGATCAGCGCCGTGTGGTATCGTCGCATGCGCTGCCTCACTCTCGGCGATTGGTTCACCGAACGCTATGAATCCAAATCAATGGGCGTCGCCTATGCGATCTTCGGCTGCTTTTATTATATGGTCTACGGCGCGATGCTCTTCACCGCCATCGGCAAAGTCGCCGTGCCGCTGATGGGGCCGGAGCTTTTTGGGATACAAACTGAATACGTGCTCGTGCCGTTGGTCGCCATCATCGTCACTCTTTACGGAGTGCTCGGCGGGCTCACCGCTGCGTACTGGACCGATCTCATCCAAGGCATCTGCATTATTTTGCTTTCGATTTTACTCATTCCATTTGGCCTGAACGCAGTGGTCAAAAAATTCGGTGCCACCGGCGACACGTGGACCGATGGTTTCCGCGTGATGCACGAGCAATTGCCCGCATCCACTTTCGAAATTGTGGGCGGCGGTGCGGCCGGTGAATTTCCGTTGTACGCCATTGTCACCATTGTGATTATGAATATGATTGGCATCGTACTCACGCCGCATTTCATCGTCACCGGCGGCGGCTCCGCCAAGAGCGAACACGACGCCCGCGTGGGCCTTGTCACCGGCAACTTCATCAAACGCTTCTGCACCATCGGCTGGGTCATCACTGCGCTGATTGTGCTCACGTTGTACGGCAGCGACGCGGCCCTCATCAAAGATGCCGATATGGCGTGGGGCGTGGCCACCAAAGAATTGCTCGGCCCGCTGGGCATCGGCTTGGTCGGCCTGATGCTCGCCTGTTTACTGGCGGCGCTGATGAGTAGTGTGGATTGTTATATGCTCGTGTGCTCGGCGTTGGTGGTGCGCAATATTTACGTGCCGTATTTCAACCCCAAAGCGGAAGATCGGGAATGCCTTCGCCTCGGTCGCATCACCGGCGGCATCGTGGTGCTGGGCGCGGTGCTGATTTCCGTCACGATGCTCGATATGTTCAAGCAACTGGAACTCACGTGGATTGTGCCGATGACCTTCGCCGCATTGTTTTGGCTGGGGATGTACTGGCGCCGCGCCACCACGAGGGCCGGATGGATTACGATTGTCTTTTGTTTGCTCACATTTTTTATTCTGCCGCGCGTGATTCCTGCCGTGGCTCCAAGCTTGCGGACTAATCCGGCCTTCACGCAGGTGAATCAACCCACAGAAGAAAACGCTGCGGGCGGTAAATCCATTTATTGGACCGGTGGCGTGAAGGAAGTGGAGGGCACTTCACGCGGGGAAGGTTCGTTCCGTTTTGATATGATGATTTACGACAAGGCGTTGGGGTATGATTTGACAAAGGTTCGCAATGCGACGCTGAAGACGCTGGAGTTTCCGTTCAAAATTATCGCGCCGTTTTTGGTGATGATCATCGCGAGTTTGCTCACGCGGCCCAATTCCAAGGAGGCGCTGGATCGTTTGTACGTGCGAATGAAAACGCCGGTGCGGCCTGATCCTGATGAGGATGAAGTCGAGATGGAAAAAAGCTACGCGGAGCCATCGCGTTTTGATGACCGAAAACTATTCCCCAAAACCCAACTGGAAATCCAACGCCCCACGCCGATGGATTTCTGGGGGTTCATCGCCTGCTTCGCGATATGTTTCGCGATCATCGGCATCGTGCTGTGGGTGGCGCAGATTGGGGGGTAAACAAATCCGCTATTCCTCGCCGTTGCTTTGGTTACTGGCGATGACTTTTTGTTCCATCTCGCGCGGCATATTTTCGTAATGGCTCAGCGCCTCGGTGTGCAGGCCGCGGCCTTCGGTGAGTGAACGCAGGTTGGTGGAATATTTGTAGAGATCCATTTGCGGCACGTGGGCCTTGACCACTTGGAACGCGCCGTCGGCGTCCATCCCTTGGATTTTGCCGCGTCGGCTGTTGAGGTCGCCCATTACCGCGCCCATGAATTCCTCGGGCACCATAATTTCCACGTGCATAATGGGCTCGAGCAAACAGGGTTTGGCGGCTTTGAAGGCTTCGCGGAAGGCGTGCTTGCCGGCGGTTTGGAACGCGACGTCTTTGGAATCCACGGGGTGCTCTTTGCCGTCGTAGAAATCGATCTTCACATCCACCACGCCGTAACCGGCAATGATGCCATCGCGGCAGGCTTGCTCCACGCCTTTGCGCACGGAAGGCACGAAGCTGCGGCTGACGTTTTGGCCCACGAGTGATTCGATAAATTCCACGCCCGAATCGCGTTCGCGTGGTTCGATGCGCATCCACACTTCGGCAAATTGCCCGGCCCCGCCGGATTGTTTTTTGTGGCGATACTTGCTCTCCGCCGGAATGGTGATGGCTTCGCGCAAAGGCACGCGCGGTTCGCTCAATTCAATTTCAACGTGATAACGTTCTTCCAATCGTTTGCAAACCACTGTGAGATGCAGCTCGCCTTGGCCGGAGATGACTGTTTGATGTAGATCACCATCCACTCGATAAATGAAGGTGGGATCCTCCTCGTGCAACGCGGCAAGGCCGGCGGCAATTTTATCCTCATCGCCTTTGCCTTTAGAGCGCAGCGCGAAGTGGATGTTTGCGCCGGGAAATTCAATCGGCGGCAGCGCGGCATCCAGTTTGCCGCCCACGAGGGTGTCGCACGTGTGCGTGTGCTTGAGCTTCACCAACGCGCCAAGATCTCCGGGTGACAGATCGTCGACGGGGGTGCGATCTTTGCCGTTGAGCACGTGAATCTGGTTGATGCGCTCGGACGCTTTGTGCGTGGTATTATTCAAATCCGCACCGTGCGAGAGCGTGCCGGCGTGCAGTTTGAAAAACGACTGCGATCCCACGTGCCCTTCGTTCATCGTTTTGTAAATGAACAACACAGGATCTTTGTCGGTGAGGTTGATTTCCGTTTCGGATTCATCGGACTTGATGCCTTTGCTCACTGGATGATCCGCGGGCGAAGAACCATAACGCGCGATGAAATCCATCAGGCAAGTCACCCCCACATTGGTGATGGATGAAGTGGCGAACACCGGGATGAGGCCTTCCGCCTGCAGTGCTTTGTGGAGGCCACTGCGTAATTCCTCTTCGGTGAGATTGCCTTGCTCGAAGAATTTTTCCAGCAACGAATCGTCCGACTCGGCAATCAACTCGATGAGTTCCGTGTGCAAATCTTCCGATTCAGGGCAATCTTCCTCGGTGAATTTGCCGCTGCCATCGGTCTCGTAGGTGAGGAGTTTTTTGTTCAACACATCCATCACCTGATTGAAGCCGGGCCCAACATTCATCGGCACCGTGAGCGGCATGACCTTGTTGCCAAAATTTTCGCGGAGGCTGGCCAGCCCAGAATCAAAATCCACGAGTTCTTTGTCCAACCCGTTCACTGCCACCAAGTGTGGAACGCCGAGTTCACGCGACCAGTCCCAAACTTTGGTGGTGCCGACCTCCACGCCATTGGCGGCGTTGATGACCACCAGCGCCGCGTCACACACGCGCAACGGTCCGAGCGCCTCGGCCATAAAATCAAGGTAGCCGGGCGTGTCGATGAAGTTCAGTTTCTTGCCGCCGAACTCCACGCAGAGCGGCGTGGCGTTGATGGAAATTTGGCGTTCCTTTTCCGCATCGTGATAATCGCTCATCGTCGTGCCGGCCTCAATGCTGCCCAGCCGGTTGATGGCGCCCGCGGCGGCCTCGATGCTTTCGGCCAGCATCGTCTTGCCCGACGAGGCGTGGCCCACGATGGCGAAATTACGAATGTCTTCTGAGGGATAGGTTTTCATAGGTTCAAATAAACAAGGGGTTGAAGGATGGGGGTTGGGGGAGGGCGGGGAAGGGTGAGGCACAAAAATGGCCGGGTGTGGGGGCGGCAAAGGAAATTCCTCCGCCCCCGCACGGCACAAGCCCACACAGTCCTGTACGGAAACAATCCATGGTGGATGGCCGATTGTTTCCGCGAGGAGCGGATTGGACAAGGAAAAATGTGGAAAAAAGAGCGTTATTTGCCGCCCAATTTGTCCTCAATCCGGTCGAGTTTTTGGTTCAGCTTCCGGTAGCCGTGCCCGAACCAAACCAGCAGAATGAAACCGGCCACCACGCCCACGCCGATCCATTGCGCTTTGCTCCAGATAGACCACGCCGCGCCAATGGAGGCCGCTACGAGCGCCAGCCCCATCGCGAGATTGAGGGCCACGCGCTTGCCGCCTTTGGGCAGCGCGTCCCCCATCAGTTCTTTGCTGTTGATCATGCAGAAGAAGGTAAAGTACGCAATTGGAAGCAGCACCATGCCAAAGATGCTAGTGGGTTGCGTCAGTAAAAATTTGGCATCCGAGTTGCCCCATAAAAAGAGGAAGCCCAGTGCGCCTGTGATTCCCGGCAGCAGCGCGCCGGTGCGGTGCACCACGCCGCCCATTTTTGCGCCCATCGCCTCGGTGAGACAAAAGCCGTTGATCAGCATCAGGATGATGATGGTGGAAATCGCCATGCCCAGTACGCCAATGCCGAAGATGATTTGGGAGGTTGTTTTCTTGTCGGTTGTCTTTTCCGCCGCCCCGGTCTTTTCGCTGCCGAGGCCCTCGAGTTTTTTCAATGAAAGGGCAAACTGATTCGCATCCCGTTCAACTAGCATTGCGGCGAGTTGGCGGTCCTGATGGTTAGGAGATTCAAGCGCGCCGAGGTGGCCTTGAATGTCTGCTAGATTTTTCTCATAGGCCTTTAGGGTTTTTTCTGTTGGCGCGGGTTTGGAATGATCCAGCAGGCCTTCATCATATTTGCCATGAAATTGAGTGGCGGACGCAATCACCACAAAGGTGGTGGCGAGGAAAAATGGAATGAACAATCCCATACCCAAGTCAAAGCTGGCCAACCCCCTGTGTTCCTTGCCCCAGCCCTTGCGCAACATCGAATAGGGGAGCAGAAAGGTCATATTGATGCCCACGGCCGTGGCGGCCGCGGTCACCATTTTGGAGCGTTGAATTTTGAGAATGGTAGATTTCCAGTAATCCGGGGCACTGGAAGCGGCGATGAATTCATTGAATTTATCCGCCGGTTGAAGGAGCAGGCTGAAGTCCGGGATAAAGCCTCTGGCGATGGCACCCCATTCGAGTTGACCCGCCATCACCACCACCACTCCGAAGAAGCTCAGCACGATGGCTCCCACCATAAGTTTCAATATCACGTCAAACACCTTGGCCGCCTTGGTGTCGTACATCCAAACAATGACCGTCGCGATGATAAACAGGATCGCTGCGCAAAGGTACTTCCCCGATTGGCTGTTGGTTTCCGGGTCATCAACGAGGATGCCAAGGTTTTGCTGGAGCGCAGCGGTGCCGAGTGAGAATTGCGGCATCGCCCAGACGAGGTTGGCGAGCATCGCGGCGATCAGCCAACCCCAACCGAGCACGGGATTGATGTGTTGGTTGATGGCTTGGAACGGGCTTTTGCCGGTGGACAAAGTGACGTAGCCGATGACCGAAAGCATCAGCACGCCGAAGATCATCATCAGCGGTTGGAGCCAAAGCAATTGCGTGCCGCCGATGACGCCGAGGTAAAGGCTGCCCGCCAGCGAACCGCCGCCCAGCGTGATGGCGCCCTGCAACCAACCGGGGCCGGAGAGCTTCGTGTAGGTCTTGATTTTTTCGGAGGTGGAAGCGTTCTCAACGCTGGTTAGCAATTCCTTCTCCTTGGCCAGTGAATCGTTTTGATCGCTCATAAAGCTGGGGAAGATGGAACGGTTTTTTCAGATGGATTGGAAGCCTGAAGTGAAGTGTGCTGCCGGCATCTTGCCGGCAGATTTGAGGTGAGGGATAAAGTAAACGCAAGGCCTGCCGGCAAGATGCCGACAGCACATTAGCGCTTTTTCGCAAAATCAAAACACACCAAATGCGTTTCGCTGCGGAGATACACGCGGCGGTCGGCCATCGCGGGTGCGGCCCAGCAGGGGGGGCGGAGTTGGGGGACTTGATACGCGGCAAGTTCGGTTGGCTTTTTGGCGTTGAGGGCGAAGAGGCCGAGCTTGCCGGTTTCGCCGAGCACGATGAGTTTGCCGTCGGCTTGGATGAATGAGCCTCGGCCGTATTTTTTAGTGGGCGGGCCGAATTTATTCCACGACTCATCTTGATCCCAAAGCAGTTTGCCGGTGGCGAAAGTGACGCAACGAAATCGTCCATCCGGCTCGTTGCGTCCGCTGAAGGCGAAGAGGTTTCCCTTGTGAACGATGGGCGTCATCCAGTGGAGGCCGAGCACTTCTTCGTGGCGACGATTTTTTGCGCGTCGCTCGAGGGTGCTCCAAACTTCAGTAAACCCGCTGAGGTCGGGTTTGATGTTGAGCACGAAGGAGCCTTCGCCGTAATAGGCCGAGGAACAAAAAACGTGGTCGCCGATGACGACGGGGTTGGAGGCGTTGACCGATTCGTTGGAGCGCGCGCGGAACCATCGCTTGAAATGTACTTTACCGGTTTTGGGATCGAGCGCCACGAGGCCCTGCCGCATCAGGCAAAACGCCACGCGCTTGCCGTGCACAGTGGCGATGACGGGCGAGGCGTAGCTGGCGAGTTTTTCCGCGCCATTCCAATCCATCAACGGCTCGCCGGGCCAGCCGAGTTTGGGGGTTTTGTGCCATGTGGTTTTGCCGATGCTTTGCCAAACAGTTTTGCCGGTTTGGGCGTTGAACGCGACCATCCCACTTTCGGGTTGGCCGCCGACCATCGTGAGCAACAAATTCCCCTCGAGCACGGGCGTGCTGCCGACACCGAAAAAGTTGGGGTGCACTTTGAAATCTTTGTGGGTATCGCGTCGCCAGATTTGTTTACCGGTCTTGAGGTCGAGACACAGGAGCACGCCCTCCGCGCCGAAGGTGTAGCAGCGATCCTTGGTGAGCAACGGAGCGCAGCGGGGGCCATTGTTGTAGCCGTAGGGATCTTCATACGTGGTGGGATAAGCGCGGCGCCAAATGAGCTTGCCGGTTTTTGCATCGAGACAATCGATGGCCTCCACGTCGAGATGCTTGGCGATGGCGGCGGGCCATTCGATGAAGCCACGTCGTCGCGTGGTTTGGATGGCCGCTTTGAGGCTGGCCTCGGTGAGGCGTTCTTTTATTTTCAGCGCGGCGAGTTCGCCGTTGATGTATTTGATGACCGTCGCAGGCGTGTCGGTTTCCTCGACTTTATATAATTTACTGGCGCGGTGGAACACCACCACCTTGCCATCGCGAATGGAGGGCGCGGAATAGCCGGTGCCAATGCGGCGGGAAAAAATTTGTGGCGGGCCGCCTTTGGGAAACGCATCGAGGATTCCTTTTTCTTTGGAAACATTGTTGCCCGTTGGCCCGAGGAAACGCGGCCAATCATCCGCAGGCGTGGCGACGCACAGCAGCAGCAAAACTGCGCAGGCGTTTTTCAAAACCCGACGCCTTTGGTTTTGGTGCGGATGCGGCAGAGATAACTGTCGGCGGTGAGATAGAGTGTGCGGCCGTCGTTGCCCCAGGCGACATTGGCAATGCGGGTGCCAGTGGCGAGGGTGCCGAGGTGTTTGCCGGTGGGGGAAATAATCAGGACGCCGCCGGGGCCGGTGGCAAAGAGGTTGCCGCGTTGGTCGAGCTTAAGCCCGTCGCATCCACCGCGCGCTCCAGCAGCGCGTAGTACCGAGGGATCAAAAAAGATGCGGCGATTGGCCACGGTGCCATCGGCTTGCACATCGAAGGCGTGGATGCGGGTTTGGGGGCCGCTTTCGGCAACGTACAAAATCGATTCATCGGGCGAGAAGGCGATGCCGTTGGGGAATTTAATTTTGTCGGTGAGCAGAGTCACTTTGCCGGATTTGCTGAGCCGGAAGACGCCTTGAAACGCCAGTTCCTTGCCGGGGTCTTTCAGGTTTTTCGGCAGGCCGTAGGGCGGGTCGGTGAAATACAAATCGCCGGCTTTGTTGAAGCAGCCGTCGTTGGGGCTGTTGAAGCGCTTGCCTTCGTACGTGTTGGCCAGCGTTTCGTATTCGGGTTTGGGATTGTTGAGTGGATTGATGAGACGCGCAATGCGGCGGTCGCCGTGTTGGCACAACACCAGTCGGCCCTCTTTATCGAGCAGCAATCCGTTGGAGCCCGGCTCGCCCACGCGCGGGACGAGGCCGGTGTAGCCGCTGGGATGCAAATATTCCTCAAGCCCACTTTGCTCACTCCATTTGTAAATTTTATTGGGCGGGATGTCGGAGAACAACAGGAACTCTCGCCCTTGTTTGGTGCGCACCCACACGGGCCCTTCGGACCAATCGAAGCCGTCGGCGAGCTGTTCAATGTTTGCATCGCGGGCAATGAGTTTGTCCAACGCGGGATCAAGGCGCTCGATTGCGCCGATGCTTGGGTGGAGAGTTTCGGGTAGCACGGTGTGCGAACCGTCATTCTTGTTTCCGGTGGTTTCGTCGAGCGAATTGCAGCCGAAGATAGCTAGCAGAACGCACGCGATTGAGGTTGTGAGAAGTCCTTTCATGAGTCGCGAAACGATACTGCCCCACGGCTCAGGTGCAAGTTAAAGTTGGTTGACAGCCCGATGAAATTGAACCCAAAGTGCTTGATGCAATTACAACGGTTCGTTTCTATTCTCTTGATTGTGGTGAGTATGCTTTTCAATGCATGTTCAAAAAAATCCAAATCGGATCCCACAAAAGTCACGCAAGCCGACGTGGTCAAGCCCGCGACGGATATCACCGAGGCTGAGGCAAAAGAATTCGGAAGGGTTTTTGCCGCTGCGTTAAACAAGCAATTACCTGTTTTATTCAAAAATCGATTGGATGTGGACGGGATGTTTTACCGGATATTTCCGAAGCGTGTGGTGGATGCTAATCGGGAGTTGAAGAGCGCAAAGAGTACATGGGGCGCACGGGTGGGTGAGCAATTGTTTCAGAATATGAACCGTACCCACGTTGAGGTGTTGCGCCATTTTAAAGATGCCGAGGGAACGAAGATACGATTTCGAATGGTGGGAGAGGGAATCAGCTATATGGATGTTTTGCTCAGCCGCAATAGTGCGGGCAAGGTGCGGTTGGTGGACTATTTGGATTATGTTTCAGGTGACACGTTGAGCGAAAGCCAGCGGCGGTTGTTTCAGCAGTTAATGCCCGGTCTTATTTCCGGAAAGGCAAGTCAAGCCACGGCAAAGGAGGAGTTAGTAAATGTGAAGAATTTGAAGCTGTTGGGTTCGCTTTTTCATTCCGGCCAATATAACAAATTTCTGGATGAATATTCTCGCCTGAGTGTTCGGATGCGTTCACAGCGGTCGATCATGCATCTCAGAGTGGTCGCGGCCAACTCCGTAGCAGTTGAACGCTCGAGCGCGGGTAAAGCTACTGAAGGTGTATATGCCAAAGCTGTCGATGAATATCGGATGGCTCACCCCGATGCATCCAACTTGGAATTGTTGCTTCTGGATTATTATTTTTTGAAGGAAGAATACAAAAAAGTGTTGGATGTGGTGGATCAGTTGGACAAACGGATTGGCGGCGATCCGTATCTGAATTTGCTGCGTGGCAATGCTCATTATTTGATGGGCGATAACGAGCAGGCGCTGCCCTTGCTGCGCTTAGCTGAAAAGGCGTGTCCTTGGGATGCGGATATTTATAACACACAGCTTGAGATTTGCATTGAAGAGGAAGATCATCCTGAAACCACGCGAGTTTTAATTGCCATGGAGGAAAACACCGACACGGAGATGGACGAGAATTTTAACGGCTCGGAGCCATTCAAAGCTTATCGCAACTCAGATGAATTTCCCAAATGGCAGGCACACGTGAAGAAACGGGGCAATTGATCACGGGTTTGCAAGTTGTACGCAAATGAGCTGGCGACTGTTGCGCAGGTAGAGTTTGCCGTTGGCGAGGGCGGGGTAGGCGCGGACGGTTGCGCCCATGAGCTGAACGCGGGCGGTGGCGCGGAAGAATTTCGGCGTGGCCGCGCCGCGCAGGAGCTCGCCGCGTTCGGTGAAGACGAGCAGTTCATCGCCGGCGATCATCACCGAGCCCGCGCGCAAACCGGGTAAGCCCCATTGGACTTTGCCGGTTTTCAGATCAACGCAGCGCAGTTCGCAGCCGCGTTCTTGGCGGCCGTGGAAGCCGTACAGAAATCCTTCGTGATGGACGACGCTGGAGTAATGGCAGGAAAGACTGGTGTCGTTGCTCCAAACGGTCTCGAGTTTATTTTTGTTAACGGCAAGGACGGTAGCGCCTTTGCCGTAGCTGGTGGAAAGGAAAATGAGGTTGCCCGCCGCGACGGGGGTGCAGGCGTTGACGCTGGCGCGGATGGCGGGCCGCCACGGGTGGGTGAAATTTACGGTGCCCTTGGCGGGATGGATGGAGGCCAATCCGGCGCGGGAAAAAAACAGTGCCTGCGGGGCGCCATTGATGTTGGCGATAATTGGCGAAGCATAGCTGGCCTCGTCCTTGGTGGCTTGCCAGCGGAGTTTGCCGGTGGCGGCATAGATGGCAACGATGCCAGCTTTGCCGCCGACATTGAGCAGAACATTTTTGTCGTGTACCAGCGGCGAACAAGCAATGCCAAAGAAGCCTTTGCCGGCGCCGTATGTCTTGCGGCAATCGACGATCCAATTGAGGCGTCCGGTGGCGGCCTGGGTGCTGCGGAGCACGCCGTTGGCACCGAGGGTGTACACGCTGTCGTTGTGCACGGTGGGCACAGCGCGCGGGCCGTCGTCGAAGCCGAAGTCGTCATCGTAATTCGCGGGCGAGGCGGATTTCCACAGCACTGCGCCGTTGGCGGCGTTCATACACTCTAGGATTTCCTGATTATTTTGGCGGTGGAAAAGGAAGAGTTTGCCGTTGGCCACGGCGGGGCCGGAGAAGCCTGCGCCAATGTTCTTTTTCCAAAGTTGCTTCGGGCCGTCGGCGGGCCATTTGGGGAGGGCTTTGCCTTGGTAAGTGCCATCGCGGCGAGGGCCAAGAAATTGAGGCCAATCCTCGGCGGAAAGAAATCCGGTGATCAGGAGTGAAAAGAGGATGGCGTGTTTCATCGGGGAAGTTTTGAGTTTGAGGTTTGAAGTTTCAAGGATGGATTGAGTTTTTTAGACACGGATTACACGGATGTTTCCCGATAAAAAATCCGTGCGAATCCGTGTCTCTTAAAGCCACATCAAAACCAACGCGGCGATGAGGCCTAAGCCGACGAGCCACCAAAACCAATGGAGGCCGTGGGGAATGACTTCGGGTTTGTCTTCGCCAAATTCTCTTGCGACGAAATCGTCGTAATCGAAATCTTCATCGGGGTCTTCGGCTTCGGTGTCGGCCCAGCCGGTGGATTCGTCAGCCCCGCATTCGGGACAGGCGGCGGCGCGGGGCGGGATGGCCGCGCCGCAGTTTTCGCAGTAATCGGGAGTTTGAGAAAGGGGGGCGGGCATTAGCCCATGCCGGCGTATTCTTCGTCGGTCTTGAGGTCCATGCCCATCAGCACATAGTCGTGGTTGATGGCTTGCATGTCCTGCACATATTCCTCGAGCTTAACGAGGTGGGTGAAGCCGAGGAGGGCAAACATTTTCTGGCCGCCTTCCTGTTTGTCGATGAACTCAGCCTCTACTTTTTGCAGGCCGGCCATGCGACCGATGTCGACGAGTTCCTGGACGAGTTTGCCGGCGATGCCTTTTTGGCGGTACTTGGGCAACACGCTGCAGCTGATGCGGCCGATGTGGCGTTTCCAGCCGCCTTTGTTTTGGTGCAGCGTGGCAACGGCGACTACTTTGCCTTCGTCGAGGGCGAGCAGGGGGAGGTTCGATTCGAGGGTGATGTTGCTGCACCAGCCTTCAGTGACTTCGGGATCGGTGACGCGGTGTTTGAAAAACATTAACTCCGGCGCGGGCAAATTTTTAAAGAAACCGAGCAGAGCTTTGGAGTCGGTGGATTCGATGGCGCGGATTTTTAGTTCCACTCCATCGTCGCTGGTAAATGAGCGGGCTACTTCTTTTAGTGCTAATTCAAAAGACATAATTCAATCGCAGGTTGGTTGGCGCGGCGGGCCGCGCGTTGGGTTATTCGGATTCCGAGGGTTCCGGGAACAGATCCCCGGTAATCCCGGCGGTGGCGGTAAACACTTCGGGTTTCACCGCGGCGGGGTTGAGGCTCCAGCGCGCGGCGAGGCGTCCAATGTTCTCCGTGTTTTCGTTGAGGCGACTCATCGACTGGTGATCCAGTTCTTCGACAACCCGACCGTAAGGATGGCATTCCATCTCTAAAAGTTTTTCTTCCGCGGTGTAGGTGCCTTGATTCCAAAGCGTTTCACCGAACCACGCATAGGCGCGCTCGATGCGGCCGGTGTGGGCGCGCACCCAGCAGTGATGGCCGAGTGCGCGTTTGAGGCTGAAGTATTGGACGTGCCCGAGGCGCTTGCTAATATGGCTGAGAAAATGAAAACAAAAATCCACATCTTCTTCCGGCGCGGGCAGGGCGGGACCCACCACCAGAATCCAGCCGTTCACCGGCGGTGAAATAAAGAGATGCTCCACACCAGCGATTTGAAATCCATCCTGCCACGTGCAACGGCGTGCGTTGGAGAGGCCGAGAGTTTCCTGCACCGCCGCCACGTTGCCGGTGCGAATGGCCATCCATTGTTCGGGGAGGTTTAGGCTGGTGGGCATCATTTGTTCGAAGGGCGGGCGCTCGAGGGCGCGTTCTTTTTGCATCTGTTTCATTTGCCGCCGCGCCATAAAATAAAACATTCCCGCCACCAAAAGGATGCCGAGAAACAAACCCAACATTACGAGCGCCACCCAATCTAAAGGGCTGTCGCCAGCGGAAGACGACAATGCGCCTAGCGCGCCCAGTGGGGCGTGAGGAAGTGTGTGCACGCGGGGATGATACAGAATTGGCGGCAAAGTTCAATCCCAAAGAACTTGCGCGCCCCGGCCAAAACCGCTTTGATTCCCGCAGAAACCACCATGAAACACTTATTTTCCAGCGTTTTAATCCTCCTTAGCGCAACATTCAGCCCGGCGGAATCCATCACCCGAATTGCCTGCGTCGGCGACAGCATCACCTTTGGTGCCGCCAATGCCGACCGCGCAAAAAATTGCTACCCCGCCGAGCTTGGCCGTCTGCTCGGCAAAGAGTACACCGTCCGCAACTTCGGCGTGAACGGCGCCACGCTACTCAAAAAAGGCGATCGCCCTTACTGGAAACTCAAAGCCTTCAAAGACGCCACTGCCTTCGGCCCCAACATCGTCATCATCAAGCTCGGCACCAACGACACCAAACCGCAAAACTGGAACAAAGCCGGAAACGAATTTGAGGTTGATCTCCGCGCCCTCATCGATCATTTCCAAAAACAGCCGAGCAAGCCCGCCATCTACCTCTGCCTCCCCGTGCCCGTCTACCAAGACCGCTGGGGCATCAACGAAAAAACCGTCAGCGAAGGTGTCATCCCCGTCATCAAAAAAATCGCCAAAGCCAAAAAATTGCCGGTGATCGATTTGCACAAAGCCCTTTCCGACCACCCCGAAATGTTCCCCGACAAAATCCACCCCAACGCCGCCGGCGCCAAGCGAATGGCAAAAACCATCTTGGCCGCGCTGCGCGCGCCCAAAAAGTCCCAACAACCAAAATCCAATGACTAAGGAAATCCCAATCCACAAATCCAAGACTGAACAACGCCCCTCCAATCTCAATCGATGGGTCATTCGTCACACATTGGAATTTGGCAATGGGTCATTGGTGGTTTCTCTCCTGTTAGCTCTCAATATTTCCGCCGCGTCTCCCCCACCTTTTACTCTCAAGTCCGGCGATCGCGTGGCATTCCTGGGCGACACGCTCATTGAGCGGATGCAGGAATTCAATCACCTCGAACTGCGCCTCACCACCGCGTGGCCGAAGCGCGACATTATTTTCCGCAACATCGGTTGGAGTGGCGACACGCCACGCGGCATTTCGCGTGGCGGGCTTTCGCTGTTGCAAGCCGGGCGCGAGCCCGCTGATGAAGGCTGGAAGCAGTTGCAAAAACAAATCGAGCTAGTGAAGCCGACAGTGGTTTTTCTCGGCTACGGAATGGCCAGTTCATTCGAGAATCAACCCGAACAATTCGGTCAGGACATGCGCGTGCTCAAGGCTGCGATTCGCAAAGCAGCGGGCGGCTCGGTGCGGTTTGTTGTGCTGTCGCCTTTGCGCCACGAACATCTTGGTCGCGGATTGCCCAATCCTGCTGCGCACAATCGTCAACTCGCTGCGCATACCAAAGAATTGCGCGAAATGGCCGAGGTCGATGGTGATGCGTTCGTGCTGCTCTTCGATGCGCCGGCGCAATTGAATGCCCGGCCACTTACCCAAAACGGCATTCATCCCACCGCCGAAGGATACAAATCCATCGCGCGCGAAATTTGCAGGCAATTGAAAGTGCCGGCACATCCGCGATTAGAAACTCCACAATCCGGTGCGTTGCGCAAAATCATCCGCCGCAAAAACAAACTCTTCTTCGATCGCTCGCGCCCGCAAAACATGGCGTACATTTTTGGCTTCCGCAAACACGAGCAGGGAAACAACGCCGTGGAGATCCCCAAGTTCGATCCACTCATCGCCGTGGAAGAAAAGAAAATTGCCGCGCGCCGCGACTTGCCTCCATTGAAAAAGCAACCGCCGAAAAAAGCCGCCGCCGCGCCAGCACAACCCGCGCCCTTCACGCCACAAAAACTCCCCGAGTTCGAAACAATGGACGGCATCGAAATCAATCTCTTCGCCGAAAATCCATCCCTCGCCAAGCCCATCCAAATGAACTTCGATCCCCAAGGCCGTTTGTGGGTTGCCACTTCCTCAGTCTATCCGCAGGTGAAACCCGGCCAAGTCGCCGATGACAAAATCATTGTGCTCGAGGACACCACCGGCAATGGCCGCGCCGACAAAACCACCGTCTTCGCCGATGGCCTGTTCATCCCCACCGGCATCGAGCCCGGCGACGGCGGCGCGTACGTCGCCCAAAGCACCCAACTCCTCCACCTCGCCGACACCAACGGCGATGGCCGCGCCGACAAAAAACGCATCGTCCTTTCCGGCTTCGGCACCGAGGACACCCATCACACGCTGCACACCCTTCGCTGGGGACACGACGGCCGCCTTTATTTTAATCAATCCATTTACATTCGCAGCCACGTCGAAACCCCGCACGGCGTCGTGCGCCTCAAGAGCGGCGGCATTTGGCATTTGCGCCCGGACACCCTCCGCGCCGGCATTGCCTATCGCGGCTGGTGCAACCCGTGGGGTCACCACTTCGACGCTTTCGGCAACGCCTTCGTCACCGACGGCGCCGGCTTCCAAGGCATCAGCTACGCCATTCCCGGCGCGATGTATTTCACCTACGCCGGCGCGCGCCGCATCATGGACAGCATCAGCCCCGGCAACTATCCCAAGTTCGCCGGCCTCGAGATTTTAAACAGCCCGCACTTCCCCAAAACATTCCGAGGCGCGGCCATCACCTGCGATTTCCGCGCGCACCGCATCGTCCGCTTCACCCTCAGCGAAAACGGCGCCGGCTTTGCCGCCAAACACGAGGGCGACTTCATCCGCAGCAGCGCCGCCAGCTTTCGCCCCATCGACGTCAAGCAAGGCCCCGACGGCGCGCTCTACATTGCCGATTGGTCCAACCCCATCATCCAACACGGCGAAGTCGATTTCCGTGACCCCCGCCGCGACAAAGTCCACGGCCGAATCTGGCGCGTCACTTTTAAAAACCGCCCCCTCACCAAAAAACAAAATTTCAAAAAACTAAAAAACGAAGCCCTCTTCAACACCCTCTTAACCGACAACCAATACGACAAACGCCAAGCACGGCGGGTGTTGCAGGAAAGAGGGAAGGAAATTTTGGGTGACCTCAAAAAGTGGCTTGCCCGGCACGATGAAAATGAAACCGCCCAGCTTGAAGCACTGTGGTTGCACGATTCAATTGGCGTCGTGAACGCAACATTGCTGATGCTTGCTCTGGAAGCGAACGACGCTCGCGTGCGTGCCGCCGCGATGCGCGTGCTTGGTCAGTGGCGTGAACGATTGAACACCACCGAGCTGCACGCCGCCGCCGGTATTCGCGACAAACATCCGCGTGTGCGGCTTGAGGCAATGCGGGTTTATGCGGAATTAAAAAATTCCACCGTGGCGCATCAATACGCCAAGTACGCGTTGCAAGTGCTGGATCAGCCGATTGATGAATTTCTTGATTACAGTTTGTGGCTGACAATTAATGACCTCGCAGATCCGTTTGTGCGTGGAATGAAAAACGGCGCGCTCAACTTTAGCGACAATCGCGCGCACGCCGAATTTGCGTTGCGAGCTTTGGAAACGGGAAAAGCGGTTGCCCTCATTAGCAAACTCGTTCGCCAGCGCAAACTGCCGCGCAACGGGCAAGGGCCGTTGATTGAATTGGTTGGAACCGCCGGAGGCGCGGACGAATTGGCCATCTTGTTCAGCCAACTCAAAAGCGGAGGCTTCGATGCCGCCGTGCACGCGCGGGTGCTCACCGCTCTCGCCAGTGCCGCGCGGTTGCGCAATGCCCGGCCGCGCGGGGACTTGAAAGGGCTTGAAAATTTCATCGACGCGAAGGACGCCGCCACGCGCGATGCGGCCATTCGGCTCGCGGGCGCGTGGAAACAACAGACGCAAGTGGCCAAGCTGCTCGCGTTGGCCAAGGGCGGTAACAGCGCGGCCTTCGCCAGCCTCGGGCAAATCCGTGGCGGCAAGGCCACTACCGGTTTGCGCGCATTGGCCACCGAGAAGCAACCGTTGCCGCTCCGTCAACAAGCCGCCCGCACGTTGGCGGTCATTAATCTGCGCGGCAGCCTCCCGCAAGTGTTCGCCGTTTTGAAAGCCACAAAGGACAGCCAACAAGCGCTGGAACTTTGGCGCGTGTTGCTCCAGCAAAAAGGCGCGGGCGCAGCCTTCGCCGAAGGCGTGGCGGGCGCGCAACTGCCCAAGCCCGTCGTCACCGCCGGCATCCGCGCCGCGCGCGAAGGCGGTCGCAACGAAAAAGAACTCGTCACCGCACTGGCGCGTTCGCAAAATATGACACTGCTCACCAAGCAAATGACCGCCGCCGAGCTCAAGGCGTTGGCCGCGCGCGCGATGAAAGAGGGCGACCCGTTTGCGGGCGAGAAAATTTATCGGCGCACGGAATTGGCCTGCACAGTTTGCCACGCCATCGGCGGCGCGGGCGGCAAGGTGGGGCCGGACTTCACCTCGCTCGGCACCAGCGCGCAGCCCGATTACATCATCGAATCGCTGTGGTATCCAAACCGAAAAATCAAAGAGGGCTATCACACCACCGTGGTGGAGACCAAAGACAACCGCACCCTCGCGGGCGTGGTCGTCCGCGATGCCGGCGGCGAACTCGTCCTGCGCGACCTCGCCAACATACTCATCTCCATCCCGAAAAATCAAATCCGCAAAAAGACTGCCGCCCCCGTTTCAATGATGACCCCCGGCCTCATCACCGGCCTCGCGCAAGACGAACAGTTGAATCTCTATCGCTTCCTCGCCGAGCTCGGCAAAGCGGGCCCCTTCGACGCCACCCAAACCGGTGTAGCACGTACTTGGCGTTTGCTTCCCGGCACGCATCGCGTGGAACAATACGGCATTGCCAAAATTGTTGAGGCGGATTTTGAAAAGAAATGGTCCAACCACATTCTCGGCGCGGGCAACAGCGCGGGCTGGAAAATTTTGCCCGCCCGCGTGAATGGCGATTTGCCCGCGGCGGACATCGCACAAACCGCCAGCGTCGGTCGCAACGTCGGCCTCGTCCACGTCTTCGCCGGCACAAAATTCGAAATGCAAAAAACCGGCAACGTAACTTTCGCGTTGCCCAAAGGATTGAAAGCCCAAGCATGGCTCGACGGCAAACCGCTGGGCACGGCCAATCAATTCAAAACAAAAATCGCCGCCGGCAAACACCGCTTCGTCCTTCGCCTCGACGCCAAGGCATTGCCGAAAGTGCTGCGGCTGGAATCAAAGGATGTGGTGTTTTTGAATGAGTGATTCTGTTGGCTATGAAGGCACTATTTCTTGATGAGTCCGGTGATCATAATCTTTTGTTGATTGATCCGAAATATCCTCTTTTTGTTTTAGGTGGAATCATCGTTGATCGTGATTACGCCGATAACGCTATGACTCAGCAGATGGCAGCATTCAAGCGCGGGCTATTTGGCAACGATGAAATTGTACTTCATACAGCGGATATCACGCGCAATCGGAACGGGTTCGAGCGGCTGAAGGAATCCGGCTTTCGGGAAGAGTTTTATGGGAAACTTAATGAACTGATTTCTTCCCTGAAGTTTCAAGTGGTGGCGTGTGTGATTCGGAAAGATGCTCACTTGGCGCGTTATCAATCGGCAGCTCTGGATCCATATTTGTTGAGTTTGGAAATTTTAGCTGAGCGATTTTGCAGGGCGATCGGCGATGTGGAATCCGGTGGTGTCATTGTGGCAGAAAAACGGGGCTCTTTGCTGGATCGTCAACTGGAGGTGGCTTGGTTGAATCTGAAAATAAAAGGCACACGGTTCTTAGCAGCGAGCGATCTTGAAAAGCGCGTGACGGGTCTCAACCTTCGTGACAAGCATGCTAATCTCGCGGGACTTCAGTTGGCGGACTTGGTGGTTTCACCCATTGGCAGGCATATGTTGGGCAAACCGGATAAGGAGGATTGGCGTATTGTGGAATCAAAAATGCGGAAAGATCGGGACGGGAATTACGAGGGGTTTGGGTTGGTGGTTTTGCCCAAGTGAAGTTTGCAGAAAAATGGCCGACCCCCGCTACGCAGTGGCCAGCCTCCACGCACAATATGAGGGGTAAAGTGCTCGTTGTCAAGCGGGGCGGCTAAATTCCTAACTCGACCACCGATTGCTCCGCGTGTGACTTCAGCGCGGCTTCCCAGAGTTCGTGGCTTTGGATGGCTTCGTCGGGGGTGGCGCAGCCGAAGTGGTTGCCCAATTCT
This sequence comes from Verrucomicrobiia bacterium, assembly GCA_014239365.1. GTDB lineage: Bacteria > Verrucomicrobiota > Verrucomicrobiia > Limisphaerales > UBA1100 > JACNJL01. The sequence continues at coordinate 73,275 of JAAZZB010000083.1, read as the reverse complement.
CCGGCGCGTTCAGATGCAAAGGCGGCCCACATTTGGAGGTTGAGGTCGGGGAAGCCGGCTTCGAAAATTCCGCCGGTGATGACGGGGAAGGCCATCGCGTGGCCGAGGTCGATGCGGGTCCAGCCGTCTTTTTCTTTTTCGTAAATGTGAATGGTGTTGGCGTCGCGAGTGTTGTAGCGCACGCCGCCTTCGGTGCCGATGGCTTCAAAATGCCACGAGTTGGTTTGGCCGGGGGCGAGGCGTTTTTGTTGGAGCCGCATCGGGACGGTTTGGCCATCATTGCCGTCGAAGTCCACATCGCAGTTGAGGGTGGCGTTGTCCCACGTGTCGCATTCGGTGGTGCCGCCTTGGCCATCGGGGCGTTGGGGGAAACCTTTTTGGAGTTGGGCAAAGACGCGCTTGGGTTTCCAGCCGAGGCGGAAGGGGATGTGCACGGTGTGCATTCCGAGGTCGCCCATGACGCCGATTTCGCCGCAGGTTTTGGAGTGGCGTTTCCAGTTGGCGAGTTTGGCGGGGTCGAGATCGCTGCTGTGCAAAAACCCTGAATGGATTTCCAGCACGCGACCGAGCGCGCCGGATTGCACGTATTCAATAGCGCGCTGCGCGCCGGGGGCGAATGGGAATTCTGAACTGCAGCGCACGAAGCGGCCGGAGGCATTTGCCGCATCGCGAATGCGGCGGGCGGCGGCGAGGTCGATGCCGAAAGGTTTTTCGGCGAGCAAATCTTTTCCAGCGGCGAGCACATCACAGTAAAGTGGCTCGTGCAAATGATGCGGCACGGCGACGTAAACGGCATCGACTTGATCGCTGGCGAGCAGTTCGGCGTGGTCTTTGGTGCGCAGCTGCACGGTGGGCACTTGGCCGAACCATTCGAGCAAGTCCTCGCGCAGATCGCACACGGCGGTGAGTTCCGCGCGCACTGGAAAATTCTGCAGCGCAAACCACCGCCCGAAACAAGACGCCGCTTCGCGCCCCATCAGGCCGCCACCAATAATTCCAACTCGCATCGGCGGAATTTACAATTTACGAATGACGGTTGGCGATTTTATTCGATGGAGTGGAATTGGAGTGCCCCTTCAGGGTACAATTGTACGGGGCGGTTTTCCGGGGGCGTTGCCCCGGCTAAAATGGTATTGCCTTTCAGGCAAATAATCTCATTTGCCAATTGGCTTTAGCGCGGCGGTGGCGACGTGGGCGGTGATGCCGGTTTCGCTTTGGATGACGGAATAGCTGCCGTTTTTTCGCACCAACTTCACGCGCGTGCCGGGTTTGAATTTGCCTTCCGGCGGGCGCGCTTGCTGCGGGCCGCCGAGGTAATAGTGTACGCCGCCAAGGCCGACGATGGTGTGGGTAAACTTCGCCGGGGCTTTGGCGTCCTTAATAATTTTTTCCACGCGCCGTTTGTAGACGGCATCCATCATCAAGACTTTGCGTTTGCCGGAGGTGTCGTACATTTTGAAAATCTTGGTGTCGGCGTCTTTGATTTCTGTGACTTGCAGGTAGGTGACCACGCGCTTTTTCATGGGGTCGTAGGCTTTGCCAATCATCGTGTTGAGGCGGCCGTTCTTTTCGCATTGGCCTTCGGAGATGAGCATTACGCTAGCGACCGAATCGGTCCAAACGCCGGTGTAGCGTTTTTTGTGTGCGTCGTAGCCGAACACGCCGTGGCCGCTGAATTTCATGCCGGCGAAGGTGCCGGTGAAATTGCTGATGAGCCAAAACCCGCCGGGTTGCATTTTGGCAATTTCAACGCCGGTGCCATTCATCACTTGGCCGGGGGCGTGGTGCATTTTCAATTTCACATCCCAAGTGCCGGCCATCATTTTTAGATGTTGGTGATGTTCGCCGGGCTTTTCCATATCCGGCGGGGCGGGTTCCAGAGCAACCAAGGATGGGTTGAAAAACGGCGCGACCAGCAGAGCCACGCACGCGGGGAGTGTTTTTAATGTGGGTGTTGACATGGGGCAACGCTATCGACATCGCCCCGCTCGCGCAAGCATTGCGCGGCGTTATTGCGGCAGAAAGCGAATGGAAAGGGGGTACACCGCCAGCTCGCCTTTGGTGGCTTGGTAGGTGGCGCGCAGGATGAGGATGAGGTTCAGATACGTCCAAGCGCGCAGGCCAATGTGGCCCAGCGTCGTCACCGGGCCGAGGGGGATTTGGGTGAGGATGAACAGCGCCACGAAATAAACCGTCATCGAGATTTGAAAATTCAATGCCGCGCGGCCGTGGCGGTCCACACTTCGCGAAGCTTCCTTGCGGATGAACCAAATGATGAGCGGCCCGATGACGTTCGCCAATGGAATGCCCACCACCAACACCAACGGCGACAAGTGGCAGAGCACCTCACCCGTTCGGCCTTGTTGTTCGGTTTGTTCCACCGCGCAGGTGTAGCCGCGCGCCGTGCTGAAGGCAAGCGCAACCGCGCCGGTGGGCAACGTGTGGTTGACTTTTCTGATAAAAAGCGTATCAAAACTCCAAGGAGGTTTGATATGAATAAAATTAGCAAATACCTAGTGGTGGGGTTGGCGGCAATATTTCTGCTGACTGAAAAAGCAAATGCAAATCCGGCGGGTTCCGGCAAGTCCGTGCCCGCGATTGTGGCCGACGTGGTGATCTGTCGGCCGTTGGGCCTGTGCGCGCTTGTAGCGGGCAGCGCGTTTTATGTGGTGTCGCTGCCATTCACGATTCCCGCGGGCGGGCAGGAGGAAGCCAAGCGCAACCTCGTGATGTACCCGTACCATTACACGTTCACCCGTCAGTTGGGTGAGTTTCAAGATGAAGACTTATAAATTATTAATCCTAATCACCGGCCTCGCCGGGGCAGTTGTGGCGCAGGATGATCCTCCTGCGCCCGCGCCATTTGGGCCGGTTACCTTGCCCGGCACCGATGCGCTGTATCAACAGTTGCTCAAGCCCAACGTCGAAGGCATCGGCAAGTTTTATTTGGGCCGGCAAATCTCCCACGTGATGGGGCATCAAGCCGCGCGTTGGCTCGAGCGCCCCGAGCGCGAGCGCGAGGAACACACCGCCGAGATGATCCGCAGCCTCAAGCTGCAGCCCGGCGATCAAGTGGCTGATATCGGCGTGGGCACCGGCTACATCGCCCGCCACATGGCCAAAGTCATCGGCCCCAAAGGTGCCGTGCACGGCGTGGATATCCAACCCGAGATGCTCGCCCTCCTCACCAAGAAAATGAAAGCCGCCGGCATTGCAAATGTCAAAGGCGTGCTCGGCACGATCAGCGATCCCAAGCTGCCGCCCAATTCCATGGACCTCGTGATCATGGTCGACGTGTACCACGAATTTTCCCATCCCTACGAAATGATGGCCGGCATCGTGAAGGGCCTCAAGGTGGGTGGCCGCATCGCCTTCGTTGAATACCGCGGCGAAGACCCCAAAGTGCCCATCAAACGCCTCCACAAAATGACCGAGGCGCAGGTCAAAAAAGAAGCCGCCCTCTTCCCGCTCAAGCACATCGGGACCTATAAAAAACTTCCGTGGCAGCACGTGGTGTTTTTTGAAAAAGTGAGACACTGATTACACGGATTTTCACGGATTCAAAACCATCGGTGTAAATCCGTGTCATCCGTGTCAAAACAATGACGCCCGAACGCCAAGCTCATTTCCGCGAACGCCTACTCGCGTTGGAAAAAGAAATCCAGTCCGACCTCGCTGTCAGCAAGGATGCCTCCGGCGTGGTGGAGCTGGACACCGCCATCGGCCGCCTCTCGCGGATGGACGCTATGCAAAACCAGCAAATGGCCCTCGAACTGCGCCGTCGCCAAGAGCAACAACTCCAACGCATCGCCAATGCCCTCAAGCGAATGGATCAAAACCGCTACGGCCTCTGCGGCCGTTGCAAACAACCCATCGCCGAAGAACGGCTCGAAATTTCCCCCGACGTAGTGATGTGCGTCAAGTGCGCGTGAGGGTCAATCCACTTGGTTCCCGCGCGCATTTGTGCTAGGTTAACAGCATGTCAGAGCGAATCACAATCAACCCCGATGTGTGCAACGGAAAGCCCGTTGTGCGGGGCACGCGAATCACCGTGCAGAGCGTGCTGGAATTTCTTGCCGCGGGCGATTCAACCGAAGCCGTGCTGGAAGAGTACCCGACGCTCAAGCCGGAAGACGTGCAGGCGTGTATTGATTACGCCTCGCGGGTGATGGGGAATCAATTCTCCACCGTGCCCGTAAAATGAAGGGCTACCTCCTCGACGAAAATCTCCCCCGTCGGCTCACCTTCCAGCCGGGCTTGCCTGTGTTCCACATTGAAGAACTGGGCGATAGCCCCACCGATTCGCAAGTGTGGGAACACGCGCAAATCAACGAACTGGCCATCATCACCAAAGACGCTGATTTCTCTGGCAGAATCATTCTGCACACCCCGCCGCCGTGGGTCGTCCATTTACGATTTGGAAATATGAGCCGCCGAGATTATCACAAAACCCTCGCCCGTCTGTGGCCGAAAATTGGAACTTTGCTTCAAACTCACAAGCTGTTGAACGTCCACACACACAGCGTCGAGGGCGTGAGTTGACGGGAGGGAAATTCCACCTCGTTTTTTACCACACCACCTCGTTTTTTACCACAGAGAGGTAGGGCGTGCTCTCCGAGCGCGCCACGGCGGTTTCGGAGAAACCGCCCTACCAATTCCTCTGTGTTCTCCGTGCCTCTGTGGTGAAGATTAGATGCGCCCGCCGTAGATGGCGCTGTTGCCGAGTTCTTGTTCGATGCGGAGGAGTTGGTTGTATTTGGCGGTGCGGTCGCTGCGGCTTAGGGAGCCAGTTTTGATTTGGCCGCAGTTGGTGGCTACGGCGAGGTCGGCGATGGTGGCGTCTTCGGTTTCGCCGCTGCGGTGGCTGAGCACGGCGGTGTAGTTGTGGTTGTGGGCAAGCTCAACGGCGTCGAGGGTTTCGGTGAGTGAACCGATTTGATTTACTTTGACGAGGATGGAATTGGCGGTGGCGGTGTCGATGCCTTTTTGCAGGAACTTGACGTTGGTGACAAAGAGATCGTCGCCGACGAGTTGGACTTGGTCGCCGATCTTGTCAGTGAGTTTTTTCCAACCGGCCCAGTCGTTTTCGTCGCAGCCGTCTTCGATGCTGATGATGGGATATTTCTTGGTGAGCTTGGCGTAGAAATCGACCATCGCATCGGCGGTCAGTTTCCGGCCATCGCCTTTCTTGAAAATGTAGCGTTTCTTTTTGCTGTCGTAAAATTCGCTGCTGGCCACATCGAGCGCGAGGTGGATGTCTTTGCCGGCCTTGTAACCGGCGGCTTTGATGGCGGCGAGGATGCATTCGAGGGCGTCCTCGGTGCCTTTGAGCGCGGGGGCAAAGCCGCCTTCATCGCCGACGGCGGTGGAGAGTCCGCGCTTTTTGAGCACGCCTTTGAGCGCGTGGAAAATTTCGGTGATCGCTCTCAAGCCTTCGCTGAATGTGGGCAGGTCGGTGGGCATCACCATAAATTCCTGGAAATCAATCGGCGCATCGCTGTGCGCGCCGCCGTTGATGACATTGGCCATCGGCACGGGAAGCACTTTGGCGTTCGGTCCGCCAATGTATTTATAAAGCGGTTGGCCCAGCGCATTGGCGGCGGCTTTGGCGGTGGCGAGTGACACGGCGAGCACGGCGTTGGCGCCGAGCTTGGATTTGGTGGCTGTGCCATCGACGGCGAGCATAGCGGAGTCAATGCCGACTTGATCGGTGGCGTCGCGTCCGAGCAGTTCGGGCAGGATTTTGGTTTCGATGTTTTTGACGGCCTTTTGTACGCCCTTGCCGAGGTAGCGCTTTTTGACGCCATCGCGCAGTTCAACGGCTTCGTTGACGCCGGTGCTGGCACCGCTGGGCACGGCGGCGCGGCCCATTGTTCCGCTGTCGAGAATGACATCGGCTTCGACGGTTGGGTTGCCACGGGAATCGAGAATCTCGCGGGCTTGAATATCAATAATGGTCGTCATAGGTGTTTATAAAACGGAGGCGCGATGATTGAGGCAGAGGGTGAAGTAGTCAAGGCGATTGCGGTGGAAGGGGTGAATCGCCAAGACGCAAAGCCACCAAGTTTACTTGGAAAAATTCTTGGCGTCTTGGCGGTTCAAAAAAATTCACACATAAATATCCAAACCGGATTTGAATGGTCCCACGCCTCGGTTGGCTTGGTGTTTGATGTAGGTGAGATCGGGATGGCCGCGGTCGAGGAAAGGGCGTAGGCCGAGCACGGCGCTGTGGGTGGGGAATTGCGCGATGGGGCCGATGGGCTGGCGGTAACCGAAGCGTTGATCCATTGCGGCGGGGATCGCCTGCGCGTTCTCGCTGCCGGGAAAGCGCAAGGTACGATACGGCATCATCCGGAAGGCTTGGTAATTACCAATACCTCCGGCTATGGAATTCAAGCCGGCCATGTTCAGTTGGTTTCAGCAAACTAATCTACCGGAGGGGGATCCAGTTGATTTTCAGACGACGCGATGATGCAAGCCACCGTGGAATCTCCGGTGACGTTAACCACCGTGCGGCACATGTCAAGGATGCGGTCCACGCCGAGGATGAGGGCGATGCCTTCGCCGGGGACATTGATGGCTTCGAGAATCACAATGAGCATCACGATGCCCGCGCCCGGCACGGCGGCGGTGCCGATGGAGGCGAGCACCGCGGTGAACACAATGGTGACTTGCGCGGCCAACGTAAGCTCGATGCCGCTGGCTTGGGCGATGAACACGGCGGCCACGGCTTGGTAGAGGGCGGTGCCGTCCATATTGATGGTGGCGCCGAGCGGCAGCACGAATGAGGAAACTTCCTTGGACGCGCCGAGATTTTCCTCTGCGCATTTCATCGTGACCGGCAGCGTGGCGCCGCTGCTGCTGGTGGAGAAGGCGAGGAGTTGCGCTTGGCCGATGCCTTTGAAAAATTGTTTGATGGAAAGCGGCGTGAGGAGTTTGAGTAAACCGAGGTAAACAATAATCGCGTGCAGCGCGAGGCCGATGACGACGGCGGCGCAATACCAACCGAGCGAGCCGAGCAGCGAAATGATTTGCGAAGGGTCGTCCTTGGCCATCGTGTTGATGGTATCGGCGATCAGCGCGAAGACACCGATGGGTGCCATCAGCATAATGAGATGCACCACTTTGATGACGACCTCTTGCAGGCCGGCGAACACATCGTAAATGGGTTTTCGTTTTCGTTCTTCCACCAAAACCAGTGCCGCGCCAAAGAGTAAGCTGGCGAAGACCACTTGCAGCATCGCGCGGTTGTTGCCGGAGGCTTCGAGGAAATTGCTGGGCACCATATCCACCAACGGCTGGAGCGGGCCGCGTGCTTTAGTTTCCTCGGCCACTTCACTGCGTTTGGCCACGTCGGATTTATATTGTTCCTGAAGTTGAGCCCGCGTTTCTTGCGGTAACTTTTTGCCGGGATTGATGGTGTTGACGACAAGCAAACCGAGCGTCACCGCCACGGCAGTGGTGGCGAGGTAGAGGCCGATCGTCTTGCCGCCCATTCGGGAAAGTTTTTTGAAATCCGACAACGACGCCACGCCGCACACGAGCGAGGCGAGCACGAGCGGCATCGCGATGAGCTTGAGGAGGTTGAGGAAAATTTTTCCGATGGGGGCGATCCAATCCGCCGTGAACGAGCCCCAACCCCAATTCGCGGCGGCGACGCCATAGAGCGTGCCGAGCAGGAGACCGAGGATGATTTGCCAGTGCAATTTTTTGTACCAAGCCATTTCGCTGCTGAGTCTACGGGCGGGGGTGCCTCAGCAAAAGGGCAAAAATCTTGAGTAATAATCCATTTGCGGGCATTCTCCCGCGCCCTTAAGAGAATGAGGAGGGAATCTGGAAACAAGATGCGAACGGTAAATATAGGCATAATCGGCGGCGGCACGGTGGGTGGCGGCGTGGTGCAGGCGTTGCGGCGTAATGGCGCGCTGATGGCGAGCCGCCTTGGCGTGCGCTTGCGCGTGGCGCGAATCGCGGTGCGCAGCCCTCGCAAAAAGCGCGCGGTGAAGTTGCCGACGGATTTGTTAACGACCGATTGGCGCGAGATTGTTGAGGATCCCAAAATCGATTTGGTGGTGGAATTGATGGGCGGCACGACGACGGCCAAGGACGTAGTGCTCGCAGCCTTGCGCGCGGGCAAGCCGGTGGTGACGGCGAACAAAGCGTTGCTGGCCTTCCACGGCGAAAAACTTTTTGCGGCTTCGGAGAAGAGCGGCGCGAATTTGTATTACGAAGCGAGCGTGGCGGGCGGGATTCCGATTATTAAACTGCTTCGCGAAGGGCTCATCGGCAATCGCGTTACCGAGCTTTACGGCATCCTCAACGGCACGTGCAATTTTATCCTCACGCAAATGCAGGAGAACGGAATGGGCTTCGACGAAGCGGTGGCCGATGCGCAGGCGCAAGGCTTCGCCGAGGCGGAGCCTTCAATGGATGTGGACGGCCACGATGCCGCGCACAAAGTTGGCATTCTCGCTTCACTCGCGCACGGGTTTTGGGTGAAGCCCAAGCGCGTGTACACCGAAGGCATCCGCCACGTGACGCCGCAGGATTTGGCGTTTGCCGATCAATTGGGTTACCGCATCAAACTGCTTGGCACGGTGAAAGCCGCCAAGAATGCGCCGGTGCAGGTGACGATGTATCCCGCGCTCGTCCCAAAAAATCACGTGCTCGCCAGCGTGGGCGGTGTTTACAATGCGATTTATTTGAAAGGCGATGTGCTCGGCGACACTTTATATTACGGCCAAGGCGCGGGGCAAGACGCCACGGCCAGCGCGGTGTTGGGCGACATCGCGGATGCTGCGTTGGATTTGAAGCACGATTCGCCTGAGCGCGTGCGGGCTTTTACGCCGCACGAAGCCAATGGTGAGATCGGCGCGATTGATGATGTGGTGAACAGTTATTATTTGCGGCTCAATGTGTTGGATCGGCCGGGCGTGCTCAATCAAGTGGCATCCACTTTAGCCAAAGCCAAAATCAGCATCGCGTCCGTGCTGCAACCGGAAGGGCAGGAAGGCAAAAATGTTTTGCTCGCGCTGATGCTGCACGCCGCGCCCGAGGCGGCGATGGCGAAAGCGCTTAAAGCAATTCGCAAACTTTCGGCGGTGAAAAAACCCACGATGATTCGCGTGGAAAATTTTGATTAAATGAGCAGTGAACACAAAAACGCTGCCGGTTGGCGCGGCATCATTCAAGGCTATCGCGAGCACCTTGCCGTGGGGCCGGAAACGCCGATCGTCAGTTTGCACGAAGGTAACACGCCGCTCATTCGCGTGCCGAATTTTGTGGAGGCCATCGGCGGTGCGTTTGATTTATATCTCAAATACGAAGGGCTCAATCCCACGGCGTCCTTCAAAGATCGCGGGATGACGATGGCCGTCACCAAAGCCAAAGCGCGCGGCGTGCAAGTGATCGCCTGCGCCAGCACCGGCAACACCAGCGCCAGCGCCGCCGCGTATGCCGCGCGCGCGAAAATGAAATGCGTGGTGCTCATCCCCGAAGGCAAAATCGCCCGCGGCAAGCTTGCCCAAGCGTTAATGTACGGCGCGACCACGCTGCAAATGCCCGGCAATTTCGATGACGCGCTGACGATCGTGCGCGAGTTGTGCGCCGATGGCGCGGTGGAAGTGGTGAACAGCATCAACCCCCATCGTATCGAAGGCCAAAAGACGGCGGCGTTTGAAATCTGCGATGCGCTCGGCGACGCGCCGGATATGCACGTGCTGCCCGTGGGCAATGCCGGAAATATTACTGCATATTGGAAAGGCTACCGCGAATACGCCGACGCCGGCGAGAGCGATACGCTGCCGCGGATGATGGGTTTCCAAGCCGCCGGCGCCGCGCCGTTTGTGGAGGACGCGTTCATCGACGATCCCGAAACCATCGCGAGCGCCATCCGCATCGGCAAACCCGCCAGTTGGCAACCGGCCAAAGCCGCGTTGCAATTTTCCGCCGGTGCGATTGACAAAGTAACTGATGAAGAAATTCTAACCGCGTATCAAATGATCACCGCGCAAGAAGGCATCTTCGTGGAGCCCGCCTCGGCCGCCGCACTCGCTGGAATTATCAAACTCCAAAACGCAAACAAAATCACCGAAGGCAGCATTGTTGTAGCGACGATGACCGGTCACGGTTTGAAAGATCCCGATAACGCGGTGGAGCATGCGAAGGTGGAAGCCACGACGGTGGAGCCAAATTTGGATGCTGTTCGGGCAGCGATTGGACTTTAACGATGGCTCTCATTGTTCAAAAATATGGCGGTTCTTCCGTCAAGAATACTGAGCGGATCAAAAACGTTGCGGCACGTGTTGGTACGTTCCGGCTTCGGGGTGATAAAGTTGTGACGGTTGTCTCGGCGATGGGCGGAGTGACGGATAATCTTGTGAAGATGGCACGGGAAATTAATCCAATGCCCAATGATCGCGAGATGGATATGCTGTTAGCGACTGGCGAGCAGACCACGATTTCGCTGTTGGCGATGGCTTTGCATTCGCTGGATATGCCGGCAGTTTCGTTGACAGGTGCTCAAGCGGGCATTGTGACCGATGGCGTGCACTCGAAGGCAAAAATTCAAAACATCACGCCGGGGCAAGTGCACGCGATGCTGGAAAAAGGGAACGTGGTGATCGTGGCCGGGTTTCAGGGGCAGACGAGTGACGGACGCATTACCACGCTTGGGCGCGGGGGATCGGATTTGACGGCGATTGCGTTGGCTTCGGTGTTGAAGGCGGATTTGTGTCAGATTTATACGGACGTGGACGGGGTGTACACGGCGGACCCACGCGTGGTGCCAAATGCGCGGAAGTTGAATGAGATTTCTTATGACGAAATGATGGAGCTGGCCAGCCTCGGCACGAAGGTGATGCAAAGTCGGTCAGTGGAATTTGCCAAAAAGTTTAATGTAAAATTTGAAGTGCGCTCGAGCCTCAATAACAACCCGGGAACTATTGTGATGGAAGAAACAGAAAGTATGGAAGCGGTGGTCGTGCGCGGCGTGTCGCTGGATAGTAATCAGGCGAAGATGACCGTGACGGCGGTTCCGGATAAACCGGGGCACGCGGCGCGGGTGTTCACCGCGCTGGCGGAGGCGTCGGTGAATGTGGATATGATTGTGCAAAACGTCAGCCACGGCACGGCCACGCCGGCGACGGATATTTCGTTCACCGCCGATGCGCCGGACCTCCCGCGCGCGCGGCAAGTGATCGCCGATCTTAAGGAGGAAATCGGCTACGCTTCCGTGGAAGGCGATGAGACGATTGCAAAAGTTTCCGTGGTGGGCGTGGGAATGCGCACGCATCCGGGTGTGGCGGCGAAGGTGTTCGAAACGCTCGGCATTGCAAATATCAATATCGGAATGATTTCCACCAGCGAAATTAAAATCTCGGTGGTGGTGGAGGCCGGCCAAGGCGAGGAAGCGACGCGCGTGTTGCACGAGGCATTTTTTCCTGAAGACGAAAAATGAGCGGCCCCATCAGCCAATTCATCCAGCGCCACTACCGCCATTTCAACGCGGCCACGCTGGGGGACGCGGCGGAGGGCTACGCGCAATTGCTGGATGGCGGCGGCAAAATGTTGGTCACGTTGGCCGGGGCAATGAGCACGGCGGAGTTGGGGCTGTCGCTGGCGGAGATGATTCGGCGCGACAAAGTGCACGGCATTTGCTGCACGGGCGCGAATCTTGAGGAGGATTTGTATAACCTCGTGGCGCACGATTTTTATGAGCGCGTGCCGCACTATCGCGATCTTTCCCCGCAGGACGAACAGGCGCTGCTCGACCGCCAACTCAATCGCGTGACCGATACGTGCATCCCCGAGGAAGAAGCGATGCGTCGGTTGGAATCCAAAATCCGCCCGCGATGGCACGCGGCAGCCGATGCCGGTGAAGGCAAATTTCCGCACGAGTTTTTGTTTGAAAGTTTATTGAGCGGCGAGTTGGAGGAATTTTATCAAATTGATCCGGCGGACAGTTGGATGCTGGCGGCGGCGCAAAAAAATTTACCGATGTTCGTGCCCGGCTGGGAAGACAGCACGATGGGCAATATGTTCGCCAGCGAAATTATTCTGGGAAATCTGACTGACCCGCGCGCGGTGCGTGGCGGCATCGAATATATGGTGGAACTCGCGCGCTGGTACGAGGCCACCACGGCGGAAGCACCGCTTGGGTTTTTCCAAATCGGCGGCGGCATCGCAGGCGATTTTCCGATTTGCGTCGTTCCAATGTTGGAACAGGATGTGCAGCGCGAAGGCGTGTGCAAGTGGGCGTACTTCTGCCAGATCAGTGATTCGACCACCAGCTACGGCAGCTATTCCGGCGCTGTGCCTAACGAAAAAATCACGTGGGGGAAGCTGGAAGTAGACACGCCCAAGTACGTCATCGAAAGTGATGCGACGATTGTGGCGCCGTTGATTTTCGCGCACGTGTTGGGCTGGTAGGGACACGCTGTGCGTGTCCGGACGCGCGCAGCGCGTCCCTACCGATTACACGTCGGTGGAGCCGTCGCGGCGTTCGAGTTGGATGACCTTTTTCTTGATGATCTCCAATTGCTTGGTGAGGGCGTAGCTGGCTTCGTAGAGGGCTTCCTGGGTTTCGGTGTCGTCGAGCGAGGCGATGGTGGGGTTGAGTTCCATCATTTCGAGGGCGATGGTTTTGCAGTGGGTCTTAATTTTTTCGCTGGCTTCGGGGCGGGTCATTTTGGAATTTTCAATTTTCAATGATCAAGTGGGTTTGGCTTTGTTGGAAATTGAGAATTGTTCATTGGCCGGCTTTTATAATGTGGTAGCGGTTGATTTCGGGCGTGTTCAGTCGGGTGGTTTTTCCGTTGGGCCAGCGTACTTCGATGGCGTTGATGGTTTTTGATTTGCCCAGCCCGAAATGGAGGGTGGTTGGGTGCTGTGCTTTCCAGGAATCGCCGGTGATGACGGGTAGGGTTTGGGAGGTGTTCGGGTGATGGAGGGTGACTTTTGCGCCAAAGAGTGCTGTGCCGGGGGCGCATTGTAAATGCACGCCGATCCAGTTGTTTTTTGTGTTCAACTGGTTGTGGTATATGCGGACGTGACCATCGCGGCGTCCGCTTTGGTTTTCAATTTCCACGACTAACAAATCGGGGCGACCATCGAGATCCAAATCGGCGGAGACGACAGAGCGGCAATCGGCCTCGGAGGCGAGCCCCATTAGGAAGGCGATGTTGGTGTGGCGTCCTTTGCCTTCGTTTAGGAAGAGGACGTTATGTTCGAAGCCGTTCCACGATTCGTTTCCGCCTAAATTAGTTTTACAGGCGTTGAACAGGCCGTTCATCACGAAGCCGGATTGCGGGATTTTTGGGGTATAAATGTCGTGCCGCCAAAATGTGCTGCAGTAGTCTTTGGCGGATTTCCCGCTGAGATGGCCATTGGCGATGAAGAGGTCGCGGTCGCCGTCGTTATCAAAATCCCATTGCGTGCAGCCCCAGGCCCAGCCGGTGCGGGCTATGCGATCGTTGCCGGGTGTTTGCCGGAAGTTGCCTTTGCCATCGCCGAGCAGGAGGCGGTTGCCGTAGCCCATTTTCATTCGGGCGGCTTGAATGGAGTCGAAGCCTTTTCGCCCCAGCCCGAGGTGCTCCAACCGGCGTGCGGTGGTGGAGCCCATGCCGACCATATAAATATCCAGATGGCCGTCGCCATCGAAATCACTGAGGGCGTGGCTCATTCCAAATGAATATCGGGAGTCGCCAAGGCGCGCGGTGATGTCGGTGAATTTGCCTTGGCCATTATTCAGGTAGAGGTCGAGCCCGGCGAAATCGCTGACGACGAGTAAATCCAGATCGCCATCTTCATCAAAGTCGATGAACGATGCGCTGTAAGTTCGGCGGTGTCGTTTGGGGGCAAGCCCGGCGGCGTCGGTGCCGTCGGTGAAGTTTCCCTTACCATCATTGATTAATAAATAGGCGGGCAATCCATCGCGGGAATCGTAATAAGGTGTGGGCGTGCGGCCGTTGGCATAGGGGAAGAGGTATTGGGGGACGAAGCAATCGAGGTCGCCATCGCCATCCACATCGCCCACGGCCATCGCAGAGGCATCGGTGAGCTGGGCGTTTTGGTTTTTTTGCAGCCCCACCGTGGGTGGGCCGGGGAAGCGGTTTCGGGCATTCGCGTGAAACAACAATGGCTTGCCGGAGGGGCCGATGGTGAGAAAATCCGGCTTGCCGTCGCCGGTGAAATCCGCGATGGCCGCTGCGTTTGGAAATAGGCCGGACATTCCGTTGATCAATTGTTCGGGGCGAAATTTCAAGCCGCCTCGGTTCCAGTAAATCAGGTTTGAACCGGTGGTGATGATTTCAGGCAACCCGTCGCCATTCAAGTCGCGCACAATCAGGGGCGCGGGATCGACCGTGGTTGGGAAACGCTCCACGGTTAACTGGGGGTTATCCCGGCGAACCCGCAGTTCACCCCCGGCCTTGAATGGAATGGCACCGCGCCGCCGTAAGAGGGTGAGCTGGGTCACTTCAAGTTTCTTTGGCAGCCAATGGCCGGCTTCATCTTTTTTGTCCGACCAATTCACCCGTACTGCAGCGCGTATGATCACGCGCTCCGAGGCGTCATTGGCTTCGGCGTGAATTACTATTTTGAACAGGGAGTGCGCGTCCGGGTTGTCTTCGGAGTCCGGGTTAAATTGTTCCTGATGCCATTCCGTCTCGAGCACGCGATGGGTTGCGCTCCAGTCGGCGAGGTGTTCTTTCCATTGCGCGAAGGTAAGGGTGGCTCCGGGAAGCGTCGCCTGTTTTTTTTCAATCCCCCAATCACATTTCTCAGCGGGGCCGAGTTTGCGCAAGCGGATGGATTCAAATGAAAATTGTTTAAAAATATCCCACGCGTGATTTCCGTGCCGCAAGCGATCCCAAAGGTTTACGAATGTGGCCTCATATTCCTGTGCCTTCATCTCGGCCCGCCAATCCTGTTTATCCAGTGCCTCGCGCTGCTGGAGTTTTTCCGTTATCAGCTTTTGCGCGCGGGGAGTGGGGAGGGTTTCTTCGCGGATAACGCGGCCATCCCGATGCTCCACCTCTCGCACCGCCATCCCATCAGTGGACCATTCGCGAACCAGCCCGATCGGCTGACCTCGGCGCCATTCGCCCACGAGCCCTCGCGTGCCGTTTTCGTGCCAACCGCGAGCGGGGCCTTCCTGCCATCCATCCTTGAACGCGAGACTCACGCGCGGTTTGCCTCCGGGCCAATGTTCCAAAACCGTGCCGGTAAACCGCACGCCGGTTGCTTTGTGCAGCACGTGCCCGTCGGGTTGCTTCGAGAGATCGGCAAACCGAACCACAGTGGCGGCCGGTGGTTTAACCGCGGGCGGAGCATCCCCGCCGCAGGCGATGCCCAAGGCGAGCATCACGGCCATCAGCCCGTTCGATTGATGAAATGTTTTGGCTAAAATCATACCGCTTCCGATTTGTTTCCGGACACGGCCAATGTCTAATTTCCAAAGCCCAATGTCCAAGAAAATCACCGGGCCAAACTTGATTTTTTCTTGATTGTTGAGAAATGAAATTTGAGGCTTTGCGGATGCATCACATCATATTCGTCACGGCGCCGGAGATTGGGGTGGCGCGCAAACTGGCTTCGGGTGTTTTGGAAAACCGCTTGGCGGCTTGTGTGAATCTGGTGCCGGGGGTGGAATCGCATTATTGGTGGGAGGGCAAAGTGTGTCAGGAATCTGAGGTGTTGATGGTCTTGAAAACCACGCAGGAAAAGCTGGCGGCGTTGGAGGCGTTTGTGTTGGCGGAGCATCCGTATGACACGCCGGAGTTTGTGGCGCTGAAGATTGAGGCGGGCAGTGCGCGGTATTTGGATTGGATTTCCAACAGTGTTTCAGCGGGGAGCAACCTGTGAATGGCGCGCTCTTGACACGTTTGGGCGAGGGGCTAGAGTTGCCGCCGTATGAACGCTTTTCGTCTTTTGTTGGCTGCTTGCCTGTTGTTAAATTTTAATGCGCAGGCGGCGGAGAATCCAACCATCAATCGTGTGCGCGCGGTGGTGGCCGGCAAGGTGATCACGCAACGGGATATTGAGCTGCGCCGGGGCAATGTGTATCGGCGGATCCGCGATGCGAATGGCAAGCCGGTGCAGGATCTCGAGCAAATTCTTTCGGAGATGATCAATGAATCGTTGTTTGTGCATAGCATCAAAATTCACGAAAAATACAAAGCGCTGGCCGAACGGCCCGGGCGTGGCGAGGAATTGCTGAGCCAGGAGGTGGCGGGAATTTACGAGAATAAACGCGAGGCGATGGTGGCTCAGTTGCGTTTGGAAGGCAAAACTCTGGAGCAACGGATGGCCGAGCTGGTGGATGAAGAGCTGCTGGAAATCGCGCAGAGTTTGGTGATCGATTCGGTGCAGGTTTCGCCAGGCGCAGTGGAGCAATATCTGAAAGATCACCCCGAGGAAGCGGGCAAAGGTAAAGCTGTGAAAGCGCATTGGGCGCGGATTCCGGTAAACACCGAGGGGATGAATTTCGTTCAAGCCAGAGCCTTGGCGGCTGGAATCAAGTCGGTGGCGGATATGGAAAAGCTGGCGGTTCAATACAAGGAAGAAGACAAGGGATCGCTGGGCTGGATTTATGAAAACGATGTCCACCCTCTGCCGCCGGGCGTGAATCGCAACAGCGCCAACGAGTTAATTTCTTTTGGCGATGAGGGGATCACCACCGAGGTCTGGAAGGATAAGGAATTTTATTACATTGGATATATTGAGAAATTTGAAAAAGACCGGCAAGTGCCGGGCGATGAACTGCGGCGCCGCGCCGAGCGGCGGTTGCTTGATGGATTGCAAACTCAGGCTTTGGAGAAATCCATCCGCCGACTGCGCAAACAAATTTCCTGGCGCCGGTTGGATGGTTAAACGGCACAAGGGACGCGAATGAAACAGGCGATAATTTTTATGGGGCTGGTGTGGGGCGTGATGGCGTGGAGCGCGGATCGTGCTGATTTGGAAACCCGCGCGGCCAAGAATGATGCGGACGCGCAGTTTGAGCTGGCCTACGCGCTTTACTGGGCCGAGGGGATGGAGCGCGATTTGGAGGCTTCCGCCAAATGGGCCCAACGCGCCGCCAAAGCCGGCCACACGAAGGCCCGGTTTTTGCACGGCGTTCAGCTGTTGCTCGCTCACGGCGTGGAAGGCGATTCCAAGGCGGGCTTCGATTTTCTCATTCAAACCCATCCCAAACTGGAACAAGCCGCCAAAGCGGGAGATGCTCAGGCCCTTTATTTTTCCGCCCAACTTTATTTGAACGGGTACCACCCTGCCAATGGCTATCGGCAGGACCTCAAGCTCGCGCGCCAACAAATGACCGCCGCAGCGGAAAAGGGAAACATCCCCGCCACCTTTTGGCTTGGGCAGGCGATCTTGCGGAAGATCAGCCCACTCCAGACTGATACCCCGAAAAAGGCCGCCCCATGGCTGCGCCGCGCCGCCACGGCGGGGCATCCTGTTGCCGCCCATATGATTGGAGAATTGTGCCTCACCGAATTGCTTGGCCCGCCCGATGCAAAGCAAGCCGCGCAGTGGCTCGAGCAATCTGCGAAAAAAGGCCTGGCCGGTTCCCAACATCTCTACGCCCAACTCCTGGCCGGCAACGCGCTGGGCAAGCCCGATAAGGCCGCCGCATTGAAGTGGTTCCAGCGCGCCGCGAATCAGGACTATTGGCCTTCGCAACAACTGCTGGCGAGAATGTATTTCGCGGGCAAAGATGTGAAACAGGATTTGGAGATGGCATCCCTGTGGATGACACTGCTCTCGCGCCAACGCGACCTGAGCGAATCGGGCGCAACATTCCATCGCGAACTCAACGCCCAACTCACCCCCGACCAAACGCTTGATGTATTGCAGAAGGCTAATGACTTCAAAGCACAACCCACTTCGGCAACCCGCAATGAATCTATGGGACTGCTCGGCTGCGAGCGGCTCACCGTTCTTTCCATCCGGGAAGACTTGCTCAACCGGTTGGCCGCCGAAGGCAACGTCGAGGCCGCCTTTGCTTTGGCAGATGAAAAACTTGAACGCGGCCGACAACTCAACGCCCGTCAGCAAACATTGCTGAGGCGCGCCGCCGCCGCCACTAGCGAAGCCGAAGCCAAGGCGTTGCTTGGCGCCGCCGAGAAAGACCGGGAATCCGCCAACCAATTATTTGTCGAGGCCCGGAAATTATATGTGATTTCCGCCGAGAAAAATAACGTGGCCGCCCAGCACACGCTTGCCGCCATTTACATCAATGGACTGGGCACCCCGGTTGATTCTGCCCAAGCCGTCAAATGGTTCGAGCGTGCCGCGCAGCAAAAGGATGTGCAAGCGATGTCTATTCTGGCCGATTGGTATGTGGCCGGCACCCACGTGAAACAAAATCATCCGCGCGCCTTGGAGCTTTACCAATCCCTTGCGGATCTCGGCGATGCGCGCGGCCAAAATCATCTGGCCATTATGTATATTGAAGGCATCGCCGTGGAACAGGATTTGGCCAAGGCCGGGAAATTGCTGCTGCAATCCGCCCGGCAAGGACTGCCCGAGGCGCAAAGCCATCTCGGCCAATTTTATATGCAAGGCCACGCCCGCAATGGGGTCGACCGCACGGAAGCGCTCAAGTGGTTTACCCTTGCCGCCCGGCAGGGCCACACCAAGGCGCAAATGGCCGTGGGAATGGCGCACCATTTTGGCGATGGCATTCCCGGAAATGATTCCGCGAAAGGTTACGAATGGCTGCTCATCGCGGAGATTTCTTTACAAGGCGAATTTCAAAATGTCAGGCGTCACCCGGAAGCCGCCGCAAGAGTTAAACAGTTGAGAGATCTTCAGGCCAAGCTGCTGCAAAATAAACGAAACGTGGCCGGCGCGCTTTCCGGCAAAGAAATTGAAGTGGCAGGAGAGAACGCCCGGAAATTTGTGGCCATCAATTTATACCGTCCGGGCCAGGCCGCCCCCGGCGATTTCAAGGCGCTTCAGGCCAAAGCCAACAAGGGGGATGCCGAGGCCCAGTTTCAACTCGGCCTGTTGCAATTGAAAGGATCCGACGGCCCACCCAATTTTGTGCAGGCCTACAAATGGTTCACCCTCGCGATGCAAGCGGACCACGCCTTGGCCGAGGGAGAACGCGATGCGCTGAGCGAGACAATGAAAAACAGCCAAATCATCGAGGCCAAAAAACTGGCCCGGCAGTTCAAGCCCGTTCAATCCGTGAAAGACTAAACGATGCGCGCCGTTGGGTTTATTTGGGTGTTAGCCGTTGCCGCCAGCTTGGCCGCTGCTGATTTGGCGGCCCTTCGCAAACAAGCCGCCGCCGGCAACGCTGCGGCGCAATATCAGTTGGGCGAATTATTTTATGAAGCCCGCGAAGTGGAGCGTGATTTGGATGCCGCCCGCCGATGGGCCACCCAAGCTGCCGAGCAAGGCCACGCCCGCGCCCAATACCGGCTCGCCTCAATGCAACTGCTCGGCGAAGGCGGCCCGCGCGATGCGAAGGCGGGGTTGGAACTTTTCAAAAAATGTTTGCCCGCACTCATTCAAGAAGCCGAGGGCGGCGAAGCCGATGCTCAGGGCAAGCTCGGTATTTTATTCGCGCGCGGCGTGGCCGTAAAACAGGATGCCGATGCGGCCGCGCAATGGTTTTTCAAAGCTGCAAAACAGAAAAACATCAAAGCTCAGGCCGATTTGGCCAGCGCCTATCTTGCCGGACAGGGGTTCGAGGTCAACCCCACCAAAGCCGGTGAGTGGTTCTCCCGCGCCGCCGAGGCGGGGTACGGGCCGGCGATGATTCATCTCGCCTCGCTGGAATTGCAGGGACGCGGTCGGCGGCAAAATCTGAAGGCCGGCAAACAATGGCTGATGAAAGCCGCCGCCGTGAAGCATCCCGGCGATGCCCTGCGCGCGCGTACTTTGCTGGAGCGTCTGGCCACGCAGGCGCCCAAACTGTTGCCGGATATGGACGCGCTTCGTGACCGTGCCGACAAAGGTGAAATTGATGCGCAGATGGAAATCGCCCGTCGCCACGAAACCGGCGCGGGGCTTCCGATGGATTCATTTAGAACGGTGACGTGGTATGTGAGAGCCATCCGGCAGGGCTCGCCCGAGGCCGCCCATCGCCTCGGCGGAATGTTTGCGCTGGGCCGTGGAGTGAAAAAAAATTCCGAAACCGCAGGACGATTTTGGAGTTTGTCCGCGCGGCTGGGCTATCCCGCCGCGCAGATTGACTGGGGCGTGATGTGCGCCAAAGGCGAAGGCACGCCGCGCAATCCGGCTCAAGCTTACTACTGGTTCGTCGTTGCCCGCCAATCCGTGGGCGACCCCAAACAGATCGCCACGCTCGACCAGTTGCAAGCCCTCGCCTCCACCGAATTGACGCCGGATCAAGTGTTCGACATTCCGCCCATCGCCGGAAAATTCATTGCGCCCAAAGGGCCCGCACTTCGCAAAGCAATGGCGATGGCGGAATACGGCGATGGCGCGGCGCAGTTTGAACTGGGCCAAGCATTGGCCGAGGGCACGGGCTTGGTAAAAAACAAGACAGAGGCGTTCGTGTGGTTTTCGCTGGCGGCAAAACAAAAAATTAAAAACGCCGCCAAGGCGCGCGATGCATTGAAGCTTTCAGAAAAAGAAAAGGC
Source organism: Verrucomicrobiia bacterium (assembly GCA_014239365.1). GTDB lineage: Bacteria > Verrucomicrobiota > Verrucomicrobiia > Limisphaerales > UBA1100 > JACNJL01. The sequence continues at coordinate 52,654 of JAAZZB010000083.1, read as the reverse complement.
TGCCGCGCAGAAAAAAATAAAAGCCTTCAAACCAATGGCCGCGCCGGAGGGGGGTTAATGTGTTGCCGGCATCTTGCCGGCAGATCGGAAACGCAACTTCTGCCGGCAAGATGCCGGCAGCACGTTAGCGCCGTGCGGCCAATCTTCGGGTGTGGAAGAATTGTTCCACGGTTTCCATTTTCGAGGCGTCTGCGTCGAAATGATACGAGAGGCGTTTGAGCTTGGGCAGGTTGCGCAGGAACGCGATGTCGCCGTGCTCGCGGGGGAGGACAAGCACTTCCAAATTTGTGCATTGCGAAAGCGGCGTGAGGTCGCTCAGTCGTTCGCAGCCATCGAGCCGGAGTTCTTTGATTGGCAAACCGGCCAGCGGTTTGAGGTCGGCCACCGGCGTGCGATCTAAATGCAGCGCGCGCAATGGCATCCCTTTGAGCGGCGCGAGTGAATCCACTTTCGTGCCGCTGAGGTGCAGATACACCAGCGGCATTCCGGCGAGCGGCTGCAAATCTTTCACCGGCGCGAAAGCCACGGTGAGTGATTGCAGCGGCAATCCCGCGAGCGGGGTGAGGTTGTCCACCGCCGTGTAGGCGAGGTAGAGTTCGCGCAGTGGCATTCCGGCCACGGGGCGGAGGTTATCCACGCGTGTGCGCCAGAGGTTGAGCGAGCTGACGGGCATCCCGGCGAAGGGCTTGAGGTCGCGCGTTTGGGTGCCGGAAAGATTGATCTTCAAATAACCAAACGCATCGCGCTGTAAACGGCCGGAGAGACCGATTTGTTTCATAGCAGCCGTGCCGCGCTGCCATACGGCGAGCTTCTCGCGTTCCATCAACGCCGCCGTGTGGCGGGCATCGGGGCCGAGGCGTTGGTGGGTTTGCCATTGATGCACGCGGCCCATCGCGTGCAGGGGCAAAGGGCCTTTTTTGGCACTGCCAAAATCACGAATCAATTCGCCGCTGAGTTTCAGCGCGCGCGCGCCGAAGGGGTGCGGCTCATCCATACTTTCCAAAACGGCTTTGGCTTTGGCCGGTTGCATTAGCGCGAGGTGCACGCGGGCGAGGCGATGGGTGTGCGCGGGTTTGGGATCCAGATCGTGTGCGAGTTGGGCGGTGGCCAGTGCGCCCGGGAAATTTCCCTGCGCGATGAGGTCGCCGGCTTGCTTGTGGCAAATGGGCGCGGTGCGCTGGAGGCGTGCGGCATCTTCGCCGCGATGATGTTGATGGCGCAAATGCTGCCAACCGAGTGCGATGCCGAGCAGCACAATAATACTGGCAGCGGCGGCGAGCGATCCGTTGCGGCGAATGGAAAGGCGGAATTGGCGGAGCCGCCCGGCGTGTTCGGCACTGGGGGCATAGCCCGATTGCCATGCGGCTACGTCGCGTTGGAGGGCTTCCACGGCGGGATAGCGTTTTGCCGCGTCGCGTTGGAGTGCTTCCATCGCCACGGCGGCGAGGGCTTCGGGCACGCGGCGTTCGGGGCAGTGGACGAGTACGGCGGCGTTGGGTTCGTTGGCCAGTTTGGCAAGGGGGGTGATTTGGCCGGCCTTAACTTTTTCCAACACCTCAGCCCCGCCAGCGGTGAAGGGGGGGCGCAGGGCGAGGATGTGATATAAAATTGCGCCGAGCGAATAGATGTCGGTGCGTTGGTTGATGGCGTCGAGGCGGCCTTCGGCTTGCTCGGGGGCCATAAAGCCGGGGGTGCCCATCACGGTGCCGTAGCGGGTTCCTTCGCTTTCGCTTTCGCCGGAAGGCGGCATGGGCTCTTCGTCTTGATTGATAATTTTGGCGAGGCCCCAGTCCATCACAAAAACTTCGCCGTATTCGCCGAGCATAATGTTGGCCGGCTTGAGGTCGCGATGGATGATGCCTTTGGCGTGAGCGTAGGCGACGGCATCACAAATTTTTTGGTAAATGCGCAGCAGTTGATGGAGCGGGTAACGGTCGACCACGTTGGACTGCCCTTGGCGCAAGCCGTTGAGGACGTCCTTGAGTGTGGTGCCGCGGACGTATTTCATCGCGTAATAATTCTGGCCGGCGGCGTCCACGCCGAGGTCGTGGATGGGGACGATGTGCGGATGATCGAGGCGGCCCAGCACGAGAGCTTCCTGCGTGAAACGCCGCGCGAGGCTGGCGGAGGCGGCGACCTCGGGGGTCATTAATTTAAGAGCCACGTGGCGTTGGAGTTGGCGGTCGTGCGCGAGATGGATTTCGCCCATGCCGCCCTTGGCGAGATGGCGGACGCGTTCGTAGCGATCGGGCAAAGTAGCGGGAGGCGTCGCGGTGGCAGCGATGGCGTGAAGAGTGACAACGAGTTTGCCGATGGAAAAAGATTGGCCGGGTTGGATGGTGACGGGCCCGGCGATTTGGCGGCCATCGATGAGGGTGCCGAATTTGCCGCCGATGTCTTCAAGCACGCAGCGTTCGGGGGTGACAGTGAGCCGGGCGTGTTGGCGGGAAACCTCCGGGCTGTCGAGCGTGATGGGGCACGCGGGGTCGCGGCCGATTTGGAATTCGCCCGGGACGAGGTCATACGAGACCAGCAACTGATCGCCCTTATGGGCTACCAGTTTGATAATGGCAGTTGGCACAGTTCCTCCTTTGCCCGCCGCACGCGACTGGCAAGGGCCAGATTGCCTGAAAAACGCCCAAAAATCAAGCCGCAAGACGGGCGTGATTTCGGATTGCATTCGGGCTTGGTTTCCTTATGATGCGCGGCCCATTTGGCCTGACTTTAACTAACTCATGCGGCAAATACCCATCATAGCGTTTAACGCGTTTATGGAATTGATCCGGCAGCCGGTGTTCCTGCTGCTGTTTACATTATCCGTCATCACGTGCCTGTTGCTGGCCGCTTCGCCTTATTTTGGCTTTGGCGGCACGGGGCTCAACGTGGTGAATTTCGACGTGAAGATGGTGAAAGACGGCGCGTTGACGGTGATGCTTCTTTCGGGATTGTTCGCGGCGGTGATTTGCGCGTCCTCATCTTTGGCGCGGGAAATCACTTCGGGCACCGCGCTCGTGGTGCTTTCCAAGCCGGTGGGCCGGATGCATTTTGTGGTGGGTAAATATCTTGGCGTGGCCGCGGCACTTACGGTGGGCACTTATCTGAACTTGCTCGCCGTGCTGCTGGCCAGCCGGATGGGCTATGATGCGTATGGCAATCCGGACATCGTCGGGGTCATTACCATCCTCGCCTTTATGGGGTTGGCTTATGTGGCGGCGGGTTTTCTGAATTACTTTTTGCACAAACCGTTTGTGCCCACGGCGGTGACGTTGTTGGTGGTGCTCTTGACGCTGGGCTTCCTCACTGTGTGCGCGCAGGATAAATCGCGCGCTTGGTGGATGGTGGATTCCGGGGAAGGGATGACGGCGGGGTTCACTGAAATTTGGGTGTTCACGGATTCAGCGGGTCAAGGCCAGCAAGGCGAGGCTTTGGATGCTTCTGAAAAGGCGGACTTCGCCGAAGGGGTGGACTGGGGCATGGCGCGGCTGGCGTTGTTAATTTTGTTTGCGCTGTGGTTGCTTTCGGCGTTGGCGTTAATGTGTTCCACGCGGCTTTCCTGGCTGCCGACGTTATCGATTTGTTCGGCGTTGTTATTATTAGGGTTAATGTCGGATTATTTATTGGGAGGCTTGGCGAGTGGCGGCGGGGTGATTCAGCAGGGCGATTATGTCATTTGGCGGCCGCCGGGCGATCAGGCGGGCACGCACAATTTGTTTCGCCTCAAACCGCGCGGCGTGCGGCGGCTGGCGGAAATGGAATTTTTGGTTCGTGTAAATGTGAACGGCCCTCCCACGCCCGAAGCGGAGCGAATGAAAAACGGTGTGCTCACGTTGGATGCACAAGTATCGACTAATCAGGTGCAGATTTCGTATGAGCAGATTAAGACGGAGATTGATGAGACTCTGAAATTGCGATGGAACCAGCCGTTGGAGCGGGAAATGATCGAGATAGGGCGACTGCTCTTGCCCGGGGAATTTCCCGGCAAATCGATGGATGTGACGTTGCTGGGCCAAATTCACACCAAAATTGAGGAACAAGAGGCCGTGCTTGAGCGGGACGAAACCAAGCAGGAGTTGCTGCTCGATTACCGTGTGCTGCACGATCAGGTCAAAACTCGCGTGGTTCCCGGCCACTTGGCGTTGTGGTTTATGCCCGAGCAAGGGACGATCACCAAATGGGATTCGGCAATCGAGAAACCGAAAATCATCACACGCGGCGCGACTTGGGCGAAAATTCTTTACGTTTTAGTCCCAAACTGGCAGCTTTTCTGGCTTTCCGATTCCGTGGGCGTGGAGGAAGAAACGATGAGCAGCCGCCGCGCGGACGAAGCCGCCAAGGCGGCAGCCCGCAAAGCGGGTGCGGTGGGAGTGGGCCAGCCCAAAAGCTCGCGGGTTTTGAAGCGGGCGGATGTGAAGTATCGAGAAGGCCGGGTGCCAATGAAATATATTGGGACGGCGTTTTTATATGTAATAGCTTATATCGGCATCATGCTCTCGGGAGCGTTGATGCTGTTTGAAAATCGCGAATTAGCCTGATATGGATAACATCAATAAAACCGGCGGACTTTGGAATGTGGTGATCAGCCTGGGCGCCACGGTGATGGCGGCGGGGCTGGCGATGGTCACCGGCTCGATCACGGCGCTGGCCGTGGCGATTTTTATGGGGCTGGGCTTTTTGGTCAGCGTGGCGAGCTTGTTGCATATGCACCTCGTCGAGCGCGAAGGGCAGGAGGATTTAGAAATAAACGCCATTCAAACCGGACGCGGCGGCGAGACTCTGTTCACCGAGGGCGAAGTGTTGCCCGCCAAGCGCTCGCGCGAACAATTTGAGCGGTGGGGCGTGCCGGTGGTTGCCATTCTCCTGCTCGGTTTGCAGGGATTTGGCGTTTATCATTTGGCGGCCAACAAACTGGCCGTGGTTTATGAAAACCTCGCCGCGGGTAAGGCGGTTCATTTGGTGAGCCAAATGTATCTGGGATTGGCCGGCGCGGCGCTGCTGGCGGTGATTTTATTTGTGCGTGGTCAGTTTGCCTCCAACCTCGCGCGGATTCAGCGCGATCGACTTCTGCAGCCGGCATCCGATTCGGTTTTGTTTTCCGCTTATCTGTTATTCGCATTGGCGGCGGTGATGGCGGTGAGTTTCCGGGAGCAACGCATCGATGTCTGGGCGGGCACGGTGATGGCTTGCCTGATGGCGGTGCTGGCGCTGGAAAATTTGCTGAGCATGATTTTTGAGATTTATCGTCCGCGCGTCAGCGGGCGTAAGGGGCGGTTGCTTTATCAAAGCCGATTGGTGGGGTTGATCGCCAAACCGGAGAATCTTTTTACCACCGCCGGCAAGGTGCTGGATTATCAGTTTGGCTTCAAAGTTTCCGAGACGTGGGGTTACCAATTCCTGCGCGAACGCTTGGGTGTTTTGGTGGGGGTACAGATTATTATCTTTTGGCTATCCACCAGCGTGGTGATCATCGAACCCTCCGAACGCGGCCGCAAGCTCGACATTTTGGCTGGGGACGAAAGCCAGGCCCAATGGCTTGATCCCGGCATTCATTTCAAACTCCCCTGGCCTTTTGCCGATGTGGAACGGTACAACCCTGATCAGGTGCATAGTTTTTATGTGGGGCTCGAGCCGGATGAGGACGCGGATGAAAGCGGCGCCCGCTTGTGGCTCAAACGCGCCGGCAAAGATTACGAGAGCCTCCAGAAAACCGGGGAGCTCTATTTCCCAACCGGCAGCGGCGATGAATCCAGCGCGGCAAATTTAGTGGTGCCCAGCATCCCGGTGCATTATCGGATCTACGAAGTCTCCCCTGATAAACGCAAGAACCTTGAGAGCGGTTGGTTGAACTTTTCCGATCCCGAAGGGATTCTGAAGAACCTCGCCTACCGGGAAGTCTCCCGATATTTCCTGGGCGATACGATGGATAATCTTCTGCGCGCCGGCCGTGAACAAGCCATCGTGGAAATTAAGAAAAACCTTCAGGCAAGTGTGGACGCCAAAGGGCTTGGGGTGGAAATCCTTTACGTGGGTCTGGCGGATTTGCGTCCCCCCGCAGAGTCGCCCAGCCTTATTGCCAACAGCGCGCCGGGTAAAAAAGATGAGATGGATCCCGGTGCTGAGCGACACAGTCAAATACCCGTGGCGATGGCCTTTGAAAGTTATTTAATTGCGGGCATTTCCAAGTGGAAAATTGAATATCTCGCTAATTCACTCCAGCGGCAGATCAAATCCGCGCAAACCAACGAAGTGCAAACCATTGTTGAAAATGCAAGAATGGAAGCGGATGCAAAAATACAAATGGCCGAGGCCAGAGTAAACAGCAGTCGTTTGCAAAATAATCCCTTCCGCAATGCACCGGTCATTTATCCCATTTGGCTGCAGATGAGAATGTTTGAACGTTCCCTTGAGCATGCCCGTAAATTTGTTGTGGTCGTGAAAAATGCCGAAATCACCTCGGATATTGACCTCAAAGAAACCATCCGGCGCGGGCTGCTGGAGGTTGAGGTGCCTGACAATAAATAATTAATTACCGGAAAATAAAATGAAAAAAACAGTCAACATTATTATCTTCTCGCTACTGCTGCTGATCTTCGGATCATATATGTTTACCTTTCAGGTGCGGCAGGATCAAATTGCTTTTGTGGATACATTTGGCAAAACCAGCGACGCCATCACCACTGCCGGCCTAAAGTTCAAATGGCCCTGGCCCATCCAGCGCGTGTACACCTTTGATAAGCGCATTCATCTCAAGACGACTGATTATGCGCAGATAACCACCGGTCAGGGCAGCCTCATTGTTCAGGCTTACTTTGGGTGGCGCATTAGCGATCCGGGTGAGTTTATGAAAAAGGCAAAGGGCAGCACCGCCGAAGAGCGCCGTCGCAATGCCGAAGATAATTTGGAGCGCGAAATTAAGGATGCCATCAGCGGGGTATTCGGAGGGGAAGAAAACATCACGGACAAATTAAAAGTGGATGACATTATTGATAGTGAGTCGGGCAATCCTGAAGGGAATGCCGGGAACACCTTCGAGGAACTGGAGAAACAGATTTTTGGATTAGTTAAAGGCAAGAAGTCCGAACAATATGGAATGGAGCTGACGTTTGTGGGGATTCGTCGGGTGGGCATTTCGCAAAACGCATTGGTTGCGGTGTTGGATACGATGGTTACTCAGTGGACGAACAAAGCGTTTAGCCCGGTTCAAGAGGCGGAGAATAAAGCCAAAAGTATTCGTGACCGGGCGATTAATGCAAGGGAGACCGCACTGAAAACTGCGCGGAATGATGCCAGCAGAATCATTTCTTCCGCCTCGGAAAAAGAGACCCTTATTTTTAGCCAAATGGAAAAGAAAGACGCGCGGCTTGCCGAGTTGTTGCTGAAACTTTCCACAATGGAAAAAGTGCTAAAAAGAGAGACCACGTTGTTGCTGGACGAAAACGTGCCTTTTCTTGAGGCGTTTAGCTCCAAGTTTTTTACCCGCGTCCCTGTGCCGGATTCGGATTCAAGTTCTGAATCGGAAACAGGCGGTGAGCCGGAATCTGAAGAATAACCCCAAGCCGAATCGTTTATGGAAGATAAAAAACAAGATCGGGACGAACGGGATGCACGCGATGGCCGTGATGGCCGTGATGGCATAGGCTCAGGAAATGAAGCCGGCACGCGGGCGATGGATGAGGCGCTGCAAAGCAGCTTCACCATTCTGAAACTCGTCATTGCCGTGCTGGCGGTGTACCTCGTTTTTTCCAATACCTCGGCGGTGGAAGGAGACAGCGAAGGGGTCATTATTCTTCGCTTCGGCCAGCCGCATTCTTCTTCCCCGGGTGAAGTTTGGAAATCGGGCATCCGGTTCGCAATGCCTTATCCTCTGGAGGAACGGGTTAAAATCAATCGCGAAACACCACTCGAAACGGAATTTTTCAAATACGCACCAATTGGGCAGTTGAGTTTGGGCCAGAGTATGGCCGACCGGCCCGTGAATGCGGATCAGGATGGATATGTGCTCACTCGTGACAATAAAATTCTGCATATCACAGCCACTCTAAACTATACGATATTGGAACCGTCAAAATATGTGTTTGAATTTGCCGATGCACAGGCGGTTTTGAAAGTTGCGCTGGAAAGCGCCATCACCCATGTGGCTTCGGAAAATAAGTTGGACGATATTTATGGCCGCACCGGTGACTTCTCCATCAAGGTTCGGGAGCGCCTCAGCATTTTGGCGGGCGAGTACGGGCTTGGCGTTCGCATCAAAAGTGTGAACGTGAGTGATGCGGATGTGGAACTTCCATTTCAGGTTCGCAAGGCGCGCGGCCAGCTCGAGGGTTCCGCCGCCAAGGTCAAACGGATTTTGGCTGAGGCGAATCAGTCCGCTGAGCAAATCCGCAAGGAGTACACTTACGATGCCGGCAACACGAATGCTGTTGGCGATGTGGCCACGATTATCAACAATGCCCGCAGCGAGGCCAGTGCCCGCGTGGCTCGTGTGGATGCGCTTTGGGAACGGTTCCTCAGCATTCATGGCGGTAAAGACGGGCAGCCCGTGCGGTCGGCCGAAGACAAGCGGCTCGCCTTGCAGCGGCACTATTATACGGTGATCAACCGTTTGATGGAGGAGTCGGACATCAAAGTTTACTACGTTGCCTCACAGCCCGATGGCTCCAAGCAAAAAATCCATCTGCAAATTAACCCCAAACCGCCCGCGCCCAAGACCCCGGCCATCGACGGCGGCCAATAATTTTTTATTATGTCCAACGACGACTCCCAACAACTTGAAGCCGCCGAGGATGCCAAGGCCAAACAGGCCGCTACCACGGTGAAATATATTTTCGTCGGCATCCTGTTTGTCATCAACGGTTTTCTCGCGGACTGGTTTCTCGGTTCCGAATCCAGCGTGGGCGACTTGAGCGCGATGATTGGCGCGTTCATTCTCGGCATCCGAATTTTTCGCACGACCATCCACGACCTTCGGCAGGGACTGCTCACCACCAACGAGTTGGTGGCCATCGCGGTGTTGGCCACATTTTCATCGGGCGAATATCATGCCGCCGGTCTCGTGGCATTCTTTATGTTGCTGGGTGAAATGATTGAGAGCCGCACGGCTTCCGGCGCCCGCGAAGCGATTCGTCGTCTGATGAAGTTGACCCCCACCCGGGCCATTCGCCTTGTGGATGGTAAGGAGGAAGAAGTGGCTGCGCTGGCCCTCGCCGTGGGCGATCGCATCCGCGTACGACCCGGCGACAATGTGCCGGCCGATGGCGATATTCTTTTGGGCGCCGGCTCGATCAATCAAGCCAACATCACCGGTGAATCGTTGCCGGTGGATAAAAAACCCGGCGACAGCGTTTTTCAGGGCACGATTAACCTGGACGGTATGCTCGAGGTGGAGGTTACCAAAGTAGGCGAGCAAACGGAATTTGGCCGCGTGCGTGAATTGATTTTGCAGGCGGCGCAATCCAAAACGCAGCTCATGAAAATCGTGGATCAGTATATGGGTTTTTACACCCCGCTGGTGCTCGTCATCGGCGCGTTGGTCTGGGCGTTCACGCAGGATTTGAACCGCGTGATTTCCGTATTTATTGTGTCAAGCCCTGTGGCGTTCATCCTCGCCACGCCCACCGCGATGGTGGCGGCAGTGGCCACCGCTTCGCGTCTGGGTATTCTTATTAAACAGGTGAGCGATATCGAATTGGCCGCGCGCATCAATGCGTTTGTGTTTGATAAAACCGGAACCATCACCACCGGCACACTCACCGTCAGCCGCGTAATGCCGGTGGAAGGCGTGCAACGTTCCGAGCTGTTGCTGGCCACGGCTGCCGCCGAGCAATACAGCAATCACCCCACGGCGAAAGCCATTGGCGTGCTGGCGGCGGAAGTGGGATTGACTTTGCCTGAGCCTGTGGATTTTAAGGAAATTGCCGGCAAAGGCGTGCAAGCCACGGTGGAAGGCGACAAGATTATGGTCGGCCGCGAAATGTGGCTGAATGAAAATGAAGTGACCGGCGACCTCAAAGGCTCGGTGGATATCGATGAAGCGGCCGGGTTCAGCCTTGTCTTTGTAAGCCGCAACGGGGAGTTCATCGGTTGGGTGGGGATGACGGATGAAATTCGTGCCGAGGCGGCAGAGTCGTTGGTGGAATTACGAAACGAAGGCGTGCGGCGGTTCGCCATTGTGTCCGGCGATCGCATCCCCGTGGCCGAGCGCGTGGCCGCCGAGGTGGGCTGCGAAGAAGTGCGTGCGGAATGTTTGCCCGGCCAAAAAGTGGAGTACGTTCAGGACATTCGGTCCAAGGGCTACAAGGTCGCTTTCGTGGGCGATGGCGTGAATGACGCCCCTGCGCTCAAGGCGGGCGACATCGGCATCGCAATGGGCGCCGCCGGCAGTGACGTGGCCATCCAAAGCGCCACCATCGCGTTGATGAATAATGACCTGCGGCGTTTGCCATTTTTGGTGCATCTCTCGCGTATGACGCGCAGCGTGATTAACCAGAATTTTATTTTTGGCATTTTGTTTGTGATCATCGGTTTAGTATTAGCTGCGCTGAATTATATTACCCCCGTGCTGGCGGCGATGTTGAATGTCGCCGGCTCGTTGATCGTGGTGTTCAACAGCGCCCGCCTCGTGCGTGAAGGCGAGGAGTTTGATCCTTTTGAAGAAGGGGGCACTCCCACGCCGACACCGCAGGACGAAGAGGAAACCAAAGGCGAACCTCAACTGACGGCTGAAGCGGCTTAAGAATTTCCGGCTTATGGTTGAAACACAAACTCAGGAAGAAACCCACGCCACTGACGCCGCTGCGGAGGCCAACGGTGAAGTGATTGTGCGCGTCAGTAATTTGGTCAAAGTGTTTCGTGATTTCTGGGGTCGCCCCAAGGCGCGCGCGGTGAATGATGTGAGCTTCGAAGTGCGCGCGGGCGAGGTGTTTGGTTTGCTCGGCCCGAACGGTTCGGGCAAGTCTACGACCATCAAGATGATGCTCGGCCTGCTCAACCCCACTAAAGGCTTCATCGATATTTTTGGCCACGGCCCGCGCGATGTAAAAACCAAGGAGCGCATCGGGTATCTGCCGGAGGAATCGTATCTATATAAATATTTGAACTCAGCGGAGACGATTGATTTTTTTGGCGGCCTGTTTGCGCTGGATCCCAAGGAGAAAAAAATTCGCACGGAGCAGTTGCTGGATATGGTGGGCCTCTCCGCCACGCAAATGCGGACCGTCGGTGAATTTTCCAAAGGAATGCAGCGCCGCATTGGTTTGGCGCAGGCATTGATCAATGATCCGGATCTTGTGATTCTTGATGAACCCACCAGCGGATTGGATCCGGTGGGTTGTCGTGAAATCAAAGACCTCATTCTCAACCTCAAGGCCCGCGGTAAAACGGTAATTCTTTCGAGCCATTTACTGGCCGATGTGGAGGATGTCTGCGATCGCGCGGTGATTTATTACGGCGGCAAAGTGCAGCAGTACGGCACGCTGGAAGAATTGCTGACCGAGCGCGACACGATTCGTTTTACTCTTCCCGCATTGTCCGAGGACGCTCAGCAGGAGGTGATGGAGACCATCGCCAAACACGTGCCCAAGGATGAAGTGCGCGTGGAGAATCCGACGCAAAACCTCGAAAGCTTTTTCCTGGGTGTGGTGGAAAACGCCATCGCAAAAGACGAAGGCACTTCCGGCTCCACTGCGGGCAACGAGGTGGCAGAGTTTTTGCGGGCCGATGCACCCGTGCCCACGCAGGCTGACAAAATGCTCGAGCGGTTGGCCGACAAGGAAGCTGCCAAGTCGGTCGTGCAAACTGCGGAGGCCAAGCCCGAGCAGTCGGCTGTGGATACCGCCAAGCTCGATGCGCTTGCCGGCGAAGAACCCAAAAAACAACCCGCGCAGCAAGAGGCGCGACCCGATAAAAAATCCAACGTTCTCGATGAGGCCGATGACAAACTCTCCGGTCTGCTCGGCGACGATTGATCTCAAGCCCACCGACCGCGCGCGATGGACTCACTTCCTTTCTTCTCTTTTGAAACCCCTTTCCTGATGAGCTGGGTTGGGATGGGGCTGCGCGGCCTGTTGCTTGCCGGTTTATTTGGCGCGATTATTTGGAGCCTTGCCGATCGGCGCATCCGCCACGTGGCCGCCCTCACTTGGAAGACGGCATTTCGCCTGCGTTTTATGTGGGTAATGATCCTGCTGCTGGTGGTCATCGTGGGCGGTTTGCCCGCAGTATTGCGCGATGACGGCTCGGCCAAGGGAATGGCGCAAATCATTCTGACTTACACCCTGAGTATGACCACCGGCATCCTCGGCTTCGCCACTCTTTGGCTGGCGGTGGGGAGTATGGCGCGCGATATCGGCGATTGCCAAATGCAGATGGTCGCCACCAAACCCATTGCACGCTGGCAAATTTGGCTCGGCAAATGGCTCGGCATTATGGGCCTCAACCTGCTGTTGCTGGGGCTCGCCGGCAGCGTGGTTTATGGGATGATGGAATATCGCGCGAGCCATATGGATGAGGCTCAGTATAAAATGCTAAAAGATCGCAGCGATGAAGAAGTCATCAACTTGGCCATCCAATCGTGGCAACAGGGCGAGCTGCGCATCGAACAGGTTGTGCAGGTGGATGAGGAGAAAAAAGTTCTCAAGGAGGACGCGCAAGGAAGGTACATCCCGCGCCCGATTGAAGAGTTGAAGCGATTGCTGGCCAGCCTTCCCAGGAAAAAATTGCGCGAGCAAGTCCTCGTCTCTCGCGCCTCATTGGATTTGGAGGATGTGCTGGTGTTGTACGGTACCAATAATTTAGGGGTATCGTTTCGAGACTGGCGAAAGAGCAATCGCGAAGCCGAGGAGGAAAAGGCTATGCAAGAGGTTTTGAAATTAATGCAGCAAAACGTCGCCGCCCAAAAACAGGGTGAACGCATCACGGCGGTGCCTCCGGAAATGCAGCAACAAATCAAAAGAGACATCCGCTTGCAGTACTCGATGCTTTCACAATTGGTAGTGCCCAAGACGGGGCGGCGATTGGTTTTCCGAAAACCCTTTGGGAGTTTTAATGAAGATCGCGGCTTGGTGCTTCGGTTCCAGTTGGAGGATAGCCGGATGAGTTTCAAGACGGACCGGAAATACAAAATGAGCCTGTATTATAGTCGGGATGGAAAAGAGCAGGGGCCTCCGCCGCAGGTGCGGCTCTATTCCGCCCGCACTCATATCGAAGAGCCGCTCATTGCGGTGGCCCGGATGGTCACCGAAGAGGGAGTCACCAATAAAATCAGCATCTTCGGAACCAACGATTTAATGTACGTCGATTTGTTTAATGAGGAAACACCTCAACAGGGTCAGGAATATCTGGGAGTCATCCGGCTGCCCTTCGTGGATGACCGAACCGGCGAACTCAATCCGCGCGGCATCGAGGTAATGTATTATGAAGGCGGATTTCTTAAAAACTATTTGCGCGCACTGGCAATTGTGTTCGCGTGGCTGGGCGTGCTGGCCGCGCTGGGCTTGGCGGCGGCGAGTTTTATGTCCTTTTCGATGGCGGTCTTCGCCTGTTCGGGCGTTCTGCTAATTTCATTTTGCACCGGCATTATGAAAGATGTGGTGGCGGATGACACCGTGATGCAAACCTGGACGGACGGACAACGCGATGCCTCGATCGTGGATTTTTTCGCGGTCAATTCCTTCCGGGTAATGGTCTCGGTCATTTCGCCCGTGAAAGATTATTCGCCCATTAAAGATCTCACCGACGGGCGCGCCATCACTTGGGGCCAGCTCGCCCGCGCTTATAGTTACATTTGGGGGCTGAGTGGCCTCTTGATTTTTGGGGTCGGCACGCTTATCTTCACTAGGCGACAGCTCGCCATCACGGACAGTGACGAATGAAAACCAAACGCGCAAAAACTCTCGATAGTCTGCCCAAGCCGGTTTTGTTGGGCTTCATTATCGTGTTGGTCGCCCTCGCCTTTGTGGTGCAGGAGCGCCTGAATACACAGCGCGGCGAACTCAGCAACGCCTACCTCGAGCCTTTGCAAAATGCGCCGCCAATGCTGGTGCTCACCACGCAGGCGCTCAGCGGATTTCGCGGAATCATTTCATCCTACCTCTGGTTGCGCGCCAATGAAGCCCAGCTCGATAAACGTTATCAGGAGCAAATGCAACTTTCCCAATGGGTCTCCCAACTCCAGCCCACCGTGCCCACCGTGTGGGTGAACCACGCCTGGAATATGTCCTACAATCTTTCCGTAAAATATCCGGATCAGGAAACCCGTTGGAAATATGTGCAGGAAGGCGTGCGGTTGTTGCGTGATGAAGGCATCAAATATTGCCCGCAGGAACCGCTCATCTACCACGAGCTCGCGTGGATTTTCCAGCACAAGATTGGTCACAATATGGATGACCACCATCGGTTTTACAAACAGCAGTGGATGAATAATATGACCGCTGTGCTCTGGGAAAATCAGGAGGAAGCTCAGGCGCTCCGGGGCGTTCCCAATTTCGATGCGCTCATCAATCCGCCCACACCCGAAATAGCCGAGCGCGTCTCCGATCTCCGGAAAATTTACAAGCTCGACCCCCGCGAAATGAAAGCCGTGGCGATGAAATACGGCCGCTCCACTCTGCCCAACGGCGATGTGGTGGACGCCCTCGACTGGCGTATTCCCGAAACCCATTCCATTTACTGGGCTCATATGGGCCTCAAACGCTGTGCCAACAATCCTTCCCGCGAAAGCGCGATGCGCAAAGTGGAACGCATTATTTACCAATCAATGATGTACGCCTTCGAGCGGGGCAAACTCGTTGTGGATCCGGCCACCGGCAATCTGGGATTTCAAGATGTCACCAAGGGAATGGGCGCCATCGCCGGCGGGGCCAGTCCCGATCTCAAAGCCAGTTGGTGGACCATCCCGAATTTGGACATCACCGAAAACACGCACGCAGCGTACATCGAGATGGTAAAACGCGCGAACGAAGTGCGCGGCGAAGATACTTATAGCACCTTCGAAACCGCCCACTTCAATTTTATGCGCCGGGCGATCAACTGGTTTTTTTATTATCACCGCGAAGATGAAGCCATCAAATGGCTGGAAATTTGTGCCAACCGTTATCCTGAAAAATTCGTTTATTATCCCGGCTACACTCCGGGCGATGGCTTCAAAAAAGGCAAAGTCAATCTGGACGAATTCGTGTTTTACAAATACGAGGACGATCTCAAGCGCGGCAACTATGAAAAAACCGTTGGCTTAATTCGCGGGCTGCTCATTCGCCACTTCCTTTTTCTGGCCGAAGGCGACGAAGTGGAGGGCCAGAAATATTACGACAAATTCAAGGACGTCCACACCCGCTACGTCAATCGATTCAAAAACGCCGCAGCAAACCGGGTGAGATTATTGGGAAGGGAGGCATTTGAAGTGATGGTCTTAACCGACTTGCTGGCCAATGAAGGCCCTGTCCGCGCCGCCCAACTGCGCACGGCAATTGGGTTGGCCGCCGACGAATGGCCCAAACACAGTCCACCCGGCTCCGGGCAATAAATACTTGCTTGCCCCCGCGCGCTCCGTGAACCACCTTTCCCCAATGCGCCCCGCGAATTTTTTCTTCCTGTTTATTGCCTGTCTAATGCTGGCGTGTTCGCGGCCGCCGTCCAATGTGGAGGCCCGCGCGCGCGATCAGGTGCTCCACCTCGGCAACGGCGCGGAACCCCAATCGCTCGATCCTCACATCGCCACCAGCGTGAGCGCCAATCATATTCTTTCTTCGTTGCTGGAGGGCTTGATGTCCGAGCATCCCAAAACGCTGGAGCCCGGGCCGGGCGTGGCGGAGAGTTGGGTGATTTCTGAAGACCGCAAAACGTACACGTTCACCTTCCGCAAAAACGCTAAGTGGTCCAATGGCGATCCGGTCATCGCGCAGGATTTCGTCTATAGCTACCGCCGGATGCTCAATCAGGAACTTGCCGCGCAGTACGCGTATATGTTGCAGGTTTTCAAAAACGCCAAGCTCTTCAACACCGGCCACAAATGCGCCGGCGGCTTATGGCTGCTCGCCAAGGATGGCGAGCCGAAACAAGTAGCGCACCCAAAAGAGTGGGCGGCGCTCGATGACGCAGCCCGCAAAAAAACGCTCACCGAATTGCAGCCCGCCGATGAAGAAGCCACGGGCACCTGCCGGTTTTGTAAAACTCAATTGCAGTCGCTGGATTGGAACGATTGGGATCGCTGCGAAGTGGGCGTGCGCGCGATTGACGATCGCACGCTGGAATTGAAACTCGAAAACCCCACACCCTATTTTCTGGAATTGCTCAATCACTATTCATTCTGGCCGGTGCATCCGGGCACCATCGAAAAATTTGGCGCCCGCACCGTGCGTGGCACCGGCTGGGCATTGCCGGAAAACCACGTGGGCAACGGCCCGTTCACCCTCGAGGAATGGCGCATCAACGCCCGGATGGTGATGAAAAAAAGTCCAACCTATTGGGACGCCAAAACGGTGAAGCTCAATGAGATTCGGTTTTATCCCATCGAAAGCGTGGACACCGAGGAACGCGCATTCCGCTCCAGCTTTTTGCATCACACCCAAACCGTCCCGCCGCATCGCATCGATTATCACCGCAAAAAAAACCCCGACCTCCTCCATCTCGACACGTACTTGAGTGTTTATTTTTATCGCTTCAATACCAAGAAAGCTCCGTTGGATGACGTTCGCGTGCGCCGCGCTCTCGCGCTGTCGCTCAACCGCGAGGCGCTCGTGGAGCACGTCCTCAAGGCGGGCCAGCAACCGGCCTACAATTTCACGCCGCCCGGCACCGGCGGCTTCACTGCCGGGCCGCAATTCAAATACGACTTGGCCGCCGCCAAAAAACTCATCGCCGATTATTTAAAAGAAAAAGGCATCAAAGAATTGCCCGAGATTGAGCTGAAATATAACACCAGCGAAAGCCACCAAAAAGTTGCCGAGGCAATCCAAAGTATGTGGCGCAAGGAACTGGGCATCAATGTGGTGCTCGATAATCAGGAATGGAAGGTCTTCCTCAAAACCGTGGAGACGCAGAATTACGTCATCGCCCGCGCCGGTTGGGTGGGGGATTATAATGACCCCAATACGTTTATGGATATGTGGGTGACCGATGGCGGCCACAACAACACCGGTTGGTCCAGCAAACGCTACGATGAACTCATCGAGCTTTCCGCCGCCGAAGGCGACAAGGCCAAGCGGAAAGAATATTTTCAGGAGGCCGAAAAAATCTTGGCTGCTGAAATGCCGATGCTGCCGATTTATTTTTACGTGCGCTCCAGCCTCCGCCAACCGGGCGTGAAAGGGTGGTGGCCCAACGTGCTCGATCATCATCCTTACAAGCACGTTTACCTTGAGGAAGATCCCAAGGAAGATTGACCCCGATGCTTCGCTTCATCCTCATCCGTTTGCTGCAGGCCATCCCGGTGTTGTTCATCATCGCCACCATCACGTTTTTCATGGTGCGCCTCGCGCCCGGCGGCCCCTTCACCGAGGAGAAAACTATCCCCGTCGAAATTCGCAAAAAGATGGAGGAACACTACGGCCTCGACCGTCCGCTCTGGGAGCAATACCTCCTTTACTTCGGCATCATTTCCAAAGAGGTAGACAAGCAAAAACTGGAGTTCGCCGAAGGCAAATCCACCGCAGAGTATTCGCCCGAGGACAAAAAATTCACCATCACCGCTTCGCGCGAAAGCGCGCTCACCACCACCGGTCAATCCCCCGGCCAATGGCACGCACGCGTCGTGCCATCAGCCGAGCGTACTTCCAAAAACCATGAAGTGCTCATCTTCCGCCGTGAACGTTCCGGCCTGATCTTTGGCGAATTAGGCCCGTCCTTCAAATACATCGGCTGGGATGTCGAAGATCTCATTCGCCGTTCCTTCCCCGTCTCAATGCAGCTCGGCTTGTGCGCGTTGGCCATCGCGTTGTGTATCGGATTGCCGGCCGGCATCATTGCCGCGCTCAAGAAAAATTCCCTGCTCGATTACGTGCCGATGTCCACCGCGATGCTCGGTATTTGCCTGCCCACCTTCGTGATGGGGCCGCTGTTGATTTTAATTTTCTCTTCGGGCCTCGGCTGGTTCAGCCCCATTGGCTGGTACACGTGGGGTGATATGGTGTTGCCCTCGCTCACGCTTGGCCTTTATTACGCCGCATACATCGCCCGCCTCACGCGCGGCGGAATGCTCGAGGTGCTCAATCAGGATTTCATTCGCACCGCCCGCGCCAAGGGCGCCAGCGAAACGCGCGTCATCCTCAAGCACTCCCTGCGCGGCGGTTTGTTGCCGGTGGTATCCTTCCTCGGCCCAGCGTTTGCCGGCCTCATCAGCGGCTCATTCGTCATCGAAACCATTTTCTCCATCCCCGGCCTCGGCAAATTTTTCGTCACCGCCGCCTTTAACCGCGACTACACGATGGTCATCGGCACGGTCCTCTTTTACGCCACGCTCATCATTTTGATGAATCTGCTGGTCGATATCCTGCAGGCTTGGCTCAACCCCCGCACCCGTCTCGAATCGTGACCACCGCCGAAACCGCCATCCAAAAAACCGAGGGCGCTTCGCTTTGGAGCGATGCGTGGCGGCGCTTGGCGCGAAACCGGATGGCGGTCATCAGCACGGCGATTTTTGGCCTCATCATTCTCACGTGCCTGTTCGGCCCGTTGTTATTTGGCCAACACGATGGCTCGGAAAATAATCTGGCCAACAATTTCCAAAAACCCAGCACCGAACATTGGTTAGGCACTGACGACCTCGGACGCGATCTCTTCGTGCGCACCCTCGAAGGCGGACGCATTTCGCTCGCCGTTGGATTCCTTGCCACTGCGGTCTCACTCATCATCGGTGTGGTTTACGGTTCCATCGCCGGTTATGTCGGGGGACGCACCGATGCGTTGCTGATGCGCATTGTTGATATTCTTTACTCACTGCCCTTTGTCATTTTTGTGATTTTGTTGATGGTGATGTTCGGGCGGAATTTTATTTTACTCTTCATCGCCATTGGCGCGGTGGAATGGTTGACGATGGCGCGCATCGTCCGCGCTCAGATTATGGCGCTCAAGGACACCGAATTCGTCGAAGCCGCGCGCGCGTTGGGCTACAGCAATATCCGCATCATCTTCGGCCATCTGCTGCCCAACGTGCTGGGGCCGGTCATTATTTATTCCAGCCTCACCGTGCCGGCGGTGATGTTGCTCGAAGCGGTGCTCAGTTTCCTCGGGCTGGGCGTGCAGCCGCCGATGAGTTCGTGGGGCTTGCTTATTAAGGACGGCGCGGAAAAAATTGATGTGTACCCGTGGCTGCTTATTTTCCCCGCCATCTTTTTCTCGGCCACGTTGTTTAGCCTAAACTTTATTGGCGATGGATTGCGCGATGCGCTCGATCCCAAATCATCGAAGGACTGATATGGCACTGCTCGAAGTTGAAAATTTGAAAACCTACTTTCACACGCGTAATGGCGTGGTGAAGGCGGTCGATGACATTTCGTTTACGTTGGAGAAGGGCGAGATTCTTGGCATCGTGGGCGAGTCCGGCTCGGGCAAATCGGTGACGGTGCACACGTTGATGGGCCTCGTGCCGCAACCGCCCGGACGCATCGAGGGCGGCACGGCTACTTTCGACAATAGCGATTTGCTCGTTTCTGATGAAGCGGTGCTGCGGTCGCTGCGTGGCAAACGCATCTCAATGATTTTTCAGGATCCGATGACTTCGCTTAATCCGTACCTGCGGATTTCCGAACAGCTCATCGAGCCGCTGCTAATTCACGGGCAAGCTAATCGCGAGGAGGCGTTGCAGCGCGCCATCAAGATGCTTGAGAAAGTGGGGATGAGTGACGCCGCCGAGCGCGTGCATTCGTATCCGCACGAGTTCTCCGGTGGAATGCGCCAGCGCGTGATGATCGCGATGGCGCTGATCACCGATCCCGAAGTGCTCATCGCCGATGAACCGACCACCGCGTTGGACGTCACCGTGCAGGCGCAAATTCTGCGATTGCTCAAGGATTTACAAACCGATCTCGGCGTGTCGGTGATTTTCATCACGCACGATCTGGGCGTCATTGCCGAGTTGGCTGATCGCGTGGTGGTGATGTACCACGGGCACATCGTGGAGCAGGGCGAGGTGCTGTCCATTTTCGAAAATCCAAAGCATCCGTACACCAAAGGATTGCTCGCGTGTCGCCCGCGATTGGAGTCGACCTTCAAAGTGTTGCCGACTGTTTCTGATTATCTTGATGAAACGGAAGTGGCTGGCCAAATCGAGCTGAGCGAAAAACCCGATGCCGCCGCTCGCATCGAGGCGATGCAAAAAATCGAAGAACCGGAAATCGACGAAACCGATTTGCTGTTGGAAGTGAATGATCTCCAAGTGCATTTCCCAGAGCGCAGCGGATTTTTCTCCGGCCCGGAAGGTTGGGTGAAAGCGGTGGACGGCATTAGCTTCACCATCCCGTGTGGCAGCACGCTCGGCCTCGTGGGCGAATCCGGTTGCGGCAAAACCACCACTGGCCGCGCGATTCTCAATCTCGTGGCGCCCACCGCCGGCAGTGTGAAATTTATGGGCGTGGAAATCGCCGGTCGCAATGCCGCCGCGATGTTGCCGCTGCGCAAGCGGATGCAAATTGTTTTTCAAGATCCGTATTCCTCGCTCAACCCGCGCCTCACCATCGAGCAGGCGCTCACCGAGCCGATGGCCGTGCACGGCATCGGCAGCAGCCACAGCGACCGTCGCGATCGCGCGGCGGCTCTGTTGGAAGAAGTGGATTTGGAGCCGCACGTTCTGCGCCGTTATCCGCACGAATTTTCCGGCGGCCAACGCCAGCGCATTTGCGTGGCCCGCGCGCTGTCGCTCGAGCCGGAGTTCATCGTGTGCGACGAAGCCGTCAGTGCGATGGATGTTTCCGTGCAGGCGCAGGTTTTGAATTTATTGAAGGAGCTCCAAAGCCGCCGCAATCTTACTTACATTTTCATCAGCCACGATCTCAGCGTCGTCAAATTTATGGCCGATACCATGGCCGTGATGCGCGATGGAACAATCGTGGAGCAAGGCCGCGCCGAAGCCATCTACGCCAATCCCGCCGAGGACTACACCCAACGCCTCATCGACGCCATCCCCCGCGACAGCATCGACTCCATCAAACAACGCGTGGCGTAGCTAAGCCGCTTCGGGTCTTAATTTTTCTTGGGTTCGCCTTCGGTCGGCGTCGGCGCGGGCTCGTTGGTGGAAGGCGCGGGCTCGTTGGTGGAAGGCGCGGGCTCGTTGGTGGAAGGCGCGGGCTCGATGGTGGATGGCGTGGGTGTCGGGGTTATGGGTAATTCGGGGCCGATCGGGGTTGTGGGGACGGATGGGGTGACGCCTAATCCGGTGCCCGGTTGGGCGGGGGCGGGCGCTTCTTTTTTGTCCGTGTCGGCGGTGTTTGTTTTCTCTTTATCGCGCTTGTTCATGATGGATAGCACGAGGCAGAGCACGAGAAACAGGATGGTGCAATATTTGGTAAGCTGGGTGAGCACGTTGCCTGCGCCGGCGCCGAAGAGGGCGTCGGTGGTGCCGCCGCCAAAGGCCGTGCCGAGGCCGGCTTCTTTTTTGGGCAGTTGCACGAGCACCAGCAGGATGAGAAACAGGCTGATCAAAAACAAAATGATCGTGAGGGCGAGGTTTAGAATTTCCATTGGGTTTTCTTAATTGAGTGTGTTGGTAATGATTTCAATAAAACTTTTGGCTTCCAGTGACGCGCCGCCTACGAGGGCGCCGTCCACGTCGGGTTGGCTCATTAGTTCGCGCGCGTTGCCGGGCTTCACGCTGCCGCCGTATTGGATCCGCACTTCGGCGGACACGCTCGCGGGTAACTGGCCGCGGATGAACGCGTGCGCGGCTTGGGCTTGTTCGGTGGTGGCCGTCTTGCCGGTGCCGATCGCCCACACGGGCTCGTAAGCGATGATGGTGTCGCGCAATTGGTCATCCGTCAATCCTGTAAGGCTGCCGCGAATTTGTTCGCCCACCACTTCCTCGGTTTGGTTGCCCTCGCGTTGGGCGAGTGTTTCGCCGACGCAAACAATCGGTTTGAGGCCGGCGGCGAGCGCGGCTTTGGCTTTGGCGTTCACGAGCGCGTCACTTTCCTTTTGGATGGCGCGCCGTTCGGAATGGCCGAGAATGACAAAGTGCACCAACAACTCGCGCAACATTCCGGCGGCAATCTCGCCGGTGAACGCGCCGTAATCCTGCTCGCTCATATTTTGCGCGCCGAGGCGAATGCGGGTTTCGCGGATGGACACGGAGATTCGCTCCAACGCGGTGAACGGCGGGCACAGTACCACGTCCACTTCCGTTTGATTGGCGAGTTCGAGCTTGAGGCTGTCCACGAGTTCCGTGGCCTCGGCCACGGTTTTGTTCATCTTCCAGTTTCCGGCGACAATTAATTTTCGGTCTTTATTCATTCGGTAAAATTATTTTTCAGTGAGTGCAGCGACGCCGGGCAATTCGTTGCCCTCGAGAAATTCAAGGCTCGCGCCGCCGCCGGTGCTCATAAAAGTCACTTGATCGGCCAATCCGTTTTGGTTCAACGCCTTCACGCTGTCGCCCCCGCCGATGATGCTGACCGCACCGGCGCCCGTGGCACCCGCCACGGCGACGGCGACGGCCATCGTGCCTTTGGCAAATCGCGCGTCCTCAAAAATTCCCATCGGGCCGTTCCACAAAATTGTCTTTGCGCCGGTGATGGCCTCGGCGTAGCACGCGGCGGTGGCGGGGCCAATGTCCACGCCTTCGCGTCCATCGGGGATGTCTTCGGCGCTGTTCACCTCGGGGTCGGCCCATTTGCCGTCGGTCATTTGGGAAATTAAATTATCGCTCGGCAACAAAAATTCCACGCCGCGTGCGGAGGCTTTGTCGAGTGCGGCTTGGGCGATGTCGACTTTATCCGGTTCCACCAGCGAATCGCCCACAGATTTGCCGAGCGCGAGTTTGAAGGTGTAGGCCATCGCGCCGCCAATCAAAATGGTGTCGGCCTTTTCAATCAAGCGATCGATGACTTTTATTTTGTCTGAAACTTTCGCGCCACCGAGAATGACGACGAACGGCTTGTCCGGCGTTTTCAGTTCTTCGCCAAGAAATTTTAATTCCCGTTCCATCAACAACCCCGCCGCGCATTGGCCACCGCGCGCGGTGATGACTTCCGCAATGCCCGCCGTGCTGGCGTGTGCGCGATGGGCCGCGCCGAATGCGTCGTTCACAAACACATCGGCGTTGGCTGCGAGTTGTTTGGCGAAGTCTGGTTTGTTCGCTTCTTCGCAGGCGTGGTAGCGGACGTTTTCGAGCAACAGAATTTCGCCGTCTTGCAAATTGTTCACCGCAGAAGTGGCGGATTCGCCCACGCAATCATCGGCGAAGGCCACGGGTTGGCTGATTAGTTCGGCAAGTTTATCGGCCACCGGTTGGAGGCTCATCGATGCCACGCGCTCGCCTTTGGGTCGGCCGAGATGCGCGGCGAGGACGATGCGCGCGCCTTTTTCGATGAGCAACTTCAGCGTGGGCAGCGTGGCGCGGATGCGTGTGTCATCATTGATCACCATCGCGCCGCCGGATTCCTCCATCGGCACATTATAATCCACCCGCGTAAACACGCGTTTTCCCTGTAAATCTAAGTCATTAACCGTCAATTTCGCCATAAGCGGGCGCGGAGCATAGACCAAGCAAGCGCCCGATAAAAGCAGAAAAACAGGGATTTTCGTGCATTTTTAGCGAATCTTTAGAAAGCTCATTGCTTTGGAAAAATCTTCGGGTAAAGGCGCGTCCATTTTAACTGGCTCACCGCTGGCGGGGTGATCGAAGCCCAACGAAAATGCGTGGAGCATTTGGCGCGGGGCGGTGTAGCCGGTGGCTTGGGTGAAGGCGCGCGCGGGGCGGCCGCCGTAGACGGCATCGCCCACCACGGGGCAGCCGAGGTGCTGCAGGTGCACGCGGATTTGATGGGTGCGGCCGGTGTGCAGCGTGGCTTCCATCAGCGCGGATTTTTGTAAAGGTTCGAGCACGCGAAAATCCGTGTGTGCTTCGCGGCCGTTGGGGGTGATGGCGATTTTTTTGCGATGCACCGGATGGCGCGCGAGCGGTTCTTTCACGGTGTACTTTGGTTTGGACGGTTGGCCGCACACGAGGGCGTGATAAATTTTTGTGGTCGTGCGATCGGCAAACTGCGCGGAGAGCGCAAGGTGCGCGGGATCATTCTTGGCCACAACGATGCAGCCACTCGTATCTTTGTCCAGCCGATGCACAATGCCCGGACGCGCCACGCCGCCGATGCCACTGAGATTGCCTTTGCAATGATGCAGCAGCGCGTTCACCAACGTGCCGCTGGCGTGGCCGGCGGCAGGATGCACGACGATGCCCGCGCGTTTGTTGAGCACCAGCAAATGGTCGTCTTCAAAAAGTATGTCCAGCGGGATGTCTTCCGGCAACGCCTCGGCGGCGATGGGCTCGGGCCAATCGATGGTGATTGCCTCGCCCGCTCGCGGGTGGTGCGTGGCCTTGGTGGGTTGGTCGTCCACGCGTACGTCGCCGTTTTCGATGAGGCGCTGGAAAGTGCCGCGCGAGGTTTCGGGAAAGTGCTCCTGCAAAAACTTATCCAGCCGCGCCTTGGGTTGCGATTCCTCGACGCGCAGTGTCTCGCGTCGGCTCATACCTCTTTCAATGGACGGTCTTTCAGCTTGGCCCACAAAATGCCGCCGGCGACAAGCAAGCCGATGCTAATGAGCTGGCCGGGAGCCAATCCGCCCAGCGTGTTGCCGCGTGGATCGTCCCTTAAAAATTCCGTTCCAAATCGGATGACTGCGTAAGCGAGTAAATAGGCGGCAAAGATTTGTCCGTCGAATTTGCGTTTGCGAAATAAAAGCGCTAGTCCCGCGAACAGTGCGAAGTTCAAAAGCGATTCATAAATCTGCGTGGGATGAACGTGGCCGGGATGGGTGGGGTGGCCATCGGGAAACGTCACCGCCCACGGCAACGCGCAGGTTTTGCCGTAACAACAGCCGGTCATAAAACAGCCCAACCGCCCGAAGGCGTGCCCCAGCGCGATGCTCGGCGCGAGGGCATCGAACGTGGCCCACACGGGCATTTTTTTCACGCGCGTGAAAATGATGATGGCGATGCTCGCGCCAATGAGCGCGCCGTGGAACACCAAACCGGAGCGTTGGAAGAGCAATTCCTTAAGCGGCTTGCCGCTGTCGCCTTCGTTGATGACGTACAGCAGCTTGGCGCCGACGATGCCGCAAATGAAAATCCACAGCACGAGGTTGGAGAGATCCTCCGCGTTGAGGCCGATCTTCATTCCGCGCCGCCCAGCCGTCCACAGCCCCAGCATAAATCCCGAGGCCAGCAAAATGCCGTACCAATGAACCGTCAACCCGCTAATTTGAAATGCAATCGGATGCACGCGGCACGTTAATCCGCGCAGCAGTCCGGAGCAAGCTCGGCTTGTTTGCACTTGATTAAACTGTATGCGCGGGCGGTTTTGGGGTAATCACGCCGCGTGTCGACGTTGATTGAAGAAGTGGAGGCGCACGCGGCGGAGCGGTTGGTGTTGGCGGAAGGCCAAACGCCCGCGGCGGAGTTGTCGCGTTACAAGCGGTTTCTCAAGGACGAAGCGGCGCGGCTGAAGAAGCTGCATCGCGGCGGCGGGCTGGGGCGCGAGGTGTGCCGCGCGCGGGCGGCGGTGATCGACGCGCTCATCCGGCATTTGCTCGACACGGCGATTGGGCTTGCGCCGTTGGGGAAATTCAAAAAACCGCCGTCCATCGCCGTGGTGGCCATCGGCGGGTATGGCCGCGCGGAACTGAATCCGCAGAGCGACATCGATATTCTTTTTCTGTGTGACGACCGTTTGTTGGCCAAGCCGAAGCCGGAGGAGTTTTTGCAAAGCGTCACGGACACGGTGCTGTACACGTTGTGGGATGTGGGCTTGAAGATTGGTCATTCGGTGCGGCGCGTGCGCGATTGTGTGGAGGAGGCGAACAAGGATATGCAAAGCAAAACGGCGCTGATCGAATCGCGCCGCGTGGCCGGTGATGCATCGCTGTTTGAAAAAATGGAGCGCACGGTGCACGCCAAATGCGTGAAGCCGCACGTGGAAAATTACATCGCCGCGCGGCTGGAGGATCAAGCGGCGCGGCGCGCTAAGCACGGCAACGCGGTGACGATGCAGGAGCCGAATATCAAAAACGGCTGCGGCGGTCTGCGCGATTATCAAAATCTGCATTGGATGATGCACTTCCGCGAGGGGTTCCGCGTGATGGAAGATTTGGAAGCGCAAAAGGTAGTGACCAAAGCCGAGGCCGAACGGCTGGAGGCGGCGTATTCTTTTTTGCTGCGCGCGCGCAATGAGTTGCATTATCAAATGGATCGTCCCGTGGAGGTGCTCACCAAAGCCGTGCAGCCGAAGGTGGCGTGGCGACTGGGCTACACAAACCGCTCGCCCGCCAAGCGGTTGGAGGCGTTTATGGGGGATTACTATCGGCACGCGCGGCAGATCGATCTCACCGTGCGCGCCATCGAACAACGCCTCGCGCTGGTGCCGCGGCCGGCGTGGCAACAGGCGCTCGGGCGTTGGGTAAGTGGCCGCAAGGAGCAGGTGATCGATGGATTCACGATTGAGGATGGCGCAATCAATACGACGAACCGCCGCGTGTTTCGCGATCAACCACGAAAACTGATGCGCGTTTTTTTGCTGATGCAACGCCATAGCTTGCGGTTGCATCCGGATCTTGCGCAGATTATTCGTCAACAAGTGTGGCTGGTGGATCGCGCCTTTCGCGAGGACCCGCACGTGCACGAGACGTTTCTGGAAATCCTCAATCACCCCGGCGCGGTCGGCCGCATTCTGCGTCGGATGCACGAGCTGGATTTGTTGGGCAAATTCCTGCCGGAGTTTGGCCGACTGACGTGTTTGGTGCAGCACGAGTTTTATCATCAATACACCGTGGACGAGCACACCCTCGTGTGCCTCGAAAAACTCGATGGATTGTGGGAGGAAACGTGGCCGGACTATCGCCGCTACCACGAAGTGTTTGAGGAAATTGATCGGCCCTCCACGCTGTACCTCGCGCTGTTGTTGCACGACTCGGGCAAGGGCATCGAGAGCGATCGCCACGAACGCGAAGGCGCGCGCGTGGCCGAGCACGTGGCCGACCGCCTCGGCCTCGATGAAGCGGCAGCCGATAGTTTGCAGCTCATCATTCGGCATCATCTCACCATGGTGCAAGTGGCGCAGCGGCGCGATTTGGAAGACCCGCAAGTGATTGAGCAGTTCGCCGAGGAAATGGAGACGGAAGAAAATCTGAACCTGCTGATGCTGCACACGCTGGCCGATTCGCTGGGCACGAGCAATGATTTGTGGAACGGCTTCAAGGATACGTCGCAGTGGAGTTTGTTTTGGAAAACGCGCGCACTGTTTCGCGAAGGCCCCGTGGCGGTGCGCGCGGAGGAAGAGGAGCGCGCCGAGATTGAGGCGGAAGTCACCAAGCTCATCGGCGACAAAGTGCCGCCTGAGGAAATTGCCGCTCACTTTGAGCAACTGCCGATGCGTTACTTTCGCGTATCGCCCGCGGATGAAATCGCCGAGGACATCGGGTTGGTCAACGAATTCATCCGCCTGCAAATCGCATTTGACGATCGTATGCTCGAGCCCGCCGTGGAATGGCAACGCGACCGCGATCGCGGCTATGCCGTGGCCAGCATCTGCACGTGGGATCGCCCCGGACTCTTCAGCCGCATCACCGGCGTGCTCGCCCAATGCGGGTTGAATATTTTAAGCGCGCAGATTTTCACGCGCGGCGACTCAATGGTGCTCGATCACTTTCGCCTCACCGACGCCCGCACCGGTCAGCTTCCCACCGGCGAACAGCGCGCGCAATTCACTGAACACCTCAAACCCGCCCTCGCCGCGCACGAAGATCCCGATCTCGATCTCGCGGCCCTTCCCGATTCCGGCATCGAATACACATCGCTCACCGGCGAACGCATTCCCACCGAAATCCATTTTGACAACCGCTCCAGCGCACGCTTCACCGTGCTCGATCTCGAAGCCGAGGACCACGTGGGCCTCCTCTATGCCGTCACGCATACGCTAAACGCCCTCGGCCTCACCATCGAGCTTGCCCGTATCAACACCGAAAAAGGCGGCGCCAACGATAGCTTTTATCTCACTGATATTGATGGAGAAAAAGTAGAAGACGAAAGTCGCCAGCAATTCATCGCCACGACGCTCCGCCACGTCATCGCCGCGCTGCACGAGGCGTAATCGCCGCGCAGTATCAGGCGTGATCAACCCTCCAACAACGCCATCGCCGCCGCTTGGCCGCCGTTGTGACTGAGGCTGACGTGGACGCTTTTGCCGCCTTGTTCGAGTAACAGAATTTTTCCGCGGCCGTGCAATTGCACTGTCGGTCGGCCTTTGGGTTGATGGACGATTTCGATGTCGTGCCAGCCGAGTTGTGCGCCGATGCCGGTGCCGAAGGCTTTGCTGATCGCTTCCTTGCCGGCGAAGCGCGCGGCGATGCATTGGGCGGGGTCGCCCTGCGAGAGGCAGTATTTAATTTCCGCCTCGCGCAGCACGCGATTCAAAAACCGCTTGCGCCAGCGCTTGCAAATTTCGCGGATGCGCTCCACTTCCACGATGTCGATGCCGGTACCGAAAATCATCCGCGATAGCCTTTCATCAGCCGCAACATTTCCTTCACCGCTCGCGGCAAGCCCACACTCATCGCGTGGCTGATAATGCAGTGGCCGATGTTGAGTTCCTCCAAATGCGGCACGGCGTGCAGCGTGGCGAGGTTATCGTAATTAATTCCGTGCCCCGCATTCACGCGCAGCCCCAAGCCGTGCGCGTGTTCGGCAGCGGCGATGAGGCGGTTCAACTCCCGCCGCCGTGCGCGCGCATTGCCAAAGTGCTCGGCAAACTGGCCGGTGTGCAGCTCGATAAATTGCGCGCCCGAACGCGCGGAGGCGTCCACTTGTTTGGCATCGGGATTGATAAACAAACTGACTTCGATGCCGGCCTTCGCCATTTTTTTGCAAGTGCGCTTCAGGGCCGGCAATTGACCAGCCACATCGAGTCCGCCTTCGGTGGTAATCTCCTCGCGTTTTTCGGGCACAAGACACACGATCTCCGGTTTGGTGCGTAGCGCGATACGCACCATCTCGGCGGTGTTAGCCATTTCGAAATTGAAACGCGTGGTCACCGCCTTGCGCAGCGCGGGCACATCCGCATCCACAATGTGGCGCCGATCCTCACGCAAATGCGCGGTGATGCCGTGCGCGCCCGCGGCCTCGGCGGCAATGGCGGCGTCAACCGGCGAAGGCTCGCCGCGTTTTTGCCCGCTTTGCCCTCGGTAACGCGCCTCGCGCAGCGTCGCGACGTGGTCGATGTTGACTCCCAACTTAAGCATCGGGACACGCTACGCAAATTTCTCCGCCTTGCCAACTCTGCGGTGTGTGTTAAAAATTCGTTGTGAAATTCCCGATGCTCATCATCGCCGCGTTGTTTATGGCGGGAGTGTTGTTGGGGAATCTTGTGCGGTAGACGGATTCAGTTTGGCGGCAAGGCTTATGCCTAGTCCAAAATGGGTGCTCAGCAAAAGTCTGCTTTACTCAAGCACACGAAGGCAGTGGCTTTGTTGTTTTGTTTCCGTGGTTAACGCTCCTGACCTGAAAATTTTTGATTGACGAAATGGTTCGCTTGAATTTGTCTTGTAGAGATCTCAGGCTACTACCAACTGAAGGGTCAAAATCTATGAGAAAACTGATTTTAGTCTGCGCGATGGTGCTATTTGCCTCTGGACAATGCTGCTTGTTCCCGCAGGGAAATACCTCAGACAAGGGGGAAGTTGTTCTGCAAGATGCGCCTTACGTTCACTTTCAAGGCACTCTGCTTTTCAGAAGCGACATTGCGCTGATAATGTTCATGTGCCAAGACGACATAGACTGTATAAAATTACATTTAGGGTTGTTTTTTCCAGAAATCGCTCATGAAATCCTTGGTTTGACGGATGACGATGTGATGAGAATCATCTCAATGTCGATTTTGGCTGGGAAGTTCTATCATGATTTACAACAGGGCCCAAATGAAGAGGGAAGATTACTCAATGATAACCTGCAAAACATCAAAAACAACTCAGGGATAAAGATGATGCAGGGCGAGCATTCGTCCGGGCTAAATAAAATTGGGAAATTGCCTGAAGTGAAAGCTGATCAAGTAGCGGCACCCGCTGCTGCTGGCGTTGCAATTGTAATAAGAGAGGCCGGAAAAAGGGTTTTTAAATATTTCGCAAAAAAATTCTTCAAGCCAAAGCCAAAAGTTATTAAGCCTAAAGTCAAAAATCCAAAACCAAAAAAACCAAATCTTCCTTTTAAAAAGATAGAGATTGACCCAAAGCAAGCACAGCGGAAGTTTAGCCATGCAAAGGATTTTGGTGTGGAGGGTAACTATAACCCAGTAAATCTAGGAAAATTTATAAAATCGATCGAGCGGCATGTGCGTGACCCTGCAAGCAGGGCGATTCAAGGTACGTACCGTGGTGAGCCTGTTGTGTTTTACGCCAATATTAAAACTGGATTAACAGTGATCACAAGCAGAGTTGGCCAATTTATTAGCGGATGGAAATTGAATGAGAAGCAGCTAAAATTTTTACTTGAAATCGGAAAGATAGGAGGTGGTTAGTTTTGGGAAAATACGAAATAAAAGACTATGTTGCACTGGTGAAATCATTCGTTGATAAGGAAATAAGCCCAGAAGAATTTCAAAAAAAATACTTTGAAAAATTTAAATCAGATTCAACAATTAAGGGCAAAAACATCACGGGAATCCTGTATGACTTATTTGTGGATGTCGATGCGTATTGTGGTGATTCCGACCTCCGAGATGTAGGTGATATCGATCAGTTCGAGTTGAGTCTTTGTGCTGAAAGAGCATTAACCAAGCTGATGCGAGAATTGTAAAAATTTACCAATTCAGGCTTTTGTGAATTTTCATCTCATTGCGGTCAATGTTGACTCGCAACATACGAATTGCGATATGCTACCCAAAATTCCTCACCTTGCCAACTCTGCGGTGTGTGTTAAAAATTTGTTGTGAAATACCCCATGCTCATCCTCGCCGCATTGCTGATGGCGGGGGTGCTGGCGGGAAACTGGATTTCGCTCCCGCCCGAATGGGCCATCGCGCTGGCCCTGTCCGCAGCGGGCGTGGCGCTGGCGGCGGTGTGGCTGGGGCAACGCTGCGATGGGGCGGTGACACAGCGCGTGGGTATTTCCGATGACCGCCTCGGGATGGCCGCGGGCATCGCCGATGGCGTGCGCCAGATGGCCTTGATCGCCACCGTGGTGCTCACCGGCTGGGCCAATTACACATGGCAAACTGCGCCCATTTCGCCGCATGACCTGCGGCATCTCATTCCGGATGAAGGTGCGATTGTCACGTTGCGCGGTCAATTGATGGCCACGCCGGAGCGCCGCCGCGCAGGCGTGGTGGAACGCACCTCGCTGCGCATTCACGCCGAGAGCATTACGCGCCGTGGCCAAAGTCTAGCCGCTCGCGGGATGGTGATGGTGACGACAACCAATCGACTGGGCGAAAGTTTTTACGCCGGCCAAATCGTGGAAGTCGATGGCGTGCTCATCCAACCCGAGCACGCGAAGGCTCCGGGATTATACGACCGCCGCGAAAGTCTGCGGCGACGCGGTATTTATTTTGAACTGAATACAGATAAACACACGCGCTGGAATCTCATCCGGCAAAGCTCATCGCCGCGTCCTCCATTGGCCGATCGCTTTCGTGCGTGGGCGCGGCACAATCTCAGTCGAGGACAGCCGGAGCAAGACGAAGCGCTGGAATTGCTGTGGGCGATGAGCCTCGGCTGGCGTACAGCGCTCACCGGCGAAGTGGCCGCGCCGTTTATGCGTTCGGGCACGATGCATTTTTTTGCGATTAGCGGTTTGCACATCGGATTGGTGGCGGGAATTTTCGTGGTGCTGCTGCGGGTGTTGCGCGTGCCGCGCGGTTGGGTGGGGGTGGTGGCGATTCCGTTGCTGTGGTTTTACACGGCGGCCACCGGCTGGCAACCCTCCGCCGTACGGGCCACGGTGATGATGACGCTCATCCTCGCGGCGTGGTCACTCAAGCGGCCGGTCAATATTTTGAATTCACTTGGGATGGCCGCGTTCCTGATTTTGCTGTGGGATCCGCAACAACTTTTCCGCGCGAGCTTTCAGCTTTCCTTCGCGGTGGTGTTCAGCCTCGCGCTGGTGATGCCGCCCATCGTGGAGCGATTGCAAGCAGGCGTGAGGCCGGATCCATTTCTGCCACGCGAACTCTGGCCGCGCTGGCGGCGGTGGGTTTTGGAACCGTCGTATTGGTTAGTGGGCGCAATCGCTGTTTCCTTTTGTGCGTGGCTCGCATCGTTGCCGCTCATCGCACATTATTTTCATTTGTTTAACCCCGTGGCATTGCTTGCCAATGTGCCAGTGGTGGCGTGCGGCACTTTGGCGTTGGTGAGTTGTATGGGGAGTTTTATTTGCGGCGGTTGGCTGGAGCCGCTCACGATTTTGTTCAATCATTCGGCGTGGTTTTTTATGAACTGTATGATGGCCATCAGCCAATGGACGGCCGATCTCCCCGGTGCGTGGCAATACGTGCGCGCGCCCGCGCCGTGGATGATGGCCGGCTGGTACGCGGTGCTTTTCGGCGTGGGCACGGGATGGTTTTTCAAACCCAACGTGCGCCGGTGGGCCTTGAGTGGCGGCGGCGTTTTCGTGGTTTTGTTGATGGCGAGTTGGCAAACCGATCAACAGGAAGTGCGGATCACGATGCTTCCGGAAGGGCCGATGATTCACGTGGAGGCCAGCGCGCACACAACCGGTTTACTCATCGACACCGGCGACGCGATGGCCGTGGAGTACACTGTGCAGCGTCATTTGCAAACGCGCGGTGTGGATGCGCTGCAGGCCGTGGCGCTCACCCACGGCATCGGCCATCACATTGGTGGCTTTACTAATTTGCTAGCCGCGCAGCCGCTGGAGCGTGTGTACTTGAGCCACGCAAAGTCATCCTCCAGATTTCAGAAAATTGTTCTGGCGGAGTTGGCAACCCGCGAAGGATTAAAAAATGTAGTTTCTGCGAGAGACACAATTGGCCCTTGGACAGTTTTGCATCCGGCGAAGGCCGATGATTTTTCTAAGAGCACCGACGACGCCCTTGTACTGCGCGGCGAATTCCACGGCGTGCGTGTGCTGCTGCTCTCTGATGTTGGCTTGGATGGTTGCCAAGCGATGCTGGCCCGCGATGTTGACTTACGCGCGGACATCGTGGTCACCGCCATCCCCAGCTATGGCGAACCGCTAAACCCCGGATTGCTGCGCATCATTAACCCCAAAGTAATCATCATCCACGACAGCAAATTCCCCATCGCCGAACGCGCGCCGATGCCCTTGCTAAAACGCCTCCGAGACAGCGGCGCCCAAGTGTTTTCCGTGCGCGCCAAAAAAGGCATTCGCCTTACAGTCACGCTAAACGGTTGGCGGATTGAAAATTCTGTCGGTGAGTTGTGTCGCAGTCAGGACTGATCCGGAAGGGGGAGTTCCGCCTCGCCTCTTTTTTACCACAGAGGCACAGAGAGGACAGAGAAAGAACCCTCTGTGTTCTCTGTGCCTCTGTGGTGAATGGGTTGTTTTCAAGATGGGGCAAGGTGGAACTTGCCTGCTTGAAGACTTTTGTGAGATGAGAAACGCGGCGGCTAATTGCGGTCTTTGACCGGAACGTTTTGCAGACGCTGGAAATCCTTGTCGCCGGGAATTCGGAATTTAAGCTCTTTGATTAAGAGTTTTCGGTCGGCTAGTTTTAATGGTGTTCGGGAAAGCAGTTTGCCATTCATAAAAAACGCCCATTCGTTGTGCGTGAAGTCCACGGCTACTTTGGCTTGGTTGTGAATTTTATTGGCGAGCAGTTGATTGTTTCTCCATTCCCAGTCTGGAAGATTATTTTTGAATCCTTCAAGATTCAATAAAACAGTTGGGGTGAATCCTCCCAATCCGAGTCGGGCGGATTCTGGCTTCATCTCTTTGATTAGCATATCTTGCAGCCAGACCGACCGCCTCAATTGAGCAGCTTGGTTTCAGAAAACGGCCATCGCACGGTCGATCGGAGGGATGGCCGGGCCAATAACAAAGCCTTGAAAGTGCGGTGCCTGAAAATGAGCGGGCGGCTGAGGCTTCAACTTCTCGATATCTAAATTCAGGTTGAGTCGAAATCCGTTTTGCTGATGCTTTGCGCTGAGTAATTTGACAAACGCCTTTTGTTCCTTAACCGGCATCGCTATTTCTCCCAAAACCGTTGGGTCAATTGCACTCGCGACGCGTGGTGCCGTTGGGTAAGTCATCAACAATCCAAAGCAAAACGCAACCAAACCGCTTATGTGCCAGCCATTCGTTTTCATCACTTCGGATAAATTATCATCGAATTCATGTTCTGTCAATCGGATGGGGAGGTTTGTTTTGCCTCAGCACTGCGAATTACAAATCTGCGTTATGGAAGCGGTGCTGCAGCTACAATTTTGGCGCGGATAAATATGTATGTGGACGGCATTGTTGTGACGCCTCCGTCGGTGGTGTTGGTGTTTTTTAATCGCACCATCAGGCAATGTCCGACAGGAATTTTCACTTTGCATTTCGCTTTTTGTTCGGCTTCTGGTTGAATTTTGAGCCCTAGCTTAGTAAAGATTCGTTCAAGTTGGCCGGGATTTACTTCGACAACCGAAACTTCAAGTAGCACTATCTTTTTTTCTTTCGCAAACAGATGCGCTGGGGCGCAAAAGAGGAGGGTTGCGGCAAAACTCAAAACGCAATGTTTCATCACCGAACAATGTAAGAAAAAATGTTTGGGTCAATAATTAGTTGTTGGGCGTGTTCCATTTTTACCACAGAGAGCACAGAGAAAGAACCCTCTGTGTTCTCTGTGCCTCTGTGGTGAATGGGTTGTTTTCAAAATGGGGGAAGGTGGAACTTGCCTCTTCCGTGGTGAGGTGATTTAATCGCGGATGCGCTTTTTTTTGACTGTTGGGGTTTTGTTCATTGCGTTCTTGGCTTCGGCGAAGGAGACGAAACCGAATGTCATTCTCATCATGGCGGATGATATGGGGTGGGAATGTGTGAGTGCGTATCGGGAGGTGATTGCGAAGTATAATTATCCAAAGGCGAAGGCGGGGGAGAAGGATCATTATCACACGCCGCATCTCGATAAACTTGCGGCGGAAGGGATGCGGTTTGATCACGGTTACTCGCAGCCGATTTGTACGCCGAGCCGTGTGCAGATGATGACGGGGATTTATAATCAACGGAATTATATTCGGTTTGGTATTCTTGATCCGAAGGCAAGGACGTTCGGGCACGTGATGAAATCGGCCGGTTACAAAACGTGTGTCGTGGGCAAGTGGCAGCTCGAAGGCGGAATGAAGGGGCCAAACAAGTTTGGGTTTGATGAATATTGCCTGTGGCAACTCACGCGACTGCCGAGCCGCTATCCGAATCCGGGGATGGAGGTGAACGGTAAGCCGATCAATTATACCGGCAAGTACGGGCCGGATATTGCCTGTGATTATTTGTGCGACTTCATTGGGCGCAACAAGGGGCGGCCGTTCTTTGGCTATTACCCGATGATCCTGCCGCATTGGCCTTTCGAGCCCACGCCGGACAGCAAGGATTGGGATCCAAAATCCAAGGGCGCGGGGGGCAGCCAAAAGCAGCCCAAATATTTCCGCGAGATGGTGGCTTACGTGGATAAACTCGTTGGCAAACTCGTTGCCAAAGTGGAGGCCGAAGGGCTCACCAATAACACGCTCATTATTTTCACCGGCGACAATGGCACGGCGAAGAGCGTGCGCGGCGTGATGAATGGCCGGGTGATTCAAGGCGGCAAAGGCACGATGCCCGATGCGGGCAATCACGTTCCGTTCATCGCGAGCTGGCCCGGCACCATCAAGCCCGGCCAAACGACGCAGGCGATTTTGAATTTCTCTGATGTCCTCCCGACGATTGCCGAGGTGGCCGGCGCAAAGGTGGAACACAAAATTGACGGCCTGAGTTTTCTCAGCCATCTCAAGGGCGGCAAGTCCGCGCGTGAAGTCAGTTATTGCTGGTATGCTCGAAACGGCGGAATGAACGGTCAGCAATTTGTCCGCACGCAGGATTGGAAGCTGTACCCGGATGGGACGTTTTTTAATGTGACGCGCGATGTGCTGGAAAAAAATCCACTCAGTCGCGGCGATGTGCCGCAGAAAGCGCGCGCCATTCGCGCGCGGTTGCAAAAGGAACTCGACCGAATGAAGGGCACGCGGACGAAATTTGATTTGTCCAAGTATCCTAAAAAACGAAAATGAAAAAATCTTTACTCATCCTCACGGTGCTGTTGTTGGTGCAAACCGGTTCGGCAGCAAAGCGCCCAAACATCATTCTCGCCATGGCCGATGATCAAGGCTGGGGCGATATGGGCTACATGGGGCACAAGGTTTTGAAAACACCGGTGTTCGATGCGATGGCAAAAACAGGGCTGCGCTTTGATCGGTTTTATGCGGCGGCGCCGGTGTGTTCGCCCACGCGCGCGAGCGTGCTCACGGGGCGGCATCCGAATCGGATGGGCTGTTTTCAGTGGGGTCACACGCTGCGGAACAATGAGATCACCGTGGCCGAGGCATTGCAAAAGGCGGGCTACGCAACGGGGCATTTTGGCAAATGGCATTTGGGATCAGTGCGCGCAGAGAGCGAAGTGGCACCGGGGAAGAACGGATTTGATGAATGGTTTTCCGCGCCGAATTTTTACGATAACAATCCGCTCTTTAGTCACAACGGAAAAGTGATTGAAACGAAAGGCGAAAGCTCGGAAGTCACGGTGGAGCTCGCGCTGAAGTGGATGGCGAAGGTGAAGGACAAGCCGTTCCTCGCCGTGGTTTGGTTCGGTAGCCCGCATGGTCCGCATCGGGGTGGGGAAGAGTTTTTGAAACAATACAAAGACGAGCCCAAGGCGATGGCAAATTTTTATGCGGAGATCGCCGGGATGGATTCCGCGATGGGCAAACTCCGCAACGGCATTCGCAAGCTCGGCGTCGCGGATAACACCGTGCTTTGGTACTGCAGCGATAACGGCGGGCTCAAGCCCAATTCGATGGGCGGATTGAGCGGCAAGAAAGGGGTGCTGCTCGAAGGCGGCATTCGCGTGCCGGCGATCATCGAGTGGCCGGCGGTTATCAAAAAAAATCGCATCACTCAAGTGCCCGCGAACACGGTTGATATTTATCCGACCGTGCTGGAATTGGCTGGAGTCAAACTGCCTGAACATCAGCCGGTGCTCGATGGCGTTAGCCTTGCGGGATTGTTGCGGGGCAAATCTTTTCGCCGCGCCAAGCCGATGGGTTTTTGGAATTATAAAACGGGTGGCCGCGGTATGCACGCGCGCAAGATGTTGGAGGCACTTCGCAGGGAACAGTCCGCCGGCGAAATTTCGCCTGTGCCCAAGGCGGGTTTCGTGGACAAGGAATATCCGCTCGACGAATTCCCGCACGCGGCGGCGTGGATTTCCGGCGATTGGAAACTGCACCGCATCCCCCACAAAAACGGGACCTCCGTGCAATACAAACTCTACAATCTCCGCCGCGATATGGCTGAAAAATTGGACCTCGCCCACGTGCAGCCCGAGCGCCTTATCCGAATGAAAGCCGAACTTGCGACGTGGCAAAAGAGCGTGATCAACAGCCTCAACGGCAGCGATTACAAATAGCGCAAATAGCGCGGATTATTTTTCCGGCCGCAACACGCGTACATTGTCCTGTCGCAGTGTCACGCCATCGCGATCCATTTTTTCCAAGAGCGGAATTAAAATGCGTCGCGTGGTGCCCAGCGCTTGTCGCAATTCGCTGGCGGTGGCTTTGCCGTGTGCGCGTAAATGTTTTTTCAGCAGCATCCGAAAGCGATTGAACTGCGCCGCGCTCATTGCCAACTCGGGGCTTACCTCAATCACTTCGCCCGCTTCGATGAGAAACCGCAACGCCTGCGAGCCTTCGGAAGTGCCGGCCAGAATTTTCCGCGCGGGTGGATCGGCCTCGGTAAGGGCTTGCCGGATTTTTTCGCCCGCCGCGCGCAGATGCGGCGGCAACGCCGGTTTATGCGTGAGCGCTACTAAATATTTTGCCTGCCGCTTGAATCCATTTTGGCAAAGACTGTCCAGTAATTCCGCAAACACATCGCCAATCGGAAACGCCTTTTGCGTCAGAGGCCGCAGTGCTTCCATCGCCAACCCCGGCCGTTCGGGATGGGCGCGGTGTTCCGCGTTCACTGCGGCTGCCATTGCTTCGCACGCTTTTTTCCAACGCGCTGAATCAGCAATCCAATCTCCGGCGGCCAATGCAGTCTCGGCGGTGGACAGCGCGGTTATGGCGGCCTCAATTTCAGCAGTGGAAAAAGTGGAGGGGCGAAGCAGTGCATTTCGCCGCGCAATGCCGTCGCGTGCGAGTTGCGAGGTGATCCACGCTTCGGCGCTTTTGGGAGCATTGGCGCGGGTTTGCAAAAAAAGTTTGTGCGCCGCCGAGCGCAAGCCTTGTCGATCGCCTTGCGCATCGAGCACGCGACCGCCGGCGAGCGTGGCGCTTTCGGGCCAGTTGCGGATGACAATGCGATCGCCGGGCCACACGCACGCGGGGTGTTCGAGGCGCAGTTGGGCGAGTTGCGTTGCGCCGGGCGCGAGGGTTTTGCCTTCCACCAAAACCAATCGCGCGGGCCAATGGCCGCTGCCGTGATGCACGCGCACGCGGGTGTCGTTGCGGAGCGGGGCGCATTCCTGGCCGAGGCGCGCGGAGCGTTCGAGCAACACGTCGAGCGTGCGCGTGGGGGTGGCGAGCGCGGGCAGAGTGATGGTCGCGCCGCGAGGCAAATCGCCGCGCGCGGCATCGGCGAGATTCAGCGCGGTGCGCGTGCCGGGCTGCGCGGTGTCCTGCGCGCGGTTGTGGGATTGTAATGTGCGGATGCGCGTGTCGCGCCCGGGTGGATGCGCGGTGACGGTGGCGCCCTTGCTCATCGTGCCGCCGGTGAGCGTGCCGGTGACGACGGTGCCGATGCCTTGCAACGTGAACACACGGTCAACGGCCAAGCGCGGTTGGCCGTCGTCGGTGTGTGGCGGCATTGTTTCGGCGGCAGCGGCGAGGGCGGTTTTTAATTGCTCCAAACCGGTGCCGTTATGGGCGGACACCGGGACGATTGCGGCATCGGCGAGCGGACTGTTTTGGAGTTGCTGACGGATTTCGTTTTCGCGTTTGGTGGTGTCCTCCACGAGGTCGGATTTGGTGAGGGCCACCACGCCGCGCGTCGCGCCGAGATAGCTGAGGATTTGCAGATGCTCTTCGGTTTGCGGCATCCAGCCGTCATCGGCGGCAACCACGAGCAGCGCGAGATCCACTGCGCCCACACCGGCTACCATATTTTTTACAAAATCCTGATGGCCCGGCACATCCACAATGCCGAGGCTGTGGCCGGGCAACTCCAAATGCGCAAAGCCGAGGTCGATGGTGATGCCGCGCAGTTTTTCCTCCGGCAAACGATCGGGGTCATTGCCGGTGAGAGCCTTTACTAAAGCGCTCTTGCCGTGATCAATATGACCGGCCGTGGCGAGGATGGCGTGGTGGGGGGTCATCGTAATGTGCTGCCGGCATCTTGCCGGCAGGTCAACGGTTTTTGAAAATCAAAATTCTGCCGGCAAGATGCCGGCAGCACGATGGGCATCCCGGCTTTCATTTTTTTAGCAACCGTTTGAATTTGAAATTCGCCTTTACTGGAATTTCTTTCCCGTTCACTTCGAGATGTGGGCCGAAGAAATAATTGAAGGGACCGGACTTGGGCGCGGGGGTGACGGTGATGTCGCGGCCGCGGCTGAGTTCCAATCGGTTGGCGGGGTGATGGCCGAAATAGTAGGCGGCGAGTTTAGGATGTTTGTCGGCTTCGCTGATGTCCACGGGCATCCATTTTTTATCGGCGAAAAATTCCGCCCAACAATGGTAACCGCCAATTTCACCCGCATCGCGGTCGGCGGGTATGGTGAAGCCGATGGCGAAACGCGCGGGGATGTTGGCCGCGCGGCAGAGTGCGATAAAGTAGGCGTGGTAATCGGTGCAATTTCCCGTGCGCGCGTCGCAGGCGTAGAGCGCGTCGCCGCGTCCCCAGCCTTTGCCGGTTTTGTCGTAACGCATATGGGCGAGCACGTGATCGTAGAGCGCCTTGCCGCGCGCGCGGTCGTCCGGCGCATTCGCGGTGATGCGCTTGGCGATGGCGGTGAAGCGCGGGCTGAGCGGCACGAGTTTTTCGGCCTTGAGATGCAGCGCCGCATTGCCGGCTTCGGCGTGCGCGGTTTTTTCATTGCGCGTGACTTGGTAGCGGATGCAAATGCGTTTGCTAGTGTCGGCGGGCGTGGGGTGCAGCACGAGGAATTCATTTTCGCCGGAGGCATCGCGTGTCTTGCGCCAAGGCACGGGCGAGGTGATGTCGCGCGTTTGGATTTTTTGGAAGGCATCGCTGCGCGCGAGCGGAATCCAAAGCGTACCGTTCGCGGTGAGCTTGGGCAGCGTCATTTCGTAAACCAATTCGAATTGGTCCGTGCCACGCACGATTGTTTTGTCCGCTGCGAAAATGGGCGAGGCGATCAACATTGCGATGAGCGTCAGAAATTTTTTCATAAAAGTGATTCTTGGATAGATTGGAGAAGTTGCTTTTCTTGCTCTGGAAAAATGGTTCGCAAATCAAGCCGGAAACGCTGGCCGCTGATGACTCCGATCACCGGCGCGGTCGCGCGCCGCAATCGCGTGGCGAAATCTTTGAGGCTCAAATTATCCGGCACGAGGTCGAGTGTGATGCTCGGCAGAGTTGCCTGCGGCAACGCGCCGCCGCCCACTTGGGATTCGCCTTCGGCGACGGCAACGGTCACGGGAAGTTTCACCAATGCTTTAGCGAGTTTTGTGGCGCGGCGTTTGAGAATTTTACAATCGGCTTCAAGGCTTTGATTCAATGGCAGTGTGTCGCCTTCGCCGCGCAGATATTTTTCGGCGGCGGATTGCAGCGCGGTGAGGATGAGCTTGTCGCAGCGGAGCGCGCGGAAGAAGGAATGTTTTTTCAGCGCGGCGATGTGTTTGGCTTTGCCGGCGATGATTCCCGCTTGCGGGCCGCCGAGGAGTTTGTCGCCACTGAAACAGACGAGGGCTGCACCGTTTTTAATGACCTCGCGCGGCGTGGTTTCGTGATGGCCATTGGCCCAGTTTTCGGTGTCGGTTATTACGCCGCTGCCGAGGTCTTCGACGAAGGGGACGCGTTTTTTGCGGGCGAGCGCGGCCAGTTCGCGCCGGTCGGGCGCGGCGACAAAGCCGTCCATAAAAAAATTGCTACGATGGACTTTGAGAATGAGGCCGGTGTTTTTGTGGGTGGCCTTGGCGTAATCGGCGAGCGTGGTGCGGTTGGTGGTGCCGACTTCGCGCAGCGTGGCGTCGGTGGTTTCGAGGATATCCGGAATGCGAAAGCCGCCGCCGATTTGCACGAGTTCACCGCGCGAAATGATGACTTCTTTTTTGTCTGACGTGAAGTGGCGCAGAATGAGCACGAGCGCGGCGGCGCAATTATTGGTGACCATCGCGGCCTCCGCGCCACAGAGTTCGGCGAGGCATTGCTCGACGTACGCGGCGCGTTTGCCGCGGCGTCCGGTGGCGAGGTCGATCTCGAGATTGGTGTAGCCGCTGTTGTCCGGCGGTGCGATGGGCGAGCGGCCGAGGTTGGTGTGGACGACCACGCCGGTGCCGTTGATGACCGGTTGCAATCGCGATAACGTGAGGTCTTTCAAACGCAGCCGAAGGCCGGAAATGATTTCGTCGTGTTTGGGAATGAGTTTTGATTTACGAAGCGAAGCCAACTCCCTGCGAATGGTTGCCACGATAAGCGGGCGGGGCAGGGCGCAGTCGGCCACCGCTTCGAGCAGCGTGTCCACGCCGGGGATGGCGCGTAGTTTATTTTTTTTGTTCTTCGCCTTGGCCATTAGTTGACGGTGATGAGTGGTTCGGTGGCTTTGGTGAGTTGGCCGAAGGATTCGAGTTTCATTTTGGCAGTGGCTTCGTGGAAGGCTTCGAGGCCATCGGGCGCCACGGCGACGAGTA
The DNA here is from genome assembly GCA_014239365.1 of Verrucomicrobiia bacterium. GTDB lineage: Bacteria > Verrucomicrobiota > Verrucomicrobiia > Limisphaerales > UBA1100 > JACNJL01. The sequence continues at coordinate 10,453 of JAAZZB010000083.1, read as the reverse complement.
GGCCGCCGCTGGTTTGGGGATCGCAGAGCAGGGCGCGTTGGGCATCGGTGAGTGGACTGATGTGGTGGCCGTAGCTTTCGAAATTGCGGTCGGTGCCGCCGGGGGCGCAGTCCTCGGCGATGTAATGGTCGGTGTTTGGCAGGCGCGGCACGGCGGTGCTGTTGATAATGGCGCTCACGCTGCTGCCTTCGCAGAGCTCGGTGAGATGGCCGAGCAAGCCGAAGCCGGTCACATCGGTCATCGCCTTCACGCCGGGCAACGCGCTGAGGGTGCTGCCGATTTGATTGAGCGTGGTCATTTGGTCGATGGCGCGTTGGACGTCGGCGGCGTCGGCGATGCAGCGTTTTTGGGCGGTGGTCACGAGACCGACGCCGAGGGGTTTGGTGAGAAATAATTCGCAACCCACTTCCGCAGCGTCATTGCGTTTCAAATCGTTCACGGCGACTTGGCCAGTGACGGCCAATCCAAAAATCGGTTCCGGTGCGTCGATGCTGTGGCCGCCCGCCAGCGGGATGCCGGCGCGTTCGCACGCGGCGCGGCTGCCTTCGAGCACGCGACCGGCCACGGCGGGCGGGAGTTTTTCAATCGGCCAACCGAGGACCGCAATGGCCATCAACGGCGTGCCGCCCATCGCGTAAATGTCGCTGATGGCATTCACCGAAGCGATTTGGCCAAAGTCGAAGGGGTCGTCCACGATGGGCATAAAAAAATCCGTGGTGCTGATGACGGCTTGGCCGTTGCCGAGGTCGAACACGGCGGCGTCGTCTTTGGAGTCGTTGCCGACGAGGAGCTGCGCGCTTGGCGCGGCCTTGCCGGCGACGCTGAGGATTTCGTCCAGCACCTTGGGCGAAATTTTGCAACCGCAACCGGCGCCGTGGCTGTATTGCGTTAGGCAAATGGGATTGGTTGGATCGATGGAATCAGTCATTTTGAAAAATAAAAAATGGCGGAGAGGGTAGGAATCGAACCTACCTCGGCCCGTTCACGAACCGACAACGGTTTTGAAGACCGCGGGGACCACCAGGCACCCTTCACTCTCCGAGGAATTTTCTGTGCGCGTGGCGTGGTTGGGAAGGCAACGCGCCGCCGCCTACAATCGCTGGATGGATTGCAGCACGGCGTTGGGCTCCGGGAAGGTTCCCGTTTCCCTTTTGGAATACACCAGTTTATCATCGGCTGTGACTTCGAACACTCCGCCGGAACCGGGTACCAGTTCCAATGACGAAATGCGCTGCTTCAGCTTCAATAGTTGGTCCGCCAAACTGACGGCCTGCGGCTCGTAATTTCAAGCCGCGCAATATTCAATGCGCACCTTCATAGGTCGGGAAAATATACGCCGCGCCGGGCGATTTGGCCAGCCCAATGCGCTTGCTTCGTTTCCGCCATTTCGGCAAACTAACCGCGTGAATCGCATCCTTCTTTTTATCGTGGGCTTTTGCCTGTTTGCACAAACTGTTTCGGCAGCCAAAGCACCGCGGCCAAATATAATTATCGCGATGGCCGATGATATGGGCTGGAGCGATATCGGCTGTTACGGCAGCGAAATCAAAACGCCCAACCTCGATGCGCTCGCCGGTGGCGGCGTGCGGTTTACGCAATTTTACAATACCGGTCGCTGTTGCCCCACGCGGGCCACGCTGCTCACGGGGGTGTACGCACATCAAGCGGGCATTGGCTGGATGATGCGTAATCAGAATTTGCCCGGATACAAAGGCGACCTCGGCCAAAACGTGCGCACCATCGCGGAGGTGGTGAAGACGGCCGGTTATGCCACTTATATGTCAGGCAAATGGCACGTGACACCGCACACCAGCCCGAACGGGCCGAAATATAATTGGCCGCGCCAGCGGGGGTTCGATCGTTTTTATGGAACCATCCACGGTGCGGGTAGTTTCTTTGATCCCAACTCGCTCACGCGCGAGAACACGCAAGTTTCGCCGCTCACGGATAAGGGATACAAAACGGATGAGTTTTATTATACCGACGCCATCAGCGACCACGCCGCGCGTTACATCCGCGAACACAAAAGTGACAAGCCGTTTTTTATTTACGTGGCTTACACCGCGCCGCATTGGCCGATGCACGCGCTGGAAAAAGACATCGCCAAATACAAAGGCAAGTATGATGCGGGTTGGGACGCGATGCGCAAGGCGCGGTATGCGCGGCAGTTGAAGATGGGGCTCATTGATCCGAGATGGAAAATGTCCGATCGCGATCGTCGCGCGCCGGAATGGGAAGCCGCACCCAATCGCGAATGGGAAATTCGCCTGATGGAAACCTACGCCGCAATGGTGGATAATCTCGACCAAGGGATGGGTCGCGTGGTGACTGCCTTGAAAGAAACTGGCCAATACGAAAACACATTGATTTTATTTCTCGCCGACAACGGCGGCTGCGCCGAAGGAATGGGCCGCGGCAAGGGCATTCAGTTTAAGGACAAAGATCCCAACGTGCTTAAGCCAATGGGCCGGGGCGAATTGCAGACGAGTATGATTCCCAAACGCACGCGCGATGGTCGCGTCGTCAAGCAAGGCACCGGCGTGATGACCGGCGGGCCGGACACGTACCACGGCTATGGCCTCGCGTGGGCCAACGCGAGCAACACGCCCTTCCGCGAGTACAAACACTGGGTGCACGAAGGCGGCATCAGCTCGCCGCTTATCGCCCATTGGCCAAAGGGGATTTCCAAAAACCGCCACGGCAAACTCGAAAATCAATCGGGGCATCTCATTGATTTGATGGCCACCTGCGTGGAACTCGGCGGCGCAAACTATCCGGCCACAGTGGGCGACAAAAAAATTGTGCCCATGCAGGGCACCTCGCTCGCACCGGCGTTTAACGGAAAAAACATCGGCCGCAAGTCACCGATTTTCTGGGAGCACGAAGGCAATCGCGCGATGCGCGATGGCCAATGGAAGCTCGTGGCCAAAGGCGCGCGCGGGCCGTGGGAGCTTTACGACATCGCGGCCGACCGCACTGAACTGAACAACCTCGCCGCCAAGCAACCGCAGCGCACCCAAGCCATGGCCGACGCGTGGGAAGCGTGGGCGGTGAAAGCGCTGGCCAAGCCGTGGCCTTATGGAAAAAAGAAGCCCAAGAAATAACGGAGTTTCAAAATCACAATCACGTCTAAACATTATGAAAAAAATCCTGTTCCCTCTCATCGCGCTGGCCGGTTGGCTGGCGGTTCCTCACGCGCAAGCCAGTTGGATGTACGTGCCGCTTGAGCTGCGGCTCGCCGGCGCGCAGTACGTGGTGGTCGGCAAGATTGACCGCATCGTCGATGGCATCGAGCGTCACAACCGCACTTACGATGTGGGCGCGATAAAAGTCAGCAAAGTGATTAAAGGCCCCAAGACACTCAAGGAAGTAAAAGTGATGTGGCCCGGGCCTGCGCCGTTTGCATTAAGCACGGACATCAAACATCGCAAAGGTCAGGAGGGCGTTTGGATTTTGTATCCGGACAAAGAGGCGAAGGGTGTTTTTTGGGCGAGCTTCCCCACCGATTATCAACAGCTCAAAGAATTGCCCAAAGTGGAAGCCAAAATGAAGGCGTTGAATTCCATCGCGTGGTCGAAGTCCGTTGGCGGATTGCAACTCGGCGCGATTGTGGAGCAGCGCAGTTTGCGCGGGCAAAAAGTTGCTGTGAAAGGTCGCCCCGTAAAAGCGCTCGCCAACGCCACGGCCTACATGCTCGTGCGCAACACCGGCAAGGCCGCCACGCACGTGGTGAATTTTCCCGCCGACCAAGCGTTCGCTTACCGCTTCATCGGGCCCGATGGCAAACAGCTTCCCATCAATTTGGGCAATCCCGGTGCCGGCAAGATTTCAAAACATCATTTTCTGTCCGTGGCCAACGGCGAAATGAAAGCCATCGGCTACGGTCTGCGATTGCCAATGATTGTGAAGCCCGGAAAATATACCCTTGAGCTGGCCTACACCAACAAACGCAAAGGCGGCAACTTAATCAAAGGCGCAGTGTGGGCCGGCGAACTTAAAGGCAAAGCGGTTTTTGAAGTGAAATAGCTTGTGCTGATTTGCTTGCGCTCAGGCGGTAACGCTGCACAATCGCCCCATGCAAATCACGCGACGCGATGCGTTCAAGACCGGAGCCCTCGGGCTGGCAGCTACGGTCACTACTCCCGCCCACGCTAATGCTGACGGGAAAGTGGATTCCAATTTCAAAATCACCAAAGGCCGGATTCGGCAGTCGGTGATGGGGTGGTGTTTCAAGCCGATGCCCGGGTTGGAGTTGGCCAAGCATTGCAAGGCCATTGGGCTGGAGGCGATGGAGGGGGTTTCGGAAAAAGATTATCCGGCCATTCGCAACATGGGGTTGAAAATTTCGCTGGTGAGCGGCGGGCACGGTTTTAAGAAAGGCCCTTGCGTGGCGGCCAATCGTGAGTTTGTGATTGAGAACCTCAAAAAAGGCATCGACCTCGCGGCGAAGATTGGCACGAAGAGTGTGATTACGTTTACCGGCATGCGCGGCAAAGGGCTCAGCGATGCGGCGGGTTCAAAAAATTGCGTGGACGCGTGGAAGGCCGTGATGCCGTACGCCGAGAAAAAGAAAATCTCGCTCGTGCTCGAGCATCTCAACACGCGCGATGACAGTCATCCGATGAAAGGTCATCCCGGTTACTTCGGCGAAGACGTCGATCATTGCGTCGAGCTGATCCGCAAAGTGGATTCGCCCAGCATGAAACTGCTCTTCGATGTTTACCACGTGCAAATTATGAATGGCGACGTCATCCGCCGCATCGGCCAGTACAAGGATGTGATCGGCCATTATCACACGGCGGGCAATCCCGGTCGCGCGGAGTTGGACGACACGCAGGAAATTAATTACCCCGCCGTGATGCGCGCCATCGTCGCCACTGGCTACAAGGATTTCGTTGCGCAGGAATTCATTCCCACTTGGAAAGACCCCGTAGCCGCGCTGCGCCATGCGGCGAAGGTGTGCGATATTTAGTCGCTTGCGCCTTGCGAAATAGCAGGAGATTTTGCATCCTCCCCGGATGCATCGGTATATTTTTCTATTGGGCCTCGTGGCGTTTGCCGCGCGGGCGGATGTGAAGCTCCCCGCGGTTTTCAGTGACCACATGGTTTTGCAGAGGGGCGCGGTGGCTCCCGTTTGGGGTTGGGCCGATGCGGGTGAAACGGTGACTGTGCAATTCGGCGGCCAAACCAAAACCGCCACCGCCAATAAAAACGGTAAATGGATGGTGCGGCTCGATGCCATCAATGACACCAGCGTGAAGGGCGCGCTGACTGTTAAGGGCAATAACACACTTACGATAAAGGACGTGCTCGTGGGTGAGGTTTGGTTGGCTTCGGGGCAATCGAATATGGCGATGACGGTCGGGCGCTGCCGCGATGCGGCGAAGGAAAAGGCGGCGGCCAAATTTCCGGCCATTCGGATGTTCACCACGCAACGCAGCGCGCACCTCGAGTCGCAGGCGGATTGCAAAGGCGCGTGGGCGGCGTGTTCGCCGGAAACGGTGAATGGGTTTTCCGGCACAGCGTATTTTTTCGCGCGCGCGTTGCATCAGAAATTGAACGTGCCGGTGGGCATCGTGCATTCGAGTTGGGGCGGCACGGCGGTGGAGGCGTGGACGAGCATCGACGTGCAAACGGGCGATAAAAAACTCGCGCCCGTTTTCGCTCAGTGGAAAGGCAAACCCAAGGCCGACCGAAATAAGCCGGCTAATTTGTTCAACGGAATGATTGCGCCGATCCTTCCCTACGGCATTCGCGGCGCGATTTGGTATCAAGGCGAGCGCAATGCGCGCACGGTGGACACTTCAAAGCTCTACGCGCATCAACTGCCGTTGCTTATCAACGACTGGCGCCGTCGCTGGGGGCAGGGCGATTTTCCATTCCTGTGGGTGCAACTGCCTAATTTCAAAACCCGCAACGATGACCCCAACGCCGCCAGCGCCTGGGCGCACATGCGCGAGAGCATGGCCGGTACGCTCGCGTTGCCAAACACCGGCATGGCCACCACCATCGACATCGGCGAGGCGAAGGACATTCATCCCAAAAATAAACAAGACGCCGGAGCGCGCTTGGCCAACTGGGCGCTTGCGGAGTTTTACGGGAAAGCGGATGTCACCGCGACGGGCCCAATGTATGCCTCCCATAAAATCAAAGGCAACATCGTGACCCTTCAGTTCAAACACGCGGCGGGTTTGCAGGCAAAAGAAGCGCGAGTGTTAAGCGGCTTCGCGCTGGCGGGCGCGGATAAAAAATTCCATTGGGCCACCGCAACTGTGAACGAGAATGGCGCGGTGGAAGTTTCCTGTGACGCGGTGAAAAAACCGGTGGCTGTGCGCTACGGCTGGGGGGATAATCCGTACGTCAACCTCGCCAACAAAGCCGGTCTGCCGGCCACGCCGTTTCGGACGGATAAGTGGTAGTCGACTACTTCGCCCACATCGCGTTGATGAGTTCCACGGTGCGGTTCACCAGCACGTCGCCGCCCTCGGGGCCGACGCGGTTGCTTTGGATGATGGCGCTATAGCCACCGCCAGCCACGGCCTTGATGGTAGGCAGGTACGCACCGGAGGAGCAGGCGAGTTGCACGATGAACGTCAGCGGCGCTTTGCAGCGGGTTTTCATGCGCATTCCAAAATCGAGAAAGAGCTCGAAGGGATTGGTCGCCACCGCCACGTCACCGAGGCGCAGCACGTGCAGTTCCATTTCAATCTTTGGATCCGTCTTCAGCGCGTTAAACCGGTCGACGACGCGCTGATTCCAACGGCGATGTGATTCCTCGGCGCTGGTGCGTTTGTCGGCAGGCTTGGCCAGCACGCGGTTGACTTCCGCCTGCGCCCATTCCTTTTCCGTGCGCGTCACAATTCGGCGCGGCAGCTTTAGCGTCTCGACGTGATGGCCGAAGGGCACCTCGGTGCGGATGTCCTTTTTCACGGCGGGCAAGGCGATGTCCACCGCGCTCACGATGCGCGCGGCAATCACCTCGTCGGGGGCGAGATCGCCGCGCAGTTTGCGCATGCGAGCCTCGGCGCCTTTGCGGTATTGCACGTGCGGCGATTGGTCGCCCGCCGCACCGCACCACGGCAGCACAAACACGTCGGCCCCGTGTCGCTTGTTCATTTGTTGCCGCACTTTGCCCCAGTAATCGCTGGAAATATAACGGGCCGACTCGCGCACCTGCGAAGGGCAGGCGACGTTCAACACGCAACCGGTCAATTCCTTTTTGGTGTTCCAGAAAAATAGCATTTCAATCCCCGTATCCTCGGAGCCTTCCACGCTGAGGAAATCCGGGATGTTGTTGCGGCCGTACATTGCAGCCGTGCTGGAGCCAAAGCGCGGGTGCGCCTGCGCGGTGCGATAAACCATGCGGCGATTGGAACCGACCACTGCGTGGCCGAGGCCCCAGCTGACGCCGCCGGGCGCTCGATTTTTCCACGCCGTCTCGATGGCCGCCGCGATTTTTTTGAGCATGAAATCCACGTAAGCCGGCGGCTTCATCACGCCCTTGTCATCCACGGTGTACCAGCCGATGGCGCGCGTGACCGGGCCGGAGTGCGTGTGGGTGGCGTTGAGAAAAAGTTTTTTCGGGTCAAAGCCGGGCAGCTTTCCAGACAACATTTTCCGCAAGCGCGGCTGCAGTGTGTCGGCGATGACCACAAGATCACACGAAACCATAATCGCCTGTTCGAGCGACTGCTTGCCGTTGCGGGTTTCAAGCGCCAACACCGTGGCCATACAAGGCGTCTCTACGCGCTGGGAAATACGTTTGTGAAACTGGCCCGCCAAGGCGACTGGTTTATCCGGCGTGATGCTGGTCATTGCCCAGCCAATATGGATTTGGCCTGTGGGCGGCGCGGCGATGGAGGTGGCAGCCGGGGCGACAATGAACAGGAGCAGTAGAACGTGTTTTTTCATAATGATGGCGGCGGCTATTTTAAGGTTGGCCAGCGAATGCGCAAATGAAATACCCTTCGGGCATGCGAATTCATTTATGGGTATGGGTGGTTTGTGCCGTGGCGGCGGGCGCATTGAAGGCGACCGACCGACCGAACATTCTTTGGCTTTCGGCGGAGGATATTAGCTCGCATCTGGGTTGTTACGGTGACGCGAATGCGATTACGCCGCACCTTGATCAACTCGCGCGGGAAGGCGTGCGGTACACGCATGCGTTTACCACGGCGGGGGTGTGTGCGCCGTGTCGGTCGGGCATCATCACGGGGATGTACCAAACCACGCTCGGCACACATCATATGCGGTGCAAGGCGGTGTTGCCCGCGCACATCAAACCGTTCCCGATGGTGCTGCGCGAGGCGGGGTATTTCTGCACGAATAATTCCAAGACGGATTATCAGTTTCGTCATCCGAAAGAAACGTGGGATATTTCCGGACGCAAAGGGCATTGGCGCAACCGGAAAAAGGGGCAGCCGTTTTTTGCGGTATTCAACTTCACCGGCTGCCACGAAAGCGGCATTGCGAGTGAGGCGAAATATCAATCAGTCACCGCCAACCTCAAACCCTCACAACGGCAGGACGCCAGCAAACTTACGCTGCCGCCGTATTATCCGGATACGCCCATCGTGCGCGAGGATTGGAAACGCAATTACGAACTCATCACCGCGATGGATGCGTGGGCAGGAAACCTCATCGCGCAGTTGAAGGAAGATGGCCTTTATGAAAACACGATTATTTTTTTCTGGAGCGACCACGGCGTGGGCCTGCCGCGCGCAAAGCGGTGGCTGTACGATTCGGGCACGCGCGTTCCATTGATTGTGCGGCAACCGGGCGGCAAGCCGGCCGTGAGTCATCGGCTGGTGAGTTCGATTGATTTTGGCCCCACGGTTTTGAATTTAGCCGGACTGGAAATTCCCAAGCACATGCAGGGCCGCAGCTTCATTAGTGGTACGCCGCGTAAGTTCGTATTCGGCGCGCGCGATCGTATGGATGAACGCTATGACATCATCCGCAGTGTGCGCGGCCCGCATTATCGGTACATCCGAAATTACGAACCGCTCAAGACGTACTATCAATATATGAACACGCCGGAAAAGGGTGCGACGATGCGGGAGATTCGCCGCGTGACCGATGCGGGGAAACTGCAGCCGGCAGCCAAACTTTTCATAGCCCCCACCAAGCCCACGGAGGAATTGTACGATTTGGAAACCGACCCGCACGAAATTCACAACCTCGCCGGCGAGCGCAAACACGCCGACAAGTTGAAAGAACTGCGCGCTGCCCATTCGGATTGGGTGAAGCGGACGGGCGACCTCGGCCTCTTGCCCGAAGCGGAAATTGAGATTCGCGAAAAGGCCGCCGGTGCACGCTACAATATCCTCAAAGGCAAAAGCAAACTGAACGCCCAACTTGGCAATGCTGCCGCAATGGCATCCTCCGGCGTGTACGCACTGCCGTCGATGATACAAGTGATGGAACATCCGGACGCCGCTGTGCGTTATTGGGGCGCCACCGGTGTGGGCAACATCGGCCCGCAAGCGATCAACGCGAAGCGGCCAATGATGGATGCGTTGAAAGACAAATCCCCCAGCGTCCGCATCGCCGCCGCGCGGGCCTTGGCCAAACTGGGTGAAGCCAAGCTGGCGTTGTCCGTGCTGGAAGCGGAACTGCAAAGCGAGCACCAATGGGGTCGGCTCGCGGCGGCTATCGTGCTGGACGAAATGGACGCCCAAGCCAAGCCCGCTATCCCCGCACTGAAAAGGGCGCTAAAAAATCAGCCCAACAAATACATCGTCCGCGTGGTCAATCGCGCGCTCAACGAATTGCAGGGGACGAAAAACGTGGTGCCGTGATGGGCGTTGACGACAGAGTTTTTCATCCATAGATTGTTTGGAACACGACTCTAAATTGACCATGAAAAAAATTGTTCTTTCTCTCCTGTTGCTGGCGTTGCCCTTGGGCGCGGCGGAGCCGATTAAGGCGCTGCTGATTACGGGCGGGTGCTGCCACGATTACGCGAAGCAAAAGCTCATCATCAGCCAGGGCATCAGCAAGCGCGCGAACGTGGACTGGACAATTATGCACGAGGGCGGCACAGGGCGCACGCATCGGATTTCCATTTATAAAAAGAAAGATTGGATCAAAGATTTTGATGTGGTGGTGCACAACGAATGTTTTGGGGCAATTGGTGACAAGGCATTTGTGGAATCACTGGCTACGGCCCATCGCGATTCCGGTGTGCCGGCGGTGTTGCTGCATTGCACGATGCACAGCTACCGTGCAGCGGACAAGTTGACCGACGAATGGCGCAAGCTATTGGGCGTGACCACCGTGCGGCATCAACAGCACGTGGCGGTTGAAATAAAAAACATGGAGCCCAAGCACCCCATCCTGCAGGGCTTTGGTAAAAGCTGGAAGACACCGGCTGGTGAACTTTATGAAATCGTAAAAGTATGGCCGAACACCACCGTGCTCGGCCAAGCCCACGGCGTCCGCACCAAGAAAG
>JAAZZB010000068.1 GCA_014239365.1 Verrucomicrobiia bacterium | reverse complement strand
CCGTCGGCAATCGGTACTTCTGACACGCCTTGATTTTCCCTTCCGCCAACTCCTTCTTCGTCAACCACGCACAAAACGCCTGCGCATCATTCCAGCTCACCTTCACCACCGGGTGCGTGTCCTCCTGCTTGAACCCGGGCTTCTTCCAACTCCCGTCCACCCCCGCATTCGCCGCCGCAAACGCCGCGTAATCCTTCACCCGCGTTTCCCAAATGCAAAACTGAACGTCCGTCCCCGGCACGGGCACGAAGGGCATCCCCAGCGTGTTGACAAAAGCATTGGCGGGAATCTTTGCCTCCGGCTTGGGTTCGGTCTTGGGCGGCTCCGGCTTGTTCGCTTCCACCTTGGGTTCGGCATTGGTTACAGGTTCCGCCGGAGTGGTTTTCTTCCCGCACCCCACCAACGCCAGCGCTGCTATTAAAAGAATGGTTTTCCGCATGGGTTGAATCTACGGAATACCATCCGCTGTGTACAGGGGGAATTGGTAGGGTGTGCTCTCCGAGCGTGCCTTGGCGGGCCCGCCCTACCTTGTTATCCAGCGGTCACCGAGGTTTTGCTTTGGCGGGCGGCGGCGGACAGGAAGTTTTCGACTGACAAATCTTCGTCCACCTCGGGCCAATGGATGCCAAGGCCAAGGCCGATGAGGGCCCAATCGGTGCGCTGTTTGGGGGTGGCTTTCTGCAATCGAGGGAAACAGCTCAGCGGCAAAGCAAGAGTGCTTTGGTCATTGAATTGGACGGCGATTTCTTCGCTGACAAATTCAACGGACTGGATTCGGAGTTCGTTCATCACATGTACTTACTGAAGTAAGCATACCACACGTCGGTGAGTTGGTCGAGGTGTTCATCAATGATGCGACGGATTTCGTTGATTTGATGCGGGCGGAATCCCTCATTGTAAGCTTGGCGGACGGGTTCGAGCCAGAACTTGGCGGCGTGGCCATCCTTGGCCACATGGATGTGCGGCGGCTCAAATCGGTCGGCCGCAAAGAAAAAGAACCGATAGCCTTTGATGCGGAGCACGGTTGGCATGGCATTACCTTGTTATCCAGCCGCCACCCACAACCAAATCGTCTTGATAAAATACGCAGGCTTGGCCGGGGGCGATGGCTCTTTGGGGGGTGTGGAGTTTGATGGTGGCGATTCCGTTTTCGCCGGGAGTGAGGGTGGCGGGGGTGCCGGTGTGGTTGTAGCGGATGCGGGTGGTGACTTCGATGGGGTCGGTTAAATTCTCGAAGGGGATCCAGTTGCAGCGCTCGACTTGGAATTGGTCGCGCTCGAGGTTTTCGACGGGGCCGACGACGACGCGGTTTTCTTCTGGGTTTAGCTCGAGGACGTAAAGGGGATACGGCGAGCTGATGCCGAGGCCTTTGCGTTGGCCGATGGTGTAGAATTCAATGCCGTCGTGTTGGCCGAGGACGCGGCCGTTGAGGTCGACGATTTCGCCTTGGTGCTTTTCGGCGAGGCCGGCTTTTTGCAGGAAGGCGCCGTAATCGTTGTCAGGCACGAAACAGATTTCCATGCTTTCCGCTTTCTCGGCGGTCTTGAGATTGCAATCGCGGGCGACGTCGCGGGTGGCGTCTTTGGTTTTTTCGCCAAGAGGGAACAGGGCGCGGCTGAGTTGGTCTTGGCGGAGGCTGAACAGAAAATAGGTTTGGTCTTTGCGTTCGTCGCGTCCGCGCTTGAGCAGAAAGCGGCCGGTCGTTTCGTCCTGCTCGATGCGGGCGAAGTGGCCGGTGGCGATTTTTTCTGCGCCGAGTTGATCGGCGCGTTCGAGGAGGCGGCCGAATTTAAGATGCTCATTGCACATCACGCAGGGGTTGGGCGTGCGACCGGCTTTGTATTCGGCGGCAAAATAATCGATGACGTGGGTTTGGAAATCTTCGGCTTCGTCGATGAGATAATAGCGGATGCCGAGGTTCGAGCAAACGGAACGCGCATCGGTGACGGCTTGCGGGCCGCAGCATTTATCTTCCACGCGGGAAACGCAGTCTTGCGGCCAAAGCTTGAGCGTGACGCCGACAACTTCGTAGCCCTGCTCAATGAGCAACGCGGCCGCAGCGGAGGAATCGACTCCGCCACTCATCCCGCAAAGGACGCGCGTTTTTTTTGCTTCGGCGACAGGCATTTTTTATCAACCGCCGTTAAGGGCCTTCAATGCTTTGGCGGGATCATCCACGCGGAGCACGAGGAGGCCTTTGCGCGAGGCGGGGGGTGTGGCGCAGTATAAATATTCGATGTTCACCTTGGCATTACGGAGCTTGCGGGCGATGTCGGCGAGGCTGCCGGATTTGTTGTCGCCCTCGACGAGCACGACGTCATCTTCGACGACCATCGCGCCGTGTTCTTCGAGCAACCACACGGCGGTTTGCGGATCGTCCACCACCATCCGCACGACGCTGTGGTCCACAGTATCGCTGGTGGTGAGCGCTTGGATATTAACCTTGGATTCGGCGAGCGCATCGCACACACGCGCGAGGGTGCCGGGACGATTATCGAGAAACACGGCCAGTTGCTTGGTGATTTCCATGGGAATCCTTTGGTTTGGGGTTGGTTAGGTTGAGGGAAACCTAGCACAAATTGCACGTTACCGCCAATCCTCTAAGCGCCCGCGAGCGCGCTGCCTTGGGTGACGCCCGGCGCGGGGAGGAGGCTGGAGCCGGTGAGGTATTGGTCGATGGCGCGGGCGGCGCCGCGGCCTTCGTTGATGGCCCAGACGACGAGGGATTGGCCGCGACGACAATCGCCGGCGACAAAGATGCCTTCGAGGTTGGTGGTAAATTCACCGTGCTCGCCAATGAAGGTTTGCCAGTTGCCGCGCGGGTTTTGGGTTTCGAGGCCGAGCATTTCGCCCACTTCGAGTTCGGGGCCAACAAAGCCGGTGGCGAGCAACACGAGGTCGGCGGGCCATTCTTTTTCGGACCCTTCCACTTCGCTAAAGGGCGCGCCGCCCTCGACCGGTTTGCTCCAATCGACCTCGACGGTTTTTACAGAAACAATGTGGCCGTTTTCGTCGCCGATAAATTCTTTGGCGAGGACGTGATACGCGCGCGGGTCGTTGCCGTGTTTGGCTTTATTTTCGGCGTGCGAATAATCGAGCCGATACACGCGCGGCCATTGCGGCCACGGATTGTTCGCGGCGCGCTAGGCGGGCGGTTGGTCGAGCAGCTCAAAATTCACAACACTCTTGCAGCCGTGCCGCAACGAGGTGCCGATGCAATCCGCGCCGGTGTCGCCACCGCCGATGACGATGACATTTTTGCCTGTGGCCGAGGTGTACGTTTTGTCTTCCAGTTTGGAATCGAGCAAACTCTTCGTGTTGCGCGTGAGAAAATCCATCGCGAACTGAATGCCATCGAGGTCGCGCCCGGGATTGCGGCCGGTGGGGTCGAAGGGCTTCGTCGCGCCGGTGGCCATTAGCAGCGCGTCATTTTCTTTCAGCAAATCGTTGGGGTCGATGAACTGCATTTCGCAGCCGCGTTCCTCCATGATTTGCGTCATATGGCCGGAGGCGAAATCTTCTTTTTTGCCGACGTGCGCGCAGGTGACAAATTGCACGCCCTCCTCGCGCATCAAATTCACGCGACGATCGACGACGTCTTTATCGAGCTTCATATTTGGGATGCCGTACATCAGCAGCCCGCCAATGCGGTCGGCGCGTTCGTAAACGGTGACGGTGTGCCCGACCTTGTTAAGTTGATCCGCCGCCGCTAATCCCGCCGGGCCGGAGCCGACGATGGCGATTTTTTTGCCGGTGCGTTCCGCGGGCGGTTCGGCGCTCACCCAACCTTCATCAAAGGCGCGGTCGATGATCGTGTTCTCGATATTCTTAATCGTCACCGGCGGATTGGTGATGCCGAGCACGCACGCGCCTTCACATGGCGCGGGGCACACGCGGCCGGTGAACTCCGGAAAATTATTCGTCTTGTGCAGCCGATCGATCGCCTCGCGCCAGCGGTTTTGATAAACGAGATGGTTCCACTCGGGGATGAGATTATCGACGGGGCAACCGGAGCCCGATTGGCAGAATGGCACGCCGCAATCCATACAGCGCGCGCCCTGCGTCTGCAGATGTTCCTCGCTGGGATTGGTGTTAATCTCGGCGTAGTCGTTGACGCGCTCCAGCGGATCGCGATACGGCACCGCCTCGCGCTCGAACTCCATAAATCCTGTTGGTTTACCCATTGAAAATATTCGATTAATTAAGCGACAATTCCTGTTCACGCTTTTTGCGCTCCGCCAGCACGCGTTTGTAATCCGTCGGCATCACTTTCACGAATTGGCCAAGCGCCGTGCTCCAGTTTTCAAGCAACTCAACGGCCACAGTGGAATCGGTGCGTTCGGCGTGTTCCTCGATGAGGCTTTGCAACTCGGCGATGTCCTTGCCGTCCTCCACCGATTCGAGTTCCACCATTTCCATATTGCAATTGGGCGCGAAGACGTTGTCCGGGTCCCAAATGTAAGCCACGCCGCCGGACATACCGGCGGCGAAGTTTCGGCCGGTGGGGCCTAGGATGACGGCGCGTCCGCCGGTCATGTATTCGCAACCGTGATCGCCCACGCCTTCGATGACCGCCGCCGCGCCGCTGTTGCGCACACAAAATCGTTCCGCCGCCCGCCCGCGGAAAAAAGCCTTGCCGCCGGTCGCGCCGTAAAGGCAGACGTTGCCGACGAGAATATTTTCCTCCGGCGCGAAGGTGGAAACCTTGGGCGGATAAATGGTGAGCTGACCGCCGGAAAGTCCTTTGCCGACATAATCGTTGGCGTCGCCTTCGAGCTCTATGCTCACGCCCTTGGCGAGAAACGCACCGAGACTTTGGCCGGCGGAACCGGTGAATTTAATTTTCACCGTGTCGTTGGGCAGCAATTCCGAGCCGTGCGCCTTGGCGATTTCGTTGCTTAAAATCGTGCCGACTGTGCGGTTGGTGTTGATGATCGGCAGGTCGATCTCAACCGGCTCGCCGGATTCAAGTGCACCCTTGGCCAAGCGGAGCAGCTCGTTATCGAGCGCAAATTCCAAACCGTGATCCTGCGTTTGCGTGCAGTAAGTGCCAACGTCCGCGTGCGGCTTTTCGATAGGCGTGAGAATGGAACTAAGATCGATGCCGTCGGCTTTCCAGTGGTCGATGGCCTTTTGCATTTCGAGCGCGTCCACGCGGCCAACCATTTCGTCAATCGATCGGAAGCCAAGCGTGGCCATAATTTGGCGCGCTTCCTCAGCGACCATAAACAGATAATTGACGACGTGCTCAGGATCGCCGGTGAATTTTTTGCGCAACTCAGGATCCTGCGTGGCGATACCGACGGGGCAGGTGTTGAGGTGGCACT
>JAAZZB010000080.1 GCA_014239365.1 Verrucomicrobiia bacterium | reverse complement strand
GACCTCGCCGAATTCGTGGAGCTACAAAAGACCCTCGCCGACTCCGACCAATCATGGAGCGTGGACGCCGCCGATGTGGACGAAGCCACCTGCGATCTTTCAGTGAAAAATCCTAACCGTGATGAGGAAGTCGAGCTGCGCGACCCTCACCAAATCCTTGCGGAAATTGCCGCGCTCGATGCGGAAAGCGCCGAAGTATTGCGGAACGTCGAGGCACTGTTAAAATAAGTCCTATACGACCAATAAGACCTATGCCCAAGCGCGAATTCCTCAACCCCCACGGCAACTACCGCGAACTGCTTTCCTACAAGAAAGTCGAGATCATTTATGATCTCACTTTTCATTTTACAGAAAAAAATCTACGCAGAGGCGACCGCACTATCGACCAGATGGTGCAGGCATCCCGTTCCGGAAAACAGAATATCCTTGAGGGCAGCAAAGCCGCCGTCGCCTCCACTGAAATGGAGATCAAGCTCACCAACGTCGCTCGGGCAAGCCTTGAGGAATTGCTGGAAGATTACCGCGACTACCTCCGCGCTCGCGACCACCGAATCTGGGGAAAGGATGATAAGGAAGCCCTATATGTCAGAAAACTTGGTCGCCAAGAAAATGAGTCCTATGATACCTATAGGACTTATATGGACACACGCCCGCCCGAAACCGTGGCCAATATCGCGCTCTGCCTTATCCATCAGGCAAACTATCTGCTCGACCAACAAATCCGACGCTTGGAGAAGGATTTTGTTGAGAAAGGCGGCCTTCGGGAAAACATGACCCGCGCCCGCCTCCAACACCGCAATCGGAGAAAATAAATCCTATAGAACCTATAAAGGCCAACGCCAAAACGGTCTCCGAAACCCACCGCGAAACCGAAGACAAATAAGTCCTATAGGACTCATAAGACCTATAAACCCCAACCCGCAAGCCGCCTGATGAACATCCCTCCCTCAACACCCCCCAAAACAGGCTGGGAAGTGAAGACCTTGGGGGAGGTGCTTGCGGTCATCAAAAATGGCGTCAACTGCAAACATAACAAGGACGGCAAAGGGCTTCCCATCAGCCGGATTGAAACGATTGCTCAAGCAAATATTGATTTCGATAGGGTTGGATATGCTGAGCTAAATGAAACGGAGAAAGCAAAATACAGACTGGCGCGTGGTGATATTTTATTTAGTCATATCAACAGTGTCATCCATGTTGGGAAAACTGCTCTCGTGAAATCTGAAGATGAATTATATCACGGGGTTAACTTGTTGTTGATGCGGTGCCATGATGAAGTGGATTCTGGATATTTGAACCTCTTCCTAAATCATATCTTCGCACAAGGATATTGGGTGAGGACTTGCAAGCAGTCTGTCAATCAAGCAAGCGTCAACCAAGGTGACGTCAAAAAGGTTCCAATCCCCGTCCCCCCCCTCCCCGAGCAGGAGCGGATCGTGGGGATTTTGGATGAAGCCTTTGAGGGGATCGCGGCGGCCACCGCCCAAGCCGAGAAAAACCTCCACAACGCCCGCGAACTCTTCCAATCCGTCCTCCAATCCACCTTCTCCCAAAAAGGCGACGACTGGGAAGAGACCACGCTGGGGGAAGTGTGCTCAAAGATAGGAAGTGGAGCGACACCAAGAGGCGGTAAGAATGCCTACAAAACCGAAGGTATTTCCTTGATCAGAAGCCTCAATGTTTACGACAGAGAATTTCGAGATGCGAAGTTGGCGTTCATCGATCAGGCTCAGGCTGATAAACTCAGCAATGTAGTCGTTGAAGAGGGTGATGTTTTACTGAACATCACTGGCGCCTCAGTAGCCCGTTGCTGCGTTGCTCCTGCAGAGCATCTTCCAGCCCGAGTCAACCAACATGTCTCAATTATCAGAACGCCTCCCAGAACATCGATACCCTCTTTCTTGAATCAACTCCTAACTTCCAAGGAATATAAGGACAAACTTCTTGGAATTGGAAATAAGGGAGGGAGCACAAGACAAGCTATCACCAAAGCAGAAATACAAGTTTTTAAGGTCGCGCTCCCACCCCTGCCCACCCAACAATCGATCGTGGAAAAGCTCGATGCCTTGTCGGAGGAAACCAAGGCGCTGGAGGCGATCTACGAGCGCAAGCAGAGCGCCCTGGCCGAACTCAAGCAATCCCTCCTCCAAAAAGCCTTCGCCGGGGAGTTGTGACGGGAGGTTGACAGATAAGTTGACTTATGGTTGACTTACCCCCGTGAGTTACGAGCCGCAATTCATCATAACGCCGCGCCTGCTTTCCTTGGTGGAGGAGGTGAGCGCGTTGCGTGAGCGGGTGCAGGGGGCAACGGTGGAGTTGGCGTGGGTGCCGGCTTTGCAGAGGGACAGCCGTTCGCGCAATGCCCATGCTTCCACGGCGATTGAAGGGAATCCGTTGACCTTGGAGCAGGTGCGGGCTTTGGAGGCGGGGGAGGAATCGGTGGGTTACACGGAGCGTTCGCGCCGCGAGGTGCTCAATTATTTTGCCGGCCTTCGGCACGTGGAGAAACAGGCGAAGAAAAAAGTGGTTCGACATGAAGATTTGTTTCGGCTTCACCGTATTCTGGCCAAGGGGGTGATGGATCAGGGCGAGGCGGGGCATTACAGAACGATCAAGGTGCGGGTGGGCGATTATCTGCCGCCGACGCCGAGCATGGTTTCGGGCCTGATGTTTGAACTGTTGGAGTGGTGGAATGGTAGAGCGGCCGGGCTATCGCCGGTCCTCAGCTCGGCCATTTTGCATTATCGTTTCGAGGCGATCCATCCGTTCGCCGACGGCAATGGACGCGTGGGCCGGGCGCTGGCTTTGTGGGAACTATACCGGCGTGGGTTCGACACGCATCACGTGTTTTCGGTGGATGAATTTTACTGGGAGAAACGGAAGGATTACTATGACGCCCTGCAAGCGGTGCGGCGAGAGGGCGAGGATCTGACAGGCTGGCTGGAGTATTGCGCGGAGGGCTTGCGGCAAACGCTGGATCGCGTGTGGATGCGCATCCGCGCCCTAAACGTGAAACAGGCGGGCAAACTAACGTTGCGCCCAAAACAGGAGCAGTTGCTGAAGTTGCTTCGGGATCAAGGGAGCATGGCACCGGCGGAGATTTGGAAAGCATTGAGCGTGTCCCGCCAAGGCGCGATGAACCTATTGAAGCCGTTGATGGATGCCGGACTTGTGAAAAAGGTTGGCAGCAAGAAAATGGGGAGATATGTACTTTGCCTATGAACGAAGCCGAGACACGCGCTGAGTTGATTGACCCCGCCCTCAAGGCGGCAGACTGGGGCGTGGTGGCGGAGAGTCGGGTGCGGCGGGAGGTGATCGCGCCGGGGCGTTTGCAGGGCGCGGGGAAGCGGGCGAGTTCGGACATTGCGGATTATGTATTGACGTATCGCGGCCACAAGCTGGCGGTGATCGAGGCCAAGCGACGGGATTTGCCGGTGACCGAGGGCTTGGCCCAAGCGAAGAAATACGCGGCGCGATTGCAGACGCGCTTCACTTACTCAACCAACGGCGTGGGGCTGTATCGCGTGGATATGGAAACGGGCGAGGAAGGCGAGGTCGCGAATTATCCTACGCCGGATGAATTATGGGACGCCACTTTCGCCGAGGCCAACGCGTGGCGAGACCGGTTTGCCGCCGTGCCGTTCGAAGACAAAGGCGGCACGTGGGAGGCGCGTTATTACCAGCACAACGCCACCAACAAAACCTTGGAGGCGATCGCGTCGGGCGAAGACAAAATCCTGCTCACGCTGGCCACCGGTACGGGGAAGACCTTCATTGCGTTTCAACTGGCGTGGAAACTGTTCAAGAGTAAATGGAACTTGAGCGGCGAGCCCAACCGGCGGCCTCGGATTCTCTTTCTCGCTGACCGTAATTTCCTCGCCGACCAAGCATTCAATGCGTTCTCAGCCTTTGAGGAAGATGCCTTGGTGCGGATTGCGCCGGATGAAATCAGTAAGAAAGGGAAGGTGCCCACGAACGGCAGTATTTTCTTCACCATCTTCCAAACCTTCATGAGCGGGCACGATGCGGAGGGTAATCCGGAGCCGTACTTTGGCGAGTATCCGCCGGACTTCTTTGACTTCATTGTGATCGACGAGTGCCATCGCGGCGGGGCCAAGGACGAAAGCACATGGCGCGGGATTCTGGAGTATTTTTCACCCGCCGTGCAACTGGGCCTCACCGCCACGCCCAAGCGCGAACACAACGCGGATACCTACGGTTATTTTGGTGAGCCGGTTTATGTGTATTCGCTCAAGGAAGGCATTAACGATGGATTCCTGACGCCCTTCCGCGTGAGACAAATTGCTACGACACTCGATGATTACATTTACACTGATGATGATGAGATTGTTGAAGGAGATGTGGAGGAGGGCAAACGCTACGAGGAGGAGGACTTTAACACGAAAATTAAAATCCCGGCGCGTGAGAGGTATCGGGTGCATACTTTCATGGACAGTATCGATCAAAGAGAGAAGACGTTGGTTTTTTGTGCGACACAGGTGCACGCACTGGAAGTGCGCGATTTGATTAACCAGCATAAGACGAATAGTGACCCCAACTATTGTGTGCGGGTAACCGCGGATGACGGGGGTATCGGCGAAGAAAAGCTCCGCCAGTTTCAGGATAATGAAAAAACGATCCCGACGATTTTAACCACCTCGCGTAAGCTTTCCACCGGAGTGGATGCGCGCAATGTACGGCACATTGTGTTGATGCGGCCGGTGAAATCGATGATTGAGTTCAAGCAGATCATCGGGCGCGGTACGCGGGTGTTCGACGGGAAGGATTATTTCACGATCCACGATTTCGTGGAAGCACACAAAAACTTTCAAGACGATGAGTGGGACGGGGAACCGGTGGAACCAGAATCACCAAAGCAGCGTGAATATGAAGAGGCAGATCCTGAGGTTGCGGTGGTTCGTGAAACATCGATTGAGCGCACTGAAAATGAACCGCAGCGTATGCTCAAAATCACACTGGCCGACGGCAAGGAACGGCAAATCCAGCACATGACGCAAACTACCTTCTGGCATGCGGATGGCTCTCCGATTTCAGCGACTCAATTCGTGGAGCAACTCTTTGGAGATTTGCCGGGCTTTTTTGGGGATGAAGCAAAACTACGTGAGATTTGGAGTCACCCGGAAACTCGCAAGCAGCTACTCAATGGTTTGGCGGAGAAAGGCTATGGCTCCGATCAGTTGGATGAGATCAAGAAACTCATCGCTGCGGAGAAGAGTGATGTCTTTGATGTGCTGGCCTACATTGCCTACGCCTTGGCGCCGGTGACACGCGAAGAGAGGGTGGGTCGCCATCGTGACATCATTCATTCCAGCTACACCGACAAGCAAACAGTCTTTCTGGACTTCGTGCTCGATCAGTACGTGAAGGAAGGCGTGAGCGAATTGCAGCCTGAAAAGATCAGCAGTTTTCTAGAGTTAAAATATGGCGGCATCCACGATGCGGTGGATCAGCTGGGGGAAGCTACTTCGATCCGAGAGTTGTTTATCGACTTCCAAAAGCACCTCTTCAAGGCTGCATAGAGGCAGTCTGAATCTAAAATATTCTCATCCTGTAAACCGGTGAACTAAGTTGACAGGAGCATTGTAGCCCGGGCCGGTGGCCCGGGGCCCGGCCCATCGGGCCGGGCTACATTGCGTGCCCTTTCTGATTACAATTTTACGGACTGAACTCCTGCGGCTTTTTTTGGCTTTGGCTCGAGTCCGTTCAGGGTTTTGGCATTTGAGGTATTCGGTTTTTGCATTCCGATTTTTATGGTGTGTTTGCTTTTGGAATAGACGCGGGGTTGGAAGCGGTTGTTTTGCGCTCGGGCGGTGTAGAGGATTTCGCCGGTTTTTTCTTCGATGACTTGGATGACGGGGTTTTGGCCTTTGGCGAATTTGAGTTCGGGCAACCAGCCGGTGACTTTGCGGCCGTCGTTGGCTTCTTCGGCGACGGTGATAGGCCAGCCCGGGAATTGGGCTTGGTCGCCATCGGCCACATCGCAAAAGCGCGGCCAACATTCGAAGGTGACTTTGCGGGTTTTTTTGTTGAAGCGCGCGATGCCGTAGCCGTCGGCGCGTTTCTTTTCGTCGTTGCGGTTTTCGGGATTCGCGTAGGCGAGCATTGAGATTTTGTTTCCAAGGCCGTCCTTGAAATCGCCGGTCCACGGTAGCGGACTGTTGGGCACGGGATTGGGGCCGGCCTTTTCGTCGAGTGGATGCCACCAGCGACCGTAAATGGTATTCACCAACGCGGGGCCGGTAAAGCCGTACGGGCCGTCGCCGTGTTCTTTGATGCCGTGTTTGACAACGACGGCGAGGTGTTGGTCGCCGCACAGATGCACGGCGCGGGCGCGCCGGATGATTTCCAGCGCGCGGCGGCTCGGCGTTTGCGGCCAGCCATTGCAATCGAGGTCTGCGAGCAGCCGGCTCTTTGGGCCGCCGTGCATGTGGACGGCGCCGCAGAAGGCGGTCTGCGAGAGGACGCATTTCATTTCGGCATCGGTCCAGTCGGCGGTCCAGTCGTTGAGGAATTTTTCCTGACGCGGGCCGAGTAATTCTAATCCGGGCAAATCGATTTTTTTTGGATCGTATTTCGGGTCGTTAATGTGATCGGGGCGCGGGCCCATCTTCGGGATTTTGCCAGCGGGGCCGGTTTTGAATTTGCGATCTTCAAGGATGGCAAAGTCCACGCCGCCGACATTTAGGCGCGTGTAGTACACGCCGATGTTGCGGCTGACGGGTTTGGGATCGGCGGGGTCGGGCAGGTTTGAGGTTTGTTGGCGCTGGACTTGGTTGACGTATTTGACCGGATATTTGTAGCCGCCATCTGCACCGCCGTTGAGCTTGGCTAGTTTGCCGCTCTCGCCCCACACGTTGCCGTGGCCCACGTCGTGATCATCGGGAATGCAAATGGCGGGGCGATCGCGAAGGATGTCGCGGTATTGCATTCCGAACTCAATCCAACCGGTGGTGTGCTCGGTGTGGCGGTAGTGTTGGTCGCCGCCGAAGTACAGCAGATCGGGATCGTGATGGCGGAGGTTGTCGACAATTTCTTTGCGCGGTCCGCCGGTGCGGCTGGAGTTGCAGGAAAGATTGGCGACAACGATGGTATCTTTTTCCGATGGATCGCGACGGATGAGTCCCTCGAATTCCGCTTTCGCGCCGTGCCGCACGCGGTATGGCACGTCCAGTGTGTTGTCCCATTTCTCGATGCGAAAGTGCGCGTCCCAGCCGGGGTAAAGCACTTCGGTCTTGGCGGCCTCGACCCACAATCCATTGCGCTTGAACTCCAGCCGCGCCTCGCGTTTTTCGCCGGGCTTGAGCGGGAAGAGTTGGCTGGTGATTTTCAGCACGCCATTCTGATGCGTGTAAATCGCAAATGCCACCACTTGATCGCGCGGCACATTGAGATTGGGCGCGGCGGATTTACGACCGCCCTTGAGCGGCACACCGAGATTGCTCGGTCGTTTCCACCAGTCGCCGGTGGTCAACGATTCCAGCCGCGCAAATTTGTCTCCAAAAGGCTTAAGCGTGTCCGCCGCGTTGAGAAAATTCCGGGTGACCATCAGCGTCCCTGCGCCGGCGGCAGTTAATTTCAACGCCGAACGGCGTGTGATTTTTTTGTTGTTCATCATTAAAAATTATTTACGGCGCGGTGCGCGTTTGGGTTTGTGGATTCCACCTTTGGGCATGATGGGGCTGGCCCAGCCGGCGAGGTCGGAGGGTTTCACATTTTGCGCCTCTCCGCCAAAGGTGAACGGCGTGGGCTGATAAGGGCCGACGAAGGCCACATTCATATCGGGCTTGATGTGTTGCTCGAGGCCCATACACCAGAAGACGCCGTTGATGATGCAGCGGCGCACGCCTTCGCTCACGATATCTTCCGAGGCACCTTGCGTGCTGCAAAACACGCGGCCTTTCTTGCCGGAAGCAGATTGGTATTCGCGCACCCAAATGCTTGGGCTGGGCGGTTTGTTGGCGAGCGGTTTGCCGTCGGGTTTCATCGAGTCGAGCACCTGATTTTTGCAGAGGATCACTGAGCCTTTAATCGGCACCGCGCTGTACGCACCGGCCAGCGCGTGCATCTCTTTTACGCCGCGCATCACCGGATGATTTTTCTGTTCCGGCACCACAAACATCCGCGTGCTGTACCGGTGATTGCTCCCATAATGCCCGGCCCCTTCGCGCGGACGCCACGTCTCACCAAGAATTTGCCGGCCAAATCCCCAGTCGTAATCTTTGCTGCGCTTGTTGTAATTGTACTTCGCGTTTTTGCCTTTCAATCCGTTGAACGCATGCGTGGTAGTGCGCAGGCCGAGCACGGGGCCGCCGCGGTTGAGGTAATCGGTAAAGTGTTTCATTGTCGCATCATCCGGATGCAGAAAACGCAGAAAGAGAAACATCATATCCGCATCGCGCAACGCTTCCATCCCGGGCACGCGGGAGGAGCCGGCTTTGATGTGGCCTTTGTCATCGAGGCCAAACAGCACGGTACATTTGAAACCATAACGTTGCGCAAGAATGCGCGCGATGGCCGGGCATGTTTCCTCACCGCGATACTCGTGATCGCTTGCGATGAACACGATGTGCTTGCCCTTGCCGATGCCTTTCGTGCCTTCATAAACCAACGGTGCTGCCGTCGCGGTTGATTTGGAGGGCAATTCGGTGAGATTTATTTTCCGGTAATCGATGGCCATGTTTCGGCCGCCGTGGAGTTGAATGCCGATCGGCCCTTCGGCGATGGCGGACGCGCTCTGGTACGTCATCACTTTTTCGCCCGCCAACCACACGGTGTATTCTTTGCCGATGGCTTGGATGCGCATGGTGTTCCAATCCTTTGGCTTGAGCAGCCGCTTAATATTTTTCGCCTCCACCGGATAACCCTTGCCGGGGATGTACGGCGAACACGTCATGTCGCGTCCGAGCGAGCCGCTAATGCCGATTTGGATTTGGTCCGGATTGCGCAAATGCACCCCGCTATCCACGCGCCCCGCGCCCATCCGGAAATCGAACTCCATCAGAAAATTCCGATACTTCTTTTTCGTCCACAGAATCGACCCCTTCTTCTTCGGCCCACTTTGAATTTTCAAAATCCCATCCACCGCCTTGTACCAACCCGCCGCATCATTGCCCTTCGGCACGGCCCAGCCGGAAAGATCGTTGCCATTAAAAATCGGCTTCAAAATCGGCTCCGCAAAAACACCGGACGCAAAACCAACGAATACAACAACGAGAAGAGATCTAAATTGCATGAGCGCGAGTGTGTCAATTTCCCCCCGTGATGCAAGCCCGCATAGTGTATCGTATTGCGATTGATTGGAGGGGCGGGTTTGTTGGGGTGTGATTGCAATTTTTTGGGTTGCGATTGCACTATTGTTTTCGGGCATGGGCATTTCTTTGGTTGCTGTTCTTTGGGTTTGGTCGGCTTAAGCGCAAAACGGAAGTGGGGGCGTACGCTGGGAAAATTGAATGTTTTCGTGAGGGAGTGTGTCGAACGTTCGATTTGTAGGTTGCTCGCAACGCGTATGCTCCGGTTTGGGTGGCAACGATGACCCGAAGGGGAATGGGCGGGAATTGACTTGAGTGCGGGGAGTGGGTTATATCTTAGCGGGTGTACGAATGGAATTGATTAGAAAAATAATGGGCCGATCGCGAGATCAATCTCTGCCTCAGGGGCGGATGGCTTTTGCATTCGGTGTGGGTTTTGTTTTGTTGGTGGGGTTGGGTGTGGGGTGTTTTTTCGACCGTTCTTCTGACCGTTCTGAAAGGGAGAGGATTGTCCCGGTTGCTTTTGCGCGGTCTAAATCGGTTTCGCCTTCCGAGAAGTTTCCGGCGGATGTGAGGTATATCCAAACCATTCTTGAAGATCATTGCATTGATTGTCACGGCTCGGAGACGGCCAAGGCGGATTTGCGGTTGGATGGGATTGATTGGAATGATTTGTCTGTTATGGGTGAGGATTTGCAGGAGGCATTGGAGCAGGTGATCTTGATGGAAATGCCGCCTGCGAAGAAATCAAAGCTGGGCGAATCGGAGCGCGCAAAATTCCACGCATTGTTGACCGACAAATTGCGGCGGTTTCATTCGGAAAATCGCGAGCCGGCGGCGTTTGTCCCGGCCAAACTGAATCGCGCACAATTCGTTCATACGTTGGAGGATTTGCTTTCGGTGCGCATTCCGGAAAATCTGGTGGCTTCGCTTCCGGGTGACAAGAGCGGGGATCCTTCAATGGTGAAGCATTTGTTTTCCAATAACCGAAAAGCGTTGAGTTTTTCGCTGCT
The DNA here is from genome assembly GCA_014239365.1 of Verrucomicrobiia bacterium. Lineage (GTDB taxonomy): Bacteria > Verrucomicrobiota > Verrucomicrobiia > Limisphaerales > UBA1100 > JACNJL01. Next base: position 5,369 of record JAAZZB010000080.1, on the reverse strand, counting down.
GCAATTTGAGTTGTACAAGGGATGCATTGAGGAAGCCTTGGAACAGGCGATCCCGGATGAGCAGCCGAAGATGTCGCCCTTCCGGTCGTATCGGTTTGATTTTTCTGTGGTGACGGAGATTCGCATGGTGGGTAAAAATAAGGATAAAGAACAGAAAATCGAGCGACTGGTCACACAGGGAAAAGTGATGGCGGAAATCAATCCTCCGGACGGATATGTTTACAATCTTAAAGAATTGATCGATGTCCTTCCCGTAAACAAAAAATACGGCGTGGATGGAGTGGTGAATCCCAAAATTTTGCGGGTGGGCAGTACCAAGATCTCAGGGCGGATGAAACTGCAGGAGAATGGGATTATGCTCCCTCCGCTTCATTCGAGACTGGAGCACGGAAGGGTGGACGTTCATATTCTCGGGCCCAACGTCACGTTTGTTCTGCCGGAAATACGGGCATCGGAGGGGGTTTATCGGCTGCGCGTTTTTGCGAGCAAAGGGGATGATCAACGGGAGCATCCGAAGCTGGCGGTTTTTTCCGGGCCCATTTCATATTTCAGAAGCGGACAAATACGTTCTGCCGGCCCGGCTCAGGTGGTGGATACCCCGAAGGGAGAGCGTGGGGTGTATGATTTTTATTGCCAGTTGAACGAGAAACCGGCGGAGCGAACAAGGACTCCGGGCCAACAGGATTGGCCATTGGGATTCCTGTTGCGCAACGAAGTGTTTGGCGTCGATGGGGAGCAGCTTGAATCGCCGTTATTGCATATCAAAAGTGTCGAGCTGGATGGGCCTTACTACAAACACTGGCCCACGCCGAGGGAACGCAACATCTTCCCGGTGCGCCAAGAATCGGAATCGGAGCCGGATTATGCACGGCGTGTGATTGATCGTTTTCTGATCCGGGCATTTCGAGGCGATGTGTCTCAGGAGATTCGGCAAAAATATTTTACCTATTGGAAAGCCGCCCGGGACAATGGCGATACGTTTCGGCAAAGCATCCGCGTCACGGTGAAAACGATTCTGCTTTCGCCATATTTTTTGTACATCGATGCCGATGCCGCCAAAAACAAAAACCAGGAAACGGCAACCCGATTGGCATATTTCCTGTGGCATTCGCCGCCCACGGCCGAGCTGCTGCAGCGCGCAAAAAACCCGGATTGGAATGCGGCAGACGAACTCAATTATATGCTGGCTCACCCGCAGTTCAGCCGGTTTATGCACGCGTTTGCCGGTGAGTGGCTACAGTTGAAAAAGAAGCCGGATCATTTGCTGCGCGGTCGAATGATCAGCGCTGCAATGAATCGGGAACCGGCGGAGTTTTTGAAATATCTCTTCCAAAAAAATCGTTCACTGGAAAACCTGATCGATTCGGATTTTCTGGTGCTCAACGATACGCTGGCAAAGTGGTACGGGATTGAAAAACCGCAGGGCCAAGGATTCGGGTACGTCAAACTCCCAGCGGATTCCTCGCGCGGCGGGGTGTTGACAATGAGCGCACCCCTCACCAGCCACTCCAAGGAGTATGGGGTTTCCGATCCCATCGCACGCGGCGTTTGGTTGTGTGAGCGGATTTTGGGCCGTCATCTGCCGCCGCCTCCAATGAATGTCGAATTTCCCAACCCGGATGATTTCGAGGGGTTTGAAAAACTCACCATCAGCGAGCAGCTAAAGTTTCATCAGGAAAACCCCGCCTGTTACGGCTGCCATCACCGCATTGATCCGCTGGGGTTGCCTCTGGAAAATTTTGACGGCTACGGCCTCTGGCGTGAGGAAAATTATCGATATGAGATTATTGGGAGACGACCGCCCTCAAAAATATCGTTCGCCAAATCAGATGCCCGCTCCTCAATCAAAGGCGACTCCGTTAATGGCATCATCGAATTCAAAGCCCTCCTTAACCGGAAATACAAAGATGAAATCCTCCATTCATTCACCGAATTTTTGTACGCTTATGCTGCGGGCCGGTCCGTGCGAGCGAGTGAGGCTGCGTTGATTGATGATATGCACGCCCAATTCAAAGCCTCCGGTTACAAGCCCCGCACCCTGCTCGAACAAATTTTAAAAACCCACGCATTGACCAACCCAAGAGAAAACCAATGAACTATCGCATCAACCGAAGAACAGCCCTGCGAGGGCTCGGCGCACTTTGCTTCCTGCCGCAGCTCGACATTATGGCAGCCCCCGCCAAGGCCCCCGCCAAACGTTTTTGCTCCGTCTTCTTTCCCTTCGGCGTGGCGACCTCAAACAAAGGCAAACAACACCCCTTATTTTGGTACCCCAAAGAAACCGGTCGCAATTATACGGCCACGCCCAGTTTGGAGCCGCTGAAAATGCGCGAACATTTTTCGATTCTCACCGGCCTTTCCCATCCGCAGTGCCGCCACTTCGGTCACGTCACGAATCATTACTTAACCGGCAGCTCGCTCAAGCGCGGGGTTGTCAACCACGAGTCCATTGACCAGGTGATCGCCCGCACCCTTGGGCATCACACCCGCGTGCGTTCCCTGCAATTGAGCCCCACGGACTACAGTACGTCCATCAGTCCCAAAGGCCGCATTTTACCCGCACTGAAAACCCCGCGTTCCGCTTTTGAATATCTGTTTGCCGGCAACGTCAGCCCGCGCGAAGCCAAGCGCCGCCAGATGGCCGACCGAAAAATTACCGATGCCGTCCTCGAAGATTACAAGCGCCTTGCCAAACGCCTCGGCGCGAGCGACCGCGATAAAATGGACGAGTACCTCACCGCCGTGAATGACGCCGAAGACAAAATCCGCCGCGCCGAAAAATGGGCCAACACCCCTTATCCTGAAACCGGAAAATCCCCCGCCGACTTCAGCATCGAAGGCGCCACCACCGAGGAGTTTTTCGATATGATGTACGAGCTTATGTTCCTCGCTTTTGAAACCGATCAAACCCGTGTGGCAACGATGATGTATGGCGCCGACGATGGCAACAGGAGCATCGTGAATCGATTCGCTGCATCGGTCATCGGCGGCGGTGGTCTCCACGTGCTCGGGCACCAATACAAATTCGACAAACTCGCCAAGTGGGATCGCTTCCTCTCCGAACGCCTCCAAATTTTTATGGCCCGCCTCGCCTCCAGCAAAACCGAACACGGTTCGCTGCTCGATCACACTGTCATCCTCCACTGCAGCTCCACCAGTTCCCTCCATAATTACCGCAACTACCCCATCATCCTCGCCGGCGGCACCAAGCTCGGCTACCAACACGGCACCCACCGCAACTACACCGAAGACATCCCCTTCACCAACCTCTTCACCAGCATCGCCCACAGCGTCGGCGTCCCCCTAAAAAAATACCACGACAGCACCGGCCTCATCGAAGACGTCTTCAGCAAAAGCTAATTCACTCGCACGCCACTTGACCAATCGTAATCCAAAGGGCCAAATAAATGGAGGGACAAATAAATGGAGGGACGAGCTTGCGAGTCCGTGTCCCCAAAGCCCCTTCACTTTTTCTTCGGCTGTCGCCTGCCCCGGCTTTGGCGTTCCTTGGCTTTTAATTCTGTCGCCACCCCTTCGTCTCCCTGCGCTTTCATCCACGCCGCCAGCGTTGCCTGCAAGCGGGCCTCCACTTTTTTCAAATCGCTTTGACCAGCGAGGTTCTTCATTTCCAAGGGGTCGGTTTTGAGGTCAAACAATTCCACTTGAGGGCGATGTTGATACGCGTGCACCAAACGCTTCGCCATCGCATCACCCGCCGCAGCCTTGGCGATCATCGACTGAAATGCCGGCGACACGGTGCAGGCATTTGTGAATTTGGTTTTGTGATTCAGATTTAAAATGAGTTTGTAACGCGCATCACGCACCGAACGGATGGCAAACGCGTCCGGCCCGCTGTTAATGCCGCGCGTGGTCATAATGCCAAAGACGTGTTGCTTGTGCGTTTGTGTTTCGCCGCGCAACACCGGCAGAAAACTTTTGCCGTCCAGCCCCGCAACCGGCTTGCCGCCGGCCGCGTCGATGAAGGTCGGCGTCACGTCCACATATTCGACCATCGCATCGGTCACCGCACCGGCCTTCACCTTGCCCGGCCAACGCACCACCATCGCCGATTGCAGCCCGTGATCGTAGCAAGTCCATTTCGCAAACGGAAATCCATTACCCTGTTCGCTCACCACCATCACCAGCGTGTTTTCGCTAAGCCCGTGTTTCTCCAACAGTCCAAGAATTTCGCCCACTTGCGAATCGAAGTAAGTGATCTCCGCAAGATAATCAGAAAAATCGTTCCGCATCCGCGGCGTATCCACGATGTACGCCGGCAGCTTCACCTTCGCCGGCGGATACACCGAAGCATCGCCCTTATCCCACGGCGAGTGCGGCTCATTGGAACACGCAAACAAACAAAACGGCTTGCCGTTTTTGCCGCCCTTGGCCGTTTCGGCGAACAGCCGGTCGATATATTTCATGTCCGGATTTTTCCCGCCGCCAAAATTTTCAAACGGAAACACCGCACGCGGCGCCACGTGCGTCTTCCCCGTCTGCGTCACTCGATACCCCAGCGGTTTCAAAAAATGCACGATGCTCTTCACGTGCGGATACGCCCGCGCATGATTCGGCCACGCGCCGCTCTTCACCGGATACAACCCCGTATAAATATTATGCCGAGTCGGCGAACACATCGGCGCCGCCTGAAAACACCGCGTAAACCGCATCCCCTGCGTGGCCAGCTTGTCAATATGCGGCGTCCGCGCCTGCCCTCCATAACACCCGATATCCCGAAACGTGCAGTCATCGGCAATGATGAAAACGATGTTTGGCGGGGCGGCGTGGAGATTTGCAAGCCAAGTCAAAAACAAAAAAACAGACAATGTTGATTTCATAAATTTATTTGAGTTAAGCAATCAATTCCTTAATCACCTTGCCGCCGAATTGGCTGAGTTGTTTGTAGCGGCCGGCGTGGAGGTAGGTGAGTTTGTTGTCGTCGAGGCCGAGCAGACGCAGGAGCGTGACATGAAAATCGCGCAGTGGATGAACCACTTCAACCGCCTTGGCGCCAATCTCATCCGTGGCGCCAATCGTATGCCCAGCCTTAACGCCACCGCCGGCCATCCAGACATTCATGGCTTCGGGATTATGGTCACGACCGTATTTGATGCCGCCGCGTATTCCATTGTCGGGCGTCCGGCCAAACTCCCCCATCCACACGACCAACGTCTCATCGAGCAAATCACGTTGCTTGAGGTCCTTGATCAAGGCGGCGATGGGTTGATCCACGTTGTGAATCCGCGAGGCATGTGCCTTGGCAATGTAATCGTGACTGTCCCAGGTGCTGGCATAGAGCTGCACAAACCGAACGCCCTTCTCCACCAGCTTGCGGGCGAGCAGGCAACGGCGGGCAAAATTATCGGTGG
>JAAZZB010000079.1 GCA_014239365.1 Verrucomicrobiia bacterium | reverse complement strand
GCCACATCTTTTCAATCACGTACAACTCATCCTTCGGTGTCACCCAATCCTCCGGCATGCCCTTCAGGATCGGGTGCTTCAAAGCAACCTTCTTTACCGGATAACGACTTTGATGCTCATGACGGCGACTGGTCACACCAATAAACTGGCGCCAGTCGTCGGTTTTGGACGCGCGATAGGTGTGCATCGCGCAGTGAATCACCACCGCCGGTACGCCTTCCTTATGGGCGTGGGTGATACTACGGATGTAATCCTCATCAACCGTGTTGGCAAAGCACTCGTTATGCACCACCACGTCGTAGCCCTTGGCCCAGCCGGCATCGCTATAAAGATCAATCTTGGCCTTGGTTCCAGTGCCACCTTCGTTGACCACCTTCCACTCAACCTTGGCCTCCTTAGCCACACCCTCTATCAACGCCTTGCTTTGGAACTTATAGTTGTGACAGCAACCGCCGGTGATCAGCAATGCCCTCACTGGTTTTTGCTTTTCCTCCGCTTGTGCAGATACCAAGCCAACCACGGCCACCAAAGTTAAAGCGCGAGTTAAACAGGAAGTAATCATTTGTCTATTCATGACGCAGCCGCAGCCTGACCCATTAACACGTCCGCGTCAGGTTTATTTTCCCTTCGGTTTTTTGGTTGGCGTGCGGCGGAACTGGCCAGTGAGTTGCGGGCCGTTGTCGGGTGGGAGGGATTTGTGCCATGCGATGAGTGTTTTAGTAAGTTTGCCGACAAGTTTTGGATACCCGGAGGCGAGGTTTTTGGTTTCGCCGCGGTCGGTTTTAAGATTGTAGAGTTGTGGGTCAGTACCGTCGTATTCGCAGAGGAATTTCCAGTCGCCCTTGCGTACAGCCAGATCGGGCAAATCTTTGTCGCCGTAAAATGAATCACGATCAGGCGGGCGGCGAAAATAAATCGGAGCCTTGCGCGAGTCGGTGGATTGACCGAGCAGCGTGCCCGGCAGCGATTCGCCGTCGAAAGTTACGCCCTTGGGATGCGGTGTGCCTGTTAGGTTCAGCAGCGTGGGCACGAGATCAATGGCGGAAAAGACCGAAACGCGATTCACGTAATTCCTCTTCGCCACCGGCCCGCCCCAAGCAACGAGCGAGGAGCGCACGCCCCCTTCATAGAGGTGTGTCTTGAAGCCGCGGAATGGCCCGGCCGAACCAGCGCCCATTTCGGGGCCGTTGTCGGAGCAGACAAGCACGAGTGTATTGTCGCGAAGCGCGGAATCACTCCTGATGTGGTCGAAGAGCTTGCCGAGTTGGCTATCCATCTCCTGAAGCACGGAATGGTACAGGCCGCGCTTGCCATCGGCCCATTTGTCCACCGGCGGCCAAAACGGGCTGTGCACGTCATCCGGCCAGAGATTGATGTAAAACGGCTTCTTCATCTTCACAGCTTTTTGAATAAATGGAATCGCTTCGTCCACAAAGCCGGCTGTGATCTTCGATCGTAACATCCAGCGCGTACCCTGACCAAGCCGCTCGGCATCGGCCCAGATGCGGCGCGGCTCCGCCCATCCCGGCTTGAGCGTGAGCGGAAGCAGCTTCGGTCCCATGCCCTCGAAGTTGGTGAGCGAGGCATCAAATCCGTACTCGGTGATCGCCGGTGCCTCGACCACATCACGCTGGCCACCCATGTGCCATTTTCCGAAATGGCCCGTGGCGTAACCGGCCCGCTTCAGCGACCGCGCAAGCATCGGCGCTTTGGGATCGAGCCACTGCGCCATGCCGCGCCGGGTGTTCATGTCGCGATGCGCAAGAAACGAGGTGATGCCCCAGCGCTGCGGATATTGCCCCGTTGAAATCGCCGTGCGTGACGGCGAGCAGATAGGCGAGTTCACATAAAACTGCTCGAACCGCACGCCCTCCTTGGCCAAGCGATCAATGTGCGGCGTCTTCGCAGCTTCATTTCCGAAACAGGAAAAATCCCCCCACCCCATGTCGTCTATGAAGACGAGTACGATATTCGGCTGTGCGGCCTGCGCAAACAGGGGAAGAAAGCTACCAAAAAGAATTGTTATGAATGGTTTCATGGCACTTGAGTGACTTTGAGGTGAGATCCGCTAAACAACGCAGTGAAAGCCAAAGTAAAAGCGAAAATAGTTTTTCATTACTAACTCAATCGGCGGAGGCGCGTCACACGCCCGGTCGCCACCCATTCGGCTACGAGGATGTTGCCGTCGTGGTCGAAACAGGCGTCGTGCGGGTGGACGAACTTGCCGTCGATCCATTTCCTGGGATCGTTGCGCACGCCTTTCACTGTCTTGGTGACGCGCTCGACGTCTTCGCCAAGTTGAACGACGACTTCGTTCTTTTCGTTGAGCAAAGTCACACGCGCGTGAAGTTCGGGAATAAGCATGAGGTTTTTGTAGGTGTCGCAATTAGCCGGTAGACCGTAACCCCTGAGGGTCTCGAGGTATTTGCCATCCATATTGAAATACTGCAGCGTGTGATGCGCTCGATCGCAGACGACTATGCGCTCCTTGCGGCCGGGACGGCGGTCAATCCAGATGCCGTGTGGCAAGTTGAACTTTCCTTCCCCGTCGCCGGGGCCGCCGAATTTGGAAACCCAGTTCCCTTCATTGTCATAACGATGCACGTACCAGGAGCCGTAGCCGTCTGTAAGCAGAAAACCACCGTCATCAAGGAATGCGAAGTTGGTTGGCATAAAAGCATCACGGCCCCAGCGTTTCACGCGTATTTTGTCCTCGTCCTTGCGGTATACACCGCTGTCCATCGGCGCGTACTTTTCCCAAACCGTCTCGCCTTTGAGAGTAAGCTTGGCAAAAGACTTCACTTGCTGATAGGCGCACACGTAAAGAAACTGCTCACTGCCCTCGGTTCGCACCTCAATGCCATGGCCACCCCCCTGAAACTGCGCCCCAAAGGCACGGATGAACTTGCCCTTCCGGTCGAAAACAAAAATGGAAGGATGATCCTTCTGGTTCTCACGCCCTTCATGGATGACATAGAGCAACCCCTCGGCATCGACCGCCACATTGTGGGTTGTTTGCCAAGTGTAATTGTCCGGCAACCGCGCCCAGCCATGCTGCACCTCGTAACGATGATCACCCTCGCCTATGACGATTTGCTTGGGATTCTTATTGGCCAGCAAAAGCTGCGGCGGCGCCACAGCGGCAACAGTGGAAGCGGTAAGGAAACGACGGCGGGAGAGTTTGGTTTTCATGTATAAATATGGACGGCGGAAGCTTACGCAGCTCACTACAAGACGCAAGAGTTGGCTGGAAGTGCGTTATTATCTACCTACTTCACCTTGGTAACGTACGCATAGAAGGCGCCCATGGGCACACCTGCTGCATCGCTAAACTTGGCCCACAATTCATCGCGACCGGGCTTGAGCTTGAGCTTGAAAGTAACGCTCCTGGCTCCTGGTTTCACTGGCAGGGTCAATTCCTTTCTGCCCAGTTTCAGGTGTGCCTTTACCGCCGCAAAGGATTTGCCGGGCACCGCGCGAAAAGCCTTCTGGCCCGGCACGTCCGCACCTGCTTTCAACTCAGCGGTAATAGCGCGATTCGCTTCCTTGGGCCAACGGCGCAGTTCCACCGTGTAGGTGCCTGCATTCTTTACATCCACCGCCCAAAAACCGGTGTTACTGGGGCGCTTCTCTGCACTCCGGATATGGCGCTGGTTCCACGGAGTACTACCATCGGCAATCCAGTCGTGGCAGGTGAGGCGCACTGGATTAGCGGCCGGATCAGAGTGGCCCAAATAAATCGCAGTCGGTTCTCCGAATGTCGGCACCAGTTCCTCCCACCACGCATCATAGCGTTTAGTCAAACGCTTCACTACTCCGGGATTGGCACTGGCCACATCCTTCTTTTGGCCGAGGTCCACCTTGATGTCATACAATTCCTTGCCATTGATTAGCCGCCATTGATCGGTCATCACCGCGCTCTTGCGCCACTTGATGGGGTCACGCACCCGTTGTGAATCAGTAATCAGGATGCGGTCAGGCCAGTTTCTGGCCTTGCCTTCGATCAAGGGGCGGATATTAACCCCGTCAAACTTCACACCCTTGGGCGCAGGCACATCGCAGTAGTCAATCAGGGTTGGAACAATATCGACGTAGGAAGTGATCATGTCCACGTCACGCCCTTTTGTTAGCCCGCCCTTGGGCCAGTGCATAAAAAAAGGTACACGATGTCCACCATCATACTCGCTCCCTTTACGGCCACGCATGCCGTTATTGTACACGTTCGCACCACTGGAAGTACCGTTGTCAGTGGTAAAAATGAAGATGGTATTCTCAGCGAGCCCTTCCTTTTTCAGGAACGCCCGCATCGAACCGACGTTGTCGTCGATGTTGGAAATCATCCCGAAAAAGTTGGCCACACCCTCGCCCTGCTTGGCGTAAGGCGCGCTGGATTTCACCGGCGAATGCATCGGCCCATGCGGCGCGTTGGTACACAGGTAAATAAAGAACGGCTTTTCGTCACCCTTCACCCTTCTAATGAAGCGCTTCGCGTAATCAAAAAATACATCCGTGCAAAAACCCTTCACCGGCACCGATTTTCCATTGTGAAAATAGGAACCATCAAAATAGGCATTGTCCCAGTAATCGGGCGTCTGTCCCACGCCCCCGCCACCGTGGCGCAACACTTCCTGGAACCCGCGATCCTCCGGTCGGTATGGGTAATTATCGCCCAGATGCCATTTGCCGAACATCGCCGTCTGATAGCCGCCATCGGCCATGATTTGCCCAATGGTCACCTCATTATCGCGCAGCATCGAGCGCCCCATGATCGTGTGCCACACGCCGGTGCGGTTCGTCCAATGCCCGGTGATCAACGCCGCACGCGTCGGCGAACAGGTCGGCGCCACGTGATAATCGGTCAACCGCACGCTGTCCGCATGCAGCCTGTCCAGATGCGGTGTCTTCAGAACCGGATTCCCATGGCACGACAAATCGCCATAGCCCTGGTCATCGGTGATCACCAAAACCACATTCGGCCGCTGGGCGGCGCCAGCGGTAACCACGCAGAGTAAAACAGCAACCCAAGTCAACAATGTCTTTTTCATAAAAGTGAGCGGCCAGAGCAAACGACGAAATAACCGATGCGTCAACCATCAACGCCTCACTAAAATCGGCAATATTCTCCCTCATAGGGGTTGTTCTCCTGTTTAATAAGACTTAGATTTCCGCAACGTTTTGGGAACAAGAATGAATGGTATTAGGTGCGGGCGGATTTGGTTGTCAACCGCCTTAGCCGGATTATTCTCCTTCTTTTTTGCCATCTGCCCAAGAATGGGGAACGCCGAAAACAAGGCCGAAGCCCAGATCGATTGGGCCATGGCTCGTGAGTGGTGGGCATTCCAG
>JAAZZB010000026.1 GCA_014239365.1 Verrucomicrobiia bacterium | reverse complement strand
GGAGGGACGAGCTTGCGAGTCCGAATGTCCCTGAAAGGGACGCCCAAATTAGCCGGGGGCAACGCCCCCGGAACCGCCCGGGCGAACAGATGTGCCCTGAAGGGGCACTCCTAACATTCGCCCAATTGGAGTGCCCCTTCAGGGCACGGTCATCATTCCATCCCGCCAACCGGGGGCGTTGCCCCCGGCTAATTTGGGCGTCCCTTTCAGGGACATTCGGACTCGCAAGCTCGTCCCTCCATTGCGAAAGTGCCCAAAGGTAGGGCGGGGTGTCCCACCCCGCCGCGGCGCGCTGAGGACAGCACGCCCCACCATCGCGTCGGCGGCCGGAAGGGGCAATGTTCCAACTGGCCGACTTAACTCCATCTACAACAATTCCACCGCGCGTTCCAGATCGGCGGGGGTGTTGTAACAATGCGGCGAGAAGCGGAGGTAATCGCGGCCGGTGCGGTCGGTGCGTATGGAGGCGATGATGTTTTCGTTGGCGAGTTTTTTGCCGAGCGCTTTCATTTCGGTGCCTGGGCGGGTGCAGGAGGTGATGCCGCTTTGGGCTTCGGGGAACATCACCTCGAAGCATTTGGCTTGCAGTGCGTCGACGAGCCACGCGCGCTTGGCGGTGAGGTCGGCGGCGATGGTGTCGATGCCCACTTCGAGCAGCAGCCCGAGCGCGGCATTGAGGCCGGCGATGCCGAGGATGTTGAAGCTGCCAGCCTCGTAACGGCGGGCATCGGTGCGGAGGGTCATTTGCTCCTGCGCGATGTAATCGGGGCAGCGCACGTTGTTCCAGCCAAAGGCTTGCGGCGTGAGGCGGTCCTGCAATTCGCGCCGCACATAAAACACGCCGGCCGCACACGGGCCGAGCAACCATTTGTGGGCATCGGCGGCAAGGAAGTCGACGTGCTCCACGGTGGTGGGAAACGCGCCGAGCGTTTGGATGGCGTCGAGGCAAAATAAAATATCGCGCGCGCGCAGTTCGCGTCCGATGGCGTCGTGGTCAATGCGCCAGCCGGAAACGAAATGGCACGAAGCCAGCGCGACAAGGCGTGTTTGGTCGGTGAGTTGTTCGAGCACCAATTCCGGCGTGATGTGTCCGAGGGCGGGCGTTTGCAAACGCCGCACGGTCACGCCGCGCGATTCAAGCGCGAGCCACGGGTAGACGTTCACGGGAAAGTCATCCTGATAAATCAACACCTCATCTCCCGCTTGCCAGTCGAGCCCGGCGGCCACGGCGCTGAGTCCGGCGGTGGTCGGCCCGACAAGCGCCACTTCGCCAATGTCCGCGCCGAGCATTTCTGCCGCGCGAGTGCGAGTGCTGCGCAGCAAATCGCCGAGGCCTTTTTCTTGGTCATCCAGCGCGGCGGCGGCGGCGGTTTCCTGCACGGCACGCGTCACGCACGCGGGCACGGGCGACACGCCGGCGTGCGCGAGATACACTTTGCCCGCGCACACAGGAAACTCGCGCTGTCGCAGCGCTTCGTCGTTTTGAAGCTCGGGGAGGTTCATCCCCTTTGAAGTTAGGCGAGCGCCTCGTCGATCATTCCGGCCAGCGCGGGCTTGGGTTGACCACCGATCAGTTCGCCGACTTTTTCGCCGCCCTTGAACATCATCAACGCCGGGATGCCATTCACGCCGTGAGTGACGGCGAGTTGTTTGGTGGCGTCGTCCGTCTCGATGTCAATCTTCGCCACCTTCGCCTTGCCGGCGTACTCGTCGGCCAGTTGATCAATCACCGGCCCGAGCATTTTGCAGGGCCCGCACCACGGTGCCCAGAAATCCACGAACACGGGGACATCACTCTGCAGCACTTCGGATTCGAAGTTTTCTGCGCTCACAACAATTACGTTTTCAGAAGCCATAAGGGCGGAGGGTAAACAGGAAGCGGCACCAAGGGAAGCGGATTATTCGAAGCGGATTTTTATTCCACTTCCATCATTGCCAAAACCACCACCGCGCCAACGGTGACGAGAAAAGCCACGACCGCAAGAATCATTTCCAACTTGTCCGGCCCGGCTGCAGCCGCAGGAACTGGGGCCGCGTCGGGAGCCATCGCGGGGTCTACCATTGGGGCCGCAGCGGCTCCGGGTACGGCACTGGGCATTGGTGAAGGAGCGGGCGCACCGGCTGGCGGCGCACCGGGAGGAGTGGTATCCACGCCGGGGCCAACTGCGGGAGCGGGTGCCCCCGGCACAGGTGCGGGTGCAGCACCGGGCACTGGTGCGGGCGCAGCACCGGGCATCGGGGCAACACCGGAAGTTGGAACACCTTGATCCATCGCTGGCGCGGGAGCTCCCGGCATTGGTGCGGGCGCAGGAGCAGGGGCAGCGGCAGGAAGGGGCGCCGCTGCAGGAACAGGCGCGGGTGCTGCAGCTGGAACAGGTGCGGGCGCGGGTGCAGCAGCAGGAACCGGCGCCGTGACAGCGGCCGGAGCCGGAGCAGTCGCCGGTGCGGGTGCTGCGGCCGGTGCGGGTGCAGCAGCAGGAACCGGCGCCGTGACAGCGGCCGGGGCCGGAGCAGTCGCCGGTGCGGGTGCGGGTGCTGCGGCCGGTGTGGCAGCGCCACCTCTTCCGGGCAGGCTAATGCGGATCGTTTGCTTGGCGTCCGGCTTGGGCGGGAGGCCAATGCGCACGGTGGCCTTCTTTTGAGGCGGCGCGGCTCCGGGTTGTGGCGGTGCAGGCATTCTAAAATTATTTTCCCAACAGATTCCGAAGCCGGACAAAAACAGGAAGTGCCGCCCAACTCCTCCGGCGCATCTTATCACGAACAGGTTTTTCAGCAAGATTTTACTGGGCGCTCTGCTTTGATTAGCGATTGGCGCGGGTGGCGGGCGGATGTTAGCTTTCGCGTATGTCGAACCCAATCGAGCCTCAAAACTCACAACCGATCATCGCGATGTGTCGGCCGGAACACTTTGGTGTGCAATACGAAATCAATCCGTGGATGGAGGGCAACATCGGTCGGGCGGATGCGGCACGCGCGCGCGATCAGTGGGACGCCCTGCACGCGCTGCTGACGGAGCGCGCCGAGGTACGCGTGATGGAGCCCGCGCCGCATTTGCCGGATATGTGTTTCATCGCCAACGCCGGGCTTGCGCTGGCCGATGTGTTTGTGCCGGCGGTGTTCCGCGTGCCGCAACGCGCGCCGGAGGTGCCGCATTTTTGTCGGTGGCTTGAGGAACAGGATTTTGTGGTGGAACAACTCAGCAACGAACTGGCCTTCGAAGGCGAGGGTGACGCGCTGTTTCATCCGCGCGCCGAAGGGCCGCCGTTGCTTTGGGCGGGTTACGGCGTGCGGAGTGGTTTGCTTTCGCACCGGCGGCTTACGGAAATTTTCCGGTGCGAGATTGTTTCGCTGCGCCTTGTCGACCAACGCTTTTATCATCTCGATACCTGCCTCGCGCCGCTGCCCGATGGCGGGTTGATGTATTACCCCGCCGCATTCGACCGCCGTTCACTTGAGGCCATCCACGCCCATATCCCCAAAGCTGACCGCGTGGAAGTGACCGCCGAGGACGCCCTTGGATTTTGCTGCAACACCGTGGTGCTCGGCAAAACGCTCGTTGCCAATCACGCCTCCAATGCCTTGCGCGACGCCCTCGCCGTGCGCGGCCTCGAAATGCTTAACACGCCGCTCGATGAATTTATGCTCGCCGGTGGCGCGGCCAAGTGCCTTTGCCTCAAGCTCGAACAACCCGCCGCCGGGCCCATCGCCGCGCGCGAGATTCCCGTTTCGCCCATCCGCACCGGCAGCGTGGAACTCACCGGCCATTTGCTGGACCGCGGCGTGATGAATCGCGCGCTGGACACTGTCACCGATGCCGGCGGCAGCTTCCGCACGGAACACTTTGCCCCCGCGCTCCGGCACGATCAGCCCAGCGCCTGCCGCCTCCGCATCAGCGCGCCCGACCAAGCGAGCCTCGATGATGCCCTCGAAAATCTCCAACGCCTCGGCGCCACGCCGCTGGCGGCCGCCGTCGATGCGCGCCTTGAACCGGCCCCCACCGATGGCGTCGCGCCGGATGATTTTTATTCCACCACGATTTATCCAACCGAAATTCGCGCCAATGGAAAATGGCTGCGCGTCAGCGGCCAACGGATGGACGTAATGATTGTCGTCGAAAATGAAACCGCCCGCTGCGTGCTGATGCGTGATTTGCAAGAAGGCGACGCCGTCGTGTGCGGCCGCGATGGCATCCTCACCCACACGCCTGAGCTGGATGCCGGCGACAGCGACTTTGCATTTATGACCGGTGGCGTCTCCAGCGAACGCCGTGTCGAACGCGCCATCGACGAGCTCGCGTGGGAAATGCGCCGCCTTCGCGCCAGCGGCGGACGCATCGCGCTCGTCGCCGGGCCGGTCGTCGTCCACACCGGCGGCGCGCCGCACCTTGCCCGCCTCATCGAGGCCGGTTACGTCCAAGCCCTCCTCACCGGCAACGCCCTGCCCGCGCACGACATCGAGTATTCGATGTTCGGCACTTCCCTCGGCGTGGACCTCGCCCGCGGGCGGCCCGTCCCACACGGCCATCAGCATCACCTCCGCGCCATCAACCGAGTCCGCGCCGCCGGCTCCATCGCCAACGCCGTCGACCAAGACCTCTTCACCAGCGGCATTATGCACGCCTGTGTTCAAAACAAAGTCGATTACGTTCTCGCCGGCTCCATCCGCGACGACGGCCCGTTGCCCGACACCCATCTCGACCTCGCACGCGCCCAATCCGAATACGCCCGCGCCATCGAAGGCGCCGGAATGATCCTAATGCTCGGCACCATGCTCCACGCCATCGGCACCGGCAATATGGTCGCCTCAGGCGTCCGCCTCATCTGCGTGGACATCAACCCCGCCGTCGTCACCAAACTCGCCGACCGCGGCTCCATCGAATCCACCGGAATCGTCACTGACGTCGGCTTGTTTTTAAACCTCCTCGCCACGAGACTTACGGATTGATTTCAAAAACTCGTCGAATTTACTCCAAGAGTTTACGGTCAAAATCGTGGAAACAATGAGGGTCTTTGTTGCATTTTTTTTTACCGGAACCACGTTCACGCAGGCCGCTGCACCATTGTTTTTTGAAAAAGACATCCGGCCAATTCTCAAAGCACACTGTTTTCAATGCCACGGTGAGGACGGCAGGGAAAAAGGCGATCTCGATGTGCGGCTGCGGCGACTGCTGCTGGAGGGCGGCGAACACGGGCCGGCGTTAGTCGTCGGGCAACCGGACAAAAGCCGGCTCTATCAATTTGTGCGTGAAGGCAAAATGCCAAAAGGACAGGCAAAGCTTTCGGCGCACGAGCTGGCGCTCATTCGCGATTGGATCGCGCAGGGCGCCAAGACAGCGCGGGCGGAGCCGATGGATGCGGATGCAGTGGGCATCACGGAAGAAGAAAAAAGTTTTTGGGCGTTCCAGCCGATTCAAAATCCGGCCGTGCCCAAAGGCGCAAAAAACCCGATCGATGCTTTTTTGCTGCGCTCGCTAAAGGCGAAGGGGCTCGGTTTTTCGCCTCCGACGGACAAACGCACTTTAATTCGTCGGGCAACGTTTGACCTCACGGGACTGCCGCCTTCGCGCACGGAAATCAAAAATTTTCTGGACGATACATCGCCCGAGGCATACGCCAAACTCATCGACCGGCTGCTGGCTTCGCCGCGTTACGGTGAGCGTTGGGGGCGGCATTGGCTGGATGTCGCGGGCTACGCGGATTCCGAGGGCTACAATGAAACCGACGCCGAGCGCGCGTGGGCGTGGCGTTACCGCGATTATGTAATTCGCGCTTTTAATGATGACCTGCCGTGGGATCGATTCATCCGCGAACAACTCGCCGGCGACGAAATGGTGAAACCGCCATACACGAATTTAAAGCCCGAGCAAATTAACAAACTCACCGCCACCGGATTTCTGCGCATGGCACCCGACGGCACGGGCAACGCAAACAACGCCGACGCACGCAATCAAGTGATGGCCGAAACGCTCAAAATTGTTTCCACCTCGCTGATGGGCCTCACCGTCGGCTGCGCGCAATGCCACGACCATCGTTACGACCCCATTCCACAGCGCGATTATTATCAGCTCCGCGCCATCTTTGAGCCGGGCCTCGATCCCAAACGTTGGCGCGTGCCCAACAGCCGCCGCATCACGCTCTACACCGATGCCGATCGAAAGAAATCCGCCGGCATTGAAGCCGAAGCCAAGAAACTCGATGCCGAACGTCAGAGGAAGATTGATTTCTTAATCGAGCGCACGCTCACATGGAAACTGGAAAGCATTCCGGAAGCCGCACGCGAACCGGTACGGGCGGCGTATCGCGCCAAGAAACGCAACCCCGAGCAGAACGCGCTGTTAAAAAAATACCCAAGCGTCCGCCAAATCAGCGCCGGTTCACTGTACCTTTACGACCGCGAATACAGCGGTGAAATCAGCAAACTCAACAACGAACGCAAAACATTCGCCGGCAAAAAAGATGATCCCAAAGCTGCCGCGGAGTTGAAGCGCATCAATGCGCGCATCAAATTTTTCCGGGATGCGCTCAGCAAAAAAGTGCTCGACGCCATGACCAAAAAAGCCACTGACCTCCGCGCCACCAAACCGGAGGAGCCCTTCATCCGCGCGCTCACTGAGCAACCGGGCAAGGTGCCCACCACACACGTTTTTTATCGCGGCAATCACGACCAACCCAAAACCGCTGTGAAGCCCGCCGGTCTCACAGTCATTTCGCCCAAGCCCATCGCGGACAACAACACCGCCCTCCCCTCCACCGGCCGCCGCGCGGCGTTTGCAACTCATCTCACCAACGGCAACCATCCACTCACCGCGCGCGTGTTGGTGAATCGCTTTTGGCTGCATCACTTCGGGCGCGGCCTCGTGGACACACCGGGCGATTTCGGCCAACTCGGCGAACGCCCCAGCCATCCCGAACTCCTCGACTGGCTCGCCCACGATTTCATGAAACACGGCTGGCAACTCAAGCGCCTTCACAAACTCATCATGACCAGCCAAGCCTACCGGCAAAGTTTCCGCCACAATACCCGGCACCTTGACATCGACCCCGACAACCGGTTGCTGGGCCGCATGGTCCCGCGCCGCATGGAAGCGGAAACTCTCCGCGACGCCATGCTCGCGCTCAGTGGACAAATCAACCACAAGCTCGGCGGCAAACCCGTGCCCGTCAAGGAAGACGAAGAGGGCCAGGTCATCATCGGGGTAGACACCACCGACAACGCCAACCGGCCCACCAGCAAACGCGTCAACCTCAAAGGCGAAGAATTCCGCCGTAGCCTTTACGTGCAAGTACGCCGCTCGCGCAAGCTCTCCTTCCTCGAGGCCTTCGACGCACCCACGATGGAGCCCAACTGCACCAAGCGCCCCGTCTCCACCGTGGCCCCGCAAGCGTTGATTTTTTTGAATAACAATTTTGTCATCGCCCAAAGCCGGATGATGGCTCAGCGCCTGCAAAAATTCGCGCCCAAGGATTTCGATGCCCAACTTGCCGCCGCTTGGGAACACGCCCTCGGCCATCCGCCCACCCAGCCCGAGCTATCCCGCGCGCGTGTATTTGTTCAAAAACAAACCGCCCTCTTTAAAGAACGCAAAAACAAAACCCCCGAACTCACCGCACTCGCCAATTACTGCCAAGCGCTAATGAGCGCAAACCGATTTGTTTATGTGGATTAATTCACCACAGAGACACAGAGAGCACAGAGGATTTTTTCTCTGTGTCCTCTGTGTCTCTGTGGTTAAAGGACAATGAACGAACTTTTTACAAAATCCAGCCGCCGCCATTTCCTCTCCCAAAACGTGATGGGCATCGGCGGCGTAACGCTGGCGTGGCTGTTGCAGCGCGAGGGATTGCTCGCCAATCCGGTGAAGCCGAATCTCACGGCGGTCGCCAACTCGCTGTTGCCCAAGCAGCCGCACCACGCGCCGCGCGCCAAGGCGATGATTTCCTGTTTCATGCAAGGCGGCCCGAGCCACATGGATATTTGCGACCCCAAACCGTTGCTCGACAAATGGAACGGCAAAGAATTTCCAGAGAAAATAAAATACGACAACGCCGCGCAGGCGAGCAGCAAGGTACTCGCCAGCAAATGGAAATTCAAAAAGCACGGCCAAAGCGGCACGGAATTTTCTGAAATCGTGCCGGGCTTCGGCTCCATCGCCGACGACATCTGCCTCATCCGCAGCATGCACACCGGCGTGAACAATCACGGCCAATCCATCCACGCGCTGAACAGCGGACGCACCGTCGCCGGCCGACCCGCACTGGGCAGTTGGCTCACCTACGGCCTCGGCTCGGAAAACCAAAATCTCCCCGCCTACATGGTGCTGCGCGATCCGGCGAGCTTGCCGGTGCTGGGCACGTTCAATTGGTCGGCCGGTTGGCTGCCCGGTTTGTATCAGGGCACGATGGTGCGCGCGAAGGAACCGCGCATTTTGAATCTCAACCCGCCAATCCACTTGAGCGGCAAGCCGCAGGAAAATTTTTTGGAATTTCTTGCCGAACTAAACAGCGACTCAAAGAGCCCCGGCGAACTTGACCTCGAAGCACGCATTGCCAGTTTCGAACTCGCCGCCCGAATGCAAACCGCCGCGGCCGACGTAATGGATATCTCCGACGAAAGCGACGCCACCAAAAAATTGTACGGCATCGACAATGCCGCCACAAAAGATTTTGGAACCCGCTGCCTTATCGCGCGGCGTCTTGTCGAGCGCGGCGTGCGCTTTGTGCAGGTCTTCACACGCAACCAGTTTTTGGATCACCACGGCAACATCATCAATTCGCTTCCCGCCTCCTGCAAAAAAATCGACCAACCCATGGCCGCGCTCGTGAAAGATTTGAAGGGACGCGGATTACTCGACAGCACCGTCGTCCATTGGGGCGGCGAGATGGGTCGGCTGCCGGTGGTGCAGAACGAAAAGAGCCCCGGCCGCGACCACAACACTTATGGCTTCTCGATGTGGCTCGCCGGCGGCGGCTTCAAGGGCGGCCACGTCCACGGCGCCACCGACGAATGGGGCCATCGCGCCGTCGAGAACGTGGTGAACCATTATGATTACCACGCCACGCTACTGCACCTCTTCGGCCTCGACCACACCAAGCTCACCTATAAACGCGCTGCGCAGGAACAAACCCTCACCGACGGCCAACCGGGCAAAGTGGTGAAAGAGATTTTGGCTTAGCGGACTCGCAAGCTCGTCTCTCCATCACCGCAATTCCATTGGAAGGACGAGCTTGCGAGTCCGCTCTTTCAACCAATCCGCTCACCCGAAAACACCTCCACTTCCGATCCATCCGCCAACACAACGGCGTCGGGTTGTTGCGACAACACACTCCCCCACTCGGTGCCGTATAGCGCCTCCACATCCAAATCAAACCGCGCCAACTCCGCCGCCCGCGTTTTCCATTTTGGATGCGTCACTTGATACTCCATCGTGCCGCCATCGCCTTGCCGATTGTAACCCCAGTAATGTTCGATGAAAAATATCTCCATCGGGTTGGGCCCGCGCCAATCGGCCGTTGGCCGCGCCGCCATTCCTTGCCACTCCTCGGCTTGTTGCAGTTCATATTGTGTTTGTGTTTCGGTTGCGGCACTGCGCATCGGCAGCGTTTGGTACGGCTCATTGTAAACCGCACGCGCCACCCACTCCACGATGCGCCGCGGCGTCAACTCGCGCAGAAACACCACGCCCCGCCGCACTTCACCATCCACCTCGCGCCGCACATAAAACCGCAAATTGATTTCCGGAAAATCCCGGTGGCCAATCGCCGGCATCCCCTTCACCGCTAAATCCAAAAACCGAAACCCAACGAGACTCACCCAATGCGCGCCATCCCACGGATCCAACTCCGTGCCCGCTGGTAAATGCGGCTGCAACAGCAACGGATCCACGCGCCAATTCAACAAAAGTAAATCGCGCCACGCGGCAGTGAGAAATGGGCTCGACATCGGTGCAGTATAATCTTTCCACACCCGAATGCCAAAACGTTTGCCCTCGACGACCACACGGATACACTCCGCCCATGGACAACACTGAGCCACCAGTTTCCCCGCGCCTTGCCAGCTACCTTTGCCCGCCGCTGGCCATTTGGCTATTGTGGCGGCATCGCCTCCCGTGGCGCGGAGGCAAGACCGCGTTGCTGCTTATCTTCATGCTCATCCAATTAATCATCGGGATTTTGCTGATGACCAAAGCCGGCTGGACGCGGTTGGACTGGGACGGACGCGGCTTGCCCGGCGATCTCCGTTGGGTGCTGGCCGCGCCCGGCGATGCGGATTGGAAATACTCCGACCGCAAACCCAACCCCGATGACCCCGCTCATTGGCCGGGCTATCGCGGCGCGCAGCGCGATGGCGTTTACAACGGGCCCGCCATCCGAACCGATTGGGACACCGCCCCGCCCAAGCCCGCGTGGACCACCCCGGTCGGCGGTGGTCACGCCTCGATGACCCTCGCGCATGGCCGCCTCTTCACGCTCGAGCAATGGGCCGAAGGCGAAGTGGTCACTTGCTACAATCTCACCGATGGACGCGGCCTGTGGCGGCATACGTACGCTGGAAAATTCAATGACAAATCCGCAATGGGCGGTGTCGGCCCCCGCTCTACGCCCACGTGGGATGACGGCCGCCTCTACACACTCGGCGCCGAAGGCCAACTCTATTGCCTCGCCGCCGACACCGGAAAAGTGATTTGGCACAAAAACATTTATGACGCCTTCGGCACGCGCAACCTCCCCTTCGGCACGTGCGCTTCGCCGTGGGTGGCGGGCGAAAAACTGATCATCACCGCCGGCGCCCGCGCGGGATCAGCCAAGCACACCGTGTTTGCATTGGATAAAATGACCGGCGAAGTGTTGTGGCGTTCCGCCGCCGAGAAGCAGGCGTATATGTCGCCCATCACCACCACGTTGGCCGGACGCGAACAAATCCTGCTCTGCGCCGGACGCGCGATCCAGGGGCTCTCGCTGGAAGACGGCGAAATTTTGTGGTCCGTAAAATGGACCGTGAGCTACGACAACAACATCGCCCAACCCATCGTGATCGATGACTCGCACATTTTTGTCAGCGCCGGATACGGCACCGGCTGCGGCCTCATCGAAATTGAAAAAACCGGCGACACCTTTTCCGCCAAACTCGTCTGGGAAAATAAAAACCTGAAAAATAAATTCACCAGTTCCGTGTTGCACGAAGGCCACCTTTATGGACTCGATGATGGCGGCGGAGACAACGCCGCTTACCTCGTCTGCCTCAACGCCCAAACCGGTGAAGAACAATGGCGCGGCGAAAACTACGGCCACGGCCAGCTTCTCCTCGCCCAGGGCCACCTCATCATCCAATGCGAAAACGGCGATCTCGCCCTCGCCAAAGCCACCCCCGAATCTCACCAACAAATCGCCCGCCTCCCTGCCCTCCCCGGCAAAACCTGGAACAACCCCGCCCTCGCCAACGGCCGCCTTTACCTCCGCAACGATCAACAAATGATCTGCTACGACATCCGCCCCGGTTCCGAAGCCGGCTCCATCCTCCTCCGCTCCAGCCCCACCGAGGCCCTCACCGTTTTGGCAGCGGCATTTCTTTTACTAAACGGATTGAGCTGCGTTGGGCTCGGTTTCTTCGTGCGACCGGTTTCCTGTAGCCCGGCTCGGTGAGCCGGGGCCCGGGCTACATTCCACAACACGTCTGTTGAATTATCCAAGCGCACTCCTCCGTGCAAATTATTTAGTCGAATGCCTTTTTCCTCGCAAAACCGGCTTTTTTCGATTACACGAGCCGACTCCTATGGCGTTTATTCACGATGATTTTTTGTTGGGTAATGAGGCAGCGCGGCGGTTGTACCACGAGTACGCGGCGGGCGAGCCGATTCTGGATTATCACAATCACCTGCCGCCGGCGGAGATAGCGGGCAACCGGCAGTTCGCCAATCTCGGCGAGGTGTGGCTCGAAGGCGATCACTATAAATGGCGGGCGATGCGCGCCAACGGCGAAGCGGAGGCGATGGTCACCGGCGATGCATCGGCCAAAGAAAAATTCCTCGCGTGGGCCCGCACCGTGCCGCATACGCTGGGCAATCCGCTCTATCACTGGACGCATCTGGAATTGGCGCGCTACTTCGGTATCACGGATTTACTGAACCCCGAAACCGCCGAGGCCATTTGGGAGCAAACCACCGAACGCCTCGCCGAGCCTGCGCTTTCCGTCCACGGCATTCTTGAGCAATTCGATGTGCGCGGACTTTGCACCACCGATGATCCCGTCGATTCACTCGACCCCCACAAAGCCATCGCCGCGCTCGGCATCCGCGCCAAAGTTTATCCCACCTTCCGCCCCGACAAAGCGTGGAGCGTGGACACCCCCGAAGCCTTCAACGCATGGGCCGACAAACTGGCGGCCACGAGCGATACCGCCACCGATTCGTTGGCCGATTTTTTGGGTGCGTTGGAAAAACGGGTGGACGATTTTCACGCCATCGGCTCGCGCTTGAGCGACCACAGTTTTCCATATTGCTTCGATGACTTCCCCAGTGCCGCCGAAGCCGCGCGCATTTTCGATGCCGCCCGCGCGGGCAACGCCGCTTCGCCCGCGGAGCAACGCCAATTCGGCGCGCACGTGATGGAGCATCTCGGCAAACTCTACGCCGCGCGCGGTTGGGCGATGCAATTGCACATCGGCCCGCTACGCAACAACAACACGCGCCTGTTCCAAACCCTCGGCCCGGACGTTGGCTGCGATTCCATCGGCGACTGGCAACAAGCCGCGCCACTCTCCGCCTTTCTCGATCGCCTTGACCGCGACCAATCGCTGCCCAAAACAATTTTGTACAACAACAACCCGATGGACAACCTGACCTTCGCCACCGCCATTGGAAATTTCCAGAGCGATGTTCCCGGCAAAATGCAGTTCGGCAGCGGCTGGTGGCACGCCGATCAGCAAGAGGCCATGGAATGGCAAATGAAAGCGCTGGCCAACACCGGCTTGCTATCACGCTTCATCGGGATGCTCACCGACTCGCGTTCGTTCCTCAGCTTCCCCCGCCACGAATATTTCCGCCGCACCCTCTGCAACCTCATTGGCGAATTCATGCACGATGGCAAGCTGCCCGACGATTATGACCTCGTGGGCAACATGGTGAAACGCATCAGCTACCAGAATGCAAAGGAGTATCTGGACTTGGTAGTGGCGGACTACTAATCAATCCGCAGAATGCGGTTGTGACCGGTATCGACAACGTAAAGCTTTCCCTTTTCCCAAGTAACCCCGTGTGGGTAATTGAGCTTCACCTTCCCGTGACCCAAGACTGTTGAGACTTGTCCGGTCTTAGGATCGTATTTTCGGATGAGATCATTCGCTTCATCAGCAATGTAAACATTGTCCTCGTCATCCACACAGATATGCTTGGGAGCACCCAGTGTGGCTTGTTTACCAGGGCCATCCTTCTTGCCATTATTGCCCGTACCCGCAACTGTGTAAATCTTTCCATTCGGTCGCACCACGCGCAGCGCATGGCCGCCACGTTCCAACACGTAGACATTCCCCTTGGAGTCCGGCGTAACAGCACGGGGATCAAACAGCGGGGCTTTCGAAGCCTTCGCCCCATTCTTGGGCACACCCTTCTTGCCGTTCCCGGCAATGGTGCTGACTTTGCCGGTTTTCAAGTCTGCCACGCGTACGCGCTTGTTACCGATGTCCGCGATATAAATCTTGTCATGCGTGGCGTTCATCGTGATGCACATCACGTTGGTGAAGGTCGCCTTGCCGTTCGGCCCGCCATCGCCACTGAAACCTTTTTTGCCAGTACCGATCACAGTACTAATGCGGCCCGTCTTGGCTACAATCTTGCGCACGCAAAAGTTCCACGAGTCAGCGATAAACACGTCGCCTTCCGGTATCACGGCAACGTTGTGCATGCCGTTGAAGGTAGCGCCTTTCGCGGGACCACCATCGCCCTTATAACTTTTGCTACCGTCGCCGCCGATGGTGGTGAAGATATTGCCGGGAGACAAACGATGCACACGCCCTCCGCCAAGTTCCACAATCCACATAATTCCCTTGGCATCAAAATCAACACCGAAAGGTTGCTTCAATGGATTCGACTGGGTGGTCAACGGTCCGCCCTCACCGGGATTCCAACTGCCGTAAACGAGGGACACCTTGGGTTCAGCAGCGCGCGCGGCGTTCGCGATGAGGCACGCGGCGAAAAGTGGAAGGATGATTTTCATGTGAGCGAATTGTCACAGGTGCAGACGGGCTTGGCAACACTCGGTTGAGCCGGTATCCTCCGCGCATGAATTTGGCAGGACAAAACGCGTTGGTGCTGGGCGGGGGCTCGGGGATGGGCGAGGCGATTGCATTGGCGTTGGCGAAGGAAGGCGTGAACGTGGCCATCGCGGGGCGGCGATTGGAAAAGCTCGATGCCGTTGCGGCACAGTCGGACTCTCATATTCTCACGCACACCGCCGACGTGGGCGATCGCGAAAGTGTGCGCGAGTTGTTTGAATGGTTCGCGGGCAAATTTGATCGGCTGCATTTGCTGATAAACAGCGCGGGCGTCAATGTCCCCAAGCGTTCGATGAGCGAGCTGTCGCCGGAAGATTGGGACAAACTGATTCGCATCAACGCCACGGGCGCATTCAATTGCATGCACTTCGGACTGCCGCTGATGCGACCGCACAAGGAAGGCTTGGTCATCAATATCTCGTCCATCGCCGGCTTGCGCGCGAGCCATCTCGGCGGTGTGGGGTATAACGCCAGCAAGTTTGCCATGAACGCGCTGGGCACATCCGCCTCGGGCGATGAATTGGAAAACAACATCCGCATCACCACCATCTGTCCCGGCGAAGTGGATACGCCCATCCTCGATGACCGCCCGCAACCACCGAGTGCCGAACATCGCGCCACAATTTTGAAAGCCACCGACGTGGCCGAAATGGTTCTCGCCGTCGCCAAGCTCCCCGCCCGCGCGCACGTGCCGGAGCTCACCATCAAGCCCACATCGCAATTGTTTGTGTAGCGCGGGACGAGTTCCGCTTTGTCCGTTTTCTTTTTTTACCACAGAGGCACAGCAAGGTAGGGCGTGCTCTCCGAGCGCGCCGCGGCGGTTTCGGAGAAACCCGCCCTACCATTCATTCTCAGTGCCCTCTGTGCCTCTATGATGAATCATCAAACGCGCCATTGATTCAATCGATAGTTGCATCGGTTTTATCAATTAACGCCCAATCGCCATTCGGGGCTACCTTGAGGGCATGAAAGCAAAGCTGATCATCCTATCCGCCACCAGCCTCATCCTGTTGGGCGGCACGGGTTGCACCATCATTTCGGAAGAAACATTTGTCGGCAAACGGGTGGAGCGCCAATCCACCCCTTTCAAACGATCGCACTATATTGAGACGCGTGAAAATGGCCGGGTGATTTATCGATTATCCACCGAAGGCAAAGCGGCTGTGGCAAAAGAGGCGCAACGCTACGAAAACCGCAAGACCGCCCGCCAAACGCGCCGCAACATCTCAAAGCCAATTACTCATCTTGCGGATTGGGCTGCCGCAACCGTCACGTTGCCATTTGAATTACGCGGTGGAAGTTGGGGCCGAGCAATTGGTGAGAGTAAAAAAACCACTTCCTCAAACTATCCATAAAAAGATGGCTTTCCAACAGTTGTTCTGCTACTTATCCACAACGGCTCCGCGCTGGCCGGCTGGTTTTTAATGTTTGCCCGCAAACAGATCGACATCGGTTACCGCGACTTGGCTGCGGCCTTGGGCTACTGCCTTTGGCCGGGCTTGAGTCGACGACGCCTTGAGACGGAGCTCACGCGGCTTTGGTCTGATGATGGCGATGCGGTCACCGCGCTTTCCGTTCGCACCGCCTTCGATTGCTGGCTGTCCACTCAAAATCTTCCGCGCGGCAGCGAGGTCATTGTTAGCGGCATCAACATCCCCGATATGGCGCGCATCCTCGAGCATCACGGGCTGCAAATGATTCCGGTGGATGTGGACCTTGCCACGATGGAAATCCTCACCGACGAATTGGAGGACGCCATCACCCCGCGCACGCGACTGGTGCTCGTCGCTCACCTCTTCGGCTCGCGCATGGATTTGGATCCGGTTTTCGAAATCACCGGCCAACATCCGAAAATTTTGGTGGTAGAAGATTGCGCGCAAGCGTTTGATGGATGCGAAGGCTATCGCGGCGATGCCCGCAGCGACCTCAGCCTCTTCAGCTTCGGCGCCATCAAAACCGCCAGCGCACTCGGCGGCGCGATGGCCCGCGTGCGCGATGCCGCTGTACGCGAACGGATGCGCGCGATGATGGCCGATTACCCCGCGCAACGCCGCGCGTATTTTTTCAAACGCGCCCTGAAATTTGCCGCGCTCAAAACGCTTGGCCTCAACTGGATTTACACTGCCTTCACCCAAGCCTGCAAAATGTTTGGGGTGGATTATGATTTGCTCGTGGTCAATGCCGTGCGCGGATTTAAGGGCGACCTCATCCCCCTCCTGCGCCGCCAACCCGCCCTGCCCCAACTGGCGCTCTTGCAGCGGCGACTGCGCCAATGCCCGCGCGCCCGCCTCACCGCCCGTCGCCAAGCCGGCCAGCGCGTGAACCATCAGCTACCCACTCCGCTCCGCTGCGCCGGCCACGCCAACCCGCACAACACGTGGTGGCTCTTTCCAGTTTTCACCGAGAACAAAACCGAATTAGTAACCGACCTGCGCGCCCAAGGCTTTGACGCCACCGCATCCTCATCCCAACTCTGCGCGATGGAAGGCGAAGACGGCGCGGCGGTCGATTGCGAAGATTTTATGGACGGCACCGTGTACGTGCCCGTCTACGCCGGCATCCCCAACGAAGCCCTCGATCGCCTCGCCGCCACCCTCCGCCAACACGCCCAAGCCACGCAATCCCTCGAGGCGCTTCCAATGGAAGAACCCGAATTGGAACCGGCGATTCTCGCGGAGTAATTCACCGTTTCCAAAAAAGCCTGACTCTGGGCCGCATTTCGTTTTCAATCCGCGGCGATGCGCGAGATTGGTGAATTTTCAAATGAACAGGACGCCCGACGGCTGGGCGATTACCTGTACGCTAAGGGCATCGGCAATGACGTGGATGAGGATGACGGCGAATGGACGCTGTGGATTCACGACGACGACCAACTCGCCGAGGCCGCAGCTGAGCTGAACGCCTTCCGCGCCAACCCCTCCGCCAGCGAGTTTGCCAAGGGCGCGCGTCAAGCGGCAACTTTACGCAAAAAGGAAGCCGAACAAAACGCGCGCGCCGCCAAGCGCCAAGTGGATGTGCGCACGCAGGTGTTCGGGCAAAGCGCATCGGGCACTCCGTATTTTACGTTTCTCCTAATCGGCCTCTGCTTCATTGTCCAAATGTTGGCGGTGGCGGAAAAAGATCTTTCCCACCTGCACATTTCCGGTATTGATCTCACTTTAGAAACCAAAAGCAAAATGACCGGCGGCCAGCAATTGCAATACCGGTTGAAAGAAATATTCCTGCCCGAGATCACCGGCCAAAAAGTGCGACTCTCCAAAGAAGAAAAAGTCGTGGGCCAAGGCCAAGTATGGCGGCTGGTGACGCCCATTCTTTTGCACTTCGGCTGGATGCATTTTATTTTCAACCTGTACTGGCTATATTTTTTAGGCGGCGGCATGGAAGGCAAACTCGGGACTGGACGATTTCTGGTGTTCATTCTATTAGCGGCCGCTCTTTCCAATCTCGGCCAATACCTGCTTTCCGGCCCCAATTTCGGCGGCATGTCCGGTGTCAATTACGCGCTCTTCGGATACCTTTGGATTCGCGGCAACCGCGACCCCGGCTTCGGCCTACAACTGGATCAAGGCACCATCATGATGCTGCTCATTTGGTTTGCCGTTTGCTTCACCGGCCTCGTCGGCCCCATCGCCAACACCGCCCACACGCTGGGACTCGTGGTTGGAGTCGCCGCCGGCTGGCTTGCGGCTCAACGGGCGATGCGATGAAGGGAGGGATCGAGTTCTACCTCTCGTCCGTTTTCTTTTTTTCACCACAGAGGCACAGAAAACACAGAGAGGTAGGGCGTGCTCTCCGAGCGCGCCAAGGCGGTTTCGAAGAAACCGCCAAACCGCCCTACCATTTAGCCTCCCAATCAGCGCGCGTCGGCACTGAATTGATATTTTTTCCCGCTCACCGTCACATCCGGCGGGCGCTTGGTTTTTTCAAACCAATCAAATCCTTGTTTGAGATTTTTCCATTCACTCATCCACTTGGATTTCCCGTGGCGTTTCATATTGGCCTCGGTCATCCGAAATGGAAAAGAGTGCACACGAAAAAAGCGCTGACCGTTTTTCAGCGCGGCGTCGCACAGCGAATAAATTTCTTCAATGCGCGCATCCGTCATCGCATAGCAGCCGATGCTCACGCAATTGCCGTGGACCATCAACGCGCTGCCGGTACGTTGGCGGGCGCGATCGTAGGTGTTCGGATAACCAAGATTGAAAGAAAGATGAAAGCGACTGCGCGGATTCATTCGCGTGCGCGGCACAAAATAAAACCCCTCCGGCGCTTGCCCATCGCCCTCCTTCAGCTTGGGCCCGAGCTCGCCGGAAAATTTACAAATGGCCCACGTTTTGAACAGTTGAAATTGCTTTCCATTATCCACCCACAACTCGAGCTGTTTTTCCTCCTTGAAAATCCGAATAAAAACCGGTGCCCCCCAACGCAATCCCTTAGCCGCCAACGCTTTTTCTAGCGCAGGCTTCACCCGCTGGGCCGCCGCCGTAGCGCGATCCGGCTTGGGCAAGCGTTGCCACGCCAGCACTGCCAACGCGCCCATCAAAATTATACCCACAATCCATCGCCCCGCTTTCATTCTGTGAGGTTATCGCCGCCCCAAAATCCAATCGAGCCAAAGTTGTCCGCAAGGGAGGGATGAGTTCCTCCTCGTCCCGTTTTCTTTTTTACCACAGAGGCACAGAGAACACAGAGAGGTAGGGCGTGCTCTCCGAGCGCGCCGTGGCGGTTTCGGAGAAACCGCCCTACCATTTCAAAACCTCTGTGCCCTCTGTGCCTCTGTGGTGAATCCTATTTGGGGCAAGGTGGAACTTATCGCGCGCGCACAGTTTCATCCGGCAGTTTATTGCCATTACCGAAAATGTGGCGTTCCAAAAACAATCCAACCTGTATGTCGGTCATCGCGCGCCGGATGCCGTGGCCGCCGTTTTCCACGGTGATGAGTGTCGATTCAACACCGACTTTTTTTAGAGCGGCGTGGAGGATGACCGATTGCGAAAAAGGCACGGTCCGGTCGTTCGTGCCGTGGATGATAAGATGCGGGGCGTCGCCTTTGGTGACGTGCGTGAGCGGCGAGGCTTGCAGGCTTTTGGCTTTGGCCGATTGAAGGGGCGCGCCGATGAGCCGACTCTCTGGCGAAGTGGGCGCGTTTTGCTTCTCACCCATTTGCAACAGTGCGGTCGGGCCAAACAAATCGATGACGCATTTCACGCGGCTGGATTGGTCGAGGTGCGGGCCGAGTTTGCCTTCGAGTTCCTTCACGTCGCCGCTGGTGCCGAGCATCGCCACGAGATGCCCGCCCGCCGAGGAGCCGATGACGGCAATGCGGTTGGGGTCGAGGTTATATTTTTTTGCATTGGCGCGAATCCAGCGAATGGCCGCCTTGCAATCGTGAATCTGCGCCGGCCATTGCGCCTCGCCGGTGAGCCGATAGCCGATGGACACGCCGACGAACCGCCCCGGCCGAATGTAGCCGGCGATTTGGTTGGCACCGCCGCTTTTGTGGCCACCGCGCCAGCCGCCGCCGTGGATACACACCAGCACCGGCAGTGGCTTTTTGTCGGCGCGCTTATCGGGCAGCATCAAGTCCAACATTTGCCGGGGATTTTTCGTGCCGGCATACGGGATGTCGCGCAGCACGTTCACGCCGGCCACCTCTCCCGGCGCTTTTGGCTGACGCTTAAAAAGTTTCAAATGTTCCGCCAGCGAAATGCTGCCGTCACCATTGGCATCCGCACGCTTGAAATTTCGCTGGGCACGCTGCGGCACCTCGGCCAACACGAGCTTGCCGTCCCCGTTTTTATCCCAACGCTTGAACAATCCCTCCGGCGAACGTTGCTGCGCCATTGCCGACGACGCGAGCGTCACCCACATCATTGCAAAAAAAACTCGACTCATTGAAATCCTGTACGCATTCATCATAATTTTTTAGCAGTGAGAGTTGGCCTATAAAACAGACGGGCGTTGGTAAGTGTGGTTACTTTATTTCTCAATTGGCTCACCCTTGAGCCACCCAAGTGAGGCGAGAAACTTATCCATTTTCTCAATCGTATCGGGGTAATGATTGCCGGGTTTGCCTTTGTTGAAAAACCCGTGCGGGGCGTCTTTGTACAAATGCAACTCGCTGCGGCTGCCGATGGCTTTCATTCGTTTGTCGAATTCCTCACCGGTGGCCACGGGGATGAGATTATCTTTGGTGCCGAGAAACACAATCGTGGGCGGCGCTCCTTTTCGGATGTTGTGCATCGGCGAAATTTCTTTCCAACGCGGCTTTACGCGAGCGTAACCGTAGCCTGTTTCGCTGTTATCATAAACCGGATTGAACAACACCAACGCATCAGGCTTGCTGCTGATTTTTAAGTCCTCCCCTTTTTCTTCAAGCCCCAGGCAATTGCCGACGGCCGCCGCCACGTGACCACCCGCCGAGCCGCCACCCGCCGCGATGCGATTGGGATCAATATGAAATTTAGCCGCATTCGCGCGCACCCATCGGATGGCGGATTTGCCGTCGGCCACGCATTCGAACGGCGTCGTGTTGTCGCGGCTTTTCACGCGGTACTCCGCCGTGATGGCCACCATCCCGCGTTCGGCAAGGTGGCGGCAATGGGGTTCAAATTGTTTTGGCGTGCCGCCATTCCAACCGCCACCGAAGAAAAATACAATCGCCGGAAACTTGCCGCCGGAAGGACGGTTCTGCGGCTCAAAAATGTGCAGGAACAATTTGGTGTCGCCCACTTGTTTGTATTGAATGGCGTTGGCACCGTCGAGTTTCACCTGTTGAGCCGAAGCCACCAGCGGGAGCAGTGGCAACAAAATTAGCGTAGCGATTCGTTTGGGGTTCATTGTGTTCCGAAAAAGATATACGCCAAAGTGAAATGTGGAAACCCATTTCATTCGTTAGCCCATAAAAAAAGCGGGCCGAAGCCCGCTGTGAAACTTTGTGCTCTCTGTGGTGAACTCAATTCACCGGCTTCTTGGCCGCCGCGCGAATGGCATCGTGATGGCGGGACATATAGTAGAAGCTCTGCTTGCTGCTGCGTTCGCCAAGGCAGAATTGGAACTCAATGCGATAGCCGCCCTTCGGCCAAGACGGGCCTTCGAGCGCGAGCGCGTTGACGGTGGTGCTAAGGCTCTGGCCGGGCTTGAGGGTCACCGGCTCGGTGCTGCGCAAGAGGCCGATCGAGCCGGGCACGGTGTAGGGTTTGCCTTGGCACAAAATGACGAGGCTCTCTTTCCACAGGATGCGTTTGCCGAGTTGGCGCAGGGCGTCGATGGTCACCGGTTTGGCGGTCGGGTTGGTGACGGTGATTTTGTATTGGCCGTCGCCATCGGGGTTAGTCCATTTGATGGCTTTGGTGGGCGGCACTTTTTCCACTTTGTAATTCACCGCGCCTCCCGCCAGTAACGCGGGCCGACCGGTGGCGGAACAGAAATGTTTGGCGTCTAGTTTTTGCGCCTTGGGCCAGGCGCGTTCTTTTTGCGCGGCCCACGGGGAAGTGAGTTTGCCATTCACATTTTTCCAGCCCATCGGCAATTCGCAGGCAAGCTTGATGGCGGCGAGCTTCTTGGCGTCCACCGCTTCCACCGCCTCAATGCGAAGGCTGCCGCGCACGTTGGAGAGGGCGACGATCACTTTGCCTTTTGGATAAACGGGCTTTTGCATTTGGCGCGCGGAATGGTTGGCCGTCAATTGCACGCCAGCTTTGAGGTCACCACGCAACACGCCATCAATATCGATGGTGAGCTTGTGATTATAAATGGGCGGCAACGAGCGGGCGGTCGGCCCTTCCTTGATGTCGGCGATGGTGCCGGTGGCAACGATTTGTTTCTCAGCCCATTTGACCGGCTGCGGCTTGACTGGCCCGCGTCCGGGGAAGCGCCCCGGCAATCGACCGGGCAAGGGGCGCACGGCCGGCAATGGACGCACCGTAGGGCGGGTTGGGGGCGGCTCATCCGACCACCCATCGAACGGAGCAAAGGCCAAATTGAGGCTAAAAATGGTAAGAAACAGGGGTTTTAGGTTCATTTTCATAGGGTGTCAGACGGTGTTTTTTTCGGAATACTCCGCTTATGTCGGTTCGGATTTTAACAAAGACAAGCAGAATGGACAGGATTCATTTTGGTTGATCCTGAATATCGTGAACATCTGTGTTCATTCATTCCCAAAAACATCCGTGTTCAGCACTTTGCCTTTCACGTCGTGCCAGCGAAAAGTGAGTTCCGGCTTACCGCCTTTGCGATCAACGGTGCCCGACAAAAACCCGCCGGTCACATTCAGATATTTGTGGTAGTCCTTGCGGAAATCGCTTTGCCGCCAACCGCCGGCGTGTTGGTTACTGGCGGGGCCACAGGAATATTCGCGAACACCGGTCTTCGGATGCACGCTCATATATTGCCAATGACGATCGCCACAGACGACGACCATGTTTTTCTGCTTAGCAATAAACGCACGCAACAAATCCCCTTCATGCGTAAACCCTTTGTTAGCATGATTGTCGCGTTTGTTATCGCGGTCCGGCCCGACGATGGGCGTGGGGCTGATGAGCACGCGGAAGGTAGCGTCCGAGGCGGCCACGGTTTTTTTGAACCACGCCATTTGCTCCGCGCCCCAGATTGTTTTCTTCGGGCCATCGGGTGCGTTGTTGGGCGAGCGAAAGTCACGGCCTTCGACCATCCAAATTTGCAAATCCTTCCCCCAACGCCGCGTGCGGTACGTGCTCTTTCCCATCGGCACTTGTTGCGGGAAAATGTTCAGGCCTTGTTTGAAGGTGAATTGGAACATCGAGCGATTGGCCATCGACGGCCAGCAATCGTTGACCCACGTGTCGTGGTCGTCCTTCATAAAATAGCTGCCGACTTGCCGGTGGAAATCCACGAGCGTCGCGCGGCTGTAAGTGCGCTGCCAATGCCAATGCGCCAGCGCGGGCGTCTTGGCCAGCGCGTCGTAATAAAGAATGTCTCCGGTGTGGACAAAAAAACTCGGATTCAATTTCAACATCGAAGGATAAATCTCAAACCCATCGGGCCGGTCTTGATCGCTAAACATTTGGCCGGTGGACACCGTGAACACCACGCGCGCGGCATCGGCCTTCGCGGGCGCGGTTTTGAATTTGCCAGTGAGGCTTTGCCCCAGTTTGCCTTTTGCATCGCGTGTTTCCACCACTACTTTATAAGTAAGGTCGGCCACCAAGCCGGTGAGTTTGAATTGCTGCGTGAAATCCGCCTTCGCATCAACGGACCGCCACGCAGTGCGCGTTGGTTCAATGATGATTTTGGAACTAGGAATCACAATCACCGGCGAATACAAAACCCGCACCTCGCCCGCCATCCCCGGAGCGGCATAACGAATGTCGGCCACTTCACCCTTCGTGAAAAACTCAACACCCGTGATGCGGCTACGCGGATGCTTCGGCCGTTTTTTTAAGTCCGGCGAGTACGATTCTCCATTGGCATATTGAAACGTCAACGTCGGTGCCGTGGCCGGATTGGGCTTTGCCTTTGCCGTGAGCCGCGTCCACACAATGGCGGTGCTGTCGGTGACTTCTCCCACCTTAAATCCAGTAGCTTGAAACGGCGCGGCCAACGCGGGCGCGACCGACAACAGAAAAATAAAAATCGTTTTCATAGAACGCAGGCAGCGTAGTTGGCAGTTGAGAAATGGAAAGGCAAAACCAGTTTGAACATAGATGAGCAGGATATTCAGGATTCATTTTTCTGGTTTATCCTGAACATCGTGAGCATCTGTGTTTGAACCATTTGTCTTCCATCCGTATCATCTCGCCTTTCTATGAAAGCACTGTTGCTCGAGGAATATAAAAAGTTAACCGTCACCGATATGCCGCTGCCGGAAGTTGGCGCGCGCGATGTGCTGGTGCAAATTCGCGCGTGCGGCATTTGCGGCAGCGACATCCACGGGTTCGATGGCTCGAGCGGTCGGCGCATTCCGCCGCTCATCATGGGGCACGAAGCCAGCGGCGTGGTGGCCGGCATTGGTAACGAAGTCACGAACGTGAAGGAGGGCGATCGTGTGACGTTTGACTCGATGGTGTCCTGCGGCGCGTGTGATTTCTGTGCGCGCGGCCAAATGAATTTGTGCGATGACCGCCGCGTGCTGGGCGTCTCGTGCGAGGACTACCGCCAACACGGGTGCTTTGCCGAATACGCCGTGGTGCCCGAGCACATTATTTATCCTATGCCCGACAACCTCCCCTTCGAACACGCGGCGATGATTGAGCCGGTATCCGTCGCCGTGCACGCCGTCAAGCGCACGCCCATCGCAGCGGGCGACACGGCCGTCGTTGTCGGCGCGGGAATGATCGGTTTGCTCGTCGTGCAAGCGCTCAAGGCGGCTGGTTGCGGCAAAATCATCGCCGTCGATTTGGCCGATGAAAAACTTGCCCTCGCCCAAACTCTCGGCGCGGAACTCAGCATCAATCCAGCCACCACCGACGCCGTCGCCGCCATCCGCGAAGCCACCGACGGACGCGGCGCGGACATCGCGATGGAAGTTGTCGGCGCCACGCCCACCGTGCAAACCGCCATCGAAGCCACACGCAAAGGCGGCCACGTCACCCTCATCGGCAACCTCGCGCCGCAAGTCGATTTCCCGCTGCAATCGGTCGTCACCCGCGAGTTGACCGTTTATGGCTCATGCGCCTCCAACGGCGAATACCCCGAGTGCATCGATTTGCTTGCGAACGGCACCATCCAAGTCGCCCCACTCATCAGCGCCAAAGCCACGCTCGACGAAGGGCCGGATTGGTTCGATCGGTTGTACGCGGCAGAGGCGGGTTTGATGAAAGTGATTTTGCAGCCGAGCGGGGAGGAATGACCAAGGCCCAACTTCCTCA
Organism: Verrucomicrobiia bacterium; assembly: GCA_014239365.1. Taxonomy (GTDB): domain Bacteria; phylum Verrucomicrobiota; class Verrucomicrobiia; order Limisphaerales; family UBA1100; genus JACNJL01. The sequence continues at coordinate 13,451 of JAAZZB010000026.1, read as the reverse complement.
TCGACATTTTCCTGATTACAGATAGCTTCCCCCTATGAAAGCCACTCTCCTCTCTCTTCTCTTTGTCGGCACGCTCGTTGCCGCTCCGAAAGTTTCGCTCGTCCATTTGCCGATGCACGGCAAGCAACCGCAAATCGTCACCGATGCAAAAGGAATTGCACACATCGTTTTTCTTTCCGGCAAAGAACGCGCGACAGATGTGTTTTATGTGACGCGGAGTGGCGGGAAATTTTCCAAGCCGATGAAGGTGAATCAAATCGCCGGCAGTGCGGTGGCAGTGGGCACCATTCGCGGGCCGCATCTTGCGTTGGGGAAATACGGGCGCGTGCACGTGGCTTGGAATGGTTCGCAGGCGGGCGGGGGTTCGCCGCATCACGGATCGCCGATGTTTTACACGCGGATGCGCATCGACGGCAGCGGGTTTGAAAAAGAACGCAACTTGATGACGTGGACGACCGCGCTCGATGGCGGCGGCTCAGTGGCCGCCGATGGCAAGGGCAACGTGTACGTAGTGTGGCACGCCGCGCCGAAGAACAGCCCGAAAGGCGAGAATGTGCGCGGCGTGTACGTGGCCACTTCGACCGATGGCGGCAAGACGTTTGCCAAGGAGAAAACCATCAGCACCAAGAAAGGCACGTGCGGTTGTTGCGGGTTGAAAAGTTTTGTGGATGCGCGCGGCAAACTGTACACGCTGTATCGCGGCGCACAGAAATTTGTGAATCGCGATATGACGCTGTTGGTCGGGAGCGACACCGGCAAGGTGAACGAAAAAAATGTCGGCCCGTGGCGCATCGGCCAATGCGTGATGAGCAGCGCGGCGTTTGTGCAGACGCCCACCGGCGTGCTCGGCGCGTGGGAAGCGGAAGGGAATGTTTTTGTCGGCAAACTGGATGGCAAATCCGATGCCATAAAAATTGCCAAAGATGCCCGGCAACGCCATCCCGCGCTCGCAGTCAATAAGGCGGGCGATGTGCTGCTGGCGTGGAGCGAAAATACCGGCTGGAAAAAAGGCGGCGCCCTTTCGTGGTCGGTTTTGGGAAGCAACGGCAAAGCCCAACCCGCTCACGGCAGCCAAAAGGGATTACCCGTCTGGAGTTTCACCGCGGCGTTTGCTTTGCCGAACGGTGATTTTGAGATTCTTTATTAGGGTGAAGACACGGATTCACACAGATTAAATTCATCCGTGGAAATCAGGGTAATCCGTGTCTATATAATCTGTCGAATCGGCTCCGCGCATTCCACGCCGACGAGCCTTTGGTCGAGGCCGCGATAGAAATATGTCAGCTTATTGGGATCAAATCCAAGTTGATTGAGCACTGTCGCGTGTAGATTTTTTACGTGGAAGCGATCCTCCACAGCAGCCGCACCAAGCTCGTCGGTTTTGCCTACGCTGACGCCGCCTTTGATTCCGCCGCCGGCCATCCACATGGTGAAGCCGTAGCTGTTGTGATCGCGGCCAGTGCCTTTGGCATATTCGGCGGTGGGTTGGCGACCAAACTCGCCGCCCCAAATGATGAGCGTTTCGTCGAGTAATCCGCGTTGCTCGAGGTCTTTCAATAAACCGGCGATGGGTTGGTCGGTGTTGCCGGCGTGGTAGTTGTGATTTTTTTCGAGGTCGCCGTGGGCGTCCCAGTTGGCGTCGTTATGATTGCCGCCGCTGTAGATTTGGATGAACCGCACGCCACGCTCCACGAGCCGCCGCGCGAGCAAACATTTCTTACCAAAATCCGCCGTACGATTTTGGTCGAGGCCATACAGCTTGTGAATGTGTTCCGGTTCGCTGTCAAAATCCACCGCCTCGGGCGCGCTCATTTGCATTTTGTACGCCAGCTCATAACTGGCAATGCGAGCGGCGAGGTTGGAGTTGTCCGTGCGCGTGCTGAGATGGCGATTATTATAACGACTCAACGCATCAAGCATCGTGCGTTGCTCGTCGCGCTTCATGCCGCGCGCGTTTTTCAAATCAAGAATCGCCGTGCCGCTGGCATTCACTGTGACGCCTTGATACGCGGCGGGCATGTAACCGCTCGTCCAATTCTTCGCACCGCTGATGGGGCCGCCCTTGGGATCGAGCATCACCACGTAGCCGGGCAAGTTTTCGTTTTCTGTGCCGAGGCCGTAGTTCACCCACGAACCCATCGAAGGTTTGCCGCTGAGCAAGTGGCCGGAATTCATCATCAACATCGCCGAGCCGTGGATGGGCGAGTCGGCGGTCATCGAATGCAAAAACGCAATCTTATCCGCTTGCTGGCCGACGTGCGGGAAAAGATCGCTAATGTATTTGCCGCACTGGCCGTATTGCTTGAACTTCCATTTCGGGCCCACCACGCGCCCGCCCTTTTTCTTGCCGCCGCGCCCGAAGGTTTTCACCTCAATCGTTTTGCCATCAAGCGGATACAGCTTGGGCTTGTAGTCAAACGTATCCATATGGCTCGGGCCGCCGTACATAAACAGAAAAATCACGTGTTTCGCCTTCGCCGGCAACGGCGGATTCTTGGGCGCCAACGGATTCGCCCACGGCGTCTTGCCATCCGCCGCCATCGCTTGGCGTGCGAGAAAGCCATCCCCCGCCATCATCCCCGTGAGTGCCAACGACGAAAAGCCGCCGCCCACCTGATGCAAAAATTCCCGCCGCGAGGTCTGCCCGCAGAACGTGTTCGCTGGTTTGTCAGTGATTGCCATTTTTTTGTTTTAACAATGATTTGCAGGATGAACAGGATTTTAAAAATTTATCCTGAATATCGTGCCTATCTGTGTTCAATTGTGTTCAATCCAAGTATACAAATTCGTTCAAGTTCAGCACCAGCAAACAGAAGCGTTGCAGGGCTTTGTTTTTGTCAGCGCCTTTTTGGGTAAAATGTTCGATGAGTTTCAATCCGTCGGCGATGTCAGTTTTTGTGGCGGGGCGGCTGGTGGCGAGGGTTAGGGCGAGGGCGACTTGGGCGGGGATGTCGTTGGGTTGTTCTTCCTGCAGGCGCAGGGCGAGGACTTCGGCGGAGTCGTTTAGGAATTTGCTGTTGAGCATCGTGAGGGTTTGGGTGGGGACGGTGGTGACGAAGCGGACGTCGCAGGTATTGTCGGTGTCCGCCCAGTCGAAGGCGGCGAGGAAGGGCTCGTGCAGGGAGCGTTTGACGTGGATGTACACGCTGCGGCGATGGCGCTCGGCGGGGTGGCTTTTGCCCCAAGCGGAGCCGGGGCGGGAGGCGGTGTGTAGCACTTCAGGCGGCAGCTCGGTGTAAATGGCGGGGCCGCCCATCTTGAGGTTGAGCTGGCCGGTGAGGGTGAGAATGCTGTCGCGGATTTCCTCGGCGGTAAGGCGGCGCATATTGAAGCGCCAAAAATAATCGTTATTGGGATCAGCGGTGAGGGCGGTTTTATTTCCGCGGGATGACATTTGATACGTGCGGCTGAGCATTATGATTTTGTGCATCCGCTTGAGTTTCCAATCGCCGGCCATTAGCTCGGCGGCGAGCCAATCGAGCAGCACGGGGTGTGTGGGGCGTTCGCCGATGTAACCAAAATTATTTGCGCTGCGCACGATGCCGCGCCCGAAGTGATGTTGCCACAAACGATTAGCCATCACGCGGGCGGTGAGGGGATTGTTTTTGCTGGCAATCCATTGGGCGAGCACGGTGCGGCGGCCGGAGGAAAGTGCGCCGGGCGCGGGTTCGGGCAATTGCGGTTTCGGCTGGCCGAGGATTTGCAAAAAGGCGGGGTGCACCGGCGCGCCTTTGAGCGAGGGCGTGCCGCGCTTGAGGATGTGCGTGGGCGGCGGTGCGGATGAGTTTTCGGTGACCACAAGCGCGAGCTTCGCATTGAGGCTGACGTGGCCGCGCAGCTTGGCGCGCTCGGCAAGTGCGACTTCGTAATCCTTGAGCTGCGGCGGGGTGATCCAATCACCGGAATATTTTTTGAGAATGGGAATGCGGTTGGCCTCGAAATTGTAATCATCGCGCTCGCCGGCTTTGAGTTTGGCGCGGGCGGTTTTGTCGATGCGATCGAGCGTTTGCTGTGCTTTTTTCAAACGCTCCTGCATTTGCTTGGCGTTGGCCTGATGTTGCTCGCGCTGATCGGCGGGCAACAATGGCCGCACGGACGCTTTCGAAACTGAATCACCGCCGCGCTGGCCGTAGTGACGGATGTTTCTAAAAAATGCGACGAAGGAATAATAATCGGCGGTGGGCAGTGGATCGATTTTGTGATCGTGACAACGCGCGCAGCCGAGCGTGAGGCCGAGGAACGTCTCGGTGGTGGTGCGCACGAGGTCGTCCATCCCCTCAAAAAACGCCAGCTCGCGGTCGGCCGGTTCATCGTCCCACAAGCCAAGCCGATAAAAGCCGGTGGCGGTCAAGGCATCGGCGCTGAATTTTTCTAATTCGTCCCCGGCCAATTGCTCGATGATGAAGCGGTTGTACGGCTTGTCCTCGTTAAAGGCGCGTATGACATAATCGCGATAGCGCCACACGTGCGGCTTTTTGCCGTCGCGCTCGTAGCCGTTGGTCTCGGCGTAGCGGACGAGGTCCAGCCAGTGGCGGCCCCACTTTTCGCCGTACTGCGGCTTGGCGAGCAGGCGGTCGATGATTTTTTCAAACGCCTTTGGCGAAGTGTCCTTCACAAACGCCTCCACCTCACGCGGCGTGGGCGGCAGTCCGATGAGATCGTAATACGCGCGGCGGATGAGTTGGCGTTTATCGGCAGGGCCGTTGGGGGAAAGTTTTTTTGATTTCAGTTGATCAAAAATAAACGCGTCGATGGCGTTGCGGTTCCAGTCGGCATCGGCCACCTTGGGCACGGGCGGGCGCTGGATTTGTTGGTACGCCCAGTACGCGCGCGTGCGGGCGTTGATCTCCGTGTTGGGCAACACGTGCGCGGCGGCCCCGGCAATTTCCTGCTTAGGATTGAACGGCGCGCCGAGCTTCACCCATTGCGTGAGCGCATCGATTTGCGCTTGCGGCAGCTTCGCTTTGGGCGGCATCTCGTGATCCTCGTCTTTGTAAGAGAGCATCGTGAGCAACAGACTTTTCTCCGGTGCCTTGAGGTTAATGGCCGGGCCAATGTCGCCGCCCTTGAGAAGCCCCACGCGGCTGGTGATGCGGAAGCCGCCCTTGAGCTTCTCCTTGGCCCCGTGGCATTTGAAACAGTTTTCCTTGAGGATGGGAAAAATCTTTTGGCTGAAAAACTCGACCTTCGCTGCGTCAGAAATTTCCTGAGCCGCCAGCGGCGCGCCCACCATCAAACCAGCCAAAATGACGTGAAGACGCATCATAATTTTCTTCGGAAAAAATCCCTCAAACCACACCGAAACGCAAGGCTGCAGCCGGGGAATTCCTGAACACCAGACGCCCCACGATTGCGGATATTCAATTCCCGCCGATTTTGCCCGGCCTTTTACACAAAATTTCCCAAACAAAAAATGCCAACCGTGCCGCTTTCCCCGTGCAGGACGCTGGCAAGTGCGGTAGAGTGGCGGTTCGAAGACAAAAAATGGCAACGCCCCCCGTAACAAACTGGCAATCCTGGCTCGCCGAGCACGGCGCGCGGCTGCTGCTTTTTGCCCGCACCCAAGCGCGCTGCGAAGCGGATGCGGAGGATTTGCTGCAGGACGCGCTGGTGGAAGCCAGCCGAAAATGCGATGGGAGGCCGCCGGATTTGCCGCCCGATTTGCCGCTGGTGTATGCCACGCTGCGACGCCGGGCGATTGATTTGGCCCGCAGCACCGACCGGCGCGGGGCGCGTGAAGAGCGCGTGATGGAAGAGGTCGACACGTGTTGGTTCGACGACACGATTGAGAAAAAGGAAACCGCGCAAACGATTGATCGCGCGATGAAAAAGATGCCGGAAAAATTCCGCGAAGTGTTAATGCTAAAAATTTGGAGCGAACTGACTTTTGCGGAGATCGCCGACACGCTGGGCATCCCGCTCAACACCGCCGCCTCGCGCTATCGCTACGGCCTTGAGATGTTGCGGCGCGATGCAAACTTGAACAATTTGAAACAGCAATGAAACACGAACCGGAAATGGATCCCGCCTTCGAGGCCGAACTGCGCAAGACGCTGCCGGCCAAGTTGGACGATCGTTTGCTCGGCAGGTTGGAGCAAGCCGTGGCCGCAGTGCCGGAGCTTCAACCCCACGCAATGGAGTTTGGCTGGAAATTCTGGCTGATGCCCGGAATGGCTGTGGCCGCGCTGGCGATAATTCTCACCCTCAAACCCGGCCCGCAACTTTCACCGCAAACTCCGCACAACCCCACCCTCGCGGTCGATGCGACTGAAACCAAAGAAGCCCCGCTCGAACTGTTCCCCGCCCTTCGCTACAACGAAGTGGCCAGCGCCTACGAAGGCAACATCATCGAGCTGCCCGGCCAACAACCCTACCGACATATGCGCCTGCGCAGCGTGGATACCTTCACTTGGAAAGACCCCAACGGCCCCACCCGCGTGGAATTTACCGTGCCGCGCGATGAGCACCTGCTGATCCCCGCTGAAATTCACTAATTTTTAAACACACTATTATATACACAAAATGAAAACCAAACTAACTACCCTCATCGCAGCCGCATTTGCCTTCACGGCCGTGGCTGACGAACAACCCAAAAACGGCGCCGTCACCCCCGGCGCTCAAAAGACATCTCAGCAACCGCTGGCCGATAAAAATAAAGCCCAGCCCGGCCCCGTGGCTCCCGGCAAGGGCATCGTGCGCATTCGCGCCGCAGCAGCGCAAGGGGCCACGCTTGGCATTGCGATGGACGAAATTCCCGCACTCACCCGCGCACAGCTCGGTTTGCCTGAAGGCATCGGCATTGCAGTAGCGCACGTGGCAAAAGGCAGCGCGGCGGAAAAAGCCGGCCTCAAGGTGAACGACATCATCACGCAAATGGGCGATCAATTGATCATCAACAGTCAACAATTGCAGACGCTCATTCGCACCAAGAAAGTCGGCGACGAAGTAGCGCTCACTTATTTGCGCAAAGGCAAAGAGCACAAGGCCAAGGCCAAGCTCACCAAAGGGGCACTTGTCGCGCGCGCGCCGCAAGCCTTGCGTTTGCAGAACGGCCAGTTGAGGCCCTTCAATCTGCCCAACGGCGCAGAAGGCCAGTGGAAACAATTCAATCTTCCCAACGGACTGGGCCACGGACAAATGCAGATGTTCAAGCTGAACCCGCAAAACCTCAATCAGTTGAACGAGCAGTTGAAAAATATCCCCGGCGTGAACCCGGAGGATTTGAAAAAAATGCTCGAAGCTCAAGGCCTGCAATTCGGTCCCGCTATCCCAAACGGGCCAAACGGAAATGGCGCCAAAGAGTTCAAGTTCCACTTTAACTTTCCCGGTGGAGAGAATAAAAATGAGGAAAATAAAAACCTGAACATCCGCAAGCAAGTGATGACCAGCGTCACCATCAGCGACAACACCGGCTCGTACACGCTCACCACGAAGAACGGTAAGAAAACCTTCAGCGCGAAAGATCCCGATGGCGCGGAGTCATTCACCGGCCCGGTGGACACCAAAAAACAACGCGACTCGCTCGACCGTGATCTCATCAAAAAGCTTGAGCAGCTCGAGGGAATGGGCGCGGGCAAAGGCGGCATCCGCTTGAACGGGCTGAATCTGAACGGCGGCAACTTCAAGTTCGACAAGAATTTCGAATTCAAAATCAACCCGCCAAAGAAGGCGCCAAAGCGACCACGCTCGGATGCGTAATTAAAAATCCCGATCTGTCTAGCGGGACTCTTCCGCCGGACGATCATCTTGGCCGGTGGAAGGCTCCGCTTCCATCGGCCTTTTTAGTTCCACTGCACCCACCGCGCTCACATCGCTTGAACGAATATGCAAATCACGCTGCGGAAAAGGAATCTCGATATTATTTTCGCGCAGTTTTTTCTCGATAGCAAAATTGATCGTGCTGATAAATCGCCGCGGCCGCGTGGTCATCGAAGCCGTCCACAACGCCAGCTCGAAGTTCAGCGAGTTGTCGCCAAACTCAGAAAACAGCACCGAAGGCTTGGGATCTTTCAGCGCCTTGGGATTTTCCTCAGCCACTTCGATCAACAGTTTTTCCAGCAACTCAATGTCCGATCCGTACGCCACGCCGATGGGCACGCGGATGCGCACCTTCGGATCGCCGTGGCTCCAGTTGGTGACCGTCTGCGAAATAAAATCCGCGTTGGGCACAATCATTGTGATGTTGTCATTGGTAATCACGGTCGTGCTACGAAGGCTGATTTTCACCACACGCCCCGCGATGCCGCTCACTTCCACGCGATCGCCAATGGTAATGGGGCGCTCGGCAAAAATAATGATGCCACTGACAAAATTGTTAATGATATTTTGCAGGCCAAACCCGACACCCACACTGATGCCACCGGCGATCAACGCCAACGAACTGAGATCGATCCCCACAAACTGCATCGCCATATACCAGCCGATGACGATGAACACGTACCCCATAATCCGCGCGAGGCCGTACTCCAGCGATTCCGGAAAATCCGTCTTCTCGAAAATCCGCATAATGATGCGCTCGCGCAGCAGTTTTTCCAGCAACAAAACCACCGCAAACAACACGCACAAAATCAGCAAACTCTGCAACGTAAGACTGCCCTCGCCCATTTTAATGAGCGGATAAGTCAGCACCTCTCGAATGATTTCCCAAGTTTTATCCATGGCAAAACTGACGGATGACTATCTTAAAACCGCAACGATTTCAACGAACAAAGTTGGCAAACCCAACGTCCATCTCTATCCTGTAAAAAAAATGAAACGATTCATCCCAATGCTAGCTGTGCTGCTGGCCGCTTGTCACACGCCGAACCCAACGAATTACGGCGCGTACGCCAAATATATTTCCAACGCCGATCACGGTGAAAATGGCAATCAACCCTTCACCGCGCTCATCCCCAAACGCGCCACCGGCGCGGAGCAATTTCTCAAGGAGCATCCGCAATACGATGGGCGCGGCGTGGTGGTCGCCATTTTTGATACCGGCGTGGATCCCGGCGCGCCCGGATTGCAAACCACTCCCGACGGCCGCCCAAAAATTATCGATGTCGTCGATGGCTCCGGCAGCGGCGATGTGCGCACCACCACCGTGCGCGAACTCAAGGACGGCAAACTCACCGGCCTCACCGGGCGCACGCTCACACTGCCCAAGGCGTGGAAGAGTCGTGACAAAAAATACCGCATCGGCATGGTCGAAGCGTGGCGCATTTTCCCTGCCGAACTTATCGGCCGCCTCAAGGCCAAGCGCCGCGAACCGTGGAACATCCAACAACGCAAACGCACCGAGGAGATTGAGCGCACCATTTCAGATTGGGACAAAGCCAATCCGAAGCCCGCCAAAGAACAAATGCTCCAACGCGATGACCTCGCCGCCGGACTCGTCCAGCTCAAAGCGCTGCAAGCCAAATACCGCGACCCCGGCCCCATTTACGACTGCCTGGTTTTTCACGATGGCAAACGCTGGAACGCCAGCATCGACACCGATGAGGACGGCGATTTTGCCAATGAAAAACTGATGACGAATTTCCGCGTGAACCGCGATTACGGAACGTTCGGCGGCGAAGCGCAGATGAATTTCGCCACCAACATTTATCGCGATGGCGATCTGCTTTCGGTCGTGGTCGATTGCGGCGCGCACGGCACTCACGTGGCCGGCATTGTGGCGGCGCACTTCCCCAAGCAACCGGAACTCAACGGCCTCGCGCCGGGCGCGCAAATTGTTTCCGTGAAAATCGGCGACACCCGCCTCGGCTCCAGCTCCACCGGCACGGGCCAAATGCGCGGGCTCATCAGCGTTTTGCAAAACAAATGCGACCTCATCAATATGAGCTACGGCGGCCCGTCGTCGCGCCCGAATGTCGGTCGAATTTACACCGAATACTCCAACATCGTGAATCGCCACGGCGTAATTTTCTGCGCCAGCGCGGGCAACAATGGCCCCGCGCTCTCCTCCGTCGGTTCCCCCGGCGGCACCACCAGCGCGCTGCTCGGCATTGGCGCGAGTGTCACGCCGCAGATGATGCTCGATCAATACGGGATGCGCGCCACGCGCAAGGACATGCAATACACGTGGAGCTCGCGCGGGCCCGCGCTCGATGGCGACCTCGGCGTGGACCTCACCGCACCCGGCGGCGCGATCGCTCCGGTGCCAAACTGGTTGCTGCGCCGCAACACGCAAATGAACGGCACCTCGATGTCCTCCCCCAACGCAGCCGGCAACATCGCCCTGCTCCTCTCCGCGCTGAAATCTGAAAAAGCCAACCGCACGCCTCATCGCGTACGCCGCGCGCTGGAAAACACCGCCACGCCCATTGCCGGTTTGTCGCCGCACGAACAGGGGCGCGGGATGATCCAAATTCACAAGGCGTATGATTGGCTCAAAAATAATCCGGCCATTACGAAGAGTGATTTCAAATTTGACGTTCGCATTCGGTCGCGTGGCAATGCGCGTGGAATTTATTTGCGCGAGCCGTTCGAGGTGGATCGCGTCCATTCAGTTTCGGTGTCACTCAATCCGGTTTTCCATCGCGACACAAAGCCCATGGAGAAAATCAATTTTGAAAAACGACTGATGCTCAATTGCGAAGCCGACTGGGTGGAACACGCCAGCCAAATTCTCCTCGCCAATGATTCCGAGCGTATCACGGTAAAAGTCGATCCCACCGGCCTCGCGCCCGGTGTGCATTACACCGAAGTGGTGGGCACGGACGCCGATGCCCCCCAACGCGGCGCGCTCGTGCGCGTGCCGATCACAGTCATCGTGCCGGAAAAAATTGAGGGCGCGAAATGGAATGCGACGCTCACGTTCAAAGGCGGCGACACCACGCGCCGGTTTCTCGCCGTGCCAACGGGCGCCACGTGGGCCGACCTTCACGTACGCACGATCAAAGCCGGCACGGATCAGCGAATCACGATGCACGCGGTGCAGTTGTTGCCGGGGCTCTCCTTCCGCGCGGGCGGCGAGCGGCGCTACGTCACGTTGCGCGAAGGCGCGGTGCGTGTGGAAAGCTTCGCCGTCACCGGCGGCCGCACGTTGGAGCTTTGTCTCGCGCAATATTGGTCCAGCCTCGGCGAGGCGGAGGCGGAATTCACGCTGCAGTTTCACGGGCTTCGCCCTAGCAGCGAAGTGGTTTCAATGGATGGAAATGATTTGACCGACAGCGTGGTGGTCACCGCGCCGTTACGTGATGAACGCCTTTCCCCTTCCGGCTCATTCAAAACGTGGCGGCGTTCCGTGCGTCCGACGAAGGCGGAAATCCGGCCGCTCGATCCCGTGCGCGATCGCCTGGATGACGAGGAGCAAATCCACGAGATGATGATCACGTACAACTTCGACCAAGCCAAAGCCGCGCGCGTGACGCCCGTGCTCACGGTGGATTACAATGACGGCTCGGATTATTTTTTCGAGTCCGGCGTGTGGCAGTTGTTCGACGCACAAAAACGTCGGCTCGGCAGCGGCACGCACAACGACCCCGTGAGCCTCGCCAAAGGCAAACACGTGCTGCGCTATCACGTGCGCCATCCGGATAAAAAATTGCTCGAGCGTTTTCAACATTCGCTCTTGATGCTTGATCAGCCCGCATCGCGCACCGTTTCATTGGCCTTCCACGAACACGCCGAGGGCGCAATCCGAGGCAGCTCGCGTTTTGCCGCACGCACGCTTCAGCGCGGCGATTCCGTGCGCTTGCACTTCGCCATCCCCAAGCATTCGCAACTGCCTTCCGGCGTAAAGCCCGGCGATATATTGCGCGGCGAAATTCAATACGGCGGCAACACCGACGACCTCAACGGTGCCGGGCAAAAGCCCGGTGGGTTCCCCGTGCAATACATCGTGCCCGCCGCGCGTAATTCGTTTCCCTCCACCAAACCCAAAGTCGTGCCCGCCAAAAAACCGGAACCCAAAAAACTTTCCGACGAAGAAAAGCTCGCTGAAAAAAATCTCAAACTCGCACTGGCCAAGCTCAAGCCGTTGGATCCCGCCAAGGACGCTAAAAAGACTCTTGAAGCCGCCGACGCAGTGTTAAAGCAACTCGACCTCGACGGTCTACAACAATACCTCGGCACCCCCGCCGATGACACTGCCGCAAACAAAGATGCTTTGAAAAAGAAATGGGACGCCCAAAAGGCCGCGCTCATCACCTCCCTCCGCGCCCAAGCCCGCGCCCATCTCGCCCAAGCCAAAGCCGATAAACAATCCATCGCTGCATTCGAAGCCGCTTGGAAAAAACTCATCCGCTGGAGCCCCGCCACCGATGCCGCCAATGCGGAACTTTTGCTCGAACGCGAGCTGCTCCACGGACGTCTCGGCAACGCCGTGAAAATCCTCACCGCCAAAATCGCCAAGTCCCCCGACACCCGCGCCCATTACGAAACACGCGCCGAACTCCTCGGCAAACTCGGCTGGCCCGAATGGCAGGCGCACGAAAAAAAATCCCTGCTCGTGCGCTTTCCAACTGATTATCCGCCATTCTAAAAATCGCCCGCGGATTTTTTGATTCCCTTTTCTCCGCTAACCCCCTACTTTCCGGCGCTTTCCGCCCTCGAATGGCGCGGAACCCATTATGCCCATTGCCACACCCTCGCAGTACGCCGCGATGCTCGATGCCGCCCAAGCGGGCGACTACGCCTATCCCGCCGTTAACGTCACCTCCATCACCACCATCAACGCCGCGCTCAAGGCCTTTGCCGACGCGAAGTCCGATGGCATCATTCAGTTCTCAACCGGCGGCGGCCAGTTCGCTTCCGGCCTGAATGTGAAGGACGCCGCCTTTGGCTGCATCGTCCTCGCCGAGGCCGCCCATCGGTTGGCGGAAAAATACGACATCCTCATCGGCCTGCACACCGACCATTGCCAACCGGAGGTCGCCGCTGATTTTCTTAAACCCCTCATCGCCGAAACCACCAAGCGCCGCGCGGCCGGAAATGGAAATCTTTTCCAAAGCCATATGCTCGATGCCTCGATTTTGCCGTTGGAAGAAAATATGGCCATCTCGAAGGAATACCTTGAGCTATGCGCCGCCAATGAAATCATCCTCGAAGTCGAAGCCGGCGTCGTGGGTGGCGAGGAAGACGGCTCCGCCGGCAGCGACGACACGCCCGCCGAAAAACTGTACACCACGCCCGAGGATATGCTCACCGTATACGAAAGTCTCAACGGCCTCGGCCGGTATATGTTTGCCGCCACCTTCGGGAACGTGCACGGCGCGTACAAACCCGGCGCGGTAAAGCTCAGCCCCGAGATTCTCAAGCAAGGTCAGGACGCCGTCATCGGCAAACACGGCGAGACCGCGAAATTCGATTTGGTGTTCCATGGCGGTAGCGGGTCAGAGAAAGATCAAATTAAAGAGACCCTCAACTACGGTGTCATCAAAATGAACATCGACACCGACACACAATACAGTTTCACCCGCCCCATCGCCGACCACATGATGACCAATTACGAGGGCGTGCTGAAAATC
>JAAZZB010000070.1 GCA_014239365.1 Verrucomicrobiia bacterium | reverse complement strand
GGTCGGGAAGCAACTTCTGCTCCCGGCCGGTTGAACTTTTTAGTGAGTAGGGGGTAGGGAATGGTGAGTAGTGACCCGTGCGGTCCACGTGGTTTTACATCAACTATCAACCATCAGCCCTCTCGGTAGGGCGTGCTCTCCGAGCGCGCCGCGGCGGTTTCGGAGAAACCGCCCTACCCCGAGCCACTTCAATTTATTGAACCGCCAAGGCGCAAAGACGCCAAAGTTTTTTGGTAGGGACGCGCTGTGCGCGTCCATGGACACGCGGCAGCGTGTCCCTACCCGGGCCACCGGCCCGGGCTACAATCAACACTCAACCCTCAACCCTCAACCCTCAACCGCGGCCGGGGGCCGCTACTTCTCCAGCACCATCCACAACGTCACTGCGGCGATGGCCAGCAATGCGGCCATTAAGAACATTACGATGTAAAATTCTGTGGAAAATTTTCGTCGGGGCGAGGGCGCGGTTTTGCGGCCGGTGGGGCGGGCGGTGGCCGGCGGTGGGGTGATGAAGAGCGGTTGCGTGGAGGCGACGGGATCCACGGCGTGGGCGATGGCGCGGATGGATGCGGGGCGGTTGGCGGGGTCTTTATCGAGGCAATCGAGGATGAGCTGCGCGATGGGTTCGGGGGTGTCGCTTTCAATTTGTTTTTCCCGCAAGCGGGCGGCGATGGGTTGGGGCGGCACGGCTTGGACTTGGTGGCTGAGATCGCCGGTGTGGAAGGGCGGCTCGCCGGTGAGCAGTTCGTAAAGGGTGGAGCCAAGGGCGTACAGGTCATCGGCCACGGCGGGGGGTTCGCCGTCCATTTGTTGCGGGCTCATAAAGGTGACCGTGCCGCGGGTGTCGCGTTGGCCGAGGAGCTCAACGTACGCATCGGCGAGCGAGGCGGAGATGCCGAAGTCGGCAAGCTTCACGCGGCCGGTGAGGTCGATGAGAATGTTGGCGGGCTTGAGATCGCGATGGATGAGCTGCGCGCCGTGGGCGTGATCGAGCGCGCTGCACAGTTGAAGCAGGATGGGGCGCAGCTCGGGCCAGCGATAAATTTCATGTTCCTTTTGCTGGCGCAATGTGTGGAGGGATGCGCCTTCGACAAATTCCATCACGAGGAAGGGCGCTTCGGTTGGGCTTTCGTAGATGTCGTAAAGCTGAACAATGTTTTGGTGGGTGAGCTGGCGGTTGGCGGCGGCTTCTTTGCGCAGCTCGGCGATGAGCGCGGGGTCGTGCGCGAGATGGGGCTGGAGGAATTTGAGTGCAACGGTGTCGCCAAGGCGTTCATCGCGCGCAAGCCACACGCGGCAAGTGCCCCCGGCGGCAAGCATCCAACGCAACGTGTAACGACCGGCGCCGACGAGTTGGCCGGGGACCAATTCGGGCGGTTGGGGAGCTTGAGGCGATTGCGGCGCGGCGGGGGTCACGGGGGAAGTTCTATTTGAGGATTGCCTTTTTGCCAATTTATTTGCGAAGAAAAAGGGGCGGCAGTTTCCAGCGATATGCAAATCAGCTATCAATATCAGGGCAAGTGGCACATCAAACAGCTCTCGGCTGAAGTGGTGACCGTGGGGCGCCCGAACAACCGCGAGGGCATCCACATCGACCTCAGCCCGGATACCACCGTGAGTCGACTGCACGCACGGGTGTGGCTGGAGGAAGGCGTGTGCTGGCTGGAGGACTTGGGCAGCCGCTACGGCACACAGGTTAACGGCGCAAAAATCACCGGTCGCGTGCAGTTGCAAGCGGGCGATGCGGTGGAGATTGGGGAAACGACCTTGCGGGTGGATCCGAGTCCGGAGGGTTGATCTGTAGCCCGGGCCGGTGGCCCGGGTAGGGCGGTTTCTCCGAAACCGCCGTGGCGCGCTGGGACAGCGCGTCCCTACCAAAACCTTGGCGTCTTTGTGCTTTTGACAGTTCAAACCTGCGATTGAAACAGGCAAAAAGTGCCGATTGACCGATTTTGCCGGTAAAAATGGCTGGGTGAATTTTGGCCATTTTTCTGTTTTTTTCTGAATACCCAACTTTTTTTAGCTTCTATTTCGTCATTTTTATCAGTTTTTTCTGAAAACTGGCTTTTCATCGCGTTTCCCACTTTATCCACAAAGTTGGCACGGGCATTGCTTTGTTACCTCCGAAAACAACTGTCGCTATGTTGACAATCGAAAATAAAAGTACAGAGGTCGCGCCCCAGGCGGAAGCCAACGCCGAGATTAGTGGGCTAGACCTGTACTTCGCCTCTGGACTGCTCGGGTTTGAGCTCAATAAAGATTTTGAGCTGATTACAGACCCAGAGTTAGCGCCGTACCAGTGGCTTAGGGGCAAGGATGCCGACCAGTCATTTCTAGTCATCCCCCCCGGCTACGTGGTTGAACATTACAGCATCGAGTTGGCCGATGAAGACGTAGCCCTGATTGGGCTGGAAAACTCCGAGGATGCCGTGGTGCTGAATATCGCCACGTATCACGCGGATGAAACTGTAACCGTAAACCTCAAGGGCCCGATTGTGTATAACCAAAGCACACAGAAAGCCCGCCAGGTGGTGCCGCGGAATGCGGCCGAGCTAAGCCTCGCCCACCCGATGGGGAACTGACGAAGCGAACCGTGAAAGGAAAAAATTCCCATGTTAGTGCTATCGAGAAAACCGAACGAAAGCATTATTATCGACGGAAATGTAACGGTGAGCGTGCTGCGTGTGGACAATGATAATGTCCGCATCGGAGTGGAAGCCCCGTTGGAAATCCCGGTAATGCGAAAAGAAATCTACGAAGAAATAAAATCGAACAACGAACAGGCCGCCGGATCGGCCAAGCAACGAGTAAAACAATTAGTGAACAATTAAATCCCGGTTAGAACGGAATTTAACCCACAACCAAGAACAACCAAATAGAAGGAACGAACCATGGTTATTAATACTAATGTTGAAGCCGCTAGAACGGCCAACAACTTAAACGTGAGCCAAAGCAATTTGGCCAAATCATTGAGCCGATTGAGTTCGGGTCAGAAGATCATCAACCCGTCCGATGATGCTGCCGGTTTGGCAGTGAGTTCGCGGTTGAAAGCGCAGATTAAGCGGCTTGACTCCGCTCTCTCCAACGTCATCAACGGCGTCTCGTTTACCCAAACGCAGGACGGCTTCTTGAAGACGGTTGACAAGGCTCTCCGTCGTATGGGCGAGCTCGCCATGCTGGCCCGGGATGCCACCAAGTCCGCGGATGACCGCAACTTGTACGACAAGGAATTCCAGCAGCTGAAGGACTACATCGATGACACCACCGGTAAGGAGTTTAACGGAGTGTCCCTCTTCACGTCCGATGATATCGACGTGACCATCGATTCCGAGGGTGACACCTTTGCCATGCCCGGCATTGACCTCACCACGGCTAGCTACGCAAACGCCATCGCCGTCGGCGTGGGGCTCACCAGCACCACCTTTGCAGCCGATGCGCTCACGAAGGTCCAGGATGCCATTAGTCGCGTGGCGATTGACCGTGCCCAACTCGGCGCTGTCCAATCCCGCCTGAACTTTACCAACGATCAGCTCTCGGTGACGAAGGAGAATCTCTCCTCCGCCATTAGCCGTATTGCCGACGTGGATGTCGCCGAGGAGGCCACCTCCTATGCGCGTTACCAAATCCTCGTGCAGTCCGGTACGCAGATGCTCACTCAAGCCAACCAACTGCCCCAAGCGGCATTGCAACTCCTCCGCGGCTAATCGCCACCGAGGAACCCTTGAAGACATCGCCATGGACGGCACCGTCAACCAAGGAACTTGTTTGAAGTTGTCGGGTTTTACCGCTGGCCGCGGGGTTCGGAAACGAACCCCCGGCCAGTCGGTCTCCCCACCGGCCCAACCGGCGGCCTTTCCAAAAACCCTTTTCTCTGATAGCCTCCATTCAAGGAGGCGCGAGCTGAACACCCCATCCATTCTCATCATCGGCGGCGGCATTGTGGGCCTCGCCACTGCGCGGCAATTGCTGCGCCAACACCCCGGCGCGAAAGTCACTGTGCTGGAAAAAGAACCCGCGCCCGGCCAACACCAAACCGCCCACAACAGCGGCGTCCTCCACTGCGGGCTTTATTACACCCCCGGCTCGCTCAAAGCGCGTCTCGCCGTCGAAGGCATCCGCGAGATGGCAGAATTTTGCGATGAACACCAAGTGCCACACGAGATTTGCGGCAAACTCGTCGTGGCCACCAACGATGCCGAAGTGGCCCGAATGGAAAAACTTTTTGAACGCGGCCAAGCCAATGGCCTCGAAGGCATTGAGAAATTAAACCGCGACCAAATGCGCGAAATCGAGCCGCACATCGGCGGCATCGCCGCGCTCAAAGTGCCCCAGGAAGGCATCGTTGATTACCGCGCTGTGACCACCGCACTCGTCAAAAACATCGAAAAAACAGGCGGAAAAGTCATCACCAACGCCCGCGCCACCGCTTTCCGCGAAGGCAGCGAATGGACCGTCGAAACCCCCGCCGGCGATTTCAGCGCCGATTGGATTATCAACTGCGCCGGCCTCCACTGCGACCGCGTCAGCCAGCTCGCCGGCCAAAAGCGCGACCTCCGCATCGTCCCCTTTCGCGGCGAATATTTTCAGCTCAAACCCGAATCGCAGCACCTCGTCCGCCATCTCATTTACCCCGTGCCCAATCCCGAATTCCCGTTCCTCGGCGTCCACTTCACCCGCCTCATCAACGGCGGCATCGAAGCCGGCCCCAACGCCGTGCTTGCCTTCGCCCGCGAAGGCTACCGCAAAACCAATCTCAATCTCCGCGATCTCTTTGACGCCCTCACCTATTCCGGCCTGTGGCGGTTCGCATTCAAATATCCAAAAATGTGCGTGAACGAATTGCGCGGTTCATTCAGCAAAAAATATTTCTGCAAACAATTGCAAAAACTCGTGCCCGAAATTCAACCCTCCGATTTGGAATCCGGCGGCGCCGGCGTGCGCGCCCAGGCGATGTCCCCCGAAGGCGGTCTCGTGCAGGATTTCCATTTCGCCCGCGGCACTCGCGCCCTACACGTCCTCAACGCCCCCAGCCCCGCGGCAACCGCCTCACTCGCCATCGGCACAGAAATCATCAACCAACTCGAATTCAACTAAATGCCATTCACAAACCATCTTGCGGCTTATGTGCTGCCGGCATCTTGCCGGCAGAAGTTGCGCTCTCGACCTGCCGGCAAGATGCCGGCAGCACATAGACACAGAAAAAATCAACCACTCGAATTTAACTAAAAACAAACTATGAAAATCCTCATCACCGGCGGCGCCGGATATCTCGGCTCCGTTATGACCCCCCACCTCCTCGGCCTCGGCCACGAGGTCACTGTGCTGGACAATTTTTTGTTCCGCCAAAACAGCCTCGGCGATTGCTGCCATCACGACACGTTTAACATCGTGCGCGGCGACTGCCGCGATGCCGATGTCATCAAGCCATTGCTCAAAGACGCCGACGTCATCATTCCCCTCGCCGCGCTCGTGGGCGCGCCCTTGTGCAACGACGACAAAGCCGCCGCCGAAAGCGTGAATCACGGCGCAGTGAAACTCATTTGCGATCTCGCCAGCGCCGATCAACGCATCATTATGCCCATCACCAACAGCGGCTACGGCGTGGGCGAAGAAGGCAAATTTTGCACCGAAGAAACCCCGCTCCGCCCTATCACACTGTACGGAAAAACCAAAGTCGCCGCCGAAGCCGAAGTGCTCGCGCGCGATAATAGCGTCAGTTTCCGCCTCGCCACCGTCTTCGGAATGGCCCCGCGAATGCGGCTGGATTTGCTCGTAAACGACTTCGTGTACCGCGCCGTAAACGACCGCGCGCTACTGATTTTTGAAGGCCATTTCAAGCGCAACTACATTCACGTGCGCGACATCGCCCGCGTGTTCGAACACGCCATCGATAATTTTGATTCGATGAAAGGCCAGCCCTACAACGCCGGGCTCGAAGAAGCCAATCTCTCCAAACTCGAGCTGTGCGAAAAAATTCAAGAGCACTTGCCCAAGTTTGTGTACGTCGAAGCCGAGGTCGGCGAAGACCCCGACAAACGCGATTACATCGTCTCCAACCAACGCCTGCTCGGCACCGGTTTTGAAACCAAATGGGATCTCGACCGCGGCATCACTGAATTGATCAAAGGCTACACCATCATCCGCAACACGATTTACTCCAACGTGTAATGCCGACGCCGAGTGACATCACCGCGTTAATTTTGGCGGGCGGCTTCGGCACGCGCGTCAAGGATTTGCTCGGCGACCTCCCCAAACCGATGGCGCCCGTCAACGGCAAACCCTTCATCGAATGGATTGTCCGCTGGCTGAAAGCTCAGAACGTTCGCGATGTGGTCATCTCCGCCGGCTACGGATCTGAATATGTGGTGAACCATTTCTCCGCGCAGCCGGTTTCGGAAATGAACGTCCAATGCGTGGCCGAACTCCAACCAATGGGAACCGGCGGCGGCCTCGCCTACGCGGCCGCCCAATGCGGCACCAAGCCACCCGCGTGGTTGGTGCTGAATGGCGACTCATTAATTTTCGCAGACGTCGAATCCTTGTGCAGTGAACTTGGAGAAGCCGATGGCGTGATGGTCACCCGCGCCGTGCCGGACACCGCTCGCTACGGAAGCGTGCGCACAAACGCCACAGGACGCATCACCGCTTTCGAGGAAAAACAACCCGGCGCCGGCCACATCAACGGCGGCGTTTATTTGCTTCGCCATTCGGTGCTGGAAAGGTTTCCGAAAACGCGTCCATTGAGTTTGGAGCGTGAAGTTTTCCCTAATCTTTTAAGTGAAAAAAACGGCCTCCGCGCCCATCCCGTGGACGCGGCTTTCCTCGACATCGGCACGCCGGAAACCTTGCCCCAAGCGGAGGCTTTTGTGACTAAAAATCAGGCCCAATTCGCCTGAAACCGCCCAGAGTTTCAAGGCGGTTTTCAGCATAAAAGTGGCCTTTATAGCCGGTTTTCTTCAAATCCAGCCCAATCCAAATGAGTGGCACGGCACTTGCTGCTCTCCCGTGGGCAGGTTCATTTTTTCCTGCCAGAAAAAGGTCTAAATATGACGACGAAGGGCAGGAAATGATAATTACTCGCACCCCCTATCGCATCTCGATGTTTGGCGGCGGCACGGACTATCCGGGCTGGTACCGCGAGCACGGCGGCGCGGTGCTGTCCACCACCATCGACAAGTATTGCTACATCAACGCGCGCCATTTGCCGCCGTTTTTCGACCATCAATTTCGCGTGGTGTATTCGCAAATCGAGAGCACTAATACTATTGAAGAAATACAGCATCCCTCGGTGCGCGCCACGCTGAAATTTATGAACCTCGATCGCGGGATTGAGATTCATCACGACGGCGACCTGCCCGCCCGCAGCGGAATGGGCAGCAGCTCCGCATTCACGGTCGGCCTCCTCAACGCCCTTTACGCCCTCAAAGGCCACATGGCCACGAAGGAGCAACTCGCCAATGAGAGCATTCATTTGGAACAGGATTTGTTGAAAGAAACCGTCGGCTCGCAGGATCAGGTCAATGCGGCGTACGGCGGGTTCAACCACATTACCTTCCACACTTCCGGAGAAATTTCGGTGCGACCGGTGATCATTCCGCCTGACCGGCTCAATGAACTCACCTCGCATCTTATGCTTTTTTACACGGGCATCAAACGCACCGCCGATAAAGTGGCTGGAAGCTATGTTCCCTCACTTGAAAAGAAACGCCGCCAACTTCGCATCCTGCGCGATATGGTGGAAGAGGCTCTTTCCATTCTGTGCGGTCACGGGCCGATTAAAGAATACGGCGAGCTGCTTCACGAAAGTTGGCTTGCGAAACAAGCCATCAGCGACAAAATCTCCAACGACGCCATCAGTGAACTGTACGACGCCGCGCGCGATTCGGGCGCCATCGGCGGCAAGATCACCGGCGCGGGCGGGGGCGGTTTTATGCTGCTCTTTGTGCCGCCCCAGTTTCAACCCGCCGTGCGCGAGAAACTCAATCGCCTCATTCACGTGCCGTTCAATTTTGAAACAGCCGGAAGTCAGGTGATTTTTTACGACCGCGATCAGGACTACTCCGCCGCCGAAGCGGACAATAAATCCCGGCAATTAGCCGAATTCCGTGAACTCGACGACGTGGAGGCCACCGCCGAAGCGCTCGCTAATTTTGCTTAAACTATGAGACCCCCATTCATTTGCGAACCCGAAACCGCCACCGCCGAATTGACCGCGGGCGGTTTACCGCGTTGGACGCCTGAGGAGCTGATCGCGTTCGAGGACGACATCGCCGACGAATTCAACGCCTCAAAAATCAAAGCGCCGGTGCATCTTTATTCCGGAAACGAACGCGAGATGATCGATGTGTTCGATCGCGTGCGCGCGGATGATTGGGTGTTGTGCTCGTGGCGCAGTCATTATCAGTGCCTCCTCAAAGGCGTGCCATCGGATGAAGTGAAGGCCGAAATTATGGCCGGGCATTCCATCACTTTGAATTTCCCCGAGCATCGCGTGTTGAGTTCCGCCATCGTCACCGGCGTGCTCCCCATCGCCGTTGGGCTCGGCCTCGGCATCCAGCGCGAGGGCGGCAAGGAACGTGTGTGGTGTTTCCTTGGCGATATGACTTCCGAAACCGGCACAGCTCATGAGTGCATCAAGTATGTACAAAACCATGAGCTGCCGGTGCACTTTGTAATCGAAGACAACGGCAAAAGCGTTTGCACCGACACGCGCGACACCTGGGGCGTGGACACGCTCACTTATGAAAACGCCGACGACCCGTACATCACTTACTATCAATACGAAACCAAATACCCGCACGCCGGCGCAGGCCAGCGCGTACAATTTTAAGCACGGACGCTATGAAACTTCTGAAATATTTTGATGAACTGAAACGGTCGATGGAATACCTCGCCGAGGATTCCAACACGGTGTTTCTCGGCCAAGCCGTCGCTTGCGCGGGCACGGCGATGAGCAACACGCTCAAAGAAATTTCCGATGATCGCAAAGTGGAAATGCCCGTGGACGAAGATATGCAAATGGGCATGACCAACGGCCTCGCGTTGCAGGGCAAACTGCCGGTCAGCATTTTCCCGCGTTGGAATTTTCTGCTGCTCGCCACCAATCAACTCGTCAATCACCTCGATAAATTTGGCGATATGTCCGCTGGCGGCTACCAACCCAAAGCCATCATCCGCACCAGCATTGGCTCGCAGCGGCCGCTGCATCCGGGCCATCAGCACATCGGCGATTATACCGATGCCTACCGTAAAATGCTAAAAAACGTGGAGATTATTCGCCTTGAAGAAGCGGATGAAGTGTTCCCCGCCTATGAAAAAGCCCGCACGCGGGAGGACGGCAAGAGCACGATTCTCGTGGAATACGGAGATTTTTATAATGAAAAATAGCGCCCCCATCGCTGACCCCAAAACCGCCCTCGGCCCGTGGCCATTGATGCGCAATAACATCACGCGGGCGGATTTGGATTGCCTCGTGGAATTTTTGCAGCAGGACGATCCCATCCTCACGCAGTCGACCAACGTGCGCGAGTTCGAGCGCGAATGGAGCGAATGGCTCGGCGTGAAGCATAGCGTGTTCGTGCATTCCGGTTCCGCCGCCAACCTTGTGACGATGGCTGCGTTGCGCCAGTTGAAAGGCGAAGGCGAAGTGATTGTGCCGACGTTGACTTGGGTGAGCGACATCGCCTCAGTATTGCACGCGGGATTGAAGCCGGTGTTTGTGGACATCGATCCGCGCACACTCGGGATGGATATTTCGCAGGTGCTCGACAAAGTGAATGACAAAACGCAGGCCGTTTTTCTGACGCACGTGTTGGGCTACAACGGATTGGATCAGCGTTTGCTCGATGAACTCGAGGAGCGCAACATTCCGTTGATCGAAGATTGCTGCGAAGCGCACGGCGCGACGTTCGAAGGTCGGCGCGTGGGCAGTATGGGCTGGGCTTCGAACTTTTCATTTTATTACGCGCACCATCTCAGCACGGTGGAGGGCGGAATGGTTTGCACGAATGACGATGCGCTTTACGAAGCCATCCGAATTTATCGCTCGCACGGAATGGTGCGCGAAGCGTCGGAGCAATCGACGAAGGAGCATTACACTTCCGAGCATCCGGATTTGAACCCCGATTTCATTTTTGCCTATCCCGCTTACAACGTGCGCGGCACGGAACTCAACGCGGTGATCGGTCGCCATCAGCTTAAGCGTTTGGACGACAACAACGCCATCCGCACGCGCAACTTGAAGTTGTTTTTGAATGGCTTGGACTCAGCGAAATATCAAACTGATTTTGCAGTGGAAGGCAGCAGCAATTACGCGTTTACACTGATTTTACGCAGTCCGGACGATGCCTTGCGCGATCGGGTGGAAAGCACGTTGCGCGAATGGAAAGTGGAATTTCGCCGTGGCACTGCCGGGGGTGGCAATCAATTGCGCCAGCCTTATGCGCGCGAGCGGTTTGGCGATGAGTACAAAAATTATCCCTTCACGAATCACGTGCATTTTTACGGATGGTACATCGGGAATTATCCCGACCTCGAGCCCGAGCGCATTACGCTTTTGACTGAATTGTTGAACACACTTTAACGACGATAAAACGATGATCAAATCTTTGAACAAACAACTCGACGTGCTGTTCGTCTCGCCCGATTCCTCGGCGAAGGCGTATCAGGAATTGGCCAAAAAATATTCGGCCATCGAGACGCCCACGTGGTCGTTGCTACTCGCGCAAGCTTGCCGAAGCAATGGGTTTGAAGCTGGGATTTTGGATACCGGCGCGGAGCGGCTAACGCTCGAGCAATCGGTGCAGCGCATCGACGAAGCCAATCCACGGTTGGTTTGCCTGACCGTTTACGGGCAGAACCCGAACTCCGGCACGACGAATATGATCGGTGCCATTGCGTTGGCGCGCGGTTTGAAAGAAGCTTATCCGGAATACAAAATCGCAATCGTCGGCTCGCACACGAGTGCGTTGCCGTTGGAGGTTTTGGCGGAGGACAGCATCGATTATGTGCTTTTGAATGAAGGCGTTTATGCGGTGCAAAATTTGTTGCGCTCCAATCTCGATGAAGAGGTGGAGAAGGTAAAAGGCATCGGCCACAAACTGCACGGGCGTCCTTGGCTGAATGCGCCGGAGCGCGTGGTGCCGCAGGAACGGATGGATATCGATCTGCCGGGATACGCGTGGGATTTGCTGCCGTACGACAAGCAGCCTTTGGATTTGTATCGCGCGCATTTTTGGCACGCGGAATTTGACCACGCCAAGCGCACGCCGTTTGCGGCGATTTACACTTCGCTCGGTTGTCGATTCGCCTGCAATTTTTGTATGATCAACATCGTGAATCGCGAGGACAACGGCGATGGCATCAACTCCTCGGACTCGCGCAAGATGCGTTATTGGTCGCCGGACTTCATCACCAAAGAATTTCAAACACTCGCCAATCTCGGCGTGGAGACGTTGCGGATTTCGGATGAAATGTTTTTCTTGGACAAACGCTACTTCGAGCCGTTGCTCAACAACATCATTGATCGCGAACTGCAACTGCGGATGTGGGCGTACTCGCGCATCGACACGGTGCGGCCGAAGTATCTCGATCTCTTCAAACGCGCGGGCATCAACTGGCTCGCGCTAGGCGTCGAGGCCGGCAACCAAGCGGTGCGGCGCGAAGTTTCCAAGGGGTCGTTTAAGGACATCAACATCCGCGAAGTCGCGCGCGAAATTCGCGAGGCGGATGTGAACATTATTTCCAATTACATTTATGGTTTTCCGGATGACACCCACGAGACGATGCAACAAACGCTCGACCTCGCGCTGGAGTTGAATACCGAGATGGCCAATATGTATCCGTGCCAAGCGCTGCCCGGCAGTCCGCTCTATCACGAGGCCAAACAAAACGGCTGGCCGTTGCCGAGCAACTATGAAGGCTACGCTTTTCTGTCGTACGAAAGCCAGCCGCTGCCAACGAAGCATTTGAGTGCCGCCGAGGTTGTGCGCTTCCGCGATGATGCTTGGCAGACATATTTTCAAAACCCCGACTACCTAAACCTCGTTGAGCAAAAATTCGGCCGCGCCCAACGCCTGAACGTGGAGGATATGGCCAAAGTCCCCCTGCCCCGTCAGTTGCTGGAAACCGAAGCGCCGGAAACTTGCCTCGTATGATTTGCTTATGACGATCGCCTGCCAAAACCTCCACGCGGAGACCGAATCCTCAAGCGCAGATTTGCTTGAGGATTTCGCGGTGTCCGCGCCCTTCGTTTCGGCGGCGGTGGGCCCGGCGACTCCGACGGTGTTGGGAAGTTTTGGCACGAAATCAGACACACTCGCGGCGTTGCAGCCGTTGGTCAAAAAAGCAACGGTGCCGAAGCTCATTAGTTTTACCGTGGCGGAGTGGTCGGCGATGCCGGTTGAAATCGCACAGGAAATTGGCGAACGATTTGGCGGCGGACAAGTGGTCTTCCGCAGCAGCGCGGTGAATGAAGACGGCGAGCAACACTCGCAAGCCGGCGCGTTTGCCTCGTGCCTGGACGTGGATAGCAGCCAGCCGCGCGCGGTGTGGAGTGCGGTGGAAGAGGTCATCGAATCGATGGATGACTGCCCGGAAAACCAAGTCCTCGTGATGACGATGGTGACGGATGTGACTTTGAGCGGAGTGATTATGACGCACGAGCTGGATACCGGCGCGCCGTATTACGTGCTGAATTACGATGATGAAACCGGCAAGACCGACACCATCACCGGCGGCAGTGTGGTGAACAAAACAGTTTTGGTGCATCGTGATTATGTGACGGATCACGTGGATTCGCCGCGCGTAGCGGAGTTGCTGGAGTTGACGCGCGAGCTGGAAGGCCTGTGCGATCGCGGCACGCCGCTGGATATTGAATTTGCCAAAACGCGCGACGGGCAATTGCATTTGCTGCAGGTGCGGCGCATCACGGTGCAGGAAAATTGGAACCGCCGCATCAGTCGTCACGTGGGCGAGGTGTTGTTTCAGGCGGGCGAATTTTTCACGCGCCACGCCCAACCGCACGCGGGGCTTGCCGGTGCGCGCACCATCCTCGGGCAGATGCCCGACTGGAATCCCGCTGAAATCATTGGCACGCGCCCGCGGCCGCTGGCGATTTCATTGTACCGGCATCTCATCACCGATTCCATTTGGCAGGAGGCCCGCGCAGAGATGGGCTATCAGCCGGTGCCGCACACGCCGCTGATGCTCACGCTGGGCGGCCAGCCGTACATCGATGTGCGCGCGAGTTTTAATTCCTTTCTGCCCGCCGGGTTGCCCATCGAAACGCGCGAGCGATTGGTCGATGCGTGGCTCGACCGCCTCGAAGCCAACCCGAAGTTGCACGACAAAGTAGAGTTTGATGTGGCGCAAACGGTGTTGGATTTTAATTTCGACGAAGATTTTCAAAACCGCTACGGCGATGTGCTCGAGCCGGATGAGTATCTCGATTACCGCAACTTGCTCGCACAAGTGACTGCTGCCAATCTTAGCCTCGCGCCCGGTGCTTCGTTGCCCAAGGCGCTGGAAAACATTCAGCAACTCGAGGCGCTGCAAACCCAACGGCGTTCACTCAACGATTTGGCGCGGCTCCCGGTGTTGCTCGAAGAATGCCGATCGCTGGGCACACGTCCCTTTTCGGTCATCGCGCGGCACGCGTTTATGGCGGAAGCCATTCTGCGTTCGGCCGTGACGCGCGGCGCGCTTTCGGCCAAACGACTGGCCGCCTTCAAGCGCACGCTGCGCACGGTGACGGCGGATTTCACCGGTGACTTTGCCGCCGCCCTCGCGCTACCGCGGCGGCGTCCGGAGTTTCTCGCCAAGTACGGCCACCTGCGGCCGGGCACGTACGACATCACTTCGCCGCGTTATGATCAACGCGATGATTTATTTGCCGCCACCGCCCAGCCCGAGCCGGCCACCAGCGATGCTATTTTTCCTCTCACTCACGAAGAGGCGCAGTCGTTCCAAAAACTTTTTGCGGCGGCGGGAATGTCCGAGGTGGAGCCGGGACAATTCATCGAGTACGCACGCCAAGCCATCACCGAGCGCGAACGCGCCAAGTTTATTTTCACGCGGCATCTTTCCGATGCGCTGGAATTGATCGCCCATTGGGGCAGCGACACGCGGCTGGATCGCGATGCGCTCTCGCATCTTTCCGTGCAGGATTTACTCAATCATCTTGTCAGCCCGGTGCTCAATGATCCCGAGCTGCACTTTGAAGATCTCGTGGAACAACGCCGCCGCGAACAGGAAAATGTCGATGGCATTCGGCTGGGTTTCCTCATCCGTGATCCGGGTGATTTTTATGTGGTACCGATGCACCGCAGCGCGCCGAACTTTGTGGGCAGCCGTCACGTGGAAGGCGAGCCGCTGCGGCTGGGCAACCAATCACGCGGGCACGGCCAACTCAGCGGTCGCATCATTTGCATTGAGAATGCTGATCCGGGGTTTGACTGGATTTTCACGCGCAACATCGCCGGCCTCGTCAGCAAGTTCGGCGGCGCCAACAGCCACATGACCATCCGCTGCGCCGAGCTTGGCCTGCCTGCGGCCATTGGCGTGGGCGAACAAACTTTTGAACGCATTGCCGCCGCCAACCGGGTGGAACTCGATGGCGCGGCAAAATTACTCCGGCCTATTTATGGCTAAACAATTTATGGCTGAACGTATTGGCATTACAATGAGAGTGGGACAAGCCGCCGGTTCCGGTGAACCGCGCGATTGCTTGGCCCAGGATTGGGCGCGCTATATGGCCGCGTTCGCACCGGACGTGGCGTGGGTGCCCGTCCCCAACCTCGGCGCGGCAGTGGCGGAGTTTATCCAACACTGGCAACTCGATGGATTTATATTGTCCGGCGGCAACGACCTTGGCAGTTGCGCGCTCCGCGACAAAACCGAGAACACCGTAATCGACCACGCCGTGCGCCACGCGCTGCCGGTTTTTGGCGTGTGCCGTGGGATGCAATTACTGCAACAACGCGGCGGCGGCGCACTGCGCCGGTGCGAACCCAAAACTCATTTGGCCCAAAAACACACCGTGCATTTGCGGACAGATCTTTTGGGATTCGATGCGCCCGGACAAACGACGGTTAATTCATTTCACAACTGGGCCGTGCCCGCGAACACACTTGCCCCCTCACTCGAACTGCTGGCCGCCAGCGAGGATGGCTGCGTGGAGGCCGTACGCCATCGCGTCGCGTCGATCGCCGCCGTGCAATGGCATCCCGAACGCGATGGGGATAACTTGCAGGCACGCTTGGATCGAAACCTGCTGTGCACCACTTTAGGTTGGAAGGAATAATCGAAGAAATAAAATCATGCGCGCGATCATATTAGCAGCCGGACGCGGCTCCCGAATGGGAGGCCTCACCGAAGATCACCCGAAATGCCTCACGCCATTCGCCGGGCGCACGCTGCTCGAGTGGCAGCTCGGCGCACTGCGCGCTGCCGGCATTCGCGACATCGCCATCGTGCGCGGTTACCTTGCCGAATCCCTTAACCCCGCCGATTGCATTTGGTTTGAAAACCCCGAATGGGCCCGCACCAATATGGTCAGCACCCTCGCCTGTGCCAGTCAATGGCTCCAGCGCGATGACTGCATCGTGTCCTATTCCGACATCGTTTATCACCCCGCCATTCTCGAGCAGCTTATTCTCAACCCCGGTGAACTAGCCATTAGCTACGATCAAGAATGGCTGCCGCTTTGGAGCGATCGCTTTGCTGATCCGCTGGAAGACGCCGAAACGTTTCGGCTGCGCGACAACGGCGCGCTGCAATCCATCGGCGATCGCGCAGCCGAGGTTGCCGACATTGAAGGCCAATATATGGGTCTCCTAAAAATTTCTCCAGCCGGTTGGCGCCGCATCGAGGTAATCCTCGACGACCTGCCCAAGGCGCGGCGCGACCGGCTGGACATGACTTCGCTGCTCCAATTGTTATTGGAAGACGGCGCGGAAATCAACGCCACCCCCACCCAAGGCCGATGGTGCGAAGTGGATAGCGAAACCGATCTGCGCCTGTACGAAGAACGCCTCGACCGCCCCAATTGGGATCACGATTGGCGCTGGGAAGACAGTGTGACTGCTGTGACCGCATGACCGAACATTTAACCAACGAAGGCCGCGTGCTTTGGATTACCGGACTTTCCGGCTCCGGCAAAAGCACCATCGCCACCGCCGCCGCCGAGCAATTGCGCGCCCGCGGCGAGCGCCCTGTAGTGCTCGATGGCGATGCCGTGCGCACCGCCATCGCCGATTCCAAAACCGGCCACGACGTCACCAGCCGCCTCGCCAACGCCTACCGCATCAGCCGCCTCGCGCAGCTTTTGGCCGAGCAAGGGCAAACCGTCATCGTCCCCACAATGTCGCTCTTCCGCGAAATCCACGAATGGAACCGCGCGCACTTGCCCAACTATTTTGAAACCTGGCTGGAAGTCGACTGGGCCGAATTATGCGAACGCGATGCCCGCGGCCTTTACAGCCGCGCCGCCCGCGGGGAAGTCAAAAACGTAGCCGGCTTCGACCTCGAATACGACCGCCCCGCCAATCCCGATTTAGTGTTAAACAACAATTCACCACTGCGACCGGCAACCGAACTGGCAAATGAACTCCTGCAATCCGCCCTCGGCCTGCATCCGCTTTCGCAACGGCCGCACGTGGTATTTTATAACCCCACCCATGCAGGTGGAGGCGCACTGGTGCCCATCCTCGAGGAATTGCTTGAAGCGGAGGGGTACGCCAATCTCGCCAGTCCGAATGAGACGCATCGTTTTCATAACCTACTAAAATCAAACGACCCGGTTTTCCATTGGACCCATGACCCGCTGGAAACTTTTGCGGCCGAACTTAATCGCGAAGACGTCCGATTCGTCAACCTTACCCGCGATCCGCGCGATACGCTGGTGTCGTTTCTTCAGAATGTTTTGCAAACGATTCATACCGAGGGAAAATCGATGCGGACCCTTTGCCGCGAAGCCATTCAATCCGGATTCGAACAGCGTTTTGAACAAGCCCACGCCTGGCGCGCTTTACAGCAGCCCAATGTGTTCCATATCAGCTTTGAAGAAATGAAGGCCGACATCCCGGCGCTCATTGGACAGTTGCTGAAATTCATCGGGCTGCCGCAAATGGATTCGGCGGGGCTGCGGCGGTTGTGCGAAAAACATAGTTTTGAATCCGTGACGGGCCGCCAACGGGGTGAAGCCGGCGGCACCGTGCGCAACAAATATCTGCTGCGCAAAGGCGTCAGCGGCGATTGGGCGAATCATTTTGATGGCTCCACCGCGCGCCTGTTTCAACGTCGGTTTGGCCGGTATCTTCGGGCGTGGGGCTACGAACCCAACGGCGACTGGGCCGAGGCTCACGCGCGAAAACACAAGCACGGCTCCAACGGCACGCTGTTTGCCAGTTTGTTGCAGTTGGAACAAATGACCGACCGACTGAACTCGTTAACCGGCTACTCGCGATTCAGCCCTGAGCAGCAAATCCAATCCCTGTTTCAATCCAACCCGAGGACCGACTTAAATTAAACAACTAAAGAAAAATGAACTCTACAATCAAGCAAGGCGATTTTACTAAACTAGCGAGCGACTATTCCTCGTGTCGGCCGGATTATTCGCAAAGCGTATTGCAAACTTTGCTCACCCATACCCGCGCAACGACCGTGGCGGATGTGGGCGCGGGCACCGGCATTTGGAGCCGTATGCTCTCACAGGCAGGATTGAACACCACAGCGGTTGAGCCTTGTGATAATATGCGCGCGGAGGGCATCCGCTTCACTGCAGATTACGATATCGACTGGTACAATGGACGGGCGGAAGCCACTAATCTGCCCGATGCCAGCGTGGACTGGGTGACGATGGCTTCCTCGTTTCATTGGACGGATACGCCGATTGCGCTGGCGGAATTTCACCGCATTCTGAAACCCGGCGGACACCTCACGGTGTTGTGGAATCCGCGCAACATTGATGGCAATGAACTGCACGAAGATATTGAGCAGGGCATCCACGACCTTCTGCCGAATCTCAAACGGGTTTCATCCGGTCGCGCCAGAAATTCCCGTGATTGGACGGATGACCTTCAGTCGACCGGCCAGTTTACCGATTGCATTTTTATGGAAGCCCGGCACGAAATTGCAATGAGCCACGAGCGTTACCTCGGTGCTTGGCGCTCGGTGAACGACATCCAGGCTCAGGCCGGGCCGGAGCTGTTCCCTCAGTTATTGGATTCCATCCGCGAAAAAATTAGCCACTTGGAACAGGTCGTGGTGCCATACAAAACCCGCGCTTGGACGGTCACCCGGAAATAGTTATGAAGAGCATCGAAAAACCGATGAATCACGACGGCTGGCTCCAGCGCATTGGCGCGAGCCGTTTTCTGGATCCGGCAAGCCGCTGGCAGGCGGGCCGGATTCTGCGCGATACCCCGCCGAACAAACGCTCGGTGGCCATATTTTGCCCGACCAAATCCTTCCGAAAACTGTTCGGAACCATCCCGGAAGAACTCGAGACGCGCGGCGTTCACGTCATCCGCCTCTACTGCGAGCGGCATCTGGACGACTATGAAAATCATCCGCACGCTTACCGAGTTTGGGGCAAAATTCTGGATTACCTCGGGTTTGTCGATCTGTTTATGGTGCCTACCATTATGGACTCGCTCCCGGATGAATCTCGGAAAATGTTAATGGTACACGGTTCATTCGGAGGAATCCCTTTCCACACCGACAAGCCCGAAGCCCACGCAGCGGAAACTGGCCGCACGCTTTCCGATGAAGAACTCATCACCAAGCATACCCATATGACCGCGTATTGGCGGCTGTATGATTATGTTTCCGTGGCCACCCCGGAATTTGTTGAATCCTGTGAACACGCATTCCAGATGTACCAGCAACCGGCGGTCTCTCATCCGTTCACCGTCAACCGTCCCACGAATGAACAAACCCTTCGCGAGCACAAAAGATTGGCGGACCGACTGAAACCCAAGCGGCTCGCTCAAAGCCAATGCGTCATCCCGTTGGGCTATCCCTCGCTGGATGAAGGCATGCACCGGGCCGAAGCACAAACCCAACCGCGAGAGAGCATCACCTATGCCCCCACCCCAGTGGTGGGAAAGGAGCACTGGAAACCCTTCGTTTCTATCCACTCCCACGGATCTCAGATTATGGAGGCGCTATTGCGCGCTTTCCCCGAGCGACCGGTTGTCTTCAAGCCTTATGCGGACGAACAACCCGAAACCATCCTGCCCATTCTCGAGATCGGTTCCCGCTATCCCAACTTCGTGCACGACCAATCCGGCGGCAACTACCACGACTGCTATGCAAAAACAGCTGTGATGGTTTCTGATTTCTCCAGCGCGGCATACACCTTCTCCCTCGCCAACCAACAGCCCACGATTTTCTTTTCACACAACGAAGCCAACCTGCCGGATTCCGTGAAACAATGCGCCTTCGCGCGCTTCCGAAATGAGGTCGGCAAAGTGGCTACCGATTGCGAAGAACTCGTCCAAGCCGTGCGCCACGCTCTGGAGCACCCGGAATTGTATCGCGAAAAAATTCGGAACACCCGCGAACAAGCCGTGTTCAATCCTGGTCGATCGGCGGATTATTTTGCAAATAGCATCAACTACATTCTGAACGACGAACCCCATCCGGACTGGCGGTATTATGGAACCCCACCCACCCCGCGCGGCTCGCACGGTAACCTCGAGGGCAATGCCACCCATTGGCAACAGCGGACACAACACCATATGCATCTGGGCGATGCGGCCCTTGAGCGCAGCCAGGAATTCCTCGCACCATCCACCGCCACCACCGCGAGAGACGAACTGCAACAGGGCTTCAGTGAATCACCCGACCACGAGGGCGTGGTCAGTGCATTGGGCCAATTGGAAATGCTCCTCGGCCGCCACGCGGAATCGCTTTCGCCACTCTTTCTCGCGGTCGAGCTTAACCCGTGGGATGTCGGCAACCACAACCGGCTCGCAGAAGCATTCGACCACCTTCATATGGACGGCGAAGCGGAAGCCCACCGGCAATTGGCCCGACACCTGCAAGGCAACGGCCACAATTTGAAATATAATTCCCCGGCTCAAACCAATCAATTACAAACCGCATAAACTAATCCTGAATCCGAAATATAAAAAATGAAAACAAAATGGGACTATACTGAACTGGCGCCGCATTATTTGAATCGGCCGGATTATGCCGTGGAAGCGGTAGTGCGTTTTTGTGATCTCGCTGAGCTGCGCGCGAATGCCGCCGTATGCGATGTGGGCGCGGGCTCCGCGCACCTCACCAAATTGCTCGTGGCTCGCGGCTGTAATGTCGCCGCCGTGGAACCCAACGACGCAATGCGCGCGGTGGGGATGAGCGTCACCGCCAACAAACCTGTGCAATGGCACGTGGGCACCGGCGAAGCCACCGGCCTACCGAACAACGCTTTTGACGCGGTGACTTTTGGATCTTCATTTAATACCACTGACCGCCCGGAAGCCCTGCGTGAAACGCAACGCATTCTGCGTCCGAAGGGTTGGTTTGCCTGCCTTTGGAATCACCGCGACCTGAATCACTCGCTGCAAGCCGAGGTGGAAGATTACATCAAAAGCTGCATCGATGGCTACGGCTACGGCTCACGGCGTGAAGATCAAACGGAAGTCATTCGCGAAAGCGGTATTTTTGAAGAGCCGATGTTCATCGAAGCCTCGTATGTGGCGCGGGTTCCGGCGGAGGCGTACGTGGAAGCGTGGCGCTCGCACGGCACGCTACAACGCCAAGCGGGCGAAGCGTTCGACGGCATCATCGGCGGCATCGAAGCGATCACGGCGGTGCACGGCAAAGTGTTGGCCGTCGGCTACACCACGCGCCTGTGGGCCGCGCAGTTGAAAGATTAAATTTATGAAACACGTTGTCTTTTACAATCTACCCAACGCGGGGGCGTCCATCGTGATGCCGGTGCTGGAGGAATTTGCGAAGGCGGCGGGCTGTGAATTTTTCTCCGGCCCGTCGGAACTAGAAAAATTGAATACGGATGTCGCCGATGGCAAACGCGCGTTCCACTGGACGCACAGTGGGCCGGAGCTCTTTGGCGATTTTGTGATGCGGGATGATTTTCGATTTATCTGCCTCACACGCGATCCGCGCGATGTGCTGGTGTCGCACGTGAAAGACGCCATCCATCGCGGGCTGTGTGATGAGGACAAAACCGAAACTGAATTGTATCTCGAATATGTGGAAACAGAATCTGACTTTTTCGATTTATTTGACGATGCAAATTCTTGGCGGGCGCTGGAGCAGGCGAATGTGTTGCATCTCACTTTCGAGGAATTGAAGCGCAATATCCCCGTTGGCTTGCGGCGCATTTTGGATTTTGCCGAAGTGCCGGCCACCGATGCCGCGCTGCAGGAATCGTGTGCGCGCCATAGTTTTGAAAACGTTACTCAACGCCGGTGCGGTCAAATGGGGGAAACCGTCCGCACACAATACCTCTTCCGCAAAGGCATTTCCGGTGACTGGGCCAATCAATTTGATGGCGACGTGGCACTGAAATTCCACGAGGAATTGGGCGGCGTGATGCGCCAATGGAATTATGAACGCGACGGCGAATGGGCGCGCACCCACGCCCGTTACAAATCCGCCGCCCGAAATACCGCCCGCGAAAAACTGGGCGACTTGCTCAACAAACGAACCCTCAACACCGCACAAGTATGATCAGCCTACTCATCACCTCCCGTATCGATGACAACCCCAACTGGGGCTTGCCCAATCTGCTGCAAAGCTTGGTCGACTACAGCGCCGATCACAATAATTTTGAAGTGCTCGTGAAGTTCGACACGTGTGATCCCAAGGTGCCGGACTATCTTCCGCAGTTAAACAATTATCCCTTCGCAGTGAAACACATTGTCGAACCGCGCGGACGCGGGTACATCGACATCCACATCGGCTACACCCGCGCGATGATGTTGGCCGATGATCGCTCCATTGTGATGGGCGCATTCGCGGATGATTTCGTGGTCACTCAACCGAATTGGGACACCACCGTGCTGGCCGAGACCACTCATTTTGAGGATGACATTTATATGATCCATCAACGGCCGCACCCGTGTTTTTATCGGCCTAAATTTCAAGAGCAACCTTTTTACCCGCACTACAACCTCGATCATATGGACGCCTTGGCGATCATTGATGAAGGGCCGTTCTGGAGCCGGAAGATGCTGGAAATTTGTGGCGGCCTCGGCCACGTGTCCTTCACCGATGCGTGGTCATTGGTCATCCAATGGTATCTCTATGAGGATCACGGACTCAATCGCACGCGCTTTTTGGATCAACCCCAAATTTACCGCGTGCTGCACGATGAAGTAGACACGCGCGAATCGGATCGCTGGGACACGGATCGGCGCATCAACTTTGATTTTATCGCCAGCGATTTTTACCGCACGATGGTGCAAAATCAGGCCCGCAATGTGGCGCTCAATATTCAAGCCGCCGGCGGTCCGCAATCTCAACCCTGCGTGAAACCCAACGCAGCAGAAATGGAACAAATCCTTTTGGCAACCGCCCAAGGCGCATTGGAAACTGGAAACGAAGAGGACGTCATCCGAGAGTTTCAAGAACTGAATCGACGCTTCCCAAATAACCCCATCGCCAAAAAACAATTAGCCAATCTGTTGGGAAAACCAATTGAGGAAAGTGCCATCGCGCCAATTCAAGCCCCGCCCGAAGCGCCCAAACCCACCGCAAAAAGCAATTTTTCAAGTACACTTGAAGCTGCACTTCAATTGTAGTTATCGTTAACTATTTGATGGATTGCTCTTTTTTTGGGAGGATTTGTGAAAAAATCCAATTTTTTGGTTTTTTCTGATTTTTCCCATTTGAGCCCCTAAAGTTGGCCCGAAAATTGCTGCTGTGGTGGCGACATGGATGTTGCAAAGCAATCCCCCCCCCGGGATACGGGTCATTACTCGTTGCCCCCCGTTTCGCTTGGCCCTGCTGCGGACTGGTTCCGCGCGGGCAATTTTTGTGGCGCGGCGGGCGAGCAGGGCGAGGGCGACTGGCTCCAAGCCGCGGCGTTGGGTTTGGTGGGCCGAATGGATCTGGCCCTCGACGCGTTGGAAAACGAGACGGATCCTGAAGCACGATTTTATTTTGCGGCGGCGTTGTGGATGGCCAAGCGCGAGGATGAGGCGAAGGAAGTGTTGCGCGAATTGGATTCGCCGGAGGCGGTGGAGTTGCTGCGGCTCATCAGCAAGGAACGCATCGAAGTGGTGGCGCAAACGGTTTGGGAGGACAAAGATTTCACGGATGACAAATTTTCCCTGCAACGCATTGGACTGAAACGCACGCGGCGCGATGAGCACGGCGACATCGTGATGGATTGCCGACCGGTGAAGCCGTTTTTGAAAGCGCAGGATTCCATCCAAGGCACGCCGGACTTTTATTTTGCGCACATGATTGAGTGGCAGTTTCTGCCCGATGATTTGGGCGACCTGCCCTGCCCTTCTTTTGGCACGACTTCGGATCTTGATTTGCACATCCAAAACAACGCGCCGATTTTGCCGGCGTTCGACGAGGTGATCACCGTCGGCGCGGAAGAATGGGCCAAGGCGCGCGCGTTGCGGCCGGGGCCGGTTTGCACGTTCCCGAAATTATTTGGCATCGATTTGAAATGCCTGCCTCTCCTCGAGGAGAACTGCGTACGCGATGTGGATTTGTTTATCTCCGGCACAATGCGCAGCCCGTATCATCCGGATAAGGCGCGCTTGTTGCAGCAATGGATCAAGGATGATACCGCACAAATCCGACGCATCGATGGCTTTTTAGCACCGGCGGAATATTACGCCGAGATGGCCCGCGCCAAGGCGTCATTCACGTATGTGCGGCATCCGGGCAGTATGCCCTCGCGCGGCATTGAATCGCTGGCGATGGGGTGCGCGGTGCTGACGCAGGAGGAGAGCGCGTTGCGATTGTTCGCCGGCGAAAACGAAGGCGTGGTGGCGTATCACACCGAGCAGGATGACTTGATGAGGAACCTGCAAAAAATTACCGGCAACTGGGAAAAATATCGGGCCGCCGCGCAACGCGGGCGGACGATGGTGCGCACGCAATTTTCTCAACCGCTTTGCATTTCACAATTCCTGCGATTTCTCACCGTGCGCGCGGCCATCACCAAGGCCAGCGGCGGAAGGGGCGGCCGCTCTGAGGCGCAGCCGCACCAAAAACGCGTCATCACTTCGCGCGGTTGGATGTATCCGCCGCCGGTGAACTACACCCACATCAAACACAACCTCGAGCGCGCCAAAGCGCAGCACGGCAAAACCGAACACGCCGGACCGGCCATCAATGCCGCGCGCGAATTGGATCTTTATCTCACTGCGGATATGCCGGATTTGGTGGATCGCTCCGAGCGGCTGGATATGGTGGAAGCCTTTGAGCGTGAAGATGAATTGCTGCACAAAGTGGCGAAAGATATTTACGAGGATGGCTGGAAACAACATCCGCATTCGCTGGTGCTGCGCTTCAATGCGTTGCGGCACGCGTTCCATTTGGGCGATCCGGCGGGCGTGGAAAAGGCGCTGGCGGTCACGCGCGAATTGCTCGCCCAACCGACTGACCATTGGCGCGTGTTTGCCGAAGAGGACGTGATGCCGTGGGATTACCACAGCACGTGTTTTGATTATCGCAGTTACTTCGACACCCTCACCGAGGCGCTCGGCAACGACGCGGTGGAGAGTGAGCCGTTGGCCAATTTAATCCGCGCGTCGCTCGCGCATTATCTCGGCCAATACACGGGCGAGGTGGCGCCGCTGGAGCAGGCGGTGGATTGGAATCCGGATTTCCCTTATTACCGCTACGCACTGGCGCGGGCGCTGCTGCATCGGCGCGCGCCGGGCGATGCGGCGCGGGCGGTGGTGTTGCTGGATCAACTGGCGCGGCGCAGTATTATTTTGGAGCCGGCATTTTTGTTGTTGGTGAAATGCAATGAGCTGCTCGGCGAACCGGTGCCGGGCTTGGACGAATTGGAGAGCCGCTTCAAGCGTTTTCAAAAAGGGTCGGTGTGCAGTTCGTATTCCTCGAGCGAGTACGACAAAGTGGATTTGGTAAAACTCCCCGGGCAGGAAGCGCTGCCGTTGACGGCCGATCCCTTTGCCGCGGAGGCCAGTGCGCAGGTGCGGGTGGATAGCGAGCGCGCGGCGCATTTGGTGCGGCCCACGGGCGCGCGACCGAAGAAGAAAATTTTACTGGTAGGCTTCGAGTGCGGCAATTGGCAAAACGCCAAGGCGTGGTCGTACAATGGATTTTACGCGCTGGAAGAAGGGTTGGCGGCGAATGAAGTGGAATTCAAAACACTACCGGCGCTGGCGGGTGTGCCTTCGGATCATCCGGCGTCTTGGCTGGGCCAGGCGCAGTATATGTTTTTGCACGAGGAATTTGATCAAGCGTGGATTTGGATTACCCACAATGATTATGATCCGGAATTTCTGGATTGGATCAAAGGCAAAACCGATGTGCGCGTGGGCGTGATCATGGAATCGCTGGAGCACACGCCGGAGGAAGAGGCGCAACACGGCAACCTCGCCGGGCGTCGCGAAAAAGTGAAGGGCCACCTTCAGCATTGCACGCACGCGCTGACGTTTGATGATCGCGATGCAGAAACGTTGGCGGAGGAGCTGGACATCCCAACGATGTGGTGCCCACCGGTGGTCACGTGGCGCGAGGTGTGCGATTCGGTGGCTTTGCCCGAACCGGGGCCGGCGGCATTCCAGGGCACGATTTATAATTTGGAACGAAAGGCGCTGCTCGAGTCTGCCATTAGCGAGGGCTTATTGACGCAGCCGCCGTTGCCTGAAATTGGCTCCGGCTTTCCGAGGCAATTTGATGTACTGCAAATTAACTCGCTCAATCGCGTGAGCCTTTACGATGTGGCCGAGCCGGCTTGGCTGGGTGAATATTTGGTGAACCTCCGCCGCTTACGCCGTCGCTTAAACGACCTGTGGATGGAAGGATTGCAGCAGAGTTACGCGCAGGTAAATTTGCCTTCGATTTTCAAATGCTATGCCGGGCGCGTGGTGGAAAGTATGGCGGCGGGACGTCCGGTGATTTCGTGGGATCCGCCCCGCGCCCGCACGCGCGCGCTCTTTGCGCCGGGGCAGGAGATTGAATTATTCGAACGCGAAGATGCGCACGGGCTGATGCAGGCTATTATGAAATTGCAGGAAAACCCCGAAGCCGCCGCGCGCATTGCAGAACGCGCGCGCGCAAAAGTGCTGCGACATCACACCGCCGAAGTGCGGATGCGACAGGTGCTCGACTGGTTGGCCCGTGGTGATCAGCCCGATTATGGCGAAGGCGATTTCAAACCCGAATCTCA
Organism: Verrucomicrobiia bacterium; assembly: GCA_014239365.1. GTDB lineage: Bacteria > Verrucomicrobiota > Verrucomicrobiia > Limisphaerales > UBA1100 > JACNJL01. The sequence goes on along the minus strand of JAAZZB010000070.1, from coordinate 19,023 downwards.
TTTAAACCAAACCGACGAATCCATTACCCCAGATTCAACAATGAACGATACAAACGAAACTCCTCAACTACCCGAAGGCACGCTGGAAGAATGGCTGGATAAAGCCGAGCAGTGCCACGAACAAAACGATGTGACCGGCGCTATCACCGCGCTGAAGCAGGCGCTAAAGCTGAGCGACCGGCATCCGATGCTATTGCGCGCGCTGGGCGCCCAACAGTTTGAGGCCGGCCAATTCGCCGAAGCACGAACAAATTTTACCTCGCTGGCGGAGCAGTGCCCCGAGGATGTGGTCGCGCATTTGCAGCTGGGGCTGGCGGCATTCCACGCGGATGACCGCGAGACATTTGAGGCGTGCCTAGTCACGGCGTTGGATTTGGAACCGGAGAACCGCGAGGCGATGCAGTTGCTGGGTGATTATACGTTCCTCACGGGCGACCACGTTTCGGCCAAGAAAATTTATAGCCGCATCGCTGCCGATGGCGGAGTGACGCCGGGGTTGTTGCACGCGCTTGCAGTTTGCCAATACGAAACGGGCAACACCGATCAGGCGGCGAACACGTACCGGCAGTTGTTGGAGTTTGATTCGGAAGACCAACTCGCGCGCGAAAATTTGCAGGTGATTGAACAAGGCGACACTGCAGCCGCGCCCGCTGTTGAAGCTGCGCCGGAACCCATCGCCGAAGCCGAGCCCAAAAAACCCGCGACCAATAACGCGGTGGATCAAGCGGATTTTTTCCTGGACGCGGGCAATCCGGAAGCCGCGATTGCCGAGCTGGAACAGGCCGTGCTCGCGGAGCCGGACAACCCCGTGCTCATCGATGCGCTCGGCTCGCAGTTATTTCAACTGGAACGCTTTGAAGAAGCGCGTGTGAAATTCCGCAAACTCATTGAGCTGCAACCCCGCAATGCTTCCGCCTACACGCGCCTCGCGATGGCGGCGGAGGCGACGGATCGCAACGACGAATTTGAATCCGCACTCGGCCTTGCGATGGAGATTGACCCGGACAATCCGGAGATGCTGCGTTACCTCGGCAAACTGAATCTTGAACAGGAACGGTATTACGATGCGGGAGTGGCGTTCACACAACTTGCGAAACTGGAACCGGATAACCCGGAAAATCTGCTCGCGATGGGCGTGTGCCTTTTCCGTGGTGGCCAAACTGAAATCGCCCGCGAAACGTTTGAGCGCGTGCTGCAGTTGGATCCCGATAACGCGCTGGCCCGCACTAATTTAGAGCAAATGGAAAACGAGCCGGCCACGGAAACTGAAACAGAAACTGAATCCAACAATTCGCCTTACGATGCTTTGGATGCGGTTGAGTCTGACGTGGAACGCATTCTCATTCACGCGCATCAAACGCTGGAAACCGGCGACGTGGAAGGCACGCGATTGGCGCTTGAGGAAGGGCTAGTGTCGCATCCGGATGACCTCGTGCTGCTGAACGCGATTGGGAATTTATTTTTCCGCGAGAAACGCTATGCGGAAGCAGCGGAGATTTATCATCGATTGACCGAGCTCACTCCGGACGATGCCGCGCCGCATTCGCAAGCGGCCACCTCGGCGCTCTTTGATGGCAACGTCCATCTCTTCAACGAACACGTCAGCCGATTGCTCGAGATTGATCCGGACCACAACACCGGCCTCAAGCTGTTGGCCACGGCGAAATTCCGCATCGGCGAATTCGCCGAGGCCGCCAAGCTTTACGCCCGCGTGCTGGAGGCGAACCCGGAAGAAGTGGAGTCCACCCTCGCGCTGGGAATGTGTTTTCATAAACTGAAAGACAAGGCGCTGGCCGTCTCGTGCTTCCGACGCGCGCTGGAGATTGATCCTTACAACGCCACCGCCGCCAGTAATTTGAAAGCGTTGGCCGACCCGACGGATGAATCCGCCGAACCCGAAACCCCTTCACAAAATAATGGCACGGTGAAAGCCGAGACCGTCCAACAACTACAACGCGAAACGGTTTCCAATGAAAATGATGAGGCCCTTCCGCCCGCGGCGTTGGTGGGCAGCCTTGATGCTTCACAGGAATTTTTGAAACAAGGCAACCACCTTGAGGCGTGGAATGCGGCGCTGGAAAGTTTGGCGCGCCGGCCGTTCCATCCCGAGGCGTGGCTGCATCTCGCCGAGATTGCGCTGGACGCCGGCGATGAAGCGCGCGCGTTGCAGTGCCTCGATCGGTTGCTGGAACTCTCCCCGAAATGGGATGTGCCCATTGGAGTGCAGGCCAACCTCAAACAAAAGCCCGCGCTCACCACCACGGATATCGCGTGGCCGGAACCGCCCGCCGCCAGCGAAACCCCGCGGCTTTCGGTGTGTATGATTGTGAAAGACGAAGAGGAATTTATCCTCCAAGCCATTGAGTCCGTCAAAGACCTCGCCCATCAAGTGGTGGTGGTGGACACCGGCTCCACCGATCGCACCGTGGCACTAGCCGAATCGCTCGGCGCGGAGGTGCATCACTTTAAGTGGAACGATAACTTTTCCGATGCCCGGAATTATTCACTCGAACACGTCACCGGCGATTGGGTTTTGATTTTGGACGCGGATGAAATTTTGGATCCCGAAGGCAATGACGATCTTGCGCGCGATTTGTATTCGGAAAACCAACTGGGCTTCCGCATTCCGCTGGCGAACTTTATGCGGGCGGAAGATCAAACCCTGCAGCAAACCGGCGACGGCGTGACCTATGTTCCGCGCCTGTTCCGCAATGCGCCGGGGCTGCACTTTGTGGGGCGCGTGCACGAGCAAATTTTTTCATCCATCGTGGTGCGCCAAGGGCATTGGGGGATGGATTCGGGCATCGGCCGCACGCGGTTGCTGCATTTCGGGTACGACCCTTCGGTGAAACTGTCGCGCGACAAAGTGAAGCGCAACCTCCGGCTGTTGGATAAAGCCGTGGAGGAAATGCCCGATGAACCGGCGTTGCTGATGAACTATGCGCTGGATTTATTTAATGACGGCCGCATCGAGGAAGCCCTCACGCAGAATCGCCACGCGATGGAAGTGCTGGCGCAGCACGAGGCGCAGCACGTGATGCCCGAGGTGCGCGAGCGGTTGGTGAGCATGTTTTGTTTCCACCTGTTGCAGGCGGAAAAATATGACGAACTGCTTGAGGTGGCGCACAGTCAGTTAGCGAAAGATTGCGGGCCGACTGCGTCCATCCACTACGTCGCCGCGCTGGGGCTCATCAAACAGGGGCGGCACGCCGAGGCGATTCCGGAGCTGCACGCGTGCATCGAGAAGCGCGAAGAACAAACCTTCACCCCGCGCTTCCGTGGCGTGGAAGCGCACGGGCCGTATCATTTACTGGCCGATAGTTTGGCTGAAACGGGCGACACCGAAGGCGCTTTGGCAGCCTTCAAAAAAGCACTGGAGATTTCGCCGGAAGCCTCCGGTGTGCGGCACGGATTAGGAACCTTTCTTGTGAAGAACAATCGCGCCGAGGAAGCGGTGCAGTTGTTGTTTTCGGCGATTGAAAAAGATTTGATGACGCCCACGCTGTGGAGCCTCGGCTGCAACATCGTGAACGGGCATTTGAACGATACCGAGATTGCACTGCACTGGACCGATTGCGCGGCACAGGATCATCCGGAACATCCGGAGATTGCCAAGCAACGCGGCATCGCGCTGCTCACGGCGGGCCAGTTCAAAACGGCGCTGCCACTGTTTGAGGCATTGCCGAAACATCCTGCCAACGAAGCGGCGCGATTGCTTTGCCGGTTCATCCTCGGCCAACCCGCCCGGCTGGCCGATGCCGATCACGAAAAGGCTGTCAGTTTGGCGCTTGTAGAATGGACGCGCCGACTGCTCGAACGCGGGCACGAAGCGCCGATTCAGAAACTCACGGAAAATTTGGAAACACTCACCGCCACGCTACCCACCGCCGGCCAGATATTGAGCGAAGCGGCACTGACTTCCTAGGCGACTACTCCTTCAATCGGCTTTCGCCGGAACTGGAGGAAACGAGTTTGCGGTCGTTGTCGAAAAATTCCACGCGCCAAGTGCGATGCGCGGGGCTCACGAACGTTTCGTGGATGACCCGGTTGCCCGGCGGTTGAATGGATCGCCACTTAATCGTCTTGGTCGCTTCATCCCAATCGCCCACAAAATGATCCACCGGGCCGTCTTTGAATAAGTAAACAAACCGGTACACGCCATCCATTCGGTCATAGGTTTTCACCCACATAAAATAAACGCCTTCGCCGTTGTTATCGATGACGCCTTCATAGATCAGCGCGCGGCCGCCACGCGTCCAGCGAGAGCGCCCGTTGATGCGGTTGGTGACGAGCTTGCCCTCCTGCATTACAGACTCAACCTCCTGCCAAACGCCGGCACTGCCCAGCCGCGCCAGTTCCGGCGTGGCCGGTTGCGCTGTGGGAGCCGCTTCGGAGCCGCCCACGCGTTTGGATTCGTTGAAGCCGGATAGCTCCAATTGATTATTATTTAAAATTTCAACGCTCGTTGTTCGTTCACCCGGAGTGAGTTGTTGCTCGACCATTCGCTGGTTCACTCCGGCGGGCGCGCCGGGAAGGTAAACGGACCACCAATCCATCTGCGCAGTCTGAGCTTTCCATTTGCCGATGAGCCCTCGCACGTAACCGTCATCCTGAATGAGCGTGTAATGATAGTGATCAATTTTATCGTGAAAATGTTTCACGCCCAATTCGTAAGTGATTGCGCCTGTTTGATCGGTCAACTCCGCCTCCAGAATCAGGCAATGGCCATTGAGGCCCCAATAGGCGTGAAGCGTGCCGGTGTTGCGATTGGTGGCGGCGGAGCTTTTAGCCGTTTTTACTATCTCCCATTTGCCGGGCTCCTCCAATACTTTGAGGCGCGGATGGCTCGGCTCCGATGGTGCTGCGGGCAATAACGGTATCTCGATGGCGCCGCCGGCGCCATCCAGGTTCAGCCAAATCAACAATCCCGCCACAGGCAATACCGCCGCAATACCGCCCATAATCCACGCCGTCCGCTCACGCATGGCCGTAGGTTAACACGATTTATTTTTTGTGAAAGCCCGATGATCTTTTTTTTTGATTTTGTAACGTGTTGCCGCGCAATTGCGTAGTCGGTGGTAGATGAAAGAAATTGTCGAAAAAAAATCTCGCCTCGGCGTTAACCATCTCTATAATAAACCCATGCAAACCCCCTGCAAAACATCTGGTGGGCCTATGGCCCGTGAACTGTTTCTTTGGATCCCCGCGCTGTTGGTAATGGCTGGCCTTTGGGTCGGCTGCGGACAGCAAGTGAATTCGGCATCTCCACCCTCATCGGCAGCGAATGTCCCCGTCGATCAACCCGGAGGCGAGCCAGGAAACACCGAGTTGATTGCCGATCCGGCGGACAAGCCCGCTGCGGGCGCGCCTTCGCTCGCTTCGCATCTGCCCAAAAAGATGACGATGCTTTTCTCGGCCAACCTCAAACAGTTGCTGGATAAAGGCGGCCACAAAGATTTTCTTGAGTCGGATTTGTTTAAGCAAATCGTGGAAGAGGTTGATGACGAACTGGCGATTGCCATTCTCAAGGACCCCGCCGCGAGCGGAATGGATGTCGCCCAGCCGGCGCATTTGTTTATGAACGTGCAGGCGCCCGCCGAAGAATTTGGCGAGCCCACCGTGACCGGTGGTTTGGTAATGGGAGTGAAAGATGCCGCCACGCTGGAGAAAACCATTAACAAATTCATCGCCGCCGCCGGGTTGCCGTTGCGGGTGACCGAGGCCAAAGGCTACAAACAGTTGGCAATGGAAGGGATGCCCGTGGCGCTGGGCTTCACGGACAACGTGATGGTGATCGTGGGCACCAACGACGAAACCAAAGCGGGCCGCGTGCCGGCAATACTTAAGGCGCGCATCCGGGGCAACGCCAAACCCAACGCAGCCCTCGCCACGCATTTGAAGAAAAAATACGATCTCGCGGCGTGGTTTGATTACGCGCAGCTAATGGCGATGGTTGGCGAGGCCGTGGGCGAAGAAGATCCGGCGGCAGCGTTGCTGATGGATTTGTACGAAGCCCTCACTTACTCCGCCACGGTCAGCTTTGATGCGGGCGCGGTGTCGGTGGATTTCTCCGGCGATTTTGGCGCAGAGGGGAACAAGAAATTCGCCGAAATGGGCGGCAAAGGCACGGACGCCTCACTGCTGAATATGGTGCCGGATGATTCCATTTTGGCCTTCGCTGAATCGGTGAATATGAAACCGATTCGCAAAATGTTCAACGAGGACATCCTGCCGATCCTCGAGGACAATGACGAATTCGGTGAGGTGCTGGAATTGATCGAGGAAAATTTCGGCCTCACCCTTAAAGAGCTGCTCTCTATTCCGAAGGGCGACGTGGTGCTCAGCTGGGACAGCCTCGAAATGGCCGAAGGCGATTTTGGCCCCCAACCGAAAGTCGGATTTGTATTCGGCTTCACGGTAGATAACTGGAAAGCCGCCAACAAGCTCATCAACAATCCCGAACTGCAACAGGGCATGGCGATGCTCAAAGGGATGCTCGGCATTCAGTTTGCCCAAAACCAAAAGGCGCTCTTCATCACCACCGACAAACACGCCGGCGCTGTGGCGGAAGGGGCCACCGTCAACCCCATCAAAGGTGCCCGCCGCAATCTGCTCGGCAAACACGTGGCCGGCGGCTTCCTTCGCTTCGATCGCGTGGCCGATGTGGTGGAAACCATGGCCGAAGGCGATGAGGAAGCGGACAAAATCGTCGAAGTCCTCCGCGTTTTCGATGAAGTCTCGTTCTCCAGCGATATGCTCTCGATGAAGAGCAAGCTCACGTTCAAGGACAAGAAAACCAACGCCTTGAAGCAAATCGTCAATTTATCCATCGAATTGGCCGAAATGGCGCAGGAATTCGGAATTGGCAACGATTTCGAGCCCGAAGCCCCAGAAGCCGCTGAAGCCATTGAAGATTGAGCCTGCGGTGGATGCGGTTGATCCCCGCAAAAAGTAGCCGAAAACAACGTTTTTTCACGCGTCCGGCCGTTTTACAGCGGTCGGGCGTTTTTTTGGTTTTTTTCTCAAATTAGGCAAAATATTTCCTAAAGCCGCACCCCTTTTCTGCCGACTTATAGTTAGCGACAAACAGCTAATAGCGCTGTCAACCACGTCCAAGGATGGACTCATCGAGCAAGTGCTGCTCGTGAGGTGGTATTATGAGAATCAACACGGAAGTTGAAAACAGCAGTTCCGCGCGCGACTTAAGTCACGCCGAGACGCTCAAGAAATTCGGCCTCTTCTTTCAGAAGATGGGCGAGCTCGATCTTGCTGTGTCCGTGTACTCACGCGTGCTCGACCTCGGCGCCGACTCCCCCGAACTGCGCTACAACTTCGGCGCCGCCCGCCTCAAACAAATCCGCCCCACCGAAGCCCTCGAACATTTCAAAGCCGCCGCCCGCCGTGAGCCCGGCGCGGAAGGCATCCACTTCGGCATGGCCAATTCCCACCAACTCCTCGGCGACATCACCGCCGCCGAGGCCTGCCTCAAACAGGAACTGCTCATCAACCCCGAAGCCGCCGATGCCGCCGTCAATCTCGGCTGGATATTGGAGGAACAAAATCGCGTCCCCGAGGCGCTCATGGAATATCGCAAAGCGCTGTACTACGAGCCCAACAACGCCAACCTCCGCTGGAACCACGGCCTCGCCTGCCTTATGCTCGGCGACTTTGCCAAAGGCTGGCGCGATTACGAATTCCGCTGGAAAGCCCGTCAGAAAAAGAAACCCGAATTTGATGCCCCCGAATGGCGCGGCGATCCCCTCGAAGGACGCAGCCTGTTGCTCCACACCGAGCAGGGCTTTGGCGATTCCATCATGTTCCTGCGCTTCGCCCGCCAGCTTGCCCGCGCCCGCAACCGCGTTTCAATCCAATGCCAACCCCAGCTCAAACGCCTCTTCAAAGGCGTGCCCGAGCTCGATTCCGTGGTGGCCCCCGGCGATGCCCTGCCCACATTCGACGTCCACGCGCCGCTGATGAGCCTCCCCAAACTGCTCAAACTCCAACGCGAAACCGACCACCACAGCCCCCCTTACCTCAGCCCTGTTGATTCCAATCCGCCAAAACTCCCCGGCTACAAACCCGGCTACAAACACATCGCCGTCACCTGGACCAGCGCGCCCCACAGCGAAATCACCGAGAAAAAATCCATCCCCTATTCGCTGTTCAAAAATATTTTCGATACCCCCGGCTGTCAATTTTACAGCGTGCAAATCAATGCCGACGCCACCGCCGTGGCCGATATGAATCAACGCTCCAACGTGCACGACCTGCGCGATCACATCGGCGACTTTGCCGACACCGCCGATATCCTCAGCCAGGCCGACCTCGTGCTTTCTGTGGATACCGCCACCGCCCACCTCGCCGGCGCGCTGGGGCGCCCTTCATGGACGCTCCTGCCCCACGCCGCCGATTGGCGCTGGCGACTGCATCGCAACGACACCCCGTGGTATCCCACCATGCGCCTCTTCCGCCAAAGCCAAACCAATCAGTGGGACGATGTGATGGAAGAAATTCAACATTGCCTGCTCAACTACGGCGCCGAACTCCGCACCTCCCAACTCGCCGGAGGCGTGGTGGAAACGGCCATGTAGCCCGGGCCGGGCTACAAAATCAACCCGCCGCAGGCGAGGACGTTTGCAGACCGGCGTTGACGAAGGAGTCGAAGAGGTTTTCTGGAATGGCACGATGGAAATCGCCGGGAATATCCTGTCCCCCCGAGAGAAATGAAATGGGCAATTGCGTGGCCAGCATCACATTCCACACTTTGCTCCAGCGTTCGGCTTCATCAATGTGCGTGAGCAAAATGCCCGAGAGCGGCAAATGCGAAAACGCGCGCGCCTGCCGCAACAGCAAACCCAAATCGTACGAGGCATTGAGCACCAATTGAATTTCCATCGGCGGCATATCTGCCAAACCGCGCGAGAGAGCTTCCAGCGCGGTGGAATGATTCGTCGCCACGCCGGGCATATCCACAAACCGAATCGTGTCTTCCGGCGGCTGATCGTTGTCGTCCCAAAAACGCTCCACCGGAATTTGCATCAGCTCGCCGTGCAAACTCAAAAACTCCGCCGTGTTGCTGCGGTCGCCATCCAGCCGCCACACGCGCACCGGCTTGCCGTTCACCATAGCTTCCTGCGTCATCCATTTGCAGAGCGCAGTGGTCTTGCCCGTGCCGGGTGGGCCCACCAACACGCGCACCGGATTGCCCGGCTTCTCCACGCGCTGCGCGATTTGATTCCAATATTCCGAAAGCACATCGCGCAGCAGCTCCATTTCCTCAATCAGATTGCGCGGCTTGGTGCCGCCCAGAAAATTCCGCGCCTGCGCTGAAAGCCAACGCGCGTGCGAAGGCAGCAAACCCAGTTCCTCCAAAACCTGCACCGCCGGCATGGCCGCCACTTCGGGCTGGCCACCCTGCGCTTGGGCGATCATTTGCGCGAGCTTGGCCGGCAGCTTGGCGTCGGCATTGGGAGCGCCACCTTGCAGCACCGCGGGGCCGCCGCGTTCGGTGAGTTCTTCTTCCAGCTCGCCCACGCGCTGGGCCAGTTGCAGCATCGCTTCTTTTTCGGAACGCTCGGGGGTGGATTTTGTGGCCAGCACTTCCACTTGTTTGCCGTTCCACATTCGCTTGAGCACGCCCGCCTGCACGGGGCGCACGTTGAGAATCACCGCGTCCACGCCCAGTTCGTCGCGCACTTTTTCCAGTGCGTCCTGCGGCGAATCGGCGATGAGTTTGACAACATTCATTTAACCAGTGGCAAGTCGGCCACGCTTTATTGAATGGCCGGGATTGCCGCCACGGGCACAATCTCAATCTTCGGCGGCAGCTCCTCGTAGCTGAGGAACGCCAGCTCGGGGAACTTCGCCGCAAAGAACTTGCGGAGTCCAGCCCGAATCATTGCCGAACAAATAATCACCGGCGGTTTGCCCTCGGCGATCATCGGCTGAATGGCCTGATGCAGTTGATGCGAAAGGTGCTCGGCGATTTTGGGATCGATCAAAAGTTGCATTTCATTTTGCGAGGGCCGGATGCCTTTTACCATTTCCTCTTCGAGCCACGGATCCAGCGTGATGGCCGGTAGATTGCCCGATTCATCGAGGTACGGCTTCACCACTTGCACGCCGATGGAACGGCGGGCTTGTTCGGAAAGTTCGTCTGGATTTTTTGTGGTGGCCGCGTAGTCGGACACGCGCTCGAGGATGCCCACCATGTTGCGGATGGACACGCCTTCGGCCAGCAGATTTTGCAACACCCGCTGCACTTGGCCGACCGAAAGTAAATTCGGCACCAACTCGTTCACCAACGCCGGATGATCTTCCTTCAAATTATCGAGCAACACTTGCACGTCCTGTCGGCTAAGAATCTGGTGGCAACTGCGCTTGATCGTCTCGCTGAAATGCGTGACCAACACCGACGCCGGATCCACCACCGTGTAGCCCGACACCTCGGCGTTCTTGCGTTCCACCTCAGTGATCCACGTCGCCGGCAGGCCGAACACCGGTTCAGTCGTCTGCACGCCCGGCAGCACCTCGGTGCTGTTGTTTGTATTCATCGCCAGCCAATAGCCCGGCATCACCTCGCCGGTGGAAATCATTTGGCCCCGGAAAATAAACCGATACTCATTGGGCTGCAGTTCCAAATTATCCCGCAACCGCACGGCGGGAATGATGAAGCCCATGTCCTGCACGAAATTCCGGCGCACACTCGTCACGCGTTCGAGCACATCGCCACCCTTCTTCGGATCCGCCAAGGCCAGCAACCCGTAGCCCAGTTCGATTTGCAACGTATCCAGATGCAACAATTCCTCAAGCTTCTCCGGCCCGGAAGGTTCGGCTCCTTCGCCGCCGCCATCGCCATCGGCTCCGCCGCCATCGGGCAATCCGGGCGTGGTTCCGCCATCGGCGGGGCGCTCCATGATCATCCCTTTTTCTGCAAAATTCGTGTACATAAAATAAAACACGCCGCCCATTACCAGGAAGGGGAACCAAGGTAAAATGCCCGTCACCAACGCGAACGCCGCAAGAATCAGCAGCGTGAAGGAAAGGATCCGCAGCACATTGGGTTGCAGGAAAAGCTGGGTCGTTAGCGTTTGGCCGAGGCTCGCCTTGTCCGCCGAGCGCGTCACCAAAATACCCGCCGCAGTGGAAATCACCAACGCGGGAATCTGCGAGACCAAGCCATCACCAATACTCAGGATGGTGTAAGTTTGCATCGCCTGCCCCACGCCCATATCGCGCTGGACAACACCAATGCCAATGCCGCCGATGACGTTGACCAAAGTGATGATGATCCCCGCGATGGCATCGCCGCGTACAAACTTGCTGGCACCGTCCATGGAACCATAAAAATCTGTTTCCTTCGCCAACTCTTCGCGCCGCGTGCGGGCTTGATCTTCTTTGATGAGGCCGGCGTTTAGCTCGGCGTCAATCGCCATTTGTTTGCCGGGCATCGCGTCCAACGTAAACCTCGCCGCCACTTCCGCAATGCGGCCGGCGCCTTTGGTGATGACCACGAAATTGATCAGCGTGAGAATAATAAACACCACGAAGCCGACCACATAATTATTTTGCACGACCACTTCACCGAATTTTTGGATGATCTCGCCCGCTTGCGCCTCGCCCAAAATAAGGCGCGTTGAGGCGACGTTAATCCCCAATCTAAATAACGTGATGATCAGCAGCAGCGTGGGGAAAGCGGTGAACTCGGAAGGCTCGCGAACGTAAATGATGACCAGCATCACCAGCAAACCGGATGAGATGCTGACCGCCAGCAAGAGATCGAGCATCCACGGGCGCAGCGGCAGCACCATCCACAGCAGCACGCTGAAGACAAACGCCACCAAGCCGATATCGGCCCAAGGCATACTGTTGGGTTGCTGGCTGTTGCTCATACCGCGAGACGCCCTTCGGGGGCGTGGATTGCTGGCTGATATTCAGTCATTTTCGGATAATCCGTCAAAGCGCGCATCCGTGCGCACACCCCATCACGCAGCACATGGGATGCCAGTTTTTGTAATTTTTGGGGGAAATTTGTCATTTTTCAGCTTTTTTTACCAAATTAATCCGTCGGAACCCGTTGCCCGCGGGTGTAATACCGATAACGGTTGGTGCGGTACACGTAGGCCAAAATCTCCGCCACGGCGGCAAACATCTCGGGGATGATCTCGCGGCCCACTTTGCAGTGCTTGAAGAGCAGCCGCGCCACCGGTTTATTTTCCACGATGGGCACGTCGTGCTTTTTCGCAATCTCGCGGATGCGCAGGGCATTGTAGCGCGCGCCCTTGGCCACCACGCGCGGCGCGGCCATATCATCGCGATCGTATTTAATCGCAATGGCCAAGTGCGTGGGGTTGGTGACGATGACATCCGCTTGCGGGATTTCTTCCTGCATCGCATCCATCAACATTTGGCGGCGACGGCGTTTTTGTTCGCCTTTCACCTGGGCATTACCGTCGGCTTGTTTGGTTTCGTCCTTCACCTCCTGTTTGGTCATCAGGCTATCCTGTTCATTTTTCCAAACCTGAAAAGCGTAGTCCGCCGCAGCGATTACCACCATCCCCGCCACCACGCGCATGCCCACGCTTTGTGCGGTTTGGCCCATAAACAAAAGCAAATGTTTCACGTCGATGGCCGAATAAAAAACCGGATCATCCAGCACCTCTTTCAACACCGGATAGGTGAATCCAAAGATGACCACAAACTTGGCGAGGCTCACAAACAACTTGGCAATCGATTTGCTGCTGAAAATATTTTTGAAGCCCTTTAATGGATTGAGTTTTGAAAATTTCGGCTCGATGGCTTTGGGCGTCATTTTGAATTTACTTTGGCTGCCCGCACCGATGATTCCAGCCATCACCCCCGCAAACATCACCGGCAAAATCATACTGCTGGACACGACCAAAAACCGGTTAAAGAAACTTGGGAATGACTCGGCGGTTAAGCGCAATGAGCTCATTTGCTGGATGGTGCTCACGAGGTACATCTGAAAGATGGCCACCATTTTGGGTGCCATAATCGTGAACACCATTAGCGCCAGCACCAGCAGCACCAGCGTGGACACCTCCTGGCTTTTCGCGAACTGGCCGCCCTCCATCAACTCCTGCAATTTTTTTGCGGTGGGCTGTTCGGTTTTCTCCTGGCCTTGATCGTTTTCAGCCATAATCTATCCTCCCAATCCCATCAGCCGCGTGGCCACCACGAAATCATCCGGCAGTTTGTGCAGATACTCAGTGATTTGCCGCGCCGCCATCGAGAGCGTGAATCCAAACAGAAACACGCCCACCAAAATGCGCACGGAAAAACTCTCAATAAACACGTTGATTTGCGGAATAGTTTTCGCCAACACCATCAGCAACAAACTCACCACAATGCCCACCGCGATCACCGGCGCCGCGATGCGCACGGCCACCACAAACGTGTGCGCGCACATAGCGGTGATCGCACTAAAGAGCGGGCCCGTAAGCTTCCCTTCGCCGATGGGCAGCACGCTGTAGGATTGCTGGAAACCCATCAGCAATTCAAAATGCACATCGAGCGCGAACATCAGCATCACCGCGAGCAGCGAAAGGATCGCGCTGGGCGTGGGCGAAGGATCCGTTTCGCCCGGGGCGATGAGGCTTGAAAGTTGCAGGCCCATTTCCGTGCCGATGTAATGGCCGGCCAAGGCCACGGAAAACATAATGAGCCGCACCACAAACCCGAGCATCAACCCCACCATCACTTCCTTGCCCACCAATAGCACAAATTGGAACAGCGTAAATTGGAGGGCATCCGGCGGAAGCATCACGCCCGGCAAAGTCAGCACCGCAAGAAACCCCGCGATGGCGAGGCGCAGGCGAACGGGCATAGCAGCGGCGGCAAAAATCGGGAAGATGAACAACATCGAGCCCGCCCGCACGAAGATCAAAAACCAAACTAGAAATAGCTCAGCCATCACCCGGCCATCGCTGGCATTTTCTCAATGATTTCGCGGGTGTAATCCATCACCGTGCGCACCATCCACGGCATAATGAGAAACAACAACGCACCCACCGCCAGCGCCTTGGGCACAAAGGTGAGCGTTTGTTCCTGCAGCGAAGTCACCGCCTGAAACAAACTCACCGACAGGCCCACGCACAAACCGGTGAGCAACAGCGGGCCGGCGACCATCAGCACGTGGGTCATCAACCCCTTCAAGATTTCTACGGTATAATCCGGACTCATAATTTTCCTTTCAGTTATTTACGTCCCGAAGCTCATCGCGAGGGATTGAACCACCAGAGTCCAGCCATCGACCAAAACGAACAGGAGAATTTTCAGCGGCATCGAGATTGTCACCGGCGGCAAAAACAGCAGGCCGAGGCTCATCAACACAATCGCCACCACGAAATCAATTAAGATAAACGGAATAAACAACAGGAATCCCATCTGGAATCCCGTGCGCAATTCGCTAAGAATAAAGCCCGGGATCACCACCGTCATCGGCAGATCTTCCACCTTCGTGGGGCCCATCTTGGCGAGGCCCACAAAAAATTCCACATCCCGCTCGCGGGCCTGACGCAGCATAAAATCTTTCAAGTGCCCCTTGGCCACCTCCAGCGCCGCGCCGCCGCCCAGCTGCCCCTGCGAATACGGCTGGATGGCCTCGGCATCTATTTTTTGGTAAACCGGTTGCATGATAAAAAACGTCATGAACAACGCGAAGCCCACCATGATTTGATTGGCCGGCACGCCCTGCAGCGAGAGGGCGTTGCGCAAAAATGAAAACACAATGATGATCCGCGTGAAACAGGTCATCAACATAATCAGCGAAGGCGCCACCGTCAGTAGCGTCATCAAAAACACAATGCGAATGGCGATGTTGATTTTGCCCGGCTCGGTGAGGCCGCCGATGCCGATGTTCAAATTGAAAGCGTCATTCGTGCCGCCGCCCGCCTGAGCCCACAGCCCGCCCGCGCCCGCCAGCAGGAATACTGGAACAAGCCAGATCCAGCGGCGGGGTCGCGGTCGGGGAGGTTCCGGTCGGGTCGTCACGATATAATCATTAGGGTATGTGTTCATGACTTCTTCCGATCCAGAAAACCTTTGAGCTTGGCGGCGAAGGAACCGGGCTCCGGTTCAACATCCGCATCCTCGTCCGCCGCTTCCGCCACCTCATCGAGGTGAGTGAGGAAGTTGGTGCCGGCGGGCGAGTCGGCAATTAGGAACCGCTGCTCGCCATATTCCACCACGTGCAAAGCGTGGCGGGAGGCGAGCGAGCGGGTTTCAATAATTTTGAGATTGGCCTGCGCCGCGGGCACCAGCCCGATGAGGCGCGATTTGCGGAACCACCATGCGCCGAGCAGTAGCAGGCTGATGATGATGGCCATCGCACCGAGCAGCCGCATAAACACACCGGTGACACCGCCGTCCTTGGGCTCAAAAGTTTCGCGGGGTTGCTGGATGCCGTACACCGGGCGCTTGGCAGCGGAGGATTCGCGGGGGGGAGAGTTGGTCCCCTTCACCGCCGATGTGTTGGCGGGAGTGGGGGCAGTAGATTGAGTGGTGGACTGCGCCGATTGCGCTGATTGCGCTGATTGCGCTACAGTTGCGGGCATCACGAGCAGCGCGTAGGCCAGTAGCCCGGCAAACCACCTTTGTCTTGTGCGATTCATTTCCATTTTCAACCCTGCGGTTGGTGCATTCCGTTGCGATTAGTGCGTTAGCCCATTCCGGCCCCGCCTTCCTTGGCGGCTCCTCGCACCCGAGGGGACCGGCATTCATTGCCAACACACCCTCAGAGCAGCACATAGCGTGCCAGTTATTGAAAATGGAATAATTCGGATGTTTTGTGGAAAACATCCGTTTTTGAAGCTGTATTTTGTTATTTTTCCAGTTTTACCAGAAAAACACTCCTTTTATGGCCTGTAATTATCCGGCTGCTTTGGCAACGATTTCCTTGATGCGTATGCCAAAATTGTCTTCCGCCACCACCACTTCGCCGCGGGCGACGAGCTTTTGGTTCACGTACACGTCCACGTTCGCATTAGCGGGTTTGTCCAGCTGCACCACGGTGCCGAGGTCCAGATCCAGCAATTCCTGCATCGTCATTTTGCAACTGCCCAGTTCGGCGGAAAGCTTCACGGGCACATCGAGCAGGAAATCCAAATTAGAAGGCGCGTCGGTCGCAGCAGTGTCCACAGCGGCTTCCGTGCCTTCGGTGGCTTCGGTTGCGGTTGTCTCTTCGGTTGTCTCGGTATCACTCATAGCTTGGTTCCCTTTTTGGGTTAGGGTTTAAATTGTTCCCTGATTTGGACGGCGGTTTTGTTGTCGAGGCTGCCGAGGCTGCCGGTGTATTTGGTTTGGCCGGCGAGCTGCACTTCCACTTGCTTGAGGCGCTTGGGGTCGATCGGGATGATGTCGCCTTCTTTGAGGTGCAGCAGTTCGCGGGTGAGGATGGTGAGGTCGGTCCATTGTGCGACCAAAGGCACTTTCACCTTGTCGTACATGTGTTTCCACTTCACTGCATCGGCTTCGTAATATTCTTCCTCTTCATCCTCGGTGCCGCTGTGGGTTTGCTGGGCGAGATGGCGCAGCAAAGGCTCGAGGCCGCGGACGGGGAGGAGCAATTGCATTTGATCCATACAATCGCCCATCTCCGCTTCGATGGCGATGTGGTAAAAAGTTTCCTCCATACTGGCGGCGGGGATGTGAGTGGGATCGCTTTCGTTGCCGAGCAGGGTGGCGCGGAGGGGCTCTTCAAAATTCCAGAACCTCGCCCATTCGCGCAGTAAAATTTGGGCGACTTGATCGATGAGCGCGGTTTCCACTTCGCGGATGGTGCGCTCCGGATTGACGGCAAAGCCTTTGCCGCCGAGCATACGATCGGCAATGGTGAGGCCGAGGGGCTTGGCGATGTCGAGCGCGCCAATGGCTTCGAGCGGATGCAGTTTGAAAAGAACCATATGGCGGTCGTGCCCGATTTCTTTGGCGAATCGGCCAAGATCGGTGACTTCCAGCGAGGTTTGCTCAAGCATCAGTTCGCTCCGTAAAAACAGGGATAAACGCGAGCCCAGAGAGCGCAGGAGCAGGGCGTTTTGTTTTTGGAATCGATGCACCTCGGTGGAGGACATCGAGGCTTGTTTGCCAACGGTGAAGGTGTGGATGGCGCTGGCGGGCACGTCTTCGAGCGTGCCGTTGGGGCGATGCAAGGGAATGGATTCCTCGGGCGAACCGCCTTCGGGGGCCTCCTCGCCGCCTTCGCCTGCGGGGTCATCGGCA
This sequence comes from Verrucomicrobiia bacterium, assembly GCA_014239365.1. Lineage (GTDB taxonomy): Bacteria > Verrucomicrobiota > Verrucomicrobiia > Limisphaerales > UBA1100 > JACNJL01. The sequence continues at coordinate 1,785 of JAAZZB010000070.1, read as the reverse complement.
AAACGGACAGGTGCGCCGACCGGGGAGGTCATATCCCGGAACAACCGCACTTCCGAATTAGGATCGATTCGCCAACTCATCGTTTTTTTCTATCGGGTTAATTGTGTTTTACTGCATCACCCATTTGGAAATGATGACTTCTTTAATCGGATGCGCTGAGCCCAGGACGGCCCCGAACAACTCCTTAAATTCAGCGGACATTCCGCCTTTGGTGCTGCTGTCGGACATCACTTCAACGGTCAACGCCGAGAGTTCACTGTTGACCAGTGCCTGCAATCGTTTCCAATTTTTTTTCACCGCTGCTGGAAATTCATTGTCATCCTTATTTTTTCGGACCAAATAAATCTCCACCATCAAGTGAGCTCGGGCGGAATCTGCAGGATTGATGACGATAAAATCGCCATCTTCTACGATAGGCACTTCCGCGCCCGCGTCCGTTTCGCCCTTGGCCGCGCCACCGCCTTCGGCACCATCGCCGTGGGCATCATCGCCACCACCGTGGCCATCATCGCCACCACCGTGGCCATCATCACCGCCACCGTGGGCACCATCGCCTTTGGCACCATCGCCTTTGGCGTGGGCATCGCCGCCGCCTTGCACGAGTTGGAAAGTTAGGGTGCCGTTGGAATCTTCAATTACTTTTTGGAATCCACCCACCAATGAGGGCACCACGGCGAATTGGAAAATCGCGTAGGCACCGCCAATGCTCAACACGGAGGTGAGGAGCATAGGGACGAGCATACTGGGCGGTTTGGGCGCAGCCTCTTCGGGCGCGGCCGCGGCCTCGCCGGCGGGAGCTTGAGCTTCGCCTTCGGCGGCGGCGTTTTCTTCGGGTGCTTGTGCTTCTTCTTCAGCCATGGTTTACCTCCATTTTTAGGTTAAAAATCAGTTATGTGTGCGATTGCGTTATCGTTTCAGAGCCATCATTTCTTTGAGGATCTCGTCACTGGTGGAGATCACCCGGGCGTTAGCCTGGAAAGCTCGTTGCGTGGTAATCATACTAGAGAATTCGCGCGCCATGTCAACATTGGAGAGCTCGAGTGAGCCGGACGCAATGCGGCCCATGCCGGAAGAGCCGGGGGCCTTGGCGTTGCTAAGAATTTCCGTGGCGCCCGCACTGGAAGTGGTGATGCCCGCCGGCCCCGCTGTGGCGAGATTGCCATAAAGATTGGCACCCTGCTTGAGCAGCGCCTGAGGGTTCTGGAAATTTTGCAGTAACATTTGTGCTCGCGAGTATTGCGTGCCGTCGGTGAGTAGCATGTTTACCTTACCATCGGCACCCATGCTGTAGGAGCTGATGCTCGCTCCACCGGTCAGGGTAAGCGACGAGACCGTGCCCGTGTCTTTGTAAAGTTTGAACCCAGTTCCCGCCGTGGTGATGTCCACCGTGTTAGTGCCAGCCGTGGCGTCGGCGGAGGTGGTGTGGAAGTAAATATCATCGCTGGCTATCCGGGCGTAGTACGCCTTGCCGTCGGTTAACCCGCCGGGCACAGTGCCGCCGGACACGTAAAAGGTATCGCCCGTCGACATCCCGTGGCCGCTGGCGAGGGCCATTTTATCGCTGGCGTAGGTAACACTGCTCACGGTGACCTCCGCTGGGCTGGCGACGGTATGGTTCACTTTATTCGCACCGGAGGCCGCATCAGCAGCGGTGTTGTGCAAACTGAAAGTGTCATCGGTCACCTTCGCCACAAAATAAACTGTGGACGTGGTGGCCGTTCCGCCGGCCACACTGGGCACGGTGCTGCTAAATTTCACCTGATTACCCGTGGTATAAGCATGGGC
>JAAZZB010000073.1 GCA_014239365.1 Verrucomicrobiia bacterium | reverse complement strand
TTTCGTGCTCGATGAAGTGGATCGGATGCTCGACATGGGCTTCATCCCCGACATCCAACGCGTGATCGGCAAATTGCCGGCCGAACGGCAGACGCTGTTTTTCTCCGCCACGATGACGCCCAAGATGGTGCAGCTCGCGCACACGATGGTGACCGACCCCGTGCGCGTGGCCATCGCGCCCGAGCAACCGGCGGTGGAACGCATTGAGCAACAGGTTTTGTTCGTCGGCCAAAAAGACAAAGACGCGCTCTTGGTTGCGTTGTTTGAAAAATTCCCCGTCGGTAAAGCGCTGGTGTTCACGCAGATGAAGCATCAAGCCAATCGCGTGGTGAAATCATTGGAAGACGCGGGCATCCGTTGCACCGCCATTCACGGCAACAAAACGCAAGCCGCCCGCACTCGCGCGCTGGATGGTTTCAAGCGCGGCCGCTACCAAGTGCTCGTCGCCACAGACGTCGCCGCACGCGGACTCGACGTCGACGACATCACGCACGTGATTAACTACGATCTCCCGATGGAAGCGGAAACCTACGTGCACCGCATCGGCCGCACCGCGCGCGCAGGAATGGATGGCAACGCCATTTCATTCTGCAGCGCGGAAGACCGCGCCTTGCTCCGCAGCATCGAGCGTCTGCTTGATCAACCTGTGCCGGCGATTATGGAACATCCCTTCCACTGCGAACGCGCTTTCCACTCCAGCCAACCCGCCCCGAAAAACTTCGGCCGAGGCCGTGGCAACAGTGGCGGCGGTGGCGGTGGACGCCGCAATGGTGGCGGTGGAGGCAATCACCGTGGCGGACGCCCCCAATCACGCGGACGCAACAGCCATCAAAACAGCCGAGGCCGCAGCCGATTTAAGCGTTAACGCAAATGTGCTGCCGGCATCTTGCCGGCAGTCCGAAAGCGCAACTTCTGCCGGCAAGATGCCGGCAGCACGATTGTAGCCCGGGCTACATAGTGCAGCTTGCCAAACTCGCATCGATGCAGGACACTTTCGCGCGTTATGCAATCTTCCGGCAGCGTTGAAATTGATCGACCCATCGAGGCGGTTTTTGAATACACCAACAACAATGTCGCCGAGTGGAGCAGCATCGTTGTTGAGGACGAATTGGTTGAGGAAAAAAATGACGGCGGCGTGGGCACGACGTTTCGCTCAGTGACGGAGGACCGCGGGCGGCGAATGGAGTTCGCCGGCACGGTAACGGAGTACGAGCACCCGACGCTTTGCACCGTGGTATTGGTCGGCGACGCGTTTGACATCGAGGCGGCATATCACTACGAGGCGCTGGGCGAGGGCCGCACACGGGTAACGCAAAATTCCAACGTCACGCCCAAAGGGTTTACCAAAGTATTTTTTTTCCTGTTCGGTTGGCTGATGAAAAAAGGCGGCTGCGATGCGCAGCAAAAGGAACTGGAAAACCTCAAGCAAAAGTGCGAGGCGCTGGAGGGATGACACGTTGGAATCAGCAGCAGCTTTACGCGCAGCCCGCGACGGGTTAGCTTCCCCGCCGAAAAGATGATTACCGCCAACGAAGCACTTCAGCAACTCAAGGAAGGCAACCGACGGTTCGTCAATGGCGGGCGCGTGGTGAAAGATCTTTCCGGCCACGAACGCCGCGACGCGGTGGCCGACAAGCACGAGCCCTTTGCTATGATCCTCGGCTGCTCCGATGCGCGCGTGCCTTCGGAGATCGTGTTCGACCACGGCCTTGGCGATCTGTTTGTCATTCGTGTGGCCGGCAATGTCGTCGCGCCATCGCAAGTGGGCAGCATCGAGTTTGCGGCCGAACGCTTTGGCACACGCTTGGTCGTTGTGCTAGGCCATTCCAACTGCGGCGCCATCGCCGCCACGGTCGAAGAGCTTGAAACCCCCGACGCAATCCACTCGCCCAACCTCGCCTCCATCGTCGATCGCATTCGGCCTTCCGTGGAGCCGCTCTTCGCCAATGGTGGCAACGGGCGCGATCACGACGAGCTGCTGCACGACGCGATGCTCGCCAACGTCCGCGCCTCTGTCGATCAACTCCGCCACGGCTCCGTCATCCTCGAAAACCTTGTGCAAAACGACGGCCTCCAAATTGTTGGCGCCGAATATTCTGTTGAGACCGGCCAAGTGGATTTTCTTGAATCGCTGCCCAAAGCCGGTTAGTCACGGGCAATCCATGCCCGACTTCGACCCCACGCCCGCCCATCAATTTTTCTCAGCACATTGCTTCAACAGCGCGTGGGAACTCATCAACAAACCCGAACGCACGCCCGCCGAAAACGATCAAATGATCCAGCGCACGATGGCCTCGCTGTGGCATTGGACGCAACGCGAGGATTGCACCGACCAAAACCTATCCATCGGCTACTGGCAAGCCTCCCGCGTGTACGCACTGGCCGACGAACCGGACAACGCCCGCAAGTACGCCGAACGCTGCCTAGACATCACGCCCGCCGATGCGCCCTTCTACCTCGGCTACGCTCACGAAGCGATGGCCCGCGCTGCGGCCTTAGCGGGCGATGCGTCGCTCGCAAACGAACATTTGGAAACCGCCAAGCAATTCGCCGCGAACATTACCGAACCGGAAAACCGCAAAATGCTCGAAGCCGATTTACAAACCCTCGCCTAACCGCAATCCAATGAACGACACGCCCTTCACCAAAAACAAAACATTCGCTGCTCCGCGCGCCGCCGTTTGGAAAGCCATCACGGATCCCACCCAAATGCGGCAGTGGTATTTTGAGGAGATGCCGGACTTCAAACCGGAAATCGGTTTTGAAATTGAATTCAACGTGCGCTGCGAAGATCGCGATTTTCTGCACTGCTGGAAAGTCACCGAATCCAATGCCGAAGAAAAGATCGCCTACCGCTGGCGTTACGACGGATACGCGGGAGATTCACTCGTCACGTGGGAACTCTCCGATGCGGGCGAAAACACACTCCTCATTTTCACCCAAACCATCCTCGCCCCCTTCCCGCCCGACGACCCCATCTTCGCCCGCGAAAGCTACGAAGCCGGTTGGAATTATTTCCTCGATGACCGACTGCCGCCGTTTCTTGAAATAAACTGAACTCAGTCATCCGTATTCGAATGCAGCGCGATGCGGTTGCCTTCGCTATCCAGCGCTACGGCGCGGAAGCCGTGTGGGCCGATGGAGTGAATGTCTTCCTGCACGGTGCCGCCGTGTTCGATGAGTTGGGCGACGGCATCGCGAATGCGGCCATCGGTGTTGAAGTAAACAAGCAAACCCTTGTCGCCGGAAATTTCCTCCGGCTTCACGACGAGACAACCGCCATTGCCATCCGTGTGCTCGAGGATGCCAAAGTGACAATCGCCAAACGAGTCCTGTGGAACTTCGCAGCCCAGCACGGCAGCATAAAATTTACACGCCCGGTCAAGATCCGCCACAGGAATATCCATCCACACGGCCCGGTTAATTTTGGAATTAGTATCGCTCATTTTTTGTAGCCCGGCCCGGTGGGCCGGGGCCCGGGCCACCGGCCCGGGCTACAGGTTCATCTCTTGGCATCCTTTTTGTAGCCCGGCCCGGTGGGCCGGGGCCCGGGCCATCGGCCCGGGCTACAGGTTCATCTCTTGCCATCCCAATTTGCCCACCAGTTTTGGAATACTTTTAGCTGCGCCTCGACGTAGTGGCGTTGGCTTTGGCTGAGTTGATCGGTGGGGTTGAAGTGATGATCGTAGTCACTGTCACCGAGCAGGACGAGGAGATGTTTGTAATATAGCACGAGGTCCGGGCCTTCGTCGAAGGTGGAGAGGACGTGCAGCGACTGCTCCAGCTCGCGGGCAAATGCGCGTGAACGCGCGCAGCCGCCGACGGCGCGTTCGCAGAGCTTGAGGTAGTTCAGCACTTCGGCGGGGAGGCAATTGCCGATGCCGGTGATGGCGCCGCGCGCGCCGCAATTAACAAAACCGTGAAAGACTTGTGTGTCCACACCGGCCATCAGCACGAGATTGTCGTCGCGGCTGGTGATGTGTTCGGCGGCGTAACTCAATGCATCGGCACCGCCGAATTCTTTGAAGCCGACGAGGTTTGGAAATTCACTTTGCAAATCAAAAAACAAATCCGCCTTCGTCTCGAAGCCGTAGTAGGGGCTGTTGTAAATCACTGCGGGCAATTCCGGTGCCGCGCCGAGGATGGCCGCAAAGTGCTCGCGCTGTGCTGCGGGCGAGGTGCCGCGCGAAAGCAATCGCGGGATGACCATTAACCCCCGCGCGCCCACTTCCTGCGCGTGTGCCGCGTGGGCGACTGCGGCTCGAGTATTCACCGCGCCGGTGCCAACGATCACCGGCACGCCGGCCTCAGTAAGCGCGGCCACGCCGGTTTGGCGTTGGGCATCGGTGAGCAACGGCCAATCACCCATCGAGCCGCAGTACACCACGGCGTTCATCCCCGCGCCCATTAGCTCCTGCGCTTTGCGAACCAACGCGGTGGTGTTCGGTTGGCGATCCTCGCCGCAAGGCGTCATCAAAGCGGGAATCCCGCCACAAAAAATCGTGTTGTCCATAAATTCGGTGAGGCCGTTTTAATGGGTGTTGGTTGCTTTGTCGATAGTTGGAGTTCGGATCTGCATTTTTAACCACAGAGGCACAGAGAACACAGAGTTTGAAACCATTTTCTCTCTGTGCTCTCTGTGCCTCTGTGGTGAATCTGGTTTTCCAGCATTGACGGATGGCGGCGGCGAGGCGAGGCTTTCCAGATGACCAAGCACTTCCTGACTTCTATTGTTTTACTGACCCTCACCTTTGGCGTTTCAGCAAAGGACAAAAAGTACACGCCCATCTTTGATGGCAAAACGCTCAAGGGCTGGACGCAGCGCAATGGCACGGCCACCTATCGCGTTGAGCAAGGCATCATCATCGGCAAGACGATGAAGGGCAGCCCGAATTCGTTTCTCTGCTCGGACAAACTGTACGGCAACTTTGATCTGAAGTTTGAAGTGAAGGTGGACAACAAGCTCAATAGCGGCGTGCAAATCCGCTCCCAAACTCGCGGCGGCCCCAAGGGGCGCGTGAACGGCCCGCAAGTGGAAATCGAGGCGAGCGGCAAGAACGGCGCGGAGGCCGGTTACATTTACGGCGAAGCCGCCGGTGGCTGGATGACGCCCGCCAACAAACGCAAGCCGCACAAACATTTTAAGGACGGCGAGTGGAACGCCTTTCGCGTACTCGCGCAGGGCGCCCGCATTCAAGTGTGGGTCAACGGGAAACAGATTTCCGACCTCACCGATGAAGCAAAATTCAAGAGCCATCCAAAGGGCTTCATCGGCCTGCAAGTGCACGGCATCGGTAGAAACGCAGGGCCCTTCGAAGTCTGCTGGCGCAATTTGGAAATCATTGAACTCAAGTAAGGTCGACCGATGAAAAAACTATTACTCGCCGCGTTCATTTCCCTCACACTCTTCGGCCACGCCGCTGAGAAAAAATGGGTGACCCTCTACAACGGCAAAGACCTCACCGGTTGGCAAACCACCGGAAACTGGCTTCCGCAAACCGACGGCTCGCTGCTCATCCAACCGCGCAAAGGCGAGAAAGGCTGGCAACGCTACAAGGCCTATCTGTGGACCAAGCGCACCTACAAAAATTTTGTGCTGCACGTGGAATACAAATACCCGCCCAAAGGCAATAGCGGCATTTACTTCCGCGTGCGCGACCGCAACAACCCCGTGAAGACCGGCATCGAAGCGCAAGTGCTCGATTCATTTGGCAAAAAGAAAGTGGGGCCGCACGATCACGGTGGAATCATCAGTACAGTGGGTGCCTCCAAAAACATGTCCAAAAAACCCGGCGAATGGAACACCATGATCATCACCTGCAAAGGGTCCCACTTGCATGTGAAACTGAACGGAGAACAGATCGTCGATATTCAGCTGGATAAAACTCCGGTGAAGGACCGCCCGCTCGAGGGCTTCATCGGCCTGCAAGATCACGGCGAACCCAACAACCTCCACTTCCGGAACATCAAGATCCGCGAACTTAAATGACCGACGCCATCAAGAACCCGCCCGACGGCATGCCGCGCATCACCGCCGGTGTTTATTACGAAGACTCCGCCGCCGGATTGGAGTTTCTGGAAAAAGCATTCGGCTTCAAAACGCGGTTGAAAATCCCCGGCCCCAACGGCCAAATCATGCACTCGGAACTCGCCTACGAAGACGGCCTCATCTTCGTCGGCCAAGCCTGTCCCGCCGAAAAGAAAACCAGCCCTCAAACCCTCGACGGCGCGATGACGAGCGGCCTCTACATTTACGTGGACGACGTCAACGCCCACTGCGAACACGCCCGCGCCGCCGGCGCCACCATCGTGAAAGAACCCGAAGACCAATTTTACGGCGACCGCAACTACACCGCCCAAGACCCCGAAGGCCACCACTGGATCTTCAGCCAACACCTCCGCGACATGACCGACGAGGAGTGCATGGCGGCCATGGAGCAATCGCCGAACAATTGATGGTAGGGCGTGCTCTCCCGAGCGCGCCAATGTAGCCCGGGCCGTTGGCCCGGGTAGGGACACGCTTCGCTGTGTCCGTGGACGCGCACAGCGCGTCCCTACCGAAAAACCAACTCAGGCCAACGGCCTAAGCTACAACGCGCTACCTTCCCGGCAGGGTCTTCAAATAATCCATTCGCATTTGGCCGCCGCTGAAGCCGATGCGGAGGGTTTTGCCGAGCCACGGTTTGAGGTCGTGCCGGTGTTCGACGAGGTTGGGTTCGTCGTTGTTTTCTAACAACACTCGATCATGGTTTTTAAGCACCACCACCAAACTACAACTGCTGATGCCGAAAGGATTACAATAACGCGCGAGCAAAATCCGGTTGGCGGCGGTCACCGTGATGGGCGGGCTGAGCATGGTCACGCCCTCTTCCCACTGCTTGGCCATCGCGACGTAGCCGCCAGCCGCGGCGGCGTCACGCGTTAATTTCACAAATTGATGTTCCCCGCTGGCGGGGGCATTTGTGTCTCCTTTTATTTCACACAAAACCTGCCAGTGCTTCAGCGTGCCCTCTGAAAAATCCGCGTTGGGAAACAAAAGGCGTGGCACATTTTCGGCAGGCACGACATTATTGGAAACGGGTTTCTCCAACCGCCACAGTCCCGCCAACTCGGTGGCGGACAATGCGCGGTTATAAATCCGCAACCCATCTAACGCGCCACGAAAATACGTAGCGTCGTCCAGGACCAGCGCGTTGACGCCGAGGAATAAATGCGGATGGCCGGTGTGAAGTTGCTCCTTCAATTCGCCAGCGGATTTGCCATTCACAAAAAACCGCGTGCGCGTGCCATCATAAGCAGCCGCGAGGTGCACCCATTGTTCGGGCGGAAACGCAGCCGCTAAGCCCGGCCTCACGCGGGCGACGCCGTTGGTGTGCAGGAAATCAATTCCGAATGAAGTGCGCTGGCTGCGTTTGCCTGCGTAGCCGGTCATTATCACTCCCGTGCGATCGGAGCGCTGATCGGCCTCGCGCCGCGCCCACAGCGCCAAGGTTCGCGGGGCGTTACCCGTGGGGGCGGCGGAGGTGGTGATGCCCGCCCAATCATCCACGCCATCAAAACCCAACGCGCGGGCGGGCAATCCGTGGCGATCCGCGGCGAGCGCCCCGCCGCGCAATTGCAGATGACGATGGCCGCCGCTGATGTCTTCGCCCGCGCCATCCAGCGGATAATGCCCAACCAAACCATCGAGCGCGTCCACGGTCTGTTCTTTTGCAAACAACCGCTGCGCTTCATCCACCGTTAGCGCGCGATTGTAAACCCGCACGCGCCCGATCACCCCGCGAAAAAAATCCGCCTTGCCGTTTGTGCCCAATCGTAGCTTCCCCTTCCCCGCCTCCAGCGGAGCCACCGTTGCTGTGACACTTTGCAGCCGACCATCCACAAACAACCGCAGTCGTCCGCCCTCACTCACCCCCACCAAATGATGCCACGTGCCATCGCCCTTCAGCGGCAGATTCGAGCCCGCCTCGGAAGAAAGCACCGTCTCCCCGAAGTTCCGTTGGCGCAGTGCAAACTTCCCGTGCGCCCGCGCTTCGAGCCACACGCCACGCGGGATGCCATCCGCCTCATGCCCGCGAAACACCCCCGCGATGCAGCCGGAAGAATCCCCCCGCAACGACTTCGCCCAAACCGCCAGCGTCACATCCGGCCCTTGCACCTCCGGCAAGGGCATCTCCGCCACATCATCCGAGCCATCGAAAAACAATGCCGCGCCTTGATCGCCCCGATGATTTTCCGCAGGCAACGGGCCGCTTAACTGCAGCTCCCCCGGCAACTTCAAATCCAGCAACAGCCCGCGATCCAAATGCGGTTGCCGGCTATCCGCCCACAAAAACGCCAGCCCCAGCACCGCCAGCCCGGCCACGAGTTTGGCAAACCGCCCGCGCCGGGCGCGGATCGCCGAAAGCGGCGGCTGGCCCTCAATCAACCGATCAAAATCCGTGGCCAACTCCGCCGCAGTCGCGTGCCGATCCTCCGCCCGCCGCGCGCACGCCCGCAGCAACACCTCATTCAAATAGCGCATCCCCGTCATATCCGGCGGCAACTCCGGGAAATCATGCCGATCTTTGCCCGTGGCGATTTCATAAACCACCTTGCCCAGGCTAAAAATATCCGCCGCCATGCTACCCGGCCCCTCCTGCGGAATGTAGCCCGGCGTGCCCACCCACGAATACGTGGCGTCCATACTCGTCACCAGCCCCACATCCGCCAGCTTCGGCTCGCCATTTACGAAAACAATATTCGAAGGTTTGATATCCCGATGCACCAACCCTTGCCCGTGCAAATGCGCCAACGCGTGCGCCAGCGTCCGGCCATGCGCCAGACAATCCGCCATCGACAACTGCCCGCGCGACATCAGCTCACTCCGCAACGTACGCGCCTGATATTCCTCCGGCACCATCTCCCGCCCCCGCTCGCGGTCATCCGCCAGCTCCATCACGTAATAAAAAAAAACCGCCCCGTCATCACGCCCCACCTGCAAAATATCAATCAACCCCTCGTGCCCGTGACTAATCGGCTCGCACCCACGGATCCCTTCAAACTCCCGTTCATAAGGCCGATCCTCATCGAAACTCTCGCGGTACACCAACTTCACCGCGTGCCACGCCCCCGTCGCCCGATGCCGCGCCAGCCACACCTCGCCATAACTCCCCCAGCCGATACAGCGCAGCAACTCATGCTCCGGAATATCCGGCGGCTCCGGCATTTGATGCAAAGAACGGCGCATTATTTAAGAGAAGTTTTTAAGAGCATATTGAGTGGTGAATAGTGAATAAAAAAACCAATTAAAGTCGAGAGCCAAATGTAGTTGTAGCCCGGGCCGGTGGCCCGGGTTGGTTTATTGGTAGGGCGTGCTCTCCGAGCGCGCCAAGGCGGTTTCGGAGAAACCGCCCTACCTCAACCCTCAACCCTCAACCGCCGCCGAAGGCGGCCACGCCTCACCCCCCTCGCCCGTTCATAATCCTGCCACGTCACCCCCCGCTGCCCCTCACTCCGCCGAGGCTCCGGCAACGGCGTCAGCCAACGATCCACCCGCCGCGCCCCCTTCCGAAAACCCAGCCGCAACCACAAACGCAACCGCCTTCCCCAACTCAAATTCCTTCCCCGCATAATTGGCCTCATTCGTCCCGCTCCAATATTTCCAGTTCCCGTTTGAAAATTCCCCCCACCCGATGCTTCACCAAATACACCGTCCCGGGATTCACCCCCAACTCCCGGCACACCTTCACCACACCCCACCCCTGCATCACGTGGCAATGAAACACCTGATAATGCAACTGACTCACATCCGGCCGCAACCGGCCCAGCGCCGTCTGAATTAAATTCTCTTCCCATTCGTCATTCCAAATCTTTTCCAACTCCGATTCATTCGGATCCACCAGCTCCTCAATTTCACCCGGAGCCATCGACTCCCCATCAACACTTTCCGCCTCATCCAACCCATCCCCCTTACGCCGCAACTGTTGCCGACACTGCGCCCGGAAAAAATCCGCCACCCGCCTCCGCGTCAACGTCCCCAGCCACGCCCGGAACGACCCCGCCTTGCGATTATAAACAAACCCACCAATCTCGCCACTCACACTAATCATCGTATCCTGCACCACATCCATCGCCTCTGCATCCGTCATCCGCGCCCGGCGCGCCACGTTGTAGATCAGCCGCCAATACGTATCAAAAAAATCATTCCACCCCTCCTCATCCTCCAAATCCCGCAACCGCTCCAGCAAACTCGACCGAGTCGCCTCCGTCGCCGCCATCGCCGCCAACTCCAATTCCATGTCCGAATCCAAATCCATACCCAAATCATCCACCCCAAACCCCCTCCCACCAAGCTAGTTCGTCCACCAACCCAAAATTCTTTCAAAATTTTGAAAGAAACCACCCATCCCAAACGAACTACCCCGGAAACAACCAAAGCAACAGATCAAATCCAATGAAAACAAGCGACCAAAGACCCACGATTCAAACACTTTTTATCGCAATCGCTGCCCTACTGCTGGTTGCTTGCGGCGGCCCCACCAGCGAAATTGCCGGAGAATGGGAACTCGCTGGGCTGTTGCCTATGAAAATACAAATCTCAAAGGATGGTAACGCCCAAATTGTATCAGTAGCCGACGAAGAGCCCGATGAAGATATTAAGGAATCTCTCACTTTCAAAATCACCAAAGCAGGGGAAAACGAGTACAATTTTGAAATGGGCGCCGAAGGCAATGCGTTCGAACTAAAAGACGATAAACTCATCAACAAAAACAATCCGACGGAAATTTGGACTAAAGTGAAATAACCGTCTCACTTGTTTACCTATAATGGAATACTTCGTAGCCATTGAAGATGACCGGCAAGGGCCGTTCACCGAGGAGACCATCCGCGAGAAAGCCAAGGCCGGCATCGTCGGCCCGGACAATTTCACTTGGAATGATACCATGGATGATTGGGAACCCTTATCCAAAGTATTCCCTCAAATGAAGTTTGCCACCAAGAAACAAGCCCCGCCACTGCCGGTGGGTGGGGGCAGCCCGAAAAGCTCAGGCCCTCTCTACGCTATTGCCGAACGATTTTGGGATGGCGTAATGGATAAACTGGAATTTCTGTTTAGCCCAAAATTTTTTGACAAACTCGCTGGCATTTTTGTGAAAGCCGGCTACTGGGCTCTGCCCATCGGCACGCTCTTAAGCATTCTCTTCGGAATCATCGCGGCGGTGAAAATGGAAAGCATCTCCGTACTCATTAGCTTCGGCTTCGGATATGCCATCCTGCTTTCTATCCTTAACTACAGCGTGCTGAAAACAATCCCCGCGCTGGAAAAATTAATCGATGACACCGAAACCAGACTCGGCTCCCCCGCCTTCCCCCACTGCCTTTCGTTGGTGGCTTTCATCGGCGGATTCGGAATGTTCGTGGGTGGGCTATTCGGTGCCATCAAGGGCGAAACCTTTATCCCGCTCATCATCGGTGCTGTCTTCCTGTTCTTCGGAATTCAATGGGTTACCTTCTGTCGCCATCCTGAAATGCTAAACGTAAAAACCGGCGAGACCGTGACCCCAGGCGAAGAACTCTTGGGCTTAATTTCCTTCCTCTTCAAAAGCTGGCTCAAAGTATTGCCCATTTATTTCGGCCTGTTCATCAGCTTGGTCGTCCTTGCCCAAATGTTTGGATTAATCAATATGATGGGCGGCAAAGGAGAAGGCACCGCCCTCTTCGCCATCTGCACCTTCGCCTTAGCCGGAGTAGCCTCCATTCCGCTACTCACCTACTTTATGTTCCTATGCCTCTACTTCATTATCGATTTAATCAGCGCAATCCTCGCCCTCCTACGAATCCAAAAATCAGTTGAGAAATCTCAACCCAACCAAAACTAACTAATCAGCCAACAAACAAACCGCCATCAACCAACCAAAATAAAATGAAAAAATACACTCAGACCCTATCCCTGCTCGCACTCATCCCAATGTTTCTCCTCCTCGCCTGCGGAGGAGGAAAGGAAACCAATGGCAAAAGCAAATACCCCGTGATTAAAGGGTTTCGCCTAGGGATGACCGAAAAGGATATTTCAAAAGCGATGGATGCGAACAATATCCCGCTACCTTTGATCATACGTGTGAAACACGGAACGCTAGATATTCTGAAAAAGAACGGCCATATGAATCGTTTAGAAAACTATTTTTATGTATTCTTTGCGGATGATGAAGTTTTAAGGCTGGCCAACAAGCAATTTGGAGGCGAGATCGGAGAATTCAACGACCATACTACATACAAATCAAAAGGATTGAAGCTTTCTCTAGATAAGTTTTATGACTATGATTACAAAAAACTTGAAGAACAATGGGCAAAGAACCACGGAGTGGATTCGTACGGAATCGGAAATATAAGTTTTTCAATTATTCCGAAAAGCCATTTCTATTCAATTGTGAGAAAAAGCCTATTTAACAGCCTGTCGACATATGGACGTTTTTATCCTAGATTTGACAACAAGAATCGACTAACTGAAATCCACTTTGATGTCGAAAATTTGTGGAAATTGAGAGAAAAAAGGGTAACCTGTGCAATTTTTGCTGAAAAATTTGCTGAATCCTATGGGATTTCAGCATTCAAAACCAAATTTATTGAGGGCGGACAAATTTCTCGTTTCAAATACTTTCATCAAAATACCGAAATTGGGCTCGAAATTTCCATCACAGCCAACGGTTCTGACCCGGAAACATCGAATGTCTTGTCCGTAACGATGAAGAAGCTCGCTACTGGCGATGATATCGATTTTTAGCATTATTTAAACACATCGACCACACCTAAATCTCGCTTATTAAATGCCGCATTCACTAAATCAAACGGGCATCAAAGCTTGCGGCACTTGGAAGTTGTCCTATCGGCAATTCCCATCAAAATTGGCTGTGCATTTATTGAAAGCACCAAACACGCTCCTTATTGAATACAAATGGAAACAGATTTCATCCAACCCGTTGACAAGTGCCAATGCGTGGGATTTTCTGAAACAAGTAGTTGATTGGGGAAGTGTTCATTGGGTCAATTCAAAAATAAAAAGCAATACCAAAAACAACGTGCGCCTTTGCCTGAGTACAGCAAAAAACCATCTCGCAGGACCAAATCCCAAGATTGGGAATGCTTTGGCAGCGGTCAGCAATATAAATGGCCTTGGCATATCTTTTGCCACCAAAGTAGTGCGATTCATTTGCCCTGAACACTGTCCCGTTTTGGACAAAGTAATTTGGCAGGGAATGTATATGGGATGCGGAGCAAACGGCAGCACTCCCCCGACCATTGCGAATGGTGGACTGAAAAATTACACTTCATATGTCACCGACATAAAAGCCATCGCACAAAAAATGAAAAAAATCCCAAATCCACTCGGTCGCCCGAATGGTGAATGGTACCCTGCCGACGTTGAAATGGCCATCTATGCCCACCTGCGCGGATGGTAGGGACGCGCTTTCCGCGCGTCCTGAACATACGGGAGTATGCCCATCCCAACGTGCCCAATTCCACACACGAGCCACGTACCCCCCTTCGTGACAGTTAATCCGTGTGAATCCGTGAAATCCGTGTCTCATAAATTTGAGCAAAAAAAGAGGCAAGGTGGAACTTGCCCCTCCCGGGGGTTAGCCTTCAAACGGATTCAAAAGCTTCACGCCCGTGTCACGTAGCGTCTTCGCATCCCGCGTCACGAATATTAACCGATGCACATTAGCCGTGGCGGCCATAAGACTGTCGGCCACAGGCAAAGGGCGGATGGCAT
>JAAZZB010000078.1 GCA_014239365.1 Verrucomicrobiia bacterium | reverse complement strand
GGTGTCGGATGATCTTGAGGTCAAGCTTTTCGCCAGAGAACCGCTGGTGCGGAATCCGTGTGCGATTGCGTTTGATGCGAAGGGGCGGCTCTGCGTGGGGATGGGGCCGCAGTATCGTAAGCCTAAGCTCGAAACGGCGGGGGATTCAGTCTGGATTTTACTGGATGAAAATCACGACGGCGTGGCTGAGGGCCGCAAGCGGTTTGCCACGGGCTTCAACAGCATCCAAGGACTCGCGTGGAAGAATGGTCGCCTGTGGGTGGCCAATGCGCCGGACCTCACGGTGGTGCGCGATATCGACGGCGACGAGGTGGCCGATGAATATATACGGCTCTACACGGATCTTGGCAATCTCGAGCATGGCTTGCACGGCTTGAACTGGGCGCCTGACGGTCGGCTGTACATGTCCAAAGGCAACTCGAAGGGGCTAACACAATTGCCCGACCGCGTGGCGCCGAGGGCGTTTCGCGAGTTGTGGGGCGTGCAGGCGCCGGACGCGCCGGATTTTCCAGCGCCTAAGATTTTTAACGCAGCGAATTACCAGAAAAATTATCACGACCCCGCCGATGACTGGGGGCGCGAAGGTGGCATTTTGCGTTGTGATGGGGATGGCAAAAATCTGGAAATTTTTTCGCGCGGTTTTCGCAATCCATGGGACATCTGCTTTGACGACGGCTTCACGTGGCTCGGCACAGACAACGACCAGACGCATGGCGACAAAATCTTCTCCCCCTTTTATGGCGCGCATTTTGGCTGGGGTCACCCGTGGAGTTACGATTGGAAGGGTGACCGCCATCTGCCAACTGCGCCAGCCGCCGGGCCACTCTTTGAAGGCTCGGGCACGGGCGTGATATTTTGCAGCGTGCCTTCGTGGCCGGAAAAATATCGCGGTGTGTTTCTCATCAACGATTGGCTACGCCGGCAGGTTTATATTTACCGCCCCAAATGGGACGGCGCACGGCTGAAACCGGAGAAGGAAAAATTTGACTTGTTCGCCCACGCCGGCGGCGGGCGCACGATGGGCAAGAGTGGGGGACGATCGTTCAGCCCGGTGGACATCGAGGTGGGACCGGACGGCGCGGTGTGGATTTCCAGCTGGGGGCGTGAGTACGGCGCAAAGATGGCTAATGGCAACCAGCAAAATGAAGGCCGCATTTACCGACTGTGGCCCAAGGGAGTGAAAGCTGTTTTTAAACCAGAATCCAAAAGCGCAAAGCCATTAAAGGACTGGAGCGTGCGGGAATTACTGGCCGACCTCGGTAGTCATTTGCCCGTGTGGCGCGCGAATGCCTCGGAGGAATTAGTGCGGCGCAAGGAAGGGATGATTGGCCCGTTGATGGATGCGCTGCGCGATGATGCCAAAAATGAAACGAGTCTCGAGACGTGGGCGGCTTGGACACTTGGCCGAATTCAGCCGCACAACGCGCGACTGCATGCGATGTTTGGCTCGGTGGTGCGGGATGCTAAGTCGCTGAACCTGCGGCTGCAGTCGTTGCGCATTCTTGCATGGTGTGCGCGGCATCCGAGGGGACTGCCTCTGCCGGACACGGTGCGCGCGGCATTGACCGATACCGAGCCGCGCATACGGCGCGAGGCTTTGCTGGCCATTCGTGAGGCGGGACACGATAGCTGGCACGCGGACGTGCTCAACCTGTTGGCCCGGGAAACTGACCGCATGGTGTTTTACACCGCGTGGGGCGCATTGTGTGAAACCGCTCCGGCGGAAGCTCGCAAGGCGATGTTGGATGACCAACGCGCGGGCGTGCGCCGCGGGGCGTTGTTGAGTTTGCTGGAGGAGGATGCGCTGGCTCCGGAGGCGTTGCGGCTTTTGGCCAAGGACACGGACCCCTCAACTGCGGCATTGGCCAAGCGCCGACTGGGCGGCAAGGCGGCTGCCATCATCAAGGGACCATCTCTTAAAGTTACGCCGGAGGGCGTGGCGGTGTCCGTCCAGCCGCTGGTTTCGGTGGTGTCAAAAATCGAGGCGCACCAGTCGCCTGGTTATCGCGAGGCACGGCTGCAGGCGGGTGCGTTGGCGTATGTTGACCGCCGATACCGCATTCTCGAACTTCCCTCCGGGTTTGCTGGCGAAACTTTCATCCAAGGCCGCAATCACGACGCCGAGGCCGGGGGTGACCGAGTGCTGACGTTGACACTTCGCCATCCGTCCACGGTTTTTTTAGCCGATGACGTCCGTGGCGGCGGGTTGCCCACTTGGGCGCTTGCTCGTTTTAAACCGACGCAACTTCAACTGCATACCGACGATGCACAGCATCGAATCTACATGGCGGATTTCCCTTCAGGCAAATTCACACTCGGTGGCAACTCCGAGGGCGTGAAGGCGCGCAAGTCAAATTACCTCGTCATCATCCGGCCCAAGCTCTTGGCTCCACCCGTTGTGCCAACTACAGCCGCGGCTGTTCTCCCACTTTTAAAAAATGCCAGTGCCGAGCGCGGCCAGGCGCTCTTTCATGCACGCGACGGTGCCAATTGCGCCCTTTGCCATCAACTGGAAAACAACGGCAACATCTTCGCACCCGATCTCGCGGACATCGGCTCCCGTGCGGATGCGGATGGGCTTATCCGATCCATCCTAGAGCCGAACGCGTAAATCACCGAGGGCTTTGCATTGCGGGTGTTCACCAAAAAGTCAGGCGATGTGGTGGCTGGCATTGTGCTCGCCGAAACCGGTCAATCCGTGAAACTAGCCTTGGCCAATGGCACCGTGGCTAGGATTGCTCAGCGCGACATTCAATCCCGCCAAACCCTCAAGACTTCCGCCATGCCACCGACCTTTGGAGCGATTCTCCAACCACAACAAGTCGCCGACCTCATCGCCTATCTTCAAAATCAAAAAACCAAGCCCCAAACCGTTACCCCGAAGACCACCGGCTTTGCATTCACTCAGCAAAAGGACCGTGTCACCCTCCGGCTTGATGGCCGCAAAATCACCGAATACCTACTCGACCATCCGCAGCTCACCCGCCGTGCGTTCATCAACGTCCACACGCACACCGGCATCCAAGTCACGCGCAACTATCCACCAATGCCCAACGACGGCGGCGACCATCCTGTGATGCATCCGGGTATCTGGATGAGTTTTGGGCATCTAGACGGGCAGGATTATTGGCGCCTCAAGGCCAAGGTATTGCATGACGGATTCGTGGATAAACCGAAAGCTGGGAAAGGCCGTGCCAGTTTCGCTGTCCGTAATCGTTACCTGACGTCTGATGGAAACAGTGAGATATGTCGTGAGATAAACCGAATCGAATTCCGCCGACATGAGATCGGGCTGTTACTGTTGTGGGATTCGACATTTCAAAACGATAAACGCGATTTTTATTTTGGGGATCAGGAAGAAAGTGGCCTGGCAATCCGGGTCGCCACTCCCCTAAATGTGCAAGGTGGCACTGGAACCATCATCAACGACCGCGGCGAAAAAAACGGTGCCGGGACTTGGGGCAGGCTGATGCGATGGATCGATTACTCTGGCAAGATCAACAAACGACAAATCGGCCTGATGATTGTACCAGCGGCCGATAACCCGCGCCCATGCTGGTCACATAGCCGGGACTACGGCGTGCTGGTGGCCAACCCATTTCCCAAACAACCCAAGGAACGCCGCGAACCCTACGTGAAAACCTGGGTAAAAAAAGGTCAACCGTTCCGTATACGCTACGCGGTGCTTATCCACGACACCATCAAGGCGATTGATCACGCCAAAGAGTTCAGAGACCTGCAGAGAATTCTCGCAGAGGGGTGGTGACGTTGACAGGCATACAATCCAGCCTTGGAACTTCAATTAGTTTGATTTCCTCAATCGAACTTTCGTTTTCGATAGTCGCCGATGCCGGGGGCGTCGGGATTCACCTCGGGGCCGTAGTAGCGGAGGAGTACCAAGGGTTCGGTGTCGCTTGTGTTATCGAAGGTGACACCGGCCTTGGCGCCGGCCTCGGTGCAGAAGTATTCGTCCTCGGTCAACTCGTGGAAGCGGATGAGCTTGGGGCTATTGAGCGGCTGGCCGTTGATGGTGCCTTTGCCCTGCACGCAGATGCCGCTCCAGGCACCCTTGTCTTTCACGGTGCATGTTACACCGGGATCGACGGTGAGTTCCTTGGCTGTGAAAAGCTGCTCTCTTTTGATTCGGCCGTAGACGATCCAGCGATCGACGTAACCCTGCTTGCGGGTATCGGCCACCGGGATGGGCTCTAGGTAATGGCTGTCCTTGAAATTCTCGTTCGTGTTGCCGGCCCAGTCGAGTTGGTTGACGATGAAGTCGAGGTCGCGGTGCTTTTTCTTCGGCATGTCCTTCACGAGCAAACTCCACGGCACTTCGCGGCCTTCGACGAGGTTTTGGTACATACCGAACACGTCGCTGCCCCACTGCGGCTCGTAGGTGCAAAGACTGCCGGGGGCGTGCAGGATGCAAGGGGGGATGAGCCAACCGGTGCCGGGCTTGAGGCGGTACGCGCGGGACAGGTCGAGAATGCCGTTGTCACCTTTGTTCCAATCCGCGAGGCACTGGCGCACTTGCGCCTTCGTGGTGCCGGGCTCGAGGCCCATAAAGGTGTACGGGAAGTTATTACCCACATTGTTGTGTTGCGGCGGGAAGTAATAACTCTCCGGCTTGCCTTCCTGCCCGACCAGCTTGGCCTGTTTGGCATTCTGGTGCATGTGATGCGGGATGGGGCCCATGTTGTCGAAGAACTTCGAGTAGATCGGCCATCGCTCGTATTTGTCCCATATCGCTTGGCCGACCAATCGCTGCTGGCCCTCGGCCACG
>JAAZZB010000077.1 GCA_014239365.1 Verrucomicrobiia bacterium | reverse complement strand
GGCCATCCGGACAGCCCTATGCCGCCGCACAATGTGCCTTTCGTGCTGATTGGCGCAGCGTTGTTGTGGGTCGGTTGGTTTGGGTTTAATGCCGGCAGTGCATTGACTGCAGGCGGCCAAGCCGGAATGGCGCAGCTCGTCACCCAAGTGGCCACTGCCGCCGCCGCGTTCACGTGGATGATGATTGAGTGGTGCGGCAAAGGCAAACCCACCGCAGTGGGCATCGCCACCGGAGCCGTGGCCGGCCTCGTGGCCATCACGCCTGCATCGGGCTCGGTTGGCCCAATGGCGGCGATTGCCATTGGCGTTTCGGCGGGCTTGGTTTGCTATTGGGCCGCCACCTCGCTCAAGCAAAGGTTGGGCTACGACGATAGCTTTGATGTCTTCGGCGTACACGGCGTGGGCGGCATTGTGGGCGCGCTCCTTACCGGCGTGTTTGCCTTCTCCGATGAAGGTCGCGAGATTATCAAAAACCAATTCACCGGTCAGTTGATGAGCGTGGTAGTCACCGTTATTTGGAGTGCGGTGGTCACGTTCATTGCCATCAAAATCGCCGATGCGCTATGCGGCGGCATTCGGGTGGAAGAAGAAACTGAAATGCAAGGGCTTGACGTGAAGGACCATGGTGAGGATGGTTACTCGCTCTAACCCACTGGGATTTTCCGGCCACTGGCCGCGCCTTCATCGGCGCGGCTAGTGAGTTGGGAAGAATGAGAATTATTGGCGAAAGCCGTTTAACAAAAACAGATACAGAAAAACACATGAGCAAACATAAGTTGGAATACATTTGGCTCGACGGCTACAAGCCCACGCAGAGCCTTCGCAGCAAAACCCTCATTCACGAAAATTTCAGCGGCAAGTTGGAAGACGCTAAGGAGTGGTCCTTTGACGGCTCCTCCACCGAGCAAGCCGAAGGCAACGATTCGGATTGCCTGCTGAAACCCGTGGCCGTTTATCCAGACCCCGACCGCTTCGGCGGTAATGGCTGGCTCGTGATGTGCGAAGTGCTTAATGCCGACGCCACCCCGCACGAATCCAACGGACGCGCCACGATCGATAACGACAGCGAGGATTTTTGGTTCGGCCTTGAGCAGGAATATACCCTGATCGATACCGACACCAACCTCCCCATCGGGTTTCCGAAAAACGGATTCCCCGGCCCGCAAGGCCCGTTCTATACATCCGTGGGCGCACGCAACACCGTGGGCCGCGATTTGGTGGACGAACATTTGCACCTTTGCCTCGAAGCCGGACTCAACGTGGAAGGCATCAACGCCGAAGTGATGATGGGCCAATGGGAGTTCCAAATCTTCGCCAAAGGCGCAGCCGATTGCGGCGACCAAATTTGGATGGCCCGCTATCTTCTCGAACGCACCGGCGAAAAATACGGAGTCGCTGTCGACTGGCATCCTAAGCCCGTTCAAGGCGATTGGAATGGCTCCGGCATGCACGCCAACTTTTCCTGCGGCGAAATGCGTGATCCTGGCGGCGAAGAAATCCACACCAAAATCTGCGAAGAATTCGCCAAAAATATTGACGAACACATCGCAGTGTACGGCGCGGATAACGACCATCGCCTCACCGGCCTGCACGAAACGCAGTCGATTGATAAATTCAGCTACGGCGTGTCCGATCGCGGTGCCTCCATTCGCGTCCCGGTGGCCACCGTGCAAGAGGGATGGAAAGGGCGTCTCGAAGATCGCCGTCCGGCGTCCAATGGCGACCCCTACAAAATTGCCGCGGTGATTATCAAGACCACCAAAAAGGCACTCGCCTAAATCGCGAACGCCAAAAGGCTAATCAACATATTCCAAGGCCGACGGGTAACCGTCGGCCTTTTTTCTTTGTGCTGATTTAGAAACAGCCCTGTCGCATTTTATCCATCGCCGCAAAATACCGGCAATCCAATTGGGCGAACAAAAATTAAAACAAATTTTTACACCCCTAAATCAGGCAATCCTTAAAACATAAGATTCACTTCCGCCCGCCTAAAACAAGTTGGAGAATCAAGTATAACTAAAACTTATGGTAACCATAAGAAATATGAATAGAAAAACGGAACACTTGGCACGCCGTACGCTATAGAGCGCTCGGACATTTGTGAACGGATCGAGCCTCCCATCGAGGTCCATCCAACCAACGCAATACAAACAATGAAAACAATAACAAACCCAATCAAACACAGCCTCTTACTTTGGCTGTTTCTAATCGTGCCCCTCGCGGGCTTCACGCCTGGCTTGCTCGCTCAAGATGCTGCCGGCGGCGAAGCTGGTGCGGAAGGAACCCCTTCGGGTGAAACGTCAGGAACCGAAGGTGAAGCAAAAGAAGAGGAGGAATCAGAGGAGCCAGAAACCACGCAACTGGAAAGTTACCAGGAGATTGTGAAGGCGGAAGGGGATGACGCAGAAGCGTTTCCATTTTTCGCTACCTCAATGCTGTGGACCGTGATGGCCGCGGCGCTTGTCTTCATTATGCACTTGGGATTCTCCACGCTCGAAGTGGGGTTGACACGTTCCAAGAACACCGTGAACATTTTGTTCAAAAACCTGTTCATCATTTCCATCGGTCTCATCACCTATGCTTTGTTCGGGTTTAACACCCACTATCCAGGTGATTTAATAGCTGACGGAGGAACCTTTAACGGTTGGTTCAGTTGGGGGAGTATGATTGGTGATTTGAATGCCGACGGAGGATCCACGTTCTCTTACGGCGGACTGGACCTTTGCATGACCGGCTTTGGCGATTTCATTTTCCAAGCGATGTTTGCGGCCACGGCGGCGACGATTGTTTCCGGTGCGGTTGCTGAACGGGTGAAGCTAACATCGTTTTTGATTTTCGCCACACTCTTGGTTGGCGTTGCTTATCCGGTTGTTGGCTCCTGGCATTGGGGCGGCGGTGTCTTGGCTGGAATCGGTTTCAAAGACTTTGCCGGTTCCGCTGTAGTTCATGCCTTTGGTGGTTTTGCTGCCTTGGGGTGTGTGTTAATTCTTGGCCCTCGCAAAGGCAAGTACGACAAAGACGGAAACCCCAAACCCATTCCGGGACACAATTTGCCGCTGGCAACGATTGGTGTGCTGTTGCTCTGGTTCGGCTGGTATGGCTTTAACGGCGGTTCGGTGCTGAGTGCCAACCCCGGGCCTTTGGGCTTGGTGTTCACAACGACTTCGCTCGCAGCTGCTGCGGGTGCAATTTCCGCAGCGCTCGTCTCGTGGATTGTGTTTTCCAAACCGGATCTTTCCATGGGCCTCAATGGTGCCTTGGCTGGGTTGGTGGGAATCACTGCCAACGCAGACATTGTCTTGCCGGGAAGTTCAATCATCATCGGTTTGATTGCCGGCGTGATCGTGGTCTTCTCCGTGATTGCCTTGGACAAAGCAGGCATCGACGATCCGGTGGGAGCCATTTCGGTTCACGGCACCTGCGGCATCTGGGGAATCCTTGCCGCCTACTTCTTCCAGATTGAAGGATCGGGCGTTGTGTTGGCATCTCAAATCAAGGGCATTGCCTTGGTGGGTGTTGCTGCCTTTGTGTTCTCAATCGTGGTCTTTGGTGCGATAAAAGCTATCATGGGCGTACGTGTTACCGAGGAAGAAGAAACCGCCGGCTTGGATATTTCCGAGCATGGCCAAGAAGCCTATCCGGAATTCACGGCATCGGCGGATCACTAAACGAGCAAAGGACTTGAAACAAAAGGAACTATCCAATGAAAAAAATTGAAGCAATTATTAAGCCCTTCAAGCTCGATGAGGTGAAGGATGCGCTGGCCGAAGAAGGCTTGGCGGGAATGACGGTGACTGAGGTCAAAGGGTTTGGTCGCCAAAAAGGTCACACCGAAGTGTACCGCGGCAGCGAGTACACGGTGGACTTCCTGCCCAAGATCAAACTGGAAATCGTCGTGAGCGATGACCAAGTGGAAACGGCCAGCAAGGCCATCATCGCTTCGGCGAAAACCGGCAAGATTGGCGACGGCAAAGTGTTCGTGCTGCCGGTCGAACAAGCCACCCGTATCCGTACGGACGAAACCGGCGAGGAAGCAGTGTAACTTATGGTTCTTGTCTGCTTCGGCAGGCAGGGAAACAGGGAATGGGCGCCCGGTGTGCTGGATCGGCCAGACCAGCATGCCGGGCCTCAACCTTAACAAAAAATTCCATTCACACCGCGCGGGTTTGCGGATCCGCGCGGTTCTTTTTTCTCGCCGTCCCTCGCCTCGCTCGGTATCAACTCGTCCGTGAAACAAACGATCGTCACATTAGATCTCGAAGGCGTGTTAGTGCCGGAAATCTGGGTTGCCGTTGCCGAGAAAACCGGCATCGACGCCCTGCGCCGCACCACCCGCGATGAGCCGGATTACGATGTGCTAATGCGTTATCGCCTCGATTTGCTGGCGGAAAACAATCTTAAGCTCAGCGACATCCAGGACGTCATCGCCACGCTCGAACCGATGGACGGCGCAAAGGCGTTTCTCGACGAAGTGCGCGCCCGCACGCAACTGATTATTCTTTCCGATACATTTTTGCAGTTCGCTACGCCGCTAATGCGTCAGCTCGATTGGCCCGCGCTCTTTTGTCATCAGCTCGAAGTGCACGACGATGTGATCGTGAATTACCACTTACGTCAGCCCGATCAAAAACGAAAAAGCGTGGCCGCATTCCAATCGTTAAACTACCGCGTCATCGCCGCCGGCGATGCGTACAACGACACATCAATGCTCGGCCAAGCCGACCAAGGAATTTTGTTTCGCGCACCGAACAATGTGATTGAAGAATTCCCGCAGTTTCCAGCCGTGACGGAATACGATGAACTGATGGGGCTGATTTACGAATGAAGATTAACGATTAATACCAATCGTCATTCGTAAATCAAAAATCAAAAATCGCAAAACCCTCTCAGTCCTCCCCGCGTCGCTCGCGCATCATCAATTCCTTCAGTGCATCCTTCGGGCCCTTGCCTTCGTACAGCATCGCGTAAACCTGTTCGATGATGGGTGATTCCACTTTCAGTTTCCGAGCCAACGCGCGCGCGGATTTCGCTGTGGGATGCCCTTCCGCCGTGGCTGAGGACAGCACTTCGTCCAGCGGTTCACCTTTGGCGATGCGCTCGCCGAGGGTGCGGTTGCGGCTTTGTTTGGAGAAACACGTCACCGTGAGATCGCCCATTCCGCTGAGGCCATTAAACGTATTGGGCTGTGCACCGGCGGCTTTGCCGAGGCGGCGCATCTCGCGCAAGCCGCGCGTGATGAGCGCGGCCTTGGCGTTGTCGCCGAGTTGAAGGCCGTCGCACACGCCGGCGGCGATGGCCATTACGTTTTTTAATGCGCCACCCAGCTCAACGCCCAACACATCGGCGCTGGTGTAAACGCGGAGGGTGGGGCGGTGGAGCCATTCCTGCACCGTGGCGGCGGCGGCTTCGTCCTCACTGGCGGCGACCAACGCGGTGGGAATATTGCGCGCCACTTCCGCCGCGAGCGATGGGCCGGAGAGCGCGACGACATCCGATTCCGGCGCGGTTTCATTTAAGATGCCGCCCATCGTCAGGCCGGTTTTGTGTTCGATGCCTTTGGTAACAGTGACGGCGATGCCATCAAATCCATCGAGGCCACTGGCCACCGCGCGAAAGGATGCGGACGGCACGGCGACGATTACGGCTTGGGCTTCGTCCAGCGCGGTTTCCCAATCGGCCTCCAGTCGCCATGAATCGGGCAAGGGAATGCCCGGAAGGTAGTCAGTATTTTCCTTTTTGTAAGCGATCCCCGCGAGGCGTTCTGGATGGCCCCAGAGCGTCAGTTCGTGCCCGGCTTCGTGGGCGATCTTCGCCAGCGTCGTACCCCACGCGCCCGCGCCGAGCACGGTGATTCGCATTGGTTCACTGGTTTTTTGAATGTCCACGCGCGAAGATTCGGGGTTCTTGCTGCGCGGTTCAAGGTTAACCTTGAATGACACGCGCCAAAGTCCGACCCTCCCCGCGTGTCGGATGCATTAAAAGTGGCGGTGCTGGGCGTGGGCTCGCTCGGCCAACATCACGCCAAACATTACGCCGGATTGGCGCGCGAAGGCGTGGTGAATTTTGTGGGGCTCTATGACGCCGATCCCGCGCGTGCCAAATCCATCGCCGCAAAATACGACGTGCCCGTGCTTGCTTCCGTGGAGGCCGCGGCGGAGGCGGCGGAGGCAGTGAACATCGTCACGCCCACGGTCACGCATTTTGATTTGGCCAGTCAGTTGCTACGCGCGGGGCGTCACGTGCTTGTGGAAAAACCAATGACCGACACCACCGCGCAAGCGGCTGAATTGGTGGAGCTTGCGCGTGAAAATAAATGCGTGCTGCAAGTCGGCCACATCGAGCGCTTTAATCCGGTGTTTGATTATCTGCAAAACGTCGCGCGCGCGCCGCGCTTTATCGAGACTCATCGCCTCTCGCCGTACCCCAAGCGCAGCCTCGATATCGGCGTGGTATTGGATTTGATGATTCACGATCTCGACATCGTACTGGCGTTTGTGGATTCGCCGTTGCAATCGGTTGATGGCGTGGGCGTGTCCGTGCTGAGCGATTCGGAGGACATCGCCAATGCGCGATTGAAGTTTGAAAACGGATGCGTGGCCAACCTTACCGCCAGCCGTGTGAGCCCTGAAAGTATGCGAAAAATTCGCGTGTTCAGCGGCGGCGAAACGACGAGCTACGTGTCGCTCGATTACCAAAAACAAGAAGGCTACATTTATCGCATCGCGCGCGATGGCGAGACGGAATCGAGTTTGTGGAAAAAACTGTTGCACGCAAAGGACACCGCCATCGTGAGCGAGTTCGGCGGCAAACGCGTGGTGCGCGAGCCGGTGCCCATCGAAAAGGACGATCCGCTGTTGCAGGAGCTGCGGCACTTTGCCCATTGCGTGCGCGAGCAGCAAACGCCAAAGGTCAGCGGCGAATCCGCCAAGCAAGCGCTGGATGTGGCGCTGGAAATCACGCGGCAAATTCAGGAACTCGAAACTCAATGAGCGCCCGCCGCATTATGTTGATGGCTGGCGAAACCAGCGGCGACACGCTGGCCGTTGAGTTGCTTGAGGCGTTGCGCAACGAGAGCGGCGAAGTGGAAGCCTTCGGCGCGGGCGGGCCAAAGATGCAAGCCGCCGGCGTCGACCTCGCGATCGATTTAACTGAGCACGCCGTGGTCGGCATTTGGGAGGCCGTTCGTAATTACGGAAAATTCAAAGGCTTCTTTGATGACCTTCTCGACCTCGCGTTCGAGCGCAAACCCGAAGCCATCATTTGCATCGACAATCCCGGTTTCAATTTGCGTTTCGTGCGTGCGCTTCGCCAACGCGCCGCCGGCACCAATTGGCGGCCGCGCATTATTTATTACATCAGCCCGCAACTGTGGGCGTGGCATTCCTCGCGCGTGCATCAGATTGCCCGCGACGTTGATTTGTTGCTCAGTATTTTTCCGTTTGAAAAAGATTGGTACGCCCAGCGCGCGCCCGGTTTGCCGGTTGAATTTGTTGGGCATCCATTGTGCGATCGCTATCCGGATTTGGAATTTCGCGAGCCGGATGAACTGCACGATCCGCCGCGTCTATTGCTCCTCCCGGGAAGCCGCGCCAAGGAAATCAGCCGTCATCTCCCCGTGATGGCCGCCGCCGCGCGCAAGTTAGACGCCGAGCCAATGATCGTGTTCCCCAACGAATCGCTTGCCGCTCAAGCGCGTCTTTTGACTCCCGCCGTGGCCGATTGGGATCTGCGAATCGGCGGCTTGCACGAAGCCCTCACCGAGGCCGACGTGGCGATTGCATCTTCCGGCACGGTTACCCTCGAGTGCGCGTGGTTCCGCGTGCCGACGGTGGTGCTTTATAAAACTTCTTGGATCACTTATTTGCTGGGCCGCTTATTCGTGAAAGTAAAACACATCGCGATGCCCAACGTATTGGCCGAGCGCGAGGTGTTTCCCGAATTCATCCAACGCGCTGCCACGCCGAAAAATCTCGCGCGCGAAGCAAATCGTTTTCTTGAGGACACCGCGCGCCGCAAAGCGCTCCGCACCGATCTAAACCAAATCGCCCAAACCCTCGGCCAAAAAGGTGCCGCGCCGCGCGCGGCCAAGGCGGTCGCGCGTTTGTTGGAGGGCTAATGTGCTGCCGCCATCTTGCCGGTAGAATCCAACGCTCCCATCTGCCGGCAAGATGCCGGTAGCACATTGTGCAAAAACCTTGACCTCTCGCATCTTAGGCGGGGATAATTTTCGCAATGGCTGTTAAAAAAACTTCACGCGCGCCGCGTCCGGAAATTCCGCGCAAGACGGTTTATCGGCTGTCGATTTATACGCGTTGTTTGCAGCGATTATTGGCCAATGGCATTCACACCGTTAGCAGCGAAGCTTTGGCGGGAGCGGCGGGGGTGAAGTCGCCGCAATTGCGCAAAGACCTTGCATACTTCGGGCAGTTCGGCACGCGCGGGTTGGGCTACGATGTGGAGCAGCTCATTCAGATGATTGCTGATCTGATGGGCACGGATCATTTGCAGCCGGTGGTTTTGGTGGGCGTTGGTAATCTCGGCACGGCGTTGCTTTCGTATCGCGGATTTGAAAAGGAAGGCTTTGGGGTGCACGCGGCGTTTGATGTGCAGCACGATCGCCAGCGGGATAAGCGGGTGAAGCAACCGATTTTGCCAATGGAATCGCTGGGCGAATATGTCCGCGAACATCTCGTGCGGATGGCGATCCTTTGCGTGCCGCCGGAGGAAGCGCAGGAAGTGGCCAATGATTTGGTGGAAGCGGGTGTGACTGGCATTATGAATTTCGCGCCCACGGTGTTGCAAGTGCCCGATGAGGTGACGGTGAACAATGTGAATATGGCGATCGAGCTGGAAAACCTCAGCTACTTTGTGCAGCAGTAGGTTGGGTTATTTTGTGAAAACCCAGCGCAGCATTTCGCGGAGGCTGGCGGATTTCCCCTGCATGAGGATGCCGGTGCGGAACACTTTGCCCGCCGCCCAAACAATCCCCAAGGTGGTTCCGCAAGTGAGCACCAGCGCGAGGATGGGTTGCCACATTGGGGGGCCGGGTTGGAGGGCGAGGCGGAGGGTCATCAGCAATGGCGTGGCCGGCGGGAACAGGGAGAGGGCCACGGCGAGGTTGCCGTTGGGGTTTTCAACGATTATCGGGAATGCCATGAGCGGCATAATCACCAACATCATCACGGGCATCATGGCGGCTTGGGCGCTTTTGATATCGGTGCAGGCGGCGCCGATGGCGATGAAGAGGGAGCCGAAAAAGAATATGGCGAGCAGCAGATACGCAGCAAACCACGCGAGCAGCGCGGGCGGTACCGCATCGCCATAGCCGTGATAATGCGTGGCACCCAGCGCGCTGCCGAGATAGAGCAGGGCGAGGATGGCGGCGATCCAAAGGCAGCCGATGAGTTTGCCGAGCATCAAATGCGTGGGCGACACGGAGCCGAGAAGGACTTCGCTGATGCGACTCATTTTTTCTTCCAGCACGGAGTTGAGAATGTTGGGCGTGCTGGTGAGGACGATGATGTACATCAGAATCATCAACGCGATGGGGACGATGAAGGCGCGGACTTTATCAACTTTTTGGGCGTCTTCGATTTTGCCGGATTCGGAATTGAGATCCACTAACCCCATCGCTTCAACGTTTACGGAAATATCCAATTGGCGAAACATTTGGCGTGCGGCGTGTGGGATGCGGGCGGCGGCAAAGCGCCGGTCACGCACTTCGGCGGTGAGGATTTGTTTTAGCCATCGGGGCAGATCGCGATAGGTGGGCTCGTCGGAATAATAGCGCACGGCGTCGGGCGGTTGATTGGTTTGCAAAATGTTGGCGGGGATTTCGATGAAGGCAAACAGGTTGCCGCTGCGCACGCGCTCGGATAATTCAAGGCGCAGTTCGGGCAACGAATCGCCTTCGGCAATTTCCGGCGTGAAGGGGCCGCCGAGTGCTTCGCGACCGGTCGTGGCGGCAAGTGCGTCATTGCGCGCGGCGGTGGCTGTGATGAGTGGGTCGGCCAATTGACCGGTGGTGTCGATGATGGCAAAGCGGCGTTCGGTGGTGTCCACGTGATCGTGCGCGGCTTTTTGGATGACCACGGAGATGCCCATAATCGCCGGCGCGAAGAGCACGCTGATGATAAAGGCTTTGGAGCGGACAAACGCCGAGAATTCGTTGCTCGCGATGAGGAGCATTTTGTTCATGGCGTTTCCTCCTCATCCGGTTCGGGCTTGGCGATGCGCACAAAAATGTCGTGCAGGGAAGGGCGGGTTTGCTCGAAGTGGTGCACCTCGGTGCGGGCGAGCAAGTCGCGCAGTAGTTTTTGAGTGTCGCCGGTGAAACGCAACTCCTGCAGTTGGCCGTGGTCGCGCACGTCTTCCACGCCGGTCAAGCCATCGAGCGCTGCGGCACCGGCGGTGGTGCGGATGCGTAAGGTGTCTTGTCCGTACTCGGTTTGAATTTCTTCCTGTGTGCCGTCGAGCACTTTGTGCCCTTTATAAATCATAAAGATGCGATCGCACATGCGCTCCGCCACGGCCATGTCGTGGGTGCTGAAGATGATGGTGGAGCCGTTCTTGCGAAGGGTCAGCACGGCCTCGCGAAGTACTTCCAAATTTACGGGATCGAGTCCGGAGAAGGGTTCGTCAAGAATGACAATTTCCGGCTCGGCGATGATGGTGGAAAGGAACTGCACTTTTTGCGCCATGCCTTTGGAAAGGGTTTCCACCATTTTATCCGCCCAATCAGTGAGGGCCATGCGGTTGAGCCATTCATCGATGCGTGCGTCCAATTGCGGGCCGGCGTTTTTGAGTTTGCCGTAATAGCGCAACAGGCGGCGCACTTTCATTTTTTTGTAAAGACCGCGTTCCTCGGGGAGATAGCCCACGGAATCCTTGGCCGCGGGCGGATTGCGCTCGCCGAGGATTTCCACCTCACCGGTGTCCGGCCGCAGAATGCTCATCAACATCCGGAGCGTAGTGGTTTTGCCGGAGCCATTGGGGCCGATGAAGCCGTAAATGGAGCCGCGCGGCACGGACAGCGAAAGGTCATCCACCGCGCGCAAATCACCAAAAGATTTGCTCACATTGCGTAATTGAATGACATCCACGCCCCGAGGTTACCCCAATGTTGCCGCGCCGCAAAGCGTATGTTATTTTCTGCGCATGGAAACGGTTGAACTCAAGCGCGACTGCGAGGCCGTGCAAATCCCCGGCGGCGACACCATCACACTTGGCAAAGGCACCGGAGTGGACATCACCCAAACCCTCGGCGGCACGTACACCGTGCGCGCGGGGATGGGCTTGTTCCGCATTGGCGCGCAGGATGCTGATGCGCTTGGGCTCGAAGTGGCCGCTGCCGAAGGCACCGACGGCCCTGTCACGGTTGAAAGTGTGCACGCGATGTTGAAGCAATGTTACGATCCGGAAATCCCCGTGAACATTGTTGACCTCGGCCTTGTGTATGATACCGCATTGGAAGAGGGCGACGAAGGCGCGGAAGTTTCTGTAAAAATGACCCTCACCGCCCAAGGCTGCGGCATGGGGCCGACCATTGCCGCCGATGCGCAAAGCAAAATTCTTTCGCTCGATGGCGTGGCTTCCGCCGATGTGGAAATCGTATGGGATCCGCCGTGGAACCAAAGCATGATCAGCGATGAAGGCCGTGAAACGCTGGGGATGTAGGGCTTGACGCGTCCCTGAACCGTCCGCATACTCCGCGCCCTCGTGGGGTCGTAGCTCAGTTGGTAGAGCACCACAATGGCATTGTGGGGGTCATCAGTTCGATTCTGTTCGGCTCCACCATGAATTCAAACCTCCGTCATTTTGGCGGAGGTTTTTTCTGTTCAAACGCCGGAGCCAAGTGCCGGTAGCTTTTTAGGGCGCGGCGATGGGGTTGTAGTCGGGTTGATTCCAGACTTGGCCGCTGACCTCCACGTTGATGTCGCCGCGATAACCGGCTTTGTGGGCGAGGCGGAGGAGTTTGCGGTAATCGATTTGGCCGCTTTCGCCGGGGAGCACGAAGCGGGGTTTGCCATCTTTGAGCACCGTATCTTTTACGTGGATGAAGCGTGTATGTGGCATCATGAGTTGGATGGTCATCTACGGATTGAGAAGAGGGTTTGGTAAGTTCGGACATACATCGCTCCATTCGCGATGGCGGGTGTGGAGTGGCATTGTTCACCGAGGTCATTTTGGGCTAATTGCTCAAACTTACCGTCTCCCCGAAGAACGACGATCATTCCACTGGCTTCGGCGCAGTAAATTTTGCCATCCGCAGCCACGGGGCTCCCAAAAAATTTCCCGCTGCGAATGGCGCGCTCGCTCCAGAGGACTTTACCGGTGGCAGTTTCGGCGCAGGTCACCACGCCAAGGTCGTTCCAAAGAAAAATATATTCCCCCAAAACCAGCGGGGTAGGAATATGCGGCACGCTTTTTTCAATACGCCACACTTCTTCCATCATTTTGCCTTTGGGCCGTAAGGCGACTATGTGTTTGAGTTTGGTGACAAAACCGCATGAGCCGATCACCAGATCACCGGCGACGATGGGTGATCCAATGGCGCGTTCTTTTGAGTTTGCGGGGAACACGCGGTTTTCCCACAATACCTTTCCATTGGCGGGGTCGATGCCGGTGATGCCGTGTGTCCAGTTGGTGAAAACGAGTTGGTCACGGAATAGGACTGGCGTGGAATAGGTGAGTCGTTTGCTTTGGCGCGGTGTGTTCCATTTCACTTTACCGGTGCGGGCATCGAGGGCGATCAGCGAACTCTCGCCGTCTTGGTCATTATTCAAAATAACAAGGCCTTTGTGGAGGATGGGGGATGCGCCGAAACCATGTCCGCCTTTCACGGGGCCAAGTTTGGTTTCCCAATCCAGTTTGCCCGCCAACGTGTAGGCTGCGATCGTGAGCTGTTCAGGGGTGCCCCAGCTGAAGTAGACCCGTTCCCTATCCACGGTTGGCGTGCTGGAGGCGAAGCTGTTTTGTTTGTGGTGTTTGTGTTTGTCGGCGACGTGCTTGTGGTTCCAGAGGATGGCGCCGTCTTCAGCGTTTACACATACCACTGTGCGGGCCGCGCTTTTCTGATCGGCACACAACAGGAAAATCTTTTTGCCCCAAACCACTGGGGAACCATGGCCCGAGCCGGGTAGAGGGGTTTTCCATTGCACATTTGAATCCTTCCATTGTACCGGAATTGCATCCGCGGAGATTCCGTTTCCGTTGTGACCTCGAAAACGGGGCCAGTTTTCAGCGGGCAATAGGGTTGAAAACAGGATGCAGCCAAGAAGAATCATAGTTCGAATTTGCATGCCCAAACTCTAGCGGTCGGCGACATTCCTGCCAAGTGGCAATGATTGCGCTTGCGCCTCGGCGTGGAGTGCCGATGATGGGCGGATGAAAGCATTTACAGCAATGTTGGCGCTGATGATTGGCGCGGGATGGAGTTGGGCCGATGACGCGCCGAATAAGGCGAAGTTCGCCGCGTTGGAGAAACAACTCAGTGGCACAAAATTTACAGGTTCGTTTACCATCGACGGACGG
Organism: Verrucomicrobiia bacterium; assembly: GCA_014239365.1. Lineage (GTDB taxonomy): Bacteria > Verrucomicrobiota > Verrucomicrobiia > Limisphaerales > UBA1100 > JACNJL01. The sequence goes on along the minus strand of JAAZZB010000077.1, from coordinate 21,987 downwards.
GAAGGCGCGCCGGCAAAAGAGGAGTACACGATCCTCAACGTAAAAAAAATCGGCAAGGGCGATTTGTTTTTGTTCCGTGCGCGGGTGAAGTATGGCAAGACGGATATCACGCTGCCCATGCCGTTGCCAATCAAATGGGCGGGCGATACGCCGGTGATTTCGATGGATAATCTGTCCATCCCCGGCCTCGGCACTTTCAGCGCGCACGTGGTCATCGATGGAGACAAATACGCCGGCACGTGGAAACACGGCAAAGTGGGTGGTCATTTGTTTGGTAAAATCACTCGTATCCAACAGAAGCAAACCAAAGAGAAACCTGAATAAATTTTCACCTATCCTGTCCATCCTATTTATCCGTGTTAACATAATGAAAAAAACAATCCTAATTCTGGTCCTCCTGTGCGGCGATCTCCCCGCAGCGGATGAACCCAAAGGCGAAGCGCAGTTTCTCTCACGGGTGCGCCAACTCACCCTCGAAGGCCGCCGCAGTGGCGAAGGCTATTTCGCGCCCGACGGCAAGCACATCATTTTCCAAAGCGAACGCGAAAAGCACAATCCGTTTTACCAAATCTACACGATGGATATGCAAAGCGGCGATGTGACGCGCGTGTCGCCCGGCCACGGTAAAACCACTTGCGCGTTCTTCCGCCCGAACTGCGATGAAGTGCTCTTTGCAAGTTAGCACGTAGACCCCGAGGCGAAGGCCAAGCAAAAAACGGAACTGGACTTTCGCGCCTCCGGCAAGACGCGCCGGTACTCGTGGGATTACGATGAGCAGATGGACATCTTTTCCTTCAAGCGCGACGGCACCGCCCCCAAGCGCCTCACCACTGCTCTGGGCTATGATGCGGAAGGGGCTTATTCGCCGGACGGAAAACAGATTGTCTTCTGTTCCATCCGCAACGCCTACGGCAAAGCCAAACTCACACCCAAAGAGCAGGAGCGCCTCAAAGTGGATATCTCCTATTTTGGAGAAATTTATATCATGAACGCTGATGGCTCCGGCCAGAAACGCCTCACTCATATGAAGGGTTACGATGGCGGCCCGTTTTTTTCGCCCGACGGCAAGCGCATCATTTGGCGGCACTTCACGGAGAAGGGCGACACCGCCGATATTTTCACAATGAAAACCGATGGCACGGACGTGCGGCAACTCACGGATTTCAAGGCAATGTCCTGGGCACCCTATTATCATCCGAGTGGCGAGTACGTGGTGTTCGCGAGCAACAAGCTCGGCTTCAGTAATTTCGAAATCTATTTGGTCGATGTCGAAGGTAAGCGGAAACCCATCCGCGTGACCCACACCGATGGCTTCGATGGCCTTCCCGTTTTCTCCCCCAACGGCCAGCAACTCCTGTGGACCTCCAACCGCACGGCGGACAAAATGTCGCAACTCTTCATCGCCCGTTGGAACCACGCCGCCGCACTGGCCGCGCTGGGCAAAGCGCCTAAACGCGTCGCTGCCGCTGAATTGGATGGAAGCGATTTCATTGAAGCGTGCGGCGATGAAAAAGCCGTTACGTTGGGATCAGGCATTTCAGAGGGGGACATTAAAAAGCAAATTGAAATCATTGCCTCCGATGCGTTCGAAGGCCGCGACACCAGTTCTGAGGGAATCCGCAAAGCTCGCGAATATATTATCGGCCGGCTGAAAACGCTTGGCCTCAAATCCGCTGATGCAAAGGGCACTTACACGCACCCGATGTCATTCAAATACGGCGTCGATATTATCAAAGGCAAAAACGAGCTCGTCATCACCGGCAAGGACGGCAAAGAGGCTAAGTTTGAGCTCGGCAAAGATTTTAATCCGATGGCGTTTTCCGTGAACAACACCGTCGAATCGGAAGTCGTTTTTGCCGGATACGGGCTCGGCGTCGCGGGTAAACCGGGCATTGGATATGATTCCTACGCCGGCCTCAACTGCACCAACAAGATGGTGCTTGTGCTGCGTTATGTGCCGGAAGACGTAAAGCCTGAGCGGCGGCGAAAACTGATGAGCAGTGCCGCGCTCCAACGCAAAGCCACCCTCGCGCGAAAGCACGGTGCCAAAGGGGTGATCATTGTCTCCGGCCCCAATTCTGACAACGCCGGCAAACTGATTCCAGTGAACTACATCCGCCGCTCCGCCAGCAGCGGTGTGGTGGCGATTTCCGGCAACCACAAACTCGCCGACGCACTCCTCGCCGCCGCCGGGAAGGGCGACCTCAAAAAAATCCAAACCGCACTCGACAAAGAAAACCCGCACGCTCCGTTTGGCTTTGAATTGCCCGGTGTAAAAATCCGCGTCACCAGCGCCCTTAAACAAGTGCAGCGCCACGACAAAAACATCATCGCCGTTCTACCTCCCGGCGTGAAAACCGATAACCCCGAGTATGTGATGATCGGCGCGCACTACGATCACCTCGGCTACAACGACGGCTCCATCAACCCCAAAGGCGGCAACCCCGGCCGCATTCATAATGGCGCGGACGACAATGGTTCCGGCACGGTCACGCTGCTTGAACTGGCCGCGTGGCTCGCGGAGGAACGCAGAAAGCATCCGGAAAAATTCAAGCGCGGCATTCTCTTTTGTTGGTGGACTGGCGAAGAACTCGGCCTCATCGGTTCAGCTCAATATGCGAAAAATCCGATCATCCCCTTCAAGCAGGTTTCCGCATACGTCAATCTAGATATGGTGGGTCGATTGAAAAACAACAAACTCATCGTCCAAGGATTAGGCACCTCCAGTGTTTGGAAAAAACTCATCGAGAAGCGAAACGTTGCCGCTGGCTTCGGCCTCAAGCTGGAGAATGCTCCGCCGCGGAATACCGACAATGGGTCCATCGATCCCAAAGGCGTTCCCTCCCTCGCCATCTTCACCGGCCTCCATAAAGATTATCACAAGCCCACCGATGATCCGGCTACGCTTAATTACGAAGGCATGGAGCGCATCGCGCAATTTACCGGTCGCCTGCTGCTTGATCTTGCCGGTGATATGAAACGCCCCGACTACATCAAAGTGAAACGTGGCGCCGCCCCCGCTCGCGGAAATATGAGCGCCTACACCGGCGTGATTCCGGACTACTCCTCCGATGTGGAAGGCCTGCTCATTACCGACGTCGGCGCCGGAGGTCCCGCTGCCAAAGCCGGGATCAAAGGGGGTGACATCGTCATTAAGTTCGATGGCAAAGTGATTAAAAACATCTACGACTACACCGCCGTCCTTGGCGCGATCAAGGTTGGCAAGGCAACCAAAATCACCGTTCTCCGTGCCAAGAAAAAACTCGAATTGGAAATCATTCCCGCACGTCGCAAGTAGTACTCAAATCCCCTAAACAAACTCATTCAAACGATCATGAAAACCACCCCCCACATTGACGCTCTCGATTGCTGTGAAACTTCACGGCGCCAATTCCTGCAAGCCGCCGGTGCCGGCATGGCCTTGGCTGCCACGGCTCCGATGGCCCATGCATTGGCCAAAAACCCTTCCGCGCCGGAGACGTTGACCACTCAACTTTACAAATCGCTCAGCGAAAAACAGCGCAAGTCGATTTGTTTTGCATGGAACCATCCGCTGCGCAATCGCGTGGAGAACAATTGGCACATCCAAAAGAAACTCGCCGTCGGCGATATGGAAGATGACCAAATCGATCTCGTGAAACAAATCTTCAACGGCCTTCACAGCGACGAATATCGCAAGGCGGTTTATGAGCAAGTGGTGGAAGATTCGCCGGGCGGTTTTGATGACAGCGCCATCGCGATTTTTGGCAAACCGGGCACAGGCAAGTTTGAGTTGGTGTTCACCGGTCGCCACGTCACGCGGCGGTGCGATGGCGACTCGCTCGACGGCGCGGCATTCGGCGGCCCCATTTTTTACGGGCACGCCGCCGATGGCTTCAATGAAAAGGCCGACCACAAAGGCAACGCTTACTGGTTCCAAGCCAAACGACCGAATGAACTTTTCCAAGCGCTGGACGGCAAACAGCGCAAGGCAGCGCTGCTCGGCAAATCGCGTGGCGAAAAAGGCACAAGCACGGTGAAGCTCACCGGCAAAAAAGAAGGCCTTCCCGGCCTGCGCACCGCCGACATGAGCAAGGATCAACAGGGCCTCATGCGTTCGGTGATGAAAGATATGCTCGCGCCCTTCCGCGAAAAGGATGCGGCGGAATCAATCAAGCTGATCGAGAAAAACGGATTCGATAATCTGCACATCGCCTATTACAAAAACGAAAACATAGGCAAAGACGAAGTGTGGGACGTCTGGCAAGTCGAAGGCCCCGCGATGCTCTGGTATTTCCGTGGAAAACCGCACGTGCACACGTGGCTCCACATTCGCGACAAGGCATAAATTCCGACACTGCTGGCGGATGAAATGGGTATTTATCATTGCGTTGCTTCCGCTTGTTGCAGCGGCTGATTCCTACTCCGAAAAAATACTGGCGGACAAGCCAGTGGCGTATTGGCGTTTTGGGGAGTCGGTCGATTTGCCGGTGAAATCTTCGGTCGGAAAAATAAATGCAACGCTGTCGGCTCAACATCCGTCAGGACCGCGCCCGATTTTTTACCCTGATTTCTCCAAAGACAACCGAGCGCTGCAACTGACGGCGAATGGTGGCTTTGTGCGGGTGAGTGATCCGGGGAAAGAAAGCGCGTTGGATTTCACAAGGGGTGATTCAATTACGCTGGAGGCATGGGTTTCTCCAGATGCGCTGGCGGGCGGGCGGATGATGTACGTCATCGGCAAGGGCCGCACAGGTCAGAAAGGGTTTGCGGCTCACAATCAAAATTACGCGCTACGGCTGGTGGGCGTGAAGGGCGGCATCGGGCTTTCGTTCTTATTTCGCGATGCAACTAATTCGGGCGAGAGTGCGTGGCATCGGTGGACTTCGACTGACACTCTGAGCGATCGTGGCGACTGGCATCACATTGCGGTGAGCTACACCTTCGGCAAGGGCGATAGCATTCGCGGTTACCTCGACGGTAATCCGACCACGGGCACGTGGGATATGGGCGGCCAGACGGATCTCGGACCGGTCGTGGATGACGACGAGCTACGAATCGGTGCGTCAGCGCCGGGGTCAGCGGGGATTCCATTTGTGGGGCGGCTCGATGAGGTTGCGATTTATCGACAAGCGCTTTCTCCGCAACGCATCGCGGGCCGTTTTAACAGTGCCGGCCGCGAGTTCATACTCAAACGGGAAGACGTGCCGACTGACCGAGTAGCCATCACAATCCACGAAAATGTGGGTAACGATTGGAATTACGCGGCCACCGATGCGCAGGCAATGTTCGGGCAATCGGCGTTCGCGATTCCCTTTATACCGAGCAAATACAATTCCAAGGCGCTCATTGTTCAGTGGTCCGATTCGCTGCTGTTGCGTGCGGCCTCAAGGGTGGATGTGCCGAAAGGCAAACATCGGATTTTGCTCCGCTCGCGGACACGTTCGCGATTGTTTTTGGATGGGAAAAGCATCGCACAATTAGAAATCGGTTACGGCAGCACCAGCGCTCACGGCAAAGTGTCCACCGCTCCGAAAGATCACGGAGGGCACACACGTTTTCTGCGACCGGGCACGCAGGAGGTCGTTGTGGAATTTGAATCGTCGGGCAGTCAGCATTTTTTCCTTTTGGAAGCCTTTGTCGGCGGCAAAGGTAAGCGACCTGAAACAGGCGATTTATCCGTCAGCATTTCAATCGACGGCGCACCGTTCAAACTACTTTCGCCGACACACGACATCGCGTTGACCGATGGCAACTGGATTGATTACGCCGAGAAATCACAGGAAGCGATTCGTGTGTTTAATCAAGCCACACGTGCCACGAATGGAATCGAGGAAACGGGCAAATGGAAAAAACGCCACCAACGCACGCGTGAATTGGAGGCTCAAAAGCAACCAGTGCCAAAGCGTGTCCCGGGCCATCCCGCGAATAATGCCATCGATCATTTCATCAATGCCCGATTAAACGCAGCGGGACGTCGCCCCACTGCGTTGACCGACAATTGGGCTTTTCTCCGGCGTGCTTCGTTGGACGCCAATGGCGTGGTGCCATCGCCAAAAACGATCACCGAGTTTCAGGCCGACAAAAAGCTGGGCCGCCGCGCGCGCGCGATTGATCGCCTATTGAAAAACAATCGCGCGTGGGCCGATCACTGGACGGGTTACTGGCAGGATGTGCTCGCGGAGAATCCAAACATTCTCAAACCGAAACTCAATAACACCGGCCCGTTTCGTTTTTGGATTCACGAAAGTTTGCAGGACAATAAGCCGATGGATCGTTTCGTCACTGAGCTGGTGATGATGGAAGGCAGTAGTTATTACGGCGGCCCGGCAGGGTTCGGTGTGGCCACGCAAAACGACGTGCCGATGGCCGCCAAGGCGCAGGTGCTAGGTCAGGCGTTTCTTGGCATGCAAATGAAATGCGCCCGTTGCCACGACGCGCCGTTTCATAATTTCAACCAGAAAGATTTATTCAGCATCGCCGCCATGTTGCAACGTGCGCCTCTTAAAGTGCCGAAGACTAGCAGTGTGCCAATGGTCGAAGGCGTCCGTAAACCGCGCGTCGAAGTCACGCTCAAGCCCGGAACCAAAGTGGCAGCGGCGTGGCCGTTCAAAAGCAAGAAACTCACTGCGCCAATCCACGCCGACACGCGCGCGCAATTGGCTACCTTCATCACCGGAAATCAGAGTGACCGTTTCGCCAAGGTCATCGTCAATCGCGTGTGGCAGCGTTATCTGGGTTGGGGACTTGTGGAGCCCGCGGGCGATTGGGAAAAGGCGAAGCCGTCACATCCCGCGTTACTTGAATGGTTGGCCAACGAATTTGTCAGGAGTGGATTTGATTTGCAGCAACTCGCACGGTTCATCATGAATTCGCATGTGTACCAACGACAAATCGATATTGGATTTACAACCGCAGGCGAACCAGACACACGGATTTTTGCAGGACCGGCTCGGCGCCGTATGTCGGCCGAACAGCTCATTGATTCTCTGTATGCTGTGGCCGGAAAACGGATGGGTGTGGAAATGCTCACGCTCGATGTGAACGGTCGTGGCGCGATCGATGTTTTTTTGAATCTCGGTCATCCGCGTCGCGCGTGGGAGTTTACTTCACTATCAAACGAACGCGATCGGCCTTCGCTCGCTTTGCCCAAGGCGCAAAGCGTTGTTGATATTCTATCCACCTTTGGCTGGCGCGACGCCCGGCAAGACGCCATCACCCAGCGCGACCATGAGCCTAACGCCCTCCAGCCCGCAATCATGGCCAACGGCATTGTGGGTCGCCGCATCACACAACTTTCGGATGACAGCGCATTCACGGAGTTGGCTTTGCGTGAAATCGATACCCAAGAATTGCTGGAGCAACTTTATTTGCGAATCTTATCGCGTCCGCCAAATCCAAAAGAACGCGCAATGATGCACGATCACATTTGCCAGACTTTTGCTTTTCGAGTTTTGAAAGGCGCCAAGAAAAACGAGGCTCGTGAGCAGGTGCTGGATGTGTCGTGGAACAATCATCTGTCATCCGATTCCAATCGTATTAAAGTTGAACTCGAGCGCCTAGCGCTCGAAGGCGATCCGCCCACCAAACGTCTGCGCGGTGAATGGCGCAAGCAAATGGAAGATGTGATTTACGCATTGGTCAATTCGCCCGAATTTATTTTTATTCCATGAGGACTGAAATGAACCGCAGAAATTTTTTAACCACGGCTGCCACAGGTACGGCGTTGCTGCCCGGTGCTCTGGCGGCAGCTAATAAATTCCCCAAGGGCAAAGCCGAGCATTGCATTTTTATTTGGCTCGGTGGCGGATCGTGTCACATAGACACGTGGGACCCCAAACGCAAAGGCGATGCCAAACTCAAAAAGGCCGGTTCCTATTATGATGCCATCGACACAACCGTTCCGGGCGTTCAAGTGTGCGAGCACCTCAAGCAATGCGCGGGTTTGATGGAGCATTTTTCACTGTTGCGCACGGTGAATCATAATGTCATTGACGAACACGCCGCCGCTACCAATCAGATGCACACTGGCCGGCCCACGAGCGGCACGATTGTGTATCCCTCCATCGGCTCGGTGGTGGCCCATGAGCGCGGCAAGGTGGCTGATGGCGCGCCGGCGTATGTCGTCATGGGCTATCCAAACCTCACGCGCGGCCCCGGCTTCCTCGGTGCGAAACACAGCTACGTGTATCTTACGGACACTGATAGCGGCCCGACTGGACTCACGCGTCCAAAAGAAATTTCCAGTGCGCGCCAATCCAATCGCGATCGCTTGTTGAACAAACTGCGTGGCGACTATCTCAAACGCAATCCGAACGACACCACGATCGCCGGTTACAACGCTAGCATCACTGAGGCACAATCACTTGCGGGCGGGGAGTTCATGAGTGCGTTCAATTTGAAATCCGAGCCTGCCAAACTGCGTAACGCTTATGGTGGCGAATTCGGACAGCGCTGTTTGTTGGCGCGGCGTCTCATTCAGCGCGGCACACGGTTTATGGAAGTTTCGTTCAATCTCAATTTTATCAATGGCACCGGCTGGGATACCCACAACGACGGCCAACTCAAACAGCACATTCTCATCCAGCAACTTGATCAAGCGCTCGCCACGCTGATCAAAGATTTACAGGCCACCAAGCTGCTCGACAAAACGCTGATCGTCGTCTCCAGCGAATTCGGGCGCCCGCCTGAATTCGATGCCGGCGGGGGGCGCGGTCACCAATCCAAAGCGTTCACTGTTGCCTTGGCCGGTGGCGGACTGCGCAATGGGCGTGCGGTGGGAACCACCGATGACCTCGGCAAAACTGTTGTCAAAAAACCCGTCTCCGTCCCCGATCTCTTCGCCACCATCCACTGCGCGCTGGGCATCAATCCCCACAAAAACCTCTACGCCGGCGATCGCCCCGTCCCCATTACCGATCACGGTCAGCCGGTTCGGGAGTTGTTCAGGTAAGAAAACATTGAATCAAAGCTCCCCGTCCCTTCGTCTGTGTGGCAGACTTTTTGAGGAGTGAAATTAGCCACACCCATTTTGATTTTGCTGTCTGCCGCCGTTGCAAGCGCCGCGGATTTGGGGAAGGTGTCTTTTGAAAAAGACATTCTGCCCATTATTGAAGACAACTGTTTCAGTTGTCACGGCGATGGAGAGGCAAAAGGAGATTTGTCATTGGATGGATTCAAGACTGCTTCGGATGTCCATCGCGGCTACAAAATTTGGGAGAAGGTTCGTAAGTTGGTTCTCGCCAATGAAATGCCGCCGGAAAATAAAAAGAAACGGCCGGACGCAAAACAGCGTGCGTTGCTGGCCGATTGGACGCGGCACACGCTGGACACTTTTTACCGCACCGCGCCGCCTGATCCCGGGCGCGTAACGGTGCGGCGGCTCAATCGCGCGGAATACAACAACACCATTCGCGATCTCATGCGCGTGAACTTTAAGCCGGCCAAGGATTTTCCTGCTGACGATTCCGGTTACGGCTTTGATAACATTGGCGACGTGCTCACAATGTCACCGTTATTGATGGAGAAATATTTTGCGGCCGCCGAGAAGATTGCTGCTCAAGCCGTAGCCGTGCCGGATGCCGGCGGACGCATCGCCGCCACGCCGTTCCAGAAATTTTACTTTCGCTATCCCGTCCCGCCCAAGTTGCGGCGCAACGCGGCGGAAGGATTTGTGCGTACGTTTCTCGCTCGAGCCTATCGCCGGCCGGTCAAGGCCGAAGAGGTTCAACGGCTCATGAAGCTCGCCAAACAAGTGGTGGATGATGGTGCCAGTTTTGAGCACGGCATCCGCATGGCCGTTACGGCCACATTAGTGTCACCGCATTTTTTGTTTCGTTGGGAATTCGATGGCGCACCGGATAATCCGAAGGCTATTCGCTCACTGAATGAACACGAACTCGCCTCGCGCCTTTCGTATTTTATTTGGAACAGTATGCCCGATGACACTTTGTTGGAGCTGGCAAGGCGCGGGCAATTGCGAAAAAATTTACCCGCACAAATCCGTCGAATGTTGCGCGATGCAAAAGGGCAATCTTTGGTGAGTAATTTCACCGGCCAATGGCTGCAACTGCGCGACTTGGAAATGCTCCAGCCGGACAAGCGTTTGTTCAGCGCATTCAATAATGTTTTACGCGCCGATATGCGCCGCGAAACCGAAATGCTCTTCGCCCACGTGATGCGCGAAAACCGCAGCGTGGTTGATTTGCTGGATGCGGATTACACGTTTGTCAACGAGCGCTTGGCGAATTGGTACGGCCTGAAAAATGTGAAAGGCGGCCAATTCCGGATTGTGTCACTCAGAGGCACGCCACGCGGCGGGGTGCTTAGCCACGCAAGCATCCTTACGATCACCTCCGATCCCAACCGCACTTCGCCCGTGAAGCGCGGCAAATATGTGCTCGAAAACATCCTCGGCACACCGCCCCCGCCCGCACCGGATAACGTGCCCGAATTGGAATCCACCGGCGAACTCAAAGGCACCTTGCGTCAGCAAATGGTGAAGCATCGCGAAAATCCCGTATGCGCCTCGTGCCATCAAAAAATGGATCCCATCGGCTTCGCCTTTGAAAATTTTGACGCTGTCGGCCGTTGGCGCACATTGGATAACGGCGCACCCATCAACGCCGCCTCTCAACTCGACACCGGCGAAAAATTCCGCGATGCCACCGGCCTGCGCAAAATCCTCGCCGTCCGCAAGCGAGACCTCTTCGTGCGCTGCCTCACCGAAAAAATGCTCACCTTCGCCCTCGGCCGCGGTTTGGAATTTCACGACAAACGCGCCGTCGACGGCATCATGAAACAAATGGAACGGGAGGGGTTTAAGTTCGAAACACTGGTGACGGGCATTGTGAAAAGTTTACCGTTTGATATGAAACGGGGAGAAGAGGGGAAGTGAAAATTTTCAATTCTCAAGGGTCAATTTTCATGTGGAGCTTGAAACATTGATCATTCCTTGAGCCTTGATATTTGACCATTGAAAATTCCCGCGTCTTGTTTTTTGAAGCATTCCGGTGTAAATTCCGTCAAGGTTAAGGAGCGATGATTCGATCGACACACATTCCGCGGCGCACATTTTTGCGTGGGTTGGGCACGGCGTTGGCGTTGCCGGCTTTTGAGGCGATGCTTCCGGCGCGGGCTTTGGCGGCGGGTAACGCGAAGTTTCCCACGCGGATGGCGTTTGTTTATATTCCCAATGGCGTGATTCCAGAGAAATGGCACGTGAAGGGGGAGGGGAGTGGTTTTCAGTTTTCGCACATTCTCGAGCCGTTAAAGGCGCATCGCGAGGACTTGCTTGTTTTTAGCGGGTTGGCGCACACCAAAGCGCGATCCAATGGCGATGGCGCGGGCGATCACGCGCGGGCGAATGCGACTTTCTTAACCGGCCGCCAAGCGCGTAAGACGTCCGGTGCGGATATTCGCGTGGGGGTCTCGGTGGATCAATTGGCCGCGCAAAAAATCGGCGACAAAACTCGACTGCCTTCGCTGGAACTCAGCAGCGACGGCCGGCGTATGTCCGGCAATTGCGATTCGGGTTATAGTTGCGCGTATCAATTTAATCTTGCGTGGAAAAGTGAGAGCACGCCTTTGCCGCCGGAATCCAATCCAAGTTTGGTTTTTGAACGGCTTTTCAGTAACGGCAATAACCGCGAGAAAAACGAAAGTCGTATTCGGCGTGAGCGTTACAAAAAGAGCATCCTTGATTTTGTGTTGGAAGACGCCAAGGCGTTGGAGAAAAAACTGGGCTACACTGATCAGCGTAAGTTGGATGAATATCTCACCTCCGTGCGCGAACTCGAAAAGCGCGTCACCGGTTCAGCGGCTTCATCCGTGGAATTACCTGAAGGCTTCAGCAAGCCCGCCGGTAAGCCGCGCGATTTTGGCGCGCACGTGCGTATGATGGCCGATATGATGGCGCTCGCATTCCAAACGGATTCCACGCGCATCGCCACTTATCTGCTCGCGCACGATGGCGATAACCGCAGCTATCCGCACCTCGGCGTGAAGGGCGGTCACCACAGCCTTTCCCATCACCGCAACAACAGCCGTAACATTGCGGACCTCACCAAAATCAATCGTTACCATTGTGAACTTTTTGCGCATTTTCTTGATCGGTTGAAGAGCATCAAAGAAGGCGACGAGACATTGCTCGACCACAGTATGATTGTGTACGGCGGCGCCATCGGCGACGGCAACCGCCACACGCATCATGATTTACCCGTGGTGCTCGCTGGCAACGCCAACGGTGCCATCAAGACCGGTCGTCATATTGTTTATCCGCGTGAAACGCCGATGTCGAATTTGTTTCTGAATATGCTGCAAATCATGGGCGCGCCCACGCAGCGAATGGGGGACAGTACCGGTCTGCTTAAGGGGTTGCTGTAGCGCGCTACTTCACCGCCGTGGCCAGCACGGTTTGAAAATGGGGCGGGGCTTCTTCACGGGCGACTTCGTTGACTTCAATTTTTTTGAACTTCACCGCTGCAAGCCATTCGTGCAGTTTGTTTTGCGGAAAGCCGAGCCAGTGGTCGCCGTATAATTCGCGTGCTTGTTCGAAATCGTGTTCCAATAAATCGAGAATCAAAATCCGTCCGCCCGGGCGCAGAATGCGATGCGCGGCGGCGATGGCGTTTTCGGGATGCTCGGCGTGATGCAGCGCTTGGCTGAGTAACGCCACGTCCACGCTCTTGGCGCGCAACGGCGGGTTCTCAATATCGCCGTGGCGAAACTCCAGATTTTTCAATCCGTTTTTCTTTGCTTTGCGTTGGCCGAATTCCACGATGCGTTTGGAGTTGTCCACGCAAATGACCCGGCGCGCATTGCGGGCAAGAAGTTCCGCCTGCAGCCCTTCGCCGGAACCGAGGTCGGCGATATCCATCGGCGGCATAAGGTGCAACAAAGTTTGGGCAAACGCCTGCCACGAACGCCCCGGCCCGTATTGGCGGTCAAACCGCCCGGCGACTTGGTTGAAGTAGAGCTTCGCCTGATCGTCGCGTTCGGCGAGCACGCGCTTGAGATGAGTGAGATCGGCGCTGTGCTCGGGAAGTTCCGTTGCTCCGCGCAGGGCAATCTGCAGGCAATCGCTCGCGTCCGCAGGTGCGTTCGGGTTGATGCGATAAAAACTGCGCTTCCCGTCCTTGCGCGACGCCAGCAGCCCCACCTCGTGTAGCAGCCCAAGATGAGTGGAAATGCGCGATTGGCCGAGGCTGGTGATTTGCTGCAGCTCGTTCACCGACAATTCCTCGCGCTCCAACAACGCCACCAGCCGCACGCGCGTGGCGTCTCCCAGGGCTTTCAGGCATTTGAGCATTTGCGTCATTGTTGATAAAAACCGGTTGACGGCTGGGCAATTTTATATATCATCCCATCCGGATACGTCAATGCGTAAATTGATTCATCCGGACACTCCAAATAAATTATGGCCAACAGTTATATTTTTTCATCTGAATCCGTCGGTGAAGGGCATCCGGACAAAGTGTGCGACACCATCAGCGATGCCATCCTCGATGCGTGCCTTGCGCAGGACAAACATAGTCGCGTCGCGTGCGAGACTTTTGTGAAGAGCAACATTGTGTGTGTCGGTGGCGAAATCACCACGCGCGCGAAGTTCGATTACGAGCAAGTCATTCGCGCCGCCATTCGCGACATCGGTTATGTGAATGATGACGATGGATTTCACGCGGACAAAGTGTTCATCAATAATTATCTCACCGCCCAAAGCGCCGACATCGCCCAAGGTGTGGATGCTAAAAAGGCATCCGGCAAAGCCACGGCGGAGCAGGGCGCGGGCGATCAAGGTTTGATGTTCGGCTTCGCGTGTGACGAAACGCCGGAACTGATGCCCGCGCCAATTATGTATTCGCATCGCCTCGGCTGGCAGCTCACCAAGCTGCGCAAGGCCGGTGCGGCCAAGTGGCTTCGCCCTGACGCAAAAACCCAAGTTTCCATACGCTACGAAAACAACAAGCCGGTGAAAGTCACCAGTGTAGTGGTTTCCACTCAACATGCGGAAAGTGCAACGAATAAAACCATCCGCGATTTCATCACCAAACAAGTCATCGAAAAAGTGATCCCCAAACGATTGCTCGCGCGGGACACGCAATTGCTCATCAACCCCACCGGTCGATTTGTGGTCGGCGGCCCTGAAGGTGACAGCGGGCTCACCGGTCGCAAGATCATCGTGGACACTTACGGCGGGATGGGACGCCACGGCGGCGGTGCGTTCAGTGGCAAAGACCCCAGCAAAGTCGACCGCAGCGCGGCCTATATGGGGCGTTACGTTGCAAAAAATATTGTAGCCGCTGGTTTCGCCACGCGTTGCGAGATTCAGTTTGCCTATGCGATTGGGTATCCAAAACCTGTGTCGGTACACATTGATACCTTCGGCACGAGCACGGTTTCTGAATCCAAAATTCTGCGGGCGGTCAATCGCGTGTTTAATTTCAAACCGGCGGACATCGTGAAGCAACTCAAATTGCTTCGACCGATTTACGGGTTGACCACAAATTACGGCCACTTCGGCAAGAAACACAAAGACATCACTTGGGAAAAAACTGACAAAATTGCGGCTTTGAAAAAGGCTGTTCAATAGGATTTTAAAATGACTGCGACACTCGAAGAAACCAAAACAGACTACAAAGTGCGCGACATCGGCTTGGCCGATTTTGGCCGCAAAGAAATCGACATTGCCGAAATGGAAATGCCGGGGCTAATGGCCACGCGCGAAAAGTACGGGCCCGAGCAACCGCTTGCGGGCGTGAAAGTGATGGGTTCGTTGCACATGACCATTCAAACGGCGGTGCTCATCGAGACGCTCGTCGCGCTCGGCGCGGATGTGCGTTGGTGTTCGTGCAATATTTATTCCACGCAGGAACACGCCGCTGCTGCCATTGCGGCTGCGGGCGTGCCGGTGTTTGCGTGGAAAGGCGAGACCCTTGAGGAATATTGGGACTGCACTTGGAACGCGCTGACGTGGCCGGATGGTTCTGGCCCGGATCAAATCGTGGACGACGGCGGCGACGCCACGTTGCTCATTCACAAAGGCGTGGAATTGGAAAACGGCAGCGATTGGGTGAACACCGATTCCGAAAGCGAAGAAGAAGCAGTCATCAAAAATCTTCTCAAAAAAGTACAGGCCGACAAGCCCGGCCACTGGGGCCCAGTCGCGGAAGCGATGAAGGGTGTCTCCGAGGAAACCACCACCGGCGTGCATCGGCTACTGCAAATGGAAGAGCGGGGCGAGTTGCTGTTTCAAGCGATCAACGTGAATGATTCGGTGACTAAATCAAAATTCGACAACGTGTACTGTTGCCGGCACTCACTCGTCGACGGCATCAAGCGCGCGATGGACGTGTTGGTCTCCGGCAAAGTTGCAATGGTGTGCGGCTACGGCGACGTGGGTAAAGGCTCGTCAGCGGCGCTCGCCAACGAACACGCGCGCGTGTTGGTTTCGGAGGTCGATCCCATCTGCGCGCTGCAGGCGTGTATGGAAGGCTATCAAGTGACGACGGTGGAGGACGCGCTTGCCGTTGCGGATATTTACGTCACCACCACCGGCAACAAAGACATCATCACCGCCGACCAAATGTCGCGCATGAAAGATCAAGCCATCGTTTGCAATATCGGCCATTTCGATAACGAAATTCAAGTGGCCGCGCTCAGCGAAATGGAAGGCGTCACACGCGAGGAAATCAAGGACGACTCCATTCCCGGCGGCCCCGTCACGCGCTTCACTTTTCCTGACGGCCATTCGATTTATTTATTGGCCGAAGGTCGGCTCATCAATCTCGGCTGTGCCACGGGTCATCCGAGTTTCGTGATGTCCAACAGTTTCACCAACCAAACCATCGCGCAGATTGACATTCGGAATAATCCCAACCGTAAAGTGGGCGTGTATTTGTTGGACAAAAAACTCGACGAAGAAGTGGCGCGACTGCACCTCGACAAGCTCGGAGCCAAACTCACGCAGCTGACTCAGGAGCAAGCTGATTACATCAACGTACCCGTCGAGGGGCCGTACAAGCCCGAGCATTACCGGTATTAGTCGCGCGCGGACGACCTTGTAGTCCGAGCCTATCTAATAACCCAAGCTTCCAGCCTCACTTGAAATCGGCTTCAATCGCCGCGCATGGGTGATTTGCAAATGCAACCCGCAGCCGGAGAGCGGCTGGTTCGATACGTCGGCGATCGGCTGCGGTTCACGTTGTCCGGCGCGGCCGATGCCCACACTGTTTTTCTCCGCACCAATATTGGCCGCGCGGCTGCTCTGCGACGTGGGGTCATTCGCCAAATTCAAGAACCTGAAGTTCAAGTCGAAGCATCGTGGCGCGATGTGCCGATGCGGCTCGCGGGCGGCGAGTGGGTCGTTGAATTCGCGCTGGCCGAGGTGGGCTGGTTTCAGGCGAAGGCGTACGTCGTTGATGCGGATGGCCAACAACACTGGCCCGAGGGCGAAAATTTTGGCCTTTCCGTGCATCCCAATGATGCACGTTCTGCAAACACTATTTACTGTTGCTTCCCGCGAATGTTCGGCCCGAACAAAACCGCGCCCGAAACCACCGCGCGCGATGGTGACGAGCACATCCAAAAACTCGATGCCGAAGGCTACGCGGTCATCCCGCCGAGCGGGACGTTCCGCGACGTCATCGCCGAGTTGCCGCACATCATGGACACCCTCGGCTGTCGCATTTTGCATTTGTTGCCGGTCAATTCCACGCCCACCACTTACGCGCGAATGGGCCGCTTCGGCAGCCCGTACGCCTGCGGCAACCTCACGGACATCGACCCCGCGCTGGTCGTCTTCGACAAGCGCGCCACCGGCGTCCAACAATTTTGTGAACTAACCGATGCCGTTCACGCGCGTGATGGTCGGCTTTTTCTCGACCTCGTTATCAACCACACCGGCTGGGGCAGCACTTTGCAGGAAGAACATCCCGAGTGGTTTCTGCGCGAGGACAACGGCGAATTCGCAAGCCCCGGCGCGTGGGGCAACACGTGGGGTGATCTCGTCGAGCTGGAGCCGCATCATCGCGGGCTTTGGGAACATCTCGCCGAAGCCTTCCTCACGTGGTGCCGTCGCGGCGTCGATGGCTTTCGCTGTGACGCCGGTTACAAAGTGCCGATGCCCGTTTGGCGTTATATCATCGCGCGCGTCCGCGACGAATTTCCCGACACCATTTTCCTGCTCGAAGGCCTCGGCGGCGGCTGGGACGACACCGAAAATCTCCTCACTCGAGGCGGGATGCAATGGGCCTACTCCGAGCTGTTTCAGGAATACAACGGCGACAACATTTCCGGTTATCTCGATCACGCGCTGCTGCAAAGCCCCCGCATCGGCACGCTCATAAACTACAGCGAAACCCACGATAATCCGCGCCTCGCCGAGCGCGGTCGAGTGTGGTCGCTAATGCGCAACCGCCTCTGCGCGCTCACCAGCGTCAACGGCGGGTTCGCCTTCACCAACGGCGTCGAATGGCTCGCCGATGAGCGCGTAAACGTTCACAACGCCCGCGGCCTCGCCTGGGGCAGTGATGAAAACTTGGTCGCCGAGTTGTCGCGCTTGAACGAACTCCTCGCCCATCATCCCTGTTTCCGTGATGGCGCAACTTTCAAACGGCTCAGTCCAGACGACTCTCCAATTTTTGTTTTGGAACGAACTTCAAGTTGCGGCGAGCGAGCGGTGTTGCTCGTCAACAGCGATCCCGAGTCGCCGCACGAATTGCAAATTCAACGTGACGACTTGGCCGCCAACGAAAACTGGATTGATCTGCTCGGCGAATCACCGCCGGAAGCGAATTGGCACGATGACCACGCCCGCTTCACACTGCAACCCGGCCAAGTGCACTGCCTTGCCGCGAGCGGGACGGAGTTGAAATTTGGCTATCGCGCCTCACGCGCTCGTGTGGCGTGGGCAACGCAATGCCTTGCTTCGGTTTTCGAGCCAGAAGAAATTGGCCCGTGCGACTGGGCGGCGTTGGCTGAGTTGGTTGGAAGCGAACCGGAAAAATTCTTGGCCGCCATCGGGTGGATGGATGCGAGTGCCACCGACTTGTTGGCGGAAATCAAATCCGCAATGGAGCGAACCGGCTATCCGCAAGTCGTCACTTGGCGCGCGGCGGATGCTTCCCGCGTGCTACTCGTGCCGCACGGCCATTGGCTGATGCTGCGTGATGAACAGCCCTTTCGCGTGAGTTTGGATGAAGCTCATCACGCCGAATCCGTTCCGGTTGCCGATGGCCACGTGGCGGCTTTTCCACCGAACTTTTCCGGAAGCGCTCGATTGACGATGCGGCGATTGGACGAACGCCCTGAACCGATTTTTGGTGAATTGTTATTCCTAAAAAACCAACCGAACGATCAGCCATTTGACGCTTCGGTGGTACGCGCGGATGCCGATCCAATTGAGGCTCCCATTGCGCTACTTACCAATGGCCGTGGCGCGATGGCGCGGATGGCGGTCGACTTAGGTCGCATCAAATCCAAGTACGACTGTTTGCTCGCCGCCAATTTGCACGACTCGCTGCCGGTTAATCGCCAAGTGCTCGCTAAACGCGTTCGCGCGTGGGCTGTGGCCGATGGCTTCATCACGCCGCTCGATGCGGACAACCTCCTCCACTTCCAGCCCGGGCCGCCAGCGCGTTGGCGGTTCCTCATCAGCGCGGGCGATAATCGCACGGTGGAGGTTGAGCTGACCGCCAGAATGCCCCCCGGCGCGAATGCGACGGTGCTTGAGTTTTGCCGGATGGACGGTCAACCCGCGCAAGGCACTGCGCTTTCAAAAAACAAATCCTTTTTTCTGACTGTTCGGGTGGATATCGAAAATCGTGATTTTCATTCCGAAACGCATCTGGACGACGCGGCTTATCAATATTTTGAGGAACACGCTCGCGAGCTTTCGGGTGAAATTGGTTTTGCCTTCGAGGCATCGCCGGACACGCGACTGACCGTCGAGGCGAGCAGCGGAAAATATCATCACGAGTTTGAATGGAGCCGCGACATTGCTCATCCCGTCGAAGCCAGCCGAGGTCACTCTGAAAGTGGGGATGCTTGCAGCCCGGGTTGGTTTGAATTGCCGCTGACACCGGGCGAAAGTGTGCGGCTGACAACGAGCGTTGGCGGACTCGCAAGCTCGTCCCTCCAAGGCAGTGACCGTGAATGGAGGGACGAGCTTGCGAGTCCGTTTGCCGACCGCCTAAAAAATTCGTTGAAAAATTTCATCGTCCAGCGCGGCTCCGGCAAAACCGTAATCGCGGGCTATCCGTGGTTTCTCGATTGGGGTCGTGACACACTCATCGTCGCGCGAGGAATGCTGGCGGCGGGAATGATCGGCGAGGTGCGCGACCTTGTGGTGACGTACGCCGCGCTGGAAGAAAATGGCACCTTGCCAAACTCATTGCGCGGCGATGACGCGACCAATCGCGATACTTCCGACGCGCCCCTGTGGTTCGGCGTCGTGTGCGGCGAACTTGCTGCCACCGGAGTGGATTTGAATCAGCTGCGCGCGGGCGAGCGTTCGGTGTCCGACGTGCTGGAATCCATCGCCACGCACTACCGCGACGGCACGCCCAATGGCATTCGAATGGACGCCGACAGCGGTTTGATTTGGAGCCCGACTCATTTCACGTGGATGGACACCAACCATCCCGCCGGTTCACCGCGCGAAGGTTACCCCGTGGAAATCCAGGCGCTTTGGCTGCAACTACTTCGCCAGCTGAGCGGCGAGTGGGATGCGTTGTTGGAGAAGGCGGAGACGTCGTTCCAGTCGTTTTATAAAATCAAAGAAGGTTGGCTGGCGGATCAGTTGATTGCCGCGCCAAACATTGCTGCCGCCGAGGCCACGCCGGATAACGCGCTACGGAGCAACGGGCTTTTGGCAGTGGCATTGGGCGAAGTATCGGGTGAACCCGCACGCCGTATGGTAGCGGCGGCGCAGCGGCATTTAGTGGTGCCCGGCGCGGTGCGATAGTTGGCGCCCTTGCCGGTGGCGCCGCCACTGCCGGTGCGAACGGGCGAAGGTGATTTGCTGAATAATCCGGAAGAACCGTATTGGGGTCGTTACGAAGGCGATGAGGACACGCGGCGCAAGCCGGCGTATCATAACGGGACGGCGTGGGTTTGGCCGTTGCCGGTGTTCTGCGAGGCACTGGTGCGGGCGTGGGATTTTTCGCCGGAGAGTGTGACCGCCGCGCGGTCGTATTTGTTGTCCATGGAACCGTTACTCAATGAAGGCTGTCTCGGGCATTTGCCGGAAGTGCTCGATGGCGACGCGCCGCACACACAACGCGGTTGCGATGCGCAAGCGTGGAGTGCGTCGGAGGCATATCGAGTTTGGAATTTATTAAATGAAAAATAATAACGGGACACAAAAACAATTCGAGGGAATCCTTGATGGATATTTCGAGGTCGCCCTGCGGGAGAATCCGGTTTGGGCGAATACGCTGGGCTTGCGCGCGGGCGAGGGGAAGCTGGGCACCACCGGCTTGGCGGCAGCCAAACGGGGAGAGAGGCATCGCAAACGCACGCTAGATAAATTAGAACGATTGGCGGCCCACGAATTGAGTGCGGAGCAGCATCTCGACCGCTTGGCTTTGCGGGCGATGTTGCTGGCGGAGTGCGAGGATTACGAACGCGGCGTGCATCGGCTGGATCCAGATGCAGTGGATTGTTTGTTTGGCGTGCTGCTGCACGAATTGCAGCGCGGCGAAGATGAACCCACGCGCGCGAAGCGGAATGTGAGGAGTTTGTTGAATGAATCAGCGGAATATTTATCGCAGTCAGCCAAAATGATTGATCGGCCTGAGTGGGTTTGGCGGAAAATTATGGAGCAATCCGTCGCAGGCGCGTCCTCTTTGTTTGAAGCGGTGGGAACTTTTTTGGGGCCGAAGGATGCAAAGCTCATTGCCTCTGCCCAGCGTGCGGTGGGGCGTTATCACGATGCGGTAATGGCGCGGCCGTTGGCTCCGCGCAATTCTTTTGCGCTCGGCGCGAAGTGTTTGCAGCGGCGGGTGCGTGATGAACTGGGACTCGATTACACGCTCGGCCAAGTGGAGGCTGTGGCCTTGGCGGAGGCGGAGCGGATTGGAGGGTTATTGAAAACTGCTTGCGCAAAGTACGGCAAAGGCAAATCGGCGGAGGCGATCATCGAAAAGGCTCGGTCGAAATGGAATCCGGGCGGCGAATTATTGGACGTGTATCGCTCGGAAACCAATCGCGTGGCGAAAGGCTTTAAGGCAGCGAAGGCGGTGAGCTTTCCGAAGGGCGACGAATTGCAAGTGCGATTGGTGCCGGAATTTATGCGGCACTTATATCCGACGGCGGCGTATTCGTCACCGGGGCCATTCGAGAAACGTCAGCGTGGGACTTTTTGGGTGAACGATTTGAGCCTCACTAAAACCAATGCGGCGGATAAATTAGCCGAGGTGCAGCAACACTTTGGCATTTCTCTGACCTCCGCGCACGAGGCGTATCCGGGGCATCATTTGCAATTCGTCACCGCAAACACCCACGCGCGCAAATGGCGACCACTGTTTGCGCACGCGGTATTTTACGAAGGCTGGACGCTTTGGTGCGAGCAGATGATGACCGATTTGAAAATCGATAAATCGCCGTGGACAAAAATTATCCAACTCCACGATGCCCTCTGGCGCGTGCATCGCATCCTCGTGGATTTGCGATTGCAGTCGGGCCGCTACGGTTATGAGCAAGGCGTGAAACATTTACAGCGGCACATTGGCTTCACCAAAGCCCGCGCCGAAGCAGATGTAAATTGGTACACCAGTTCGCCCGCCGTGCCGATGAGCTACTGGCTCGGTCGCTTGGAAAACGCGCGGTTGTATAAACGCCTCATCGAAGGCCGAGGCTGGAGCCTCAAGCAATTCAACGACTGGCTGCTTTCCTTCGGCACACTGCCGCAAAGTTGGCTGGAAAAATACGGGTTGGATAATTTTTGTCCACGGCGATTTATCGATTTTCAAATCGGTCATCATCTGCTCGCACCAAAGCGTCCAGCCT
>JAAZZB010000075.1 GCA_014239365.1 Verrucomicrobiia bacterium | reverse complement strand
GAGCGTGAACACCTGCGGTGTCACGTTGGAGCTGTCGCGCAATTCACAGGATTTGTCCGGGCCGGGCTGATTGAAGGTGGTCATGAACGGATCGCGTTGGCCGCGTAGCTTGAGAGCGTAAACCGACCGACGATTACGCTGCGCCGGTTTTGTATCGGGAACATAGCTCGGAGCGAAGGTGCCCATGATCATCCGCGGTTGAAGCGCCGCTTCCAGGTTCATATCCGGACGAGCCGGAATGCCGCCGGGTTTTTGGTTCAGTTCGCCCGTCACCGCCAGCATCGCATCGCGCAATTCCTCAGCAGCCAGACGGCGCGGCCGGAATACAGCGTAGCTGTTGCCCTCAGAATCCAGCTTGGCCAATTGGTCGATATCCGGATGCGTGCTGGCCCGCCGATAAGTTTCGGATGTCATGATGAGTCGGTGCAGTTCTTTCACTGACCAGCCCTTGGCCATGAATTCGGAAGCCAGCCAATCGAGCAGGTCCGGATGTGTCGGTTTCTTCCCGGTGGCTCCGAAGTTGTTCGGGCTACCCGCCAGGCCGCGCCCAAAGTGGTACTGCCAAACACGATTGACCATCACCCGGGCCGTTAACGGATTATCCTTATGTGTGATCCACTTGGCCAAGGCGGTGCGGCGCCCGTTCACTTCCTTGGGAATATCAGCCTTAAGGCCCACAACACTTAACGCACCCGGCTCGACTGGATCAGCAGGTGAAAACAAGTCGCCCCCCGTCAGGATAGCTGTCTTTTCTGGCACCATTCGAGCGTCTGGATTTACCTTTGGTTTAAATAGCCTTGAAGAGACGTTTTTCTGGGCGCGCGGCTTGCCGTTGTAAACCGTGTAGGCGATGGGCCGGTAACGGTCATGCCCCCAACTGAAGAGCTTGCTCCACTTGCGCCCGAGGCGTTCACGGCCAAAGTCATTGGGGCTCACCCGCTCCTTTGGCAGGCCACCCAGCATTCGCTTGTTTTCGTTATCCCGAAGTTGGTGATATTTTTTGTGAGTCTCGAAGCCATCCTTATTCTCACCCGGCTGGAATGCCGCATTCACCTCAGCGAATTGCGTGTTCGCAAACACGGCCTGCATGGAATAATAGTCGCGTGTCGGCAGCGGATCAAACTTGTGATCATGACAACGGGCGCACTGCAGTGCGTGACCAAGGAACACCTGCCCGACCGAGTCGGTCACATCATCCAGGAAAAACTGCCGTGTCACCGCCGCCACAGACATCCCCGTCTGCTCCCATGGCCCCATGCGCAGGAATCCCACCGCGATAAGGTGCTCCACATTTTTTGCATCCAATTCATCGCCCGCAATCTGCTCGTGAACAAACTGGTCGTACGGTTTATCAGAATTAAAGGCGCGAATGACATAGTCGCGATAGCGCCAGGCGTTTGGCCGTTCGAAGTCATTGGCAAAACCGCCGCTATCGGCATAACGCACCACATCGAGCCAATGCCGTCCCCACTGCTCGCCGTAATGGGTTGAGGCCAACAAGCGATTGAGGAGTCGTCCGTAAGCACCGGGTTTCTGATCGTTGATGAAGTTATCAATCTCCTTCGGGGTCGGCGGCAGGCCGGTGAGATCAAAAGTTGCGCGGCGGATGAGTGTCAAGTGGTCCGCCAACGGCGCCGATTTTAATCCCTTGGGTAATTGCTCGCCAATGAAGGCGTCGATGGGATTGGCACTCTTCATCGGCAGCTTCGGCCGCTTGACTGGCTGATACGCCCACAAGTTTTCATCCTGATATCGCCGGTAAGTCCATGCTTCGGAAAGGCCTTCACTGGTTTTCACGAGCACGCCTTCGTCGGTGCGGATTTTGGTCCGTTCCTTGGCGATGTATTTGGCTTGCGTTTTTGCGTCCGGCCAAGGCGCGCCCAGCGCAATCCACCGCTTGATGTTGGCAATCTGCGAAGCACTCAATTTGTCATTCGCCTTGGGCGGCATGGCGAGGTCTTCGTCCTTACGCTCAATGGCTTGGATGATCAGGCTCGCATTGGGTTTTCCCGGAACGATGCCGGGGGTTTCACTTTCGCCGCCTTTGAGCAGGGCGTTGCGCGTGGTCAGGTTAAACTCGCCTTTGATTTTGTCCGGCTCACCGCCGTGGCAGGAAAAACATTTGCTGCTGAAAATTTGTTTCACTTTCAGAGCGAACAATCGTTCGCCCTCCTGCTTTGGGTTCGCTGCTTCGCCTACGAAAACGCCGACCCAAAAAATCAAAATGATCACGAGTTTGTTCATCAGCGGTGCGGCTTATTTTTTGGGTTCCGGTTTGCCGGTTTCTCCCGCCAGCCGGCGGGCGATAAACTGGCGGATTTTTGGGAATTTACATTTGGAGATGAGCTTCAAGGCTTCAGACCGGTTTTCTGGAACGGCGGGATTGATGCCGTACCAGATCATCAGCGGCAGCACGGGGTCTTTGGTGAATTTGTTTTGTGACACGAGGGCAGTGGCAAGGGGCCAGCGATCTTTGTGTGGAAGGCGCTGGAGGGTGGAGGCGAGCTCCAGTTGCACGAGGCCGGCGGGATCGGCCTTCGCCATTTTCACAAATCGTTTTAACGCGGCCGGCGAGGGCGTGCCGCCGTCATTGAGCAGCTTGATGGCCCAAACGCGGATGTGTTCGCGCTCGTCGTGGGTTTGCTCGAGCAGCCATTTATCTTCCAAACCGCCGGTAACGTGCAGCGCCCACATCGCGCGCAGGGCGGTTGGGGTGGAGGAGGTAAGCTTGTAGGTGGTGCGCAGGAATTCGCGCGCCTTGGCGATGTCTTTCATTCCACTTGCGGCGCGGGCCTGCAATAGCTGTCGCGACTGGCGTACGAGCCATTCGTTGGGGCTGCTTTGCTGTTGGGCCAGCTCAAGGCTATTAAACTTGTCGATGCTTAACCGGTAAGGCTGCGGCAGACCGTGGGTGATTTTGTAAATGCGGCCGCTGGCGCGGTGGATGCCGTCGTTGTCGTGGCACTCGCCGATGTCGGACCAGTCGATCACAAACACGCCGCCATCCGGGCCGGCGCTCAGCTCGATGCCGCGGAACCACGGGTCCTTCGATTTCAAATGATCCGCCGCGTGCGTGGCTGTGTAGCCGGCGCCGCGGCGGTGGAGCGTGTCGCGGTTGATGCGCCGGCCGTGGAGGTTGAGCGTAAACACGTTGTTGCGATAACTCGCGGGCCAATTGTCGCCGAGGTAAATCATCATCCCGCAATGCGCGTGGCCGCCGCCGGCGGCATCGGTGATGGAGGTCATGCCGGTTTTTTTCAGGTCACTCCATTTCTCCTTGCCTTGATCCCAGTGAAAATGGTCGGCGGTTTGGGGGATGAGTTCGTAAAGATGCGTGTCGAAATGCTCGCCGTACATCCGCTCGTAACGCGCGCCGGGGATGACGTGCCAAAGGTGGCCGATGACGGTGTTGATGAAAAAGAGTTGGCCGTGCTCGTCCCAGTCGTGCCCCCAGGAATTCGTGGTGCCGTGGCAAACGACTTCGAATTTTTTGCGCGTCGGATGATAGCGCCAAATGCCGCAGTTGAGAGGCGTGCGTTGATCCGCAGGTGTGCCGGGCACGCCGACTTGAGAAGTATCCAAGATGCCGTGCCGCCCGTACAACCAGCCGTCGGGCCCCCAGCGCAGGCCGTTGACGATGTTGTGCCGCACTTTGTCATTCGCGAATCCATCGAGCACCGGCATCGGTTTCCCATCGGGTTGATCGTCGCCGTTTTTGTCAGCCAAAAAAAGAATCTCCGGAGCGCACGCCGCCCACACACCGCCGAAGCCAATCTCAATACTGGTCAACTGGCGCGCGCCGTCCCAGAAAATTTTCCGCTTGTCGAACACACCATCGTGGTTCGTGTCCTCCAAAATGATGATGCGATCCTTGAGCTCTTTATCGAAATTCGTTTCGCGCTCGGCGTAGGTATAACACTCGGCAATCCACAATCGCCCGCGCGCGTCCCACGCCATATCAATCGGCTGCCGCACCATCGGCTCCGATGCGGCGAGCTGTACCCGAAACCCCTTCGGCACCGATATCGCCGCCAAGGCCGCTGCGGGTTTGAGCAATTGCGTGGTGAGATTTTGGGTATTGAAAGGTTTAGGCGTCTCGTCGGCGGAAAACAAGGTGGCGGTCAGCAGCGCGGGGAGGATGAATTTTTTCATGATCATTTTTCTTTGCGAGGATTGCGCGGCGGACGGTTTTTATTTTGATTTTTGCGGCGGTTTTTGCGCCGCTCGAGGGCTTCTTTTTCCGCTTTCTGCACGTACGCTTCGCGGAATTTTGCGTCGGCTCGTTTTTGGAAGACTTCGAGCATGGGGTCGGCGGTGCGTTTCATCCATGCCTCGAGCTCGGCGTGTAAGGCGGGAAGAGCGGCTTGGTGTTTGGGGTGGGCGATGAGGTTTACGAGACAATCGGGGTCGTTGGCGACGTCGTAGAGTTCCTCGGGCACGCGGTGTTTGTAGAGATGCAAACGGGCGGCGAGTTTTTTATCGGAGGACGCCAGCGCGACGAGGCGGCGGTAGGTGGCCGTGCCGGTGGTGGCGGTGGCAAAGACGCGCTTGCCGTTGGACCACGGGTTGAACAAATAAAGATAACGCTTCGTTTGGATGGCGCGCATAGGGTCGCGCGAAGCACCGGCGTTTTCGTTATATTCCTTAATGATGTGCTCGCGGTCGGCTTGTTTTTTGCCGTGGAGCAGGGGCAGGAATGAGCGGCCATCGAGGCGTTTGGGATGCTTCGCGCCGACGATGTCCAGCACGGTGGGCAGAAAATCCACAGCGGAAACCATATGCGCTTTATCAACCGCGCCGGCTTTGGTGACGCCCGGCCAACGGATCATTAACGGCGTGTGGGTGCTGTGATGGTAAAGCTGTGTTTTGGCAAAGGGCAGGGGCATGCCGTGGTCGGACATAAAAATCACTACCGTGTTTTTCGCTTCACCGCTGGCGGCGAGTGCCTTGAGAATTTTTCCCACGCAATCATCCGCACGGCGCACGCTGGAATAATACAGCGCCAGCTCCGCGCGCACTTGGGGATCATCAAACAGAAATCCCGGCACCGGCACCTCGCGTGGCTTGAAAGTGCGCGAGGGTACGTGCGGATCCTTGAGGCCATTCCAAAACGGCTTGTGCGGGTCGGAGATGTTCACCACCAAACAAAACGGTTTCTTCGCCGCCTTGGCGCGCGCGATGCCGTCGGTGGTGGACGTACCAAAAGACGCGGCGTCTTTTTTGTGAGCTCGCGTGCCATCGGGCAGCGTGTCGAGATTGGCGTCCCACGCGTAAGGCTGGAACGGCGCGGAGTGACTGACCTTGCCGCGGATGCCAGTGAAATAACCGGCAGTTTTCATGAGGTCGACGAGGTGCGGCCAGCCGGGGTTTTTGACCTGATAAAACCCTTCAACTTTGTTGTTGTGCGAGTAAAGGCCGGAGAGCAGCACATTGCGGCAGGGCATACAGTTGCCGACGGTGACGTGTGCGTGCGCGAAGCGCAACGACTGCGCGGCAAGCCGGTCCATATTCGGCGTAGTGCCGGGCAGTTTGCAGCCAAACACGCCCACCGAATCACAGCTCATATCGTCCACCGTGATAAGCAGAATGTTGGGCTGCGCCGCGGACAGCGAAACGGCTAACATCACGCACAGGAAGAAGAGGGTCTTTTTCATTTTATTGGTCTGGAGTTCGGACGCCGACGGTGAGCAGCACATTCGCCCAAAGTGCTTGGTCGGCGGTTTGGATGGTGAGGATGTGATCTTCCGAACGGACGGCTTCATAAAAATCCCAGCGGGGGATGGGGTCGAGTTTTAGATCGAGTTTAGCGGCGGCGAGTAATTGTTCGTATTCGCCCCAAGCTTCGGGTGGGCCGTGGTCGGCATAGGGATCGTCGGCGGGAATGCCCATCGTGTTGATTGTTTCGATGGGGACGGCGCTGAGGAGGGCCTCGAGCACTTGGGCGCAGGTGACTACGCCGGGCATTAGGTTGAGCGAAACCAATTCCGCGCGCGGGCCGCTGGCGGATGAGGCGGGGTAGTTGCCGTCGGCGATGAGGATTTTGGAGCTGTGCCCGGCCGCGCCGATGACGGCGTTGATGTCCGGATGGATGAGTTTTTGGTGGAGTAACATTGTTAAGGGCATTGAACCGCCAAGACGCCAAGACGCCAAGGTAATTAAGAAAGTTTTCTTGGCGGTTTAACCGCGAATGGCTTTGGGGT
The DNA here is from genome assembly GCA_014239365.1 of Verrucomicrobiia bacterium. Taxonomy (GTDB): domain Bacteria; phylum Verrucomicrobiota; class Verrucomicrobiia; order Limisphaerales; family UBA1100; genus JACNJL01. Next base: position 36,922 of record JAAZZB010000075.1, on the reverse strand, counting down.
CGCCTTTCCAAATGAGGCGGACCGCGTCGAGGCGGACGCGGGCATTGGCGTGGGTGGCAGTGAGTTCGGCGAGTTGATTTTTGGCGAGGGCGATTTCCTCGGGGCGGACGTGGTCGTTTACGGTGCGGAGGTGGGTGAGGCGGTCGATCTCGGATTGCAATTGCTGCGTCATCGTGGCGGTGGCTTTGGCGGCGATTGTTTGGGCTTCGGCTTCGGCGAATTTTTCGGCGGCATCGAGCATTGCGGGGATGGTTTTGCGGCCGAGGGTGGGGTTGTCCAATAGCTTGTACGGCGAGCCTTTTGCCAGCACGGGTAATTCAAGATCGAGCGATTCGTTTTTGTGGTTCACCAAAATCCGCACGGGTGTGGGCGGCAGAAAACGATCGGCGTGCAAGCGCGCAGGCGCGAGTGCTTCAAGCACGAAGATGGTTTCGAGCAGGAGCGTTTTGTCCTCTTCATCGATCCACACGCCGAAGCTGCAGTTGCCCTGTTCGCTGCTGAGCAGCAAATCCACCGCGCCGGAAACCATCGGATGATCGCTGGAAAGCAAACTCACATCCTCGCGCCCAAGCGCGTGGCTGCGGGCGAACGTGCCCACGAGGCCTTCCTTGGGCAGCTCGGGAAAGCTGTCGGTCGTGACGCCGCGGCCGTCGAGCAAGTACGTGCGGTTGCCGAGATCTTCCACGTGCACGCCGAAGTGATCGAAGATGCGCATCATAAACCCTTCGAGCGTTTCGTCGGTGTCGGTTGCGCGGATGGCCTCGACGAGTGCGTTGGCGGATTCCGGCCGATGAGAATTTAATTCCAACAACCGATCGCGACCGCGCTCGAGTTGTTCGGCGAGCGCGCGATGTTCGGCGGCGGTTTCGGTGATGAGTTTTTCAAGTTTTTTGGATTTTGTTTTTGAAGAATCCGCCGCCAACGCCAGCACGTTGTCACTAAATTGTTGCAGCAATTGATTCGCGCCGTGCAGATTTTTTTCAAACGCCTCGAGCCCCTCGTGATACCAACGCGCCAGCACTTCCTGCGGACTGCCCTCGAGGTACGGCGTGTGGATGTGGATGGTTTGCGTTTGGCCGATGCGATCGAGCCGACCGATGCGTTGCTCGAGCAGCTCCGGATTCAGCGGCAAATCAAACAGCACGAGGTGATGCACGAACTGAAAGTTGCGCCCTTCGCTGCCGATCTCCGAGCAAATCAGCAACCGCGCGCCATCCTCTTCGGCGAACCATGCCGCGTTGCGATCGCGCTGCACTAAGTTGAGGCCCTCGTGAAACACCGCAGTTTTCACCGGCACTTGACGGCTCACGGCCTTCTCGATGGCGAGCGCTTTTTCGCGAGTGCGGCAAATGAGCAACACTTTGTCTTCGCCCAATTCGTGAAGCAACCGCCCGAGCCACGCGATGCGCGGATCGTAGTTGAGATTATATTTTTCAATGCGTTCGCCCGCGTCACCTTCGCCTGTGTCGCTGGCGAATTCGCGCGCGGCGTGCTCCATCCAATCCGCCGCATCGCGGTCGGGCACCAACGGCGCGAGATGCGCCTCGCGTCCGGGAAAGCCAGTCATCGCTGCGCGTGCGTTGCGGAAAATCACGCGGCCCGGCCCGTGCCGATCCAGCAGCGCGGTTAACAAAGCATCGGCATTCATCGTTGAATCCAAATCCGGCATCGCATCGACCGATTGCTTTTGGGCATCCGTCAACGGCTCGCCCGCGTGCAGTGCATCGGCGATGGGGGCGATGTCGGTGAAGTGTTCCGCCTCGGCTTGGTACGCGGCGAAATCCGTGTACCGATCGGGATCCAACAAACGCAGCCGCGCGAAATGACTTTCCTGCCCGAGCTGTTCCGGCGTGGCGGTGAGCAGCAGCAACCCCTCGGCTTGTTGGCCGATGGCTTCGACGAGTTGATATTCGTCGCTCGCATTTTTCTCGTTCCACTCGAGGTGATGCGCTTCGTCGACCACCAACAAATCCCAGCCCGCCTCTTTCGCCTGTTCCGCGCGCTCGGGATTGGCCGCCAGAAAATCGATGCTGCAAAGAATCACTTGATCATCGAGAAACGGATTGGCCTCCGGCTGCGCTTTCGCGATGGACGCGCAGCGCTCCTCATCAAAAATGTGAACCCACACATTGAACTTGCGCAGCATCTCCACAAACCACTGATGCACCAGCGATTCGGGCACCAAAATGAGAACGCGCGATGCGCGGCCGGTGACGAGCTGCCGATGCAAAATCAAGCCCGCCTCAATCGTCTTGCCCAGCCCAACCTCATCGGAAAGCAACACGCGCGGCGCAAGGCGCTCGCCCACTTCTTGCGCGATGTAAAGTTGATGCGGGATTAAATCAATGCGCCCGCCAAGAAACCCGCGCTCCGGTGCTTTCCGAAAGCGATGCATCATCTCCAACGCGCGCCGTCGCAGGGCGAACACGCTCGCCTCATCCGTGTGCCCGCCGCGCAACCGCTCCATCGGCCCGTGCACGCTAATGAGATCGTTCAGCTGCACCTCCGCCATTTCCCAGCCCTCGCCAAAATAGGTGAGCACACCGTCCGCCTCGTGAATCCCCTCAACCACCCGCTCATTGCCCTCGTGATCTTCAATGCTTTCCCCCGCCCGAAAACTCACCCGACGCAGCGGCGCATTTTCCACCGTATAAACCCGCACCTCACCCGTGGCGGGAAACACCACTTGCACGCGGCCCTCGCCCGCCTGCATCACCGTGCCAAGCCCCAACTCCGGTTCGGGTTCACTAATCCAACGTTGTCCTTCAAAAAAAATTCTCATCCCTAAAAGCGCGCGGACTCTGCCGCAAACCGAGGAGACAAGCGATGGAAAAAGGATGGCACGGTAGGGATACGCTGCTGCGTGTCCAAGGACGCGCACAGCGCGTCCCTACCAAAACAATTACGCGTCCCGCGCTTCATCAAGCAGTTTCATCCACGGGCCGATGTAGTGGCCGTGGTCCCAGAAGGTGCGGCCGCTGATGAGGTTGCCGTCGATGACGCACGGCTCATCGACAAACGTGCCGCCGCAGATTTCGAGGTCAAATTTTGCCTTGGGCACGGTGGCCATTCGGCGTCCCTTCGCGCAATCCGCGCGGGCGACAATTTCCACGCCGTGACACACGCTGGCGATGGGGGCGTTTTGCTCGAAGAAATATTTTGTGATCTGCTGCAAATCCTCGTCCTCGCGAATATACTCCGGCGCGCGGCCGCCACTGAAAAAGATGCCGAGGTACTCTTCCGGCTTGATGTCCGCAAACGCGATGTCCGCATCCATCGTGTAGCCCTCCCATTCCTTGGTGATCGTCCAGCCGGGTTTCACTTGATGCATCACCATCTGGTAAGTGCGCTTTTCCGGTGCGGCAATCACCGGTTCGTAGCCGCCCTCAATGAGGCGAAAGTACGGATACATCGTGTCCACCGTCTCGGCAGCATCGCCGATGATGATGAGTACTTTGGGTTTGGCGTCACTCATACGCGCGAGTAAAGCCCGAGTGGTTTAAAAAACCAAGCCAATCCAGAATTTTTATGAGAGCCTTGACCTGTTTGAAAGTGCAATTTAGTTTTTCGGCCTTGGCGGTTTGTATTGAATGATGAGTCACGACGAAAAAACAGATCATAATTTGTCGCAACCGGAATTGCCGCTGGCAGATTCGAGCAGCCCTTCATCGGACCCGATCGATTTTAAGAAAGAATTGCGACGGGTTGCCCGGATTGCGATCGGACTTTGGGTGCTGTTTCGACTCAGCGCTTGGTACACGTTGAAAGATCATTCCGCAGATTCAATGTTTTCTCTGGTCGCAAGTGGGTGGGGAGCCTCATTTTCATTTTTGGCTGGCAGCTTGTTCATTTCCGTTTTGTTTTTCATTTATTCATCGATTGGGAATTTGACCCGTCGATCCATCCGCATCGCATTGAAATTGACATTCTTGCTGATGTTGGGCGTTTTGGAATTTATGCAATACAGCAGACCCATCGCCGTAATTCAAAAACCCGACCGGTTTGTGTTTCTGAAACGGTACCCATTGGATTCAGTTTTCATTAAGAATACAGACATCGAAGCAATTCGAATAAATGACACCGGTATTGTGCGCGGATTGAAGGTGGAGAAGTATTATCGTGGCGGAAACAAATTGATCGACTGCGAAAGTGTGTGGCACTCCGACAAAGCAACCACGGCGGTGATGTATCGTCTGGAAAACGCTCTTCGAGAAGCAAAGCGTTAAAAATGAGATCGATCCAATTATTGGTTTTTTAGCGAGGCTGAATTCGCCTTTTTTCGCAGAAACTGGCTATTTTCGGTGACTTTTTGGGTTCCATAGGCCTGATTGGGTGCAGGTTTTTATTTACATTTTTGGGTCATCTGTTCACCGTCCCTGCGTCTTTTGGGGGGCGACTTCATTGGATGGACTGAAAATTTCATGGAAAAGAAACGCAAATTCGTTCGGAACAATGTGCACTGGGGAAATCTCATTGCGCTGATGGGTACGTTGGCGATCACGGTGTTCGCGCTGCCGGTTTTCATTTGGCAGTACGGCGCGCAGATTAACTGGTGGGTGCACGGCAGCCTCTTTGTGGGGCTCTATATTTTTTCCGGAATGGGCATCACGTTCGGATACCATCGGCTGTTGGCGCATTTGTCGTTCAAAGTTCGTTGGCCCGTGAAGATGGCGGCGCTGCTGGGTGGCGCCACGGCGATGCAGGATTCCGCCCTGCGCTGGTGCTCTGATCATCGACGGCATCACAAGCACGTCGATCACGAGGAAGATCCGTACAACATCAAAAAAGGATTTTGGCACGCGCACATTGGCTGGATTATGTTCAAGCCCAAGACCGATCCGCCGATGGAAAACGTCAAGGATTTGGTCAACGATCCTTTGGTGATGTGGCAGCATCGTTGGTGGATTCATTTGGGTATGCTCATTGGGTTCGGTTTTCCGATGCTTGTGGGCGGCCTCATCGAAGGCCCCATCGGCGTGTTGGCCGGATTTCTTATTGGCGGCTGCGCGCGTTTGGTGGCGATGCATCACGGCACATTTTTCATCAACAGCCTTTGCCATTACATCGGCAAACAACCTTACTCCTCCAGCCACACGGCCAAGGATTCCTGGATCACCGCCATCTTTACCTTTGGCGAGGGGTACCATAATTTCCATCACGAGTTTCAGCACGACTACCGCAATGGCGTGAAGCCGTGGCAATTCGATCCCACCAAATGGTCCGCGTGGCTGCTCACCAAAATCGGGATGGCATCGAACTTACGTCGCGTGCCCAACGAAAAAATTATGCTCGCGGAGATTGGCCAGAAAAACAAAATGTTGGCCGAGAAAATTTCCAGCGCGCCGCAACCGGTGTGCGAAAAAGCACAGGCGCTCTTTGCCGAGGCCGGCGAAAAACTGCACGCCGCCGCCGAGGCATGGGAATTGGCCAAAGGCGATTACGGCAAAGCCGCCCAGAAAAAACTCGATCTCACCAAAGAACAACTCGCCGAACTCCGCACCCAAATGGAAACTTCCGTCGCCGAGCTCCGTGAAGCCATCCGGCACTGGCACGCCGCCCATCAGCAACTGGCGGTGCAACTGGCTTGATTACATAAACACGTCCTTGATGTGGACGGCCCCGTCTGGCATCCAGTCTTTGGCCGCCGCTTCCCGCAGCATACTCTTCGTGCCTTCGTGGGTATAATACCAAATGGATCCGGGGCTGACGTGGGTGTTCCAGTGCTTTTGGAAAATTAGGGCGCGTTCCTTGTTGCGGGCCAGTTCCTTGGGCACGGCGTGCACCTTCACCACCTCGCGCCGACGCTTGGTGACTTGGGTGCGCTTCTCGATGAACTTTGAAAGAAACTCAGGCGTTTTCTCCAGCACCCACGAGCCTTTGAAACGGCTTACTGAGTATTCAAAATCCTCTTGGCGCTGGATGACATAGCGTGCGTCTTTCACCGGCCCGAATATTTCAGCCATGGCTTGGGCGAACAGGCGGCTGGTGGCCTCGTCGGCGTTCTCCATAAAAATTCGCACGTAACCGCCCGTGCGTTCGGCAACGCGGATGTTCTCCTCCGCCTCAGGCAAGCTCATGGTGTCCAGCAACTCTGCCTCGGCCAAGGCGCCGATCACCGCGCGGCCGATGGCTTGGGTGAGGGTGCCCTCGGTCCATTCCTGGCTGAGAAGTGAAAGCGCCTTGAACCCCATGCCACCTTTGGCTTTTTTCTCCACCGCTTGGATGGGCTCGGGATGGTACGCCTCGCCGATTTTCCACAGGCTGCGGAAGTGCGATCGCTGATCCACGCGCTCGAGCATGTCGCGGTTCAGTTCCACCATGTTTTTCTCTACACCTTCCGGCTCAATTTCCGTGAACGCCGCGTGCACGTGCCCCACGCCTTTCTCGATGCAGCCGTCGTCGGTCACTCCGAAGAGATGTTTGTGTTTTTTGCGAAACCGATGGTAATCGTCGAGGCCCTTTTTGAATTCCGGCGCGATGCAAACGACGTCCCAGTTGTTGGCCAGCTTTTCGGGCACGTTCGGGTCCAGCCGGAACGAGCGCCCGCGCAATTGGTTAATGGTCATCGAGGTGGTCACGCAGGTGAGGTCGATGAGCACGTTGATCTTGTTGGCGTCCCAGCCTTCGCCGAGTAACCCGCGGGTGCCCACGAGGCAGCGGGTGATGCCTTGTTGGAAAAGCTCGGTGATCATTTCCACGTACACACGCGGGCACCAGTCGCCACCCTTGCCGGACAGGATGTGAAAGCCTTCGAGTTCGTGCCATACAAAGTCCACGGAAAATTTGTTGGCCGAAAGCCACTGCAGCGCGGTGCTCTCCAGCTTCGGCCGCAGGTCGTCATCCACCAACACGGTGGAGCCGGTGATGAGCACCGGGTCGAGCGCGTCGGTGGCCTCGTCGGTTAAGAGTTCCCGGAAGGCGGCAATGGCGCCGCCTGCTTCGTCATCGAGCACATCGGTTAATTCGGCGCTCACGGCGGAGGTCTTTTCGTAATCACAAATCACCACCGCGCGAATGGCGTCGCCTAACACGGATTGTTCGCGTTTGAGAATGGGAACCAGCGCACGGGCCTTGGCGCGCGAATAAGCGAGGATGCGCGACACCGGCGAGGCGCACTGTTGTGTGCCGGTCTCGGTAATCTGTGTGCCCAGCAGGCGCAGGCGATGGATCGCGTGCTTGGCCAGTATCTGATCCGCCCTGTTGCCCGATCGCCGCAAGCCATGGCGGATGTACCATGTGAGAACGGGAAGTAGACGAGAAAGCGGATCGGCCCAGTAAATTTTATCCAGAAGATCTAGCGTCAATTCCGGTACTCCATCAGGAAGGGCAACGCCGCGGTCTTCAAGCAAGAGTCTCCCCGCTGTGGCAAATGACGAGGCGCGCTCCTCGAAATCATCCCACGTGTTCGCCTTCATGATGATGAGGTCGCGCTCGGCCAACACGCGCTGGGTGAAGTCCACCATGCTATCACGCACCGGCTCGCCGTCGCTACCCAGAGGAGGGTTGCACAAGTCCTCCACCAACTGGTCGAACGATTCGGAAGTTTGCGTGATGTAGTCCAGCTCATTGCCCAGCGGCCGCACGAAATACGCGAGGTCCTGGTACGGCGCGAGGAAACCATCTTTGACCACCGCCGGCACCGGCACCTCGTAATCTACTGGGCCGAAATAGGCGCGGTACCGCTTGGCATCCTCCGTTTCCTTCTGCGCGTCATCCGGCGGCGTGGCCGTCAGCCCCAGCACAATAGGGTTGCCAAGAAACTCATCGGCTGCCGCCAACACCCGGCCCCAATGGCTCATGAGATGGTGGCATTCATCGAGGATCACCAGCCCTAAGCCATTGTCACGCATGCGCTTGAGCGTGGCCAGCGCGGATGTGTGCAGCAACTTCATCGTGTCGCCTCCCAGCGAAACCTCGTCGCGCACTTTTTTCCGAAAGAAACTGAGCCTGTCCTGATAGTATTCCTGATTCTGGGATTGCAGGCTTTCGATCCACATCTGCGCCTCCGCCGGATCCTGTGCCTGGCCTTTCTCGACGAGATGATCCACCCAGTTAAAAACCGCCATCATGTCCAGCGTGTTGTCATCACGCGAAGGCAGCGTGACCGATTGGTAGGTCAACGCGGTGAGGTGCCCCGGATATTCCGCGTCCGTGCTCACCCAGTGCTTGGGCAACTCGGCGGCTTCGCTGGAAAATAAATCCGTCCGCGCCGCCCATTGGCTTTGGATGGCGGTGTTCGGACACAACACCAATGTCGGTTGCTTCACCACCTCCGCCCACAAGTACAATCCAGTCACCGTCTTGCCAGAACCCGGCGGAGCCACAACGTGCAGCTTGCGCTCGCCGGCCTCGAGTTGCTCGCGCGCGATCTTCACCACATCCGATTGGGACGGACGCAGTTGGCCGCTGAATTGGATGTCGGGAAAGGTAACGGACATGGACAGCCAGATGGTATGGCACTGCAACGGGCTGGCCAATATTAAAACACTTCGGAAAAATCGTGTATTGACGGGATGCGCTTGACTGGCCAATTTCGGGGCGGAGTTCAACGCATGAAAAAGACATTACTTTATCAGTTCACATTTCCGCTGGTGGCGGCGGTCATTTTTTTTGTCGGCTGCAATCAGGAAACCATAGACGAAATTGATGGCCATCAAGTCGACCCACCCGTGGGCGACGCAAACACTATCCAGCCTGCTGGCAAGGGCAATGCCACCGGGCCTTTGGGAAAAGGCAGCGGAGAAGCCGCTGTGCCGCCGCCCGGCCCGGCGGGCGAATACACCATCAAGGAGATCATGCAACAGGGCTTCAAGGCCGACGGCAATCTGAAGGATTTGATTCTGGACGGCGAGGCCTCCGAAGAGCAGAAGGCGAAGTTTGTGGATTACGTGGAAAACCTCGCCAAATATCAGGTGCGCAAGGGCAAGCAGGAGGATTTTGAAAAACGCACCGGCACGTTGATTAAAGCCGCCAGGGGTACGGATTTGGCCGCTTTAAAAAATGCGGTCAACTGCAAGACCTGCCACGAGCCACACAAGATTTATCCTCCGAAGAAACAGTAGCGCAGATTATTTCTTTTTGCCGCGATTGTTCCGGTGGTCGAGGATGCGCTGCAGATTGAATTTTCCGCCGAAACTGTCGCGCAGTTCGTCGCAGCGCTTGCGGGCGGCGGCGAGTTGCTTGGAAAACCGGGGATCGCCCGCGAGGTTTTTCAACTGATCCGGATCGGTTTTCAGATCGTGCAGGTATTCAAAAACAGGCTTTTGCTCGAAGTAGCGGGCGTACACAAAACGCGGGCCACGCACGCCTTCCCACTTTGGGATGTCCGCATTGTGCATGAGATGTTCGCAAAAGGTGTCCGTGCGCCATAGTTTTCGGCTGCCGCCGGACATCAACGGCACGAGGCTTCGGCCTTGGTAGCCGTTGGGGATTTTCACGCCGGCGTAGTCAAGAATCGTGGCGGGGATGTCGAGGTTCAGCGCCATGTTTTCCGGCAACTTACCCTGCCGAGCCTTGGGGGCGCGGGGATCATAAATCACCAGCGGCACGCGCAGGCTTTCCTCGTAGTGGCTCCACTTGCCGGCGAAGCCGCGTTGGCCTTCGTAGTAGCCGTTGTCGCCGCTGAATATGATGATGGTGTTTTTAGACAGCCCCATTTTTTTCAACTCACCCAACACGCGCCCGATGGTATTATCAAAACCGCTGATCATTCGGTAATAAGCGCGCACGTTGGTTTGATATTTTTCCGGCGTGTCCCAGCGCCAAAACCAACGGTCACGATTCATCGACTGCTTCATAAATTCCGGATGGGCTTCGAATATTTTCGGATCGCTCAAACGCGGCGCGCCAATTTTTGTTTCTTCGTACAAACCATCCATCGCCTTGGGCCAGGGGAAATGGCCGATGCCGGGGCGTTTGTCGATATCCTCCGCGTGCGACGCGTTGAAGCTCACGGAAAGGCAAAACGATTTTTCCTTCGGGTTGCTTTTCAAAAACTTAATCGCGGCGTCGCCGCACAATTCCGTTTCGTGGCGCAATGTGCCGTCGGGTTGTTTATGGAGATAGGGGCGGCGGCCAATGGCTTGGAAGGAATCGAACATTTTTTTCCGCGCGTCCTTGGGCGTGCCCACGCCGAATTTGCCGATGAAGCCCGTGCGGTAACCCGCCGCGCGCAATTGCACGGGGTAGCTGTCGTTGATATGCTTTTCCGCCACCGGCGGCGTGCCGAAGGTGTAGCCGTGGGTGCGCTCGTACAGTCCGGTAAAAATCGAGGCGCGACTGGCGGCGCAAATCGAAGTGGTCACAAACATATTGGGGAAGCGCGCGCCCTCGGCGGCTAAGCGATCGAGGTTGGGGGTTTTCAAAATTGGATGCCCCGCGCAGCCGAGCCGATCCCAGCGATGGTCATCAGACAAAAAGAAAATGATGTTCGGCCGCGGCGCAGCGTCAACGGCGCAGCAAAGCCCAAACAGGAAAAAAGAGAGTATGTGTTTCATCGTGTGCCGCTATTGAAGGGCACTGCGGGCGGGCGGTCAATTCTTTGAAACCAGTTTGAACACGGATGTTTAGGATAATGAATCCTGTTCATCCTGAATATCTGTGTTCAATTTCTCATCTTCCCCGATTAAATCCTCATCATCTTCTTCCGTGTTTTTGCCGGCTTTGCGTGCGCGGCGGGCTTCGAGGAAGGAGTTGATGCACATCAGCACAAACATCAGACACAGCGCGGAAGTGAATCCCTTGGACAACATCGCTGATGTGTTTTCGACATCGTTAAAAATCGTAATCAACGGCCCGAAAAATCCGATCACACCAATCAACGCCGCCACGTGCATCGCCAGCATTCGCATCGTCCCCTGCGCCGCCACCACGCCGCACACAAACATCGCCACCCCCAGCACCGCAGGAATCAGCGCCGTGTGATGTTCCGCGCCGGTAACGTAATAGCCCCCCACGCCGATCGCCACCAGCAGCAAGCCAAACAGAATGGTCCATCGGTGAATTGTCATCGCCCGTCTCCTTTTCTGAAGGAGATTTTATAATAAACAGAATCCCCAAAAAGTCCATTCCTATTCCGGGCTTTGGGAGAAAATTGTTCACGGCGCACCCTCCGCCGCGCTAAGCTGCGCGCATGGCGTATGACGTGATCGTGGCGGGCGTGGGCTCGATGGGTGCCGCCGCGTGCCGCGAGTTGGCCGCGCGCGGCGTGCGCGTGCTGGGGCTCGAGGCGGGCGCGTTGCCCAATCCGCTGGCCTCCTTCGCCGGACGCACGCGCGCCATTCGCCTTTCGTATTCCGAGCATCCCGATTACGTGCCATTGCTGCGCGGCGCGTATGAGCGCTGGGAAACGCTGGGCGAAGAGTGCGGCCAAGAACTGTTGCACCTCACCGGCGCATTATATATGGGGCCGGAAAACAGCAAGTTGTTTGCGGGTGCATTGAGTTCCGCGCAAATGCATCACCTCCCGCACACGCGCTTCACCGCTGCGGAGCTGCAAACGCAATGGCCGCAATTTCGGTTGCCGGAAAATTTTGTGGGACTGCACGAAGCGCAAGCGGGTTATGTGCTTTCGGAAGCGGCCGTGCAGGCGATGGTCGAAACCGCCCAACGCCACGGCGCGGAATTGCGCGGCCACGAGCCGGTGCTCGATTGGCGCGCCACCGCGCAAGGCGTCACCGTGCGCACGCCCAAAGGCGAGTACGCGGCGGGCCATTTGGTTTTCACCGCGGGCGCGTGGACGCCGGAGGTGCTGCGTGATTTACCACTGACCGTTACACGCCAAGTCGTCGGCTGGACGCAACCGCCCGATCTGAGTCCATTCACTGCCGATCAATTTCCCGTGTGGGCTATCGACTATGAAGGGCGAGGGTTTTATTACGGCTTCCCGCACACACCCGATGGCAGCGGCGGGCCGGGGCTCAAGACGGGCTTGCATCATCCCAGCACATCCACCACCGCAGCGGCGGCGCAGCGCGATCCGATGCCCGCCGATGCGAAAGAAATTCGCGCGGTGTTTGCCCGCCATTTGCCGACCGGCGAAGGCCCGTTGATCGAACAGCACACGTGCCTTTACACGAACACGCCCGACGGGCATTTTATTGTGGATCGTCATCCGGCGCACGAGCGCGTCACGCTCGCGTGTGGCTTCAGCGGGCACGGTTTCAAATTTGCCAGCGTGATGGGCGAGGTGCTGGCCGATCTTGCGGTCGATGGAAAAACAGATTGGCCAATTGGCTTTTTGGGGTTATCCCGTTTTGATCATTCATAAATAGTTGAAATGAAAATCACGCGCATCCAAGTTTATCAAGTCGATCTCCCACTGCACGAAGGGAATTACAAATGGTCCGGCGGAAAATCCGTGGCGGTGTTTGACAGCACCGTGGTGGCCTTCGAAACCGACACCGGCCTCACCGGCCACGGCGAGGTGTGTCCGTTGGGGCCGTTTTATTTGCCGGCGTATGCGGAAGGCGCGCGCGCGGGCATCGGCGAGTTGGGGCCGCATTTGATTGGCGAAAACCCCACGCGGCTCGGCCCCATCAATCGGCTGATGGACAAAGCACTGCAAGGGCATCCTTACGTAAAGAGCGCGCTGGATATGGCGTGTTGGGATTTGCTCGGTCAAGCGTGCGGGCAGAGCGTGTGCGAATTGCTCGGCGGCAGGTTTGGCGATGACTTCGTTTTGTATCGCGCCATCTCGCAGGAATCGCCTGCAGAAATGGCGCGCAAAATTGCCGCGTATCGCGAGGAAGGCTATCGCCGGTTCCAACTCAAAGTGGGCGGCGATCCCGATGAAGACATTGAACGCATCCGCGAAGCCCGCGCCGTGCTGGAGCCTTCAGATAAATTGGTGGCCGATGCCAACACCGGTTGGCTGATGCACGAAGCCGCGCGCGTGGTCCGTGCCGTGCGCGATGTGGATGTGTACATCGAACAACCGTGCCGCACGTATGAAGAAAATCTCACCATCCGCCGCCGCACAGATTTGCCGTTCATTATTGATGAAAATATCGACAGCCTCGCGCCGCTGTTACGCGGCCACGCTGATGGCGCGATGGATGGGGTGAACCTAAAAATCAGCAAACTCGGCGGCCTCACGAAATTAAAACAAGCGCGCGATCTCTGCGTGGAGCTCGGCATCGCAATGACCATCGAAGACAGTTGGGGCGGCGACATCGTCACCGCCGCCATCGCCGCGCTGGCGCACAGCACGCCGCCGGAGTTGTTGTTTAGCTCCACGGACTTCAACAGTTATGTCACCACAAGCATCGCCGAAGGCGCCCCCCAACGAAACGGTGGCCGAATGGCCGCCAGCATCGCGGCCGGTTTGGGCGTGCAGCCGCGGATGGAAGTGCTGGGCGAACCGGTGCTGGTGGTGGAGTAAATTTCGCGCCGAATGTGCAAACTTCACGCGCGATTTTTCACGCGCATTTGCCTTTCTTTGTTTTCCCGTTGGTTTTTGCGTGGCCCCGAGTTGGCACGGCGTTTGCTCTACTTATATTAACGAGAGCTTAGTACAGCCAACAAGTCAGACAAGTATTTCGTTGAGGATACAATGGTCTGTGACATGCCTCGAACGAGGGGCGGGTTGCCATCTTCTGGTGCCCGCCTCTCTTCTTTTTGTTCTTCTTTTTTATCAAAGATTGCACCGGCGGCTGGGGCGAGTTAACTTCGCGCGATGAGGTTTTTTGTTTTAATTTGTTTTGCAATGGCGTTCATTTTAGTTGGCTGCGACACTCCCACGGGCGGCACGGGCAAAAGCGGCGGCGGCGATGAATGGTTGATTTCTCAAGCAGGCGAAGGCGGTGTGAAAAAAGATAACCGCGGGCGCATCATCTATCTCGATCTTTCCGGCAAAGCGATTGCCAACGCGGACTTGGCGGACATCGCAAAGCACATGCAATTGCGCGAATTGTATCTTGCCAAAACGGGCGTGAGCGATGAAGGGCTGGCGCATCTGCGGCCGCTCACGCAACTGCGCGTCATCAGCCTCGCCGACACGCAAATCACCGATGCCGGCCTCAGGCATCTCGCAGCCGTTCGGTCGCTGCGGCAAATTTTCCTGTACCCCACGAAAGTCACCGATGCCGGCGTGGCCGAGCTCAAAGCCGCGCTGCCTGGCGTGCAAGTGCGCTATTAATAAGGCTTGAACCGCCCGGCCCATCGGCTACAGTCCGCCGCTTATGCAGTTTTTCAAAGCATTCGGAGTCATCACCGCCATGGGCATCGGCATGGGCGTGACCATTCTCATTATGGTAAACGGCGACGGACTCCTCTCAATGGTGCCCCTCTTTGCCTACCTCATCGGCTTCACCTACGTTTTCGCTAAGTACGGCTGCCTCGTTGAGGAAGAGCACTAGGCGTGGGCTGAGTTTTCCCTGCTGTGAATGTTCGGTTGGGATGTGTTCGTTTTATGAACACTTCAAAATGACCGCGTATGAAGCGAAAGAACCTGCGTTTTTAGATTAAAAATCTGATCCGCATTTCCGTGTTTGGTTGACACATCGTCCCGTTCACTACCCAAAGTAATTTGCTTTAGCGGGGAAATTTAAAACCCATCGATTTCGTAAATTTTTTTGACAGTTTCAGTTTGTTCAATTGGGCCTTGGCAGCCGGTCACAAAAGAACACACAAAAAGGACAATCACGCTGCTGAAAACAACTGTTCGCATTCCGAAAATTGTAGCGACGACGCGCAGATTTTGTAATCATCCGGCAGCACATTAATGACCGTCACCACAACCAACCCTTTCACCGGCGAACCCTTCCGCGAATGGGAGCAAATGGATTTTGCCGCACTCACCGAGGCCACGGCGCGGGCGCGGGCGGGGTTTGTGGATTGGCGGCACGTGCCGATTGTTGAGCGGGTGAAACGAGTGCGGGCGGCGTTGGATTATTTTGAAGCAAACCGCGAAGTGATTGCTGCCGACATCACGGGGCAGATGGGGCGGCCTTTGGCGCAGGCGCGGGGGGAGGTTGATGGGTTGCTCGAGCGGTTTAATTATCTTTGCGACATCGCACCGGAGGTATTGGCGGCGGATGGGATTGCGGTTGAAGCGGGAAAGGAAAATTTTCATCGCGAGATTTTGCATGAACCGCACGGGGTGGTGTTGATTATTGCGGCTTGGAATTATCCGTTGCTCATCGCGGCGAGCGGTGTGGCGGCGGCGTTGCTGGCGGGCAATACGGTTTTGCTCAAACACAGCACGCGCACGCTTTCGATTGGCGAACATTTTGAAAAAGCCTTCGGCGCGGATGGGTTATTGCAACACGTGGTGATGGACCACGCGAACACGGCGCGGCTCATCGAGGAAGGCGATATCAATCACGTGGTGTTCACCGGCTCAGTGGGCGGCGGGCAGAAAATTTACGCCAGCACCGCGAAGCGTTTCTTCGATTGCACCCTCGAGCTGGGCGGCAAGGACGGCGCCTACGTGGCGGCGGATGCGGACGTGGCGCAGTCGGCGGCGATGCTCGTCGATGGCGCGATGTTCAACGCCGGCCAATGTTGCTGCGGCATCGAGCGCGTGTATGTGCACGCGGCGGTGTACAATGAATTTCTCGCCGCGTGCCTTCCCTTGGTGGAGGGCTACACGCTGGGCGATCCACTCGATGCCGCCTCCACGCAGGGGCCGCTGGCGGTGGCGTCGTCGGCCAAGTTAATGGAGACGCAAATCACCGAAGCCGTAGCGGCAGACGGGCAAGTGCTCGCGGGCGGTCAAGCGCGGCAAATCGGGAAAGGCACTTTTTTCGAGCCCACGCTGTTGACCGTGAACCGCAACGATCTCGCCATTATGCAGGAAGAAAATTTCGGGCCGCTGTTGCCGGTGATGAAAGTGGCCAATGACGCCGAGGCCATCGCGCACCTCAACGATTCCGATTTTGGCCTCACTTCAATCATTTGCACGAGCGACCAATCGCGTGCCGAGGCCTTTGCGAGCGCCGTGGAGGCGGGCACAATTTTTATGAACCGCTGCGACTACCTCGACCCCGCGCTGCCGTGGACCGGCGTGAAAGCCAGTGGCAAAGGGGCGTCTCTTTCGCGCTACGGATTGCTCGCCATGACCCGCCCCAAAGCGATACATTTCCGAACGCAATTTTAATATGAAGGCTGTCAAGTGAAAGTAGCGCTCTCCCTCACCCCGACCCTCTCCCCAAGGAGAGGGAGTATCGCTGGCCACCGTTTTGGAAACAATGGCCATCAATACACTCGGGGAGCGAACCTCCCGCTGAGCCGAAGGGCGGCACAGCCGCCTTCCCGAACTCCCTCTCCCAGCGGGAGAGGGTTGGGGTGAGGGAGAAAACAAACTCCACATAAATAACTAACCAATTATGACTGAACCCGCCTCGAAGGCCGACGCACTCATCGCAAAATATCGCGAGGAAAATATCCCGCGCGTGAAGCTCGCCTTTGCCGACCTCGATGGCGTGCATCGAGGCAAGTATGTTTCGCTCGATAAATTCGCCGGCATCGCCGGCGGCACGGCGGGCTTTTGCGATTGCGTGTTGGGCTGGGACGTAAACGATCAGCTTTACGACAACGCAAAATTCACCGGCTGGCACACGGCATTTCCTGATGCCAAATACCGCATCGACCTCGCCACCGAACGCCGCCTGCCTGATGAGGACAACACGCCGCTTTTCATCGTGGACTTTGAGGGTGACGATGGCGGACTGCATCCCATCTGCCCGCGCAATCAGCTGCGCCGTGTTTTGCAAAAGGCCGATGGAATGGGCCACGCGGCGCGGATGGCATTTGAGTACGAGTTTTTTATCTTCGATGAAACGCCGCACACCTTGCGCGAGAAAAATTATCGCGACCTCACGCCGCTCAGCCCGGGCAACTTCGGCTACTCGGTCATCCGCAACTCGGCGCTCTCGGATTTGTTTCACGAGTTTATGGATTTTTGCGATGCGATGGATTTCCCCATCGAAGGTCTCCATTGCGAAACCGGCCCGGGCGTTTGGGAGGCGGCCATCACGGTGGACGACGCCCTGCGCGCGGCGGACAAAGCGGCGCTGTTCAAAACATTTTCGAAAGCGTTCTTTAACAAACGCGGATTGACCGCCACCTTTATGGCCAAGTGGTCGATGGATTATCCCGGTCAAAGCGGGCACGTGCATCAATCCTTGGTGGACGCCAGCGGCGCGGGGCAATTCCACGACGCGGCGGCCGAGCACAATATGAGCGCGGTGATGCGGCATTTCGTGGCCGGCCAACAGAAATTTTTGAAACCCTTCCTCAGCCTGTGCGCGCCGACGATTAACAGTTACACTCGCCTCGTCAAAGGCGCGTGGGCGCCGACCGCTGCGGCGTGGGGCGTGGACAATCGCACCACCGCGCTGCGCGTCATCACCGGCTCGGAGAAATCGCAGCGCGTCGAGTTTCGCATCGGCCCGGCGGATGCCAACCCGTATCTCATCGCCGCCGCCAGCCTCGGCGCGGGCTTGCTCGGCATCGAACAACAGCTTGATCCCGGCGATCCATTAACCGGCAACGCCTACGAACAAGAAGCTAATCTCCCGCCCGAACGCCAACTCGCCACCAACCTCCGCGACGCCACCCGCGACCTCGCCGCATCCGCCGAAGCTCGCGAGTTGCTCGGCGACGCATTCATCGATCACTACATCGCCTCCCGCGATTGGGAAGTCCGCGAGCACGAACGCCAAGTCACCGACTGGCAACTGCAGCGGTATTTTGAAATTATTTGATGGGACAACGAACGATGCAATTCCACCGCCACGGACTCGCAAGCTCGTCCCTCCAAAGAAAGCAACTCAATGGAGGGACGAGCTTGCGAGTCCGCAAATTATTTTAGATGAGCTTAAACCAATTCAGTTTCCCCACCGACATCCTCCACGGCGAAGGCGCGTTGGCCGAATTATCCAATCGCATTGCAGAGAAAAAACTAATGCTCGTCACCGACCCCGGCCTTGTGAAGGCGGGCGTGGTGGAGCAAGCGCTGGCGGGGCTGACGGATTGCGGCGCGGCGTTTGAAGTTTTCGATGGCGTGCATCCCAACCCCATCGAGGCCGATGTGGAAATGGGCGCGGCATTTTACAATGAGCACGGCTGCGATGGCTTGCTTGCGCTCGGCGGCGGCAGTGCGATGGACGTGGCGAAGGTCATTCGGTTTTTTGCAAACCACCCCGCGCCGTTGGCGCAGTATTCCATTCTCGATAATGGCGGCACGAAAATCTCCAGCGAACTTCCACCGTTTTACGCCGTGCCCACCACTGCCGGAACCGGCAGCGAAGTGGGGCGGGGCGCGGTCATCACCATGCGCGATACCGGCCGCAAAACGCTTTTTGTTTCACCGCCATTGATGCCCACTATCGCCGTGCTCGAGCCCGCGCTCACCGCCGGTTTGCCGCCGCACCTTACTGCTGCCACGGGCATCGATGCGTTCACGCATTGCCTCGAATCTTATTTCGCACCGGTCTATCATCCCATGGCTGACGGCGTCGCGCTCGAGGGCATCCGCATTTGCCTCGCTCATTTGAACGCCGCCGTTGCCGATGGCCAAAACCTCGCTGCCCGCGCCCAAATGCAAATGGCGGCGAGTATGGGCGCCGTCGCTTTCCAAAAAGATCTCGGGATGGTGCACTCACTCGCCCATCCACTTTCCGCCCGCCACGGCACGCATCACGGTCTGGCGAATGCGCTGATGTTGCCCGACTCGATGGCCTTCATTGAAGCGGCTGAATTGACCACCGAACAACGGCAACGCATTCAGACCATCCGCACTCTATTCGCCGAGGTCGGCTGTGCGGGCGATTCGTTGGCCGGAGAAACGCGGGCGTGGTTTGAGGAGTTGGGGATTCAATTCGGTTTGCAAAATCACGGCATCGCAGCGGACGATCTTGCGCCGTTGGCCGACGAAGCCTTTGCGGATCCTTGCCACGCCACCAATCTTATTCCGGTCACGCACGGGGATTTGTTGGCAGTATACCAAAACGCGCTATGAAAATTGGATTGCTCAAGTGCGATTTCGTGACGCCGGAATTTCGCGACATTGATGGCGGCATTCCGGATATGTTTACGCATTTGCTCGGGCAAACCGACCTCGATGCGGAAATGAAAATCTATCGCGTATGGGAAGGCGAACTGCCGAAGGCGACCGATGAATGCGACGCGTGGCTCACCAGCGGAGCGCGGGCTTCGGTGTTCGAAGAGGAGGAGTGGATTCAAAAATTTCAGGAATTCATCACAGCCCTGCACGCGGACAAACGCAAAACCGTGGGCATTTGTTTCGGGCACCAAATGATTGCCCAAGCCCTCGGCGGCGAAGTGCGCCGCAGCGAACGCGGCTGGGGCATCGGCGTGCAGGAAATCGCCATCACAGCAGAGGAGCCATGGATGCAGCCGCCGCTCACTGGCGTGCGGATGCTCTTCACGCATCAGGATCAAGTCGAGCAACTGCCGCCCGGCGCGCGGTTGCTCGGCAGCACGAGCCATTGCCCGCACGCGATGTTTGCTCTCGGCGATCACATCCTCGCGATGCAGGCGCACCCCGAATACTCGCGCCGCTACCTCCGCGCCCTCATCGAATCGCGCGAGGCCATCATCGAGCCGCTCACTTTCAAAACCGGCCTCGCAAGCCTTGAGCAACCGCCGCACCGTGAGGAACCCGCCGCGTGGCTCCGCAATTTTCTTTTGGCATAAACGCGCCGCGCCATTAAACTCCGCCGATGAATCGGATGTTTGTATTCCTGATGGCCGCCGCCGTGCCCTCGTTGGCGGCAGAAAATGAATCCCAATGGACGCCGCTCTTCGACGGCAAAACCACCAACGGCTGGACGCCCCGCGCCAAAGTGGAATCCTTCAAAGCAGTCGAAGGCGAACTGCATTTATCCTCCAAAATAAACGTGTGGGTGGTGAGCGATTTGCAGATGGCTGATTTCGTGGCGGAACTGGAAGTCAAAATTCCAGCCGACAACAAAGGCTTTAACTCCGGCCTCGGCTTTCGGCTCATCGGCGACACCGGCAAACCCAAAGGTTACCAATGCGAAATCGACCGCGCCAAACCCGCCGGCATCTACGGCATCGGAATGGGCGGCTGGCTATACCCCAAAGGCAAAGCGCAAACCGCCGCCTATCAAAAAGCAACGAAGGGCCTCTTCAAACCCGCCGAGTGGAACCACTTCCGCGTGGAAGCCAAAGGCCCGCGCCTCCGCACGTGGCTCAACGGAAAACTCATTGCCGAAGTGATGCACAAACAATCCCTCAAAGGCCGCTTCGGCATCCAACACCACGGCAATGGCGGCACGGTAAAATTCCGCGGTTTGCGTGCGCGAGAGTTGAGGTAGGGCGGTTCCTCCAAAACCACCGCGGCGCGCTCGGAGAGCACGCCCTACCAAAGTGCTTACTAAATTGTCTCGGCGCCGGCGATCTCCGGATTTTTATAGGCGGTCTTGATTAGCTTTTTTAGTGTGGGGAGGTGGGCATCCTCCAACTGGTTGAGATAAAGACAGGACTTGCCGATCTTGTGTTTGCCTAGTTTCTCCAGCAGCGCGGTTTGCTTTTCCAAAACGCAATGCAGGTAGAGCGTTAGGTTTTGTTTGCGCGGCGAGAAGCCGACGGGGTACCACTCCCCCTCGCTCGTTTTGCCGCGGTATCGGAATTTTCCGAATCCGACAATTGCTTTGCCCCACATCGCCGCCGGCTCGCCGGTCAACTTTTGCATCAACGCCAGCACCGCCAAACAATCTGTTCGCCGCTGTTCATCCGCTACTCCCGCCAGAAACGCTTCCACCTTTGCGTCATTCTTTTGTGTTTTAAGTGCCATTTGCCAAGCCAAACATAGTCTCCGTTGCGTGGCACTAAAAAACTAGTCACCTGAATTTGAGCCGTTACAATCCATCGATGCACCATTGCGGGCAGTTTTCGGAACCAACTCTTTCACGGCGCGCGATGCTGGCGCGTTGTGCCAATGGGTTTGGCGGGGTGGCGCTGGCGTCATTGCTGGCGGATGAGGCGCGCGCCAAGCCGGCCAATCCGCTCGCGCCCAAGCCGCCGCATTTCGCGCCCAAAGCGAAGAGCATCATTTTTCTCTACATGGATGGCGGCCCATCGAGCGTGGACACCTTTGACCCCAAGCCGCGGCTCACGAAGGAAAACGGCAAGCCCTTCGGGCTCAAGATGGAGGCCACGCAGTTCAATAGCCGAGGCAAAACGCTTGGCAGTCCGTGGAAGTTTAAAAACTACGGCCAAGCCGGCATCCCCATCAGCGATCTTTTCCCGTACGTGGCCAAGCACGCGGACAAGTTGTGCGTGATCCGCTCGATGACCTCGAATTTTTCTGAGCACACCACCGCCAATTATTTTTTGCACACCGGCTTCGGCCAAGTCGGCCGGCCGAGCATGGGGGCTTGGTTTAATTACGGCCTTGGTTCGGTGAACCAAAATCTGCCGGGCTTTGTTGTGCTCAATGGCGGGCTCATTCCGCCCGGCGGGCTCGGTTGTTTTTCCAATGGCTTTTTGCCCGCCGCATATCAGGGCAGCATTTTCAAATACGGCGCCAAGCCGCTGGCCAACATCGTCCGCACCGAACGCACGCCGGAGCTGCAGCAAAATAAATTGAATCTGTTGCGCGCACTCGACGCCGGCGTGGTGGATCGGCTGGGTCAACTGGACCAAATCGAATCGGCCATCGCCAATCACGAGCTAGCCTTTCGAATGCAAAGCGCCGTGCCGGAGTTGACCGATCTCAAAGGCGAAACCGACGCCACCCAAAAATTGTACGGCCTCGATGCTAGTTTCAAAAACACCGCCACCTTTGGCCGCAACTGCCTCATCGCGCGGCGGCTTGTCGAGCGCGGCGTGCGGTTCATCGAGCTCACTTGCCCCGGCGGCAACGGCGATCGCTGGGATCAACACGGTGGCCTTGTTGACGGCCACACCAAGAACGCCAAATCCGTCGACCAAGGCATCGGCGCGCTGTTGCAGGATCTCGAAAGCCGCGGGCTGCTCGACAGCACGCTCGTCGTGTGGATGGGTGAATTCGGCCGCACCCCCTTCGCTCAAGGCGGCAACGGTCGTGATCACAATCCGTACGGCTTCAGTCTATGGATGGCCGGCGGCGGGGTGAAAGGCGGGATGACACACGGCGCTACTGACGATTATGGTTACAAAGCCATCGACAAGAAACTCGAAATCCACGACCTCCACGCCACGATGTTGCACCTGTTGGGAATGGATCACACCAAGCTCACTCTCCGCTTCAGCAGCCGCGACATGCGCCTCACCGACGTGCACGGCGAGGTGATCAACGATATTTTGGCATAGCTGAAAGGTAGGGCGTGCTCTCCGAGCGCGCCAAGGCGGTTTCGGAGAAACCGTCCGACTCGTCCGAAGAGTTACTCAACGCGAAGGCTCCGGTGGCCACACAATCGAGAGCAAGCGGCCGGTGAGTTGGTTGATATTGGCGTGCTCGGAATTGGTCATCGCCACCACGGCCGTTTTTTGCGCGGGCCAGAGAATCATATACGTGCGGGTCTTTTCCTGCGCGCCGCTGTGGCCGATTAACACAACTGCCGTTCGGTTCGCCTTCCAGCTAGATAGCTCACCCTTTTCGTATTGCTTGAAACTGAAGCCGAGACCGTAGCCGGTGAGCTGGCCGTTATTGGTTTTTTGTTGGGTCCACATTTTGGCGCGCGTGGCGGGCTTCACCAATTTTCCGTTTAGTAAACCGGCGGCAAACTTCGCAAGGTCGTCGATGTTCGAAATGAAACCGCCGCCGGCGAGTTTCCAGCTCACGTCCGTGTCCGTACTCACCACCACTTTGCCATCGCGCTTGCGATAGCCCACGGCGCGATTGGGGATTTGCATCCACTGATAATCCGGCTGCAGCGTGGTCATTCCGAGCGGCTTGGCAATACGATCGCGCACTTGCAGCGCGAATTTTTGTTTCCCCGCGCGCTCCACCGCAGCGCTCAGCAAAATAAAACCGTGCGTCGTGTACGCATATTTTTCGCCGGGCGCATTGACCAATGGCGAACGCTTAAACGTATCCAGCGCTAACACCACATTTTTAAATGGATTAGCCTGTTCATACCCGCGCACTGTCACCACCATTGGCCCGTTTGAGTAATGCACAATGCCGCCTTGATGGCAGAGCAAATGCCGTATCGAAATGGGCGTGGGCTTCGCGGGAAACTCCGGCACATACCGCCGCACGTCCGCGTTCAAATCCAGTTTTCCTTTTTCCCAAAGTTGCATCGACGCCACGCCTGTGAGGCTTTTGGAAATGGAAGCCCAACGAAACAGAGTTTGCCGCGTCACCGGCACCTTCCGCTCGCGATCCGCCCAGCCAAAACCACGCACATATTCAACGCGCCTGTTCTGAATCACGCCCACGGCGAGGCCCACCAATTCCTGTTGCTTCATTTCATCCTGCATCGCGGTGTCCACCGCCTCCGGCAACGTGACGGCGGAGGGGGAGAACACTAGCAGGAAGGTAAGATAGAAAAATTTCACAGGCTACTTTTGGCGGGCTTCAAATTCGATCCGGAATAATTCCAGCAACTCAAGGTCGAGCTTGTCCTTCTTCCTGCCGCTGGCCTTTTTGCTGGCGATGATGTCGCGGAGATTGGCAACCGGGAATGGCCCTTCTTGAATGGCTCGGGCCTTGGCTTCCTCAAACGTTTCAATGCCGTCCGGTGCGAATACCAAATTAATATCGAATGGCCCGAATTTTAGTTGAACAAAGTCCTTGCCGCTGATGATTTCAGCTTCGGTAGTTTCACCCAGCTCGAAACCCAATTCGCCCAGCGCCGTGACAATACGTCGACCGTTCTCCTCGGTCTTGGCGGGAAACACATCCACATCCTGCGTGGTGCCGGGAAAGCCGAGCAGAATGGCCGCGCCCTTGCCGATGAACAAGTAATCTACTCCAGCCCGACTGAAGGCGGCCGCAACCTCCTGGGCCTGAAGTGGATTAAAGGCTGGCCGATCCATTATTCGGTTTCATCCACAGCGGGTTGGAAGCCGAGATAGGCAGGCAGGTTTTCCGCGCACCATTCGCGGTATTCTTTGGTGGTGTCAAACACGCGGACCGGCACGTCATCCAACACCGGCCGGTAGACGCGGCAGAAAGCATACTTCATCCGGGCCTCCAGCGGGCGATCCATCTGCCGGCGGCATTGCTCGCGAAAGGATTCCGTTTCGTCGTGTTCGTTCATTACCGGCAATATTCTGCCGAAAAAATGATTCAGGTTCAACGTCTGAATGCGTGAGGGGATGTTGGGAGAAGGGGTTTGATGGCGGGGATGTGCCGCCCCTTCAGGGCTCCGCTGTTTTTTGGTGATGTGTTCCTAGGGCGTTGCCCTAGGCTAATATGGGACCGCGCCTTTGGCGCTTTTGGAGAATTGGCCCTGCCTCGGTGCGCGACTGTTCAATGTTGTGCGGAGTCCGCAGTGAACACGTTTTCGCTTGCGGGTGGGTGGGGGTTCGCTAGCCTTTGCGCACTATGAACTCTTTGAAACAAATTCTCTTGTTCACTCTCGTTTGCGTTTTGCATTTTTCCGCCGTGGCGGAGAAGAAGTTGGTGAAGGTGTTCATCCTTGCGGGGCAATCGAATATGGAGGGGAAGGGCGGGATTGATCCGTTGCTGAATCATCAAATCAAGGCGCCGGAGACGAAGGCTTTTTTTGCGCACTTGCACAAGGACGGGAAATATATCGAGCGAGGTGATGTTTGGATTAATTATCTGAATCGGCGTGGCAAGTTGACGGTGGGCTACGGCTCGCCGGGCAAGATTGGGCCGGAGCTGGAGTTTGGCAACACGGTGGGCAATCACTACGCCGAGCCGGTGCTCATCATCAAAACGGCGTGGGGCGGCAAAAGTATTGGGCGCGATTTCCGGCCGCCGAGTTCGGGGCTGCAGTCCAAGGAAAAGATTGCGGAGTTTGTGGAGAATATGTGCAAGGGCGAATACAACAAAATCATCCGCAACGAATGGAATAGGGCGAAGAAGGATAACCCGAAAATCACGCGCAAGGAGATTGAGGAAAAGAGCAGCGCGTCACTCGACGCCATTCGCAAAGCCAAGGCGGACGAGTATCGCAAACAAGTGGTCGAAAGTTACGGCCATTATTATCGGCTGATGATGGCGGAGATTGAAGTGACGCTGAAGGAATTCAAGCAGCGCTTTCCGGAATACGACGGGCGTGGCTATGAGCTGGCCGGCTTCGTTTGGTTCCAAGGTTGGAACGATATGTACAACGGATTTCAGGATGAGTACGCAGCGAACATGGCGAACTTCATCCGCGACGTGCGCAAAGATTTGAAGTCGCCCAAGCTGCCCTTCGTCATCGGTCTCATGGGCCAAAATGGATTCAAGGAAGCGCAAGGCAATATGGTCCTCGTAAAGGCCGCGCAGTTGTCGATGAACGACATCGCCGCATTTAAAGGCAATGTGAAAGCGATCCCGACGGATGTTTACTGGGACAAAAAAGCCGATGCGGCTTATCCCACATGGCGCGACAACTTCGAGGCATGGAAAAAAATCGGGTCCGACCGGCCTTATCATTATCTCGGCAGCACGATCACGTTTTCGAAAATCGGCCGCGCCTTCGGCGAGACGATGCTGGAATTGCGCAAGGGGAAATGATTGTGGAGTGAGTAGGGAATAGGGAGTAGGGAGTAGGGAGTAGGGAGTAGGGAGTAGGGAGTAGGGAGTAGGGAGTAGGGAGTAGGGAATAGTGGTTTCCACCACTCACTATTCCCTATTCACTGTCCGGCCGTCTTTGGCCGGACTTTGTTTTGCCACTCCATCGGCTGCTCTGAAATATCGCTGTCGTCCTCATAATGTTTTTGCAGGGCGCGCAGTTGTTTTTTTAAATCGGCAGCGAGCTTGGCCGTGCCTTTTTTGCCGTAGAGATTTTGCAATTCGTCGGGGTCAGTTTTCAGGTCGTACATTTCCCATTCGTTGCCGAAGCGATAAAAGTGCATCAGCTTGTAGCGCTCGGTGCGGATGCCGTAGTGGCGGGGCACCATATGAAAGCTGGGGTACTCGTAGTAGTGGTAGTAAATGCTGGTGCGCCAGTCCTTGGGCGATTGGCCTTTGAGTAATGGCACGAGCGAATGGCCCTGCATATCGGCAGGAATTTTAGCGCCGGCGATGTCGAGAAAGGTTTCGGCGTAGTCGAGGTTTTGGATGAGATGCGTGTCGCGCGAGCCGGGTTTGGTGACGCCGGGCCAATTGACGATGAACGGCATTTTGAGTGATTCCTCGTACATCCAGCGCTTGTCGTACCAGCCGTGGTCACCGATGTAGAAGCCTTGGTCGGAGCTGTAAATGACGACGGTGTTGTCGTCGAGATCCAGTTCCTTGAGCGTGGCGCGGAGGCGACCGAGGCTTTCGTCGACACCCTTCACACAGCGCAAATAATTTTTTGCGTACCGCTGAAACTTCCAGCGCACGAGCGCTTTGCCTTTGAGGTTGGCCTTGTGGAACGCCTCATCGCGGGGGCCGTAATGGGCGCGCCACGCTTTCATTTGCGCGGGCGTCATCCGTTTCATATTATTGCGTGCAGAACGATCCTGCCGCTGTTGGATGGGCGTGCCGTCAAAATCCGCTGTGAGATCCACAAATAGGTCGTAGTTCGGATCCATGTGCCGATCGATCTCCATTTCCTGATGCCGCGCGGGAGGGGCGTTGTCCTGATAATTATCAAACAACGTTTCGGGCTCGGGAAGGGGTTTGTCATTGTACAATTTCAGATGACGCAACGCTGGCATCCAACAACGATGCGGTGCCTTGTGCTGCACCATCAGCATAAAAGGCTTCGACTTATTGCGGCTTTTTTTCAGCCAATCCACCGCAAGATCGGTGACGACATCCGTGCAGTGTCCGTCGACTTTGCGCCGGCCATCCGGAAAAATAATATCCGGATTATAGTACATCCCTTGTCCCGGCAGCACAGCCCAGTCATCAAAGCCCTGTGGCCGACCTTTGAGGTGGCTCTTGCCGTAAATTGCAGTTTGGTAGCCAGATTTTTGCAGCAGTTTAGGAAATGTCTGTTGATTCCAGTTGAAGGAATTGCCGTTGTTCATAAAGCCATTTTTATGGCTGTGCTTGCCGGTCATAATCACCGCGCGGCTTGGGCCGCAAATGGAGTTGGAGCAAAAACTTTTTTCAAACAACATGCCGCCCCGCGCCAGCCGATCAATTTCCGGCGTTGGGTTCACCGACTTCAACCAACCATTGTATGCGCCGATGGCATGCGGTGCGTGGTCATCGGAGAAGACGAAGAGAATGTTAGGGCGTTGATCCTTGGCGGTGAGCACAGAGGCCAGCGAAAAAATAGCGGCAACTAGGGACAATAAACGGTTTTTCATGTGACTTTTGGTGTGCGGAGAAAATAGCAGTCACCCCGTGATTGTCTAGCGCAATGCACCAATGTATGGTACGTTGGTGTATGAGACGTATCTTCCTGTCAATTTCCATACTCGCCATTGGGTTTGTTGCCCATGCCGCTAATGGGCTAAATCTGAAGTTCAAGGATGGCACAACGCTTTCCACCGCAAAAATTTACGTGCCCACGCTCCAGCACTCCAAGGGGATGCCCAACGGGAACGGGGTTATCCTGATGGTTCACGACAAATTATACATCCATCATTTTCCTTATCGCAAGCCGCGCAAAGTCATACGCGTGGTGGAAGACGGAGTGGATGACGGCCTCTACAAAACCGCCACAGTCATGGAAGAGCTGGAGCATTACCACGCCCGCTCCTCCGCATCCGAACGGTCTCCACGCGAATTGATTTATTCCTGCACACCTTCGCGGCTCGCCTTTTTTCATTTCGACCGGCCCAGCCTCAAAGTGTTGCGCAAAGCCATTTCGAATAACACCGGCATCCCACAAACCCATCGCACGGAGGCACTGGCTGCCATTCAAAATGCCTACTACGCCAATCCCAATCCCATCTATTATAACACTCCACAACGCTCGCGAACCTGGCAGGCGGAGGCCGATCGCGACGTGGCCCGCTACAAGGAGCACGTCTTCTATGGCAAATGGATTGACCAACCCTCGCTAGCTCCGGCGACGTTTCAAAAGCTGTTGCAAACAAACCGAGAACGTTCGCCGTAGATTTCTTCAACTTTCGCGCGTGCGTTTGCCTATTTGTTCCACGCATCAAGGATGGCGAGGCGAAAACTAATCACACACGCGCCAGTTGCGGTAGCTTGTCGAAGTGTTCGTCGCGCGAATAGAGAAGCAAATTGTGCTGCGCAGATAAGGCGGCGATCCAGAGATCGTTGCTGGGAATGGGTGTGCCTTGGGTGCGCAACTGATTGTACAGCCGCGCGTAGTGATGGGTGGTTTGGTCATCGGGGTAGAGCGTGCGTACCCGCTCAGAATGTAACAAGCCCATTAGACGTGCTTCGTTTTCTTCGGCTTTCTGCCCCCAAACAAATCCTGCGCGTAATTCGCCCAATACAATGAACGGAAACGAAATGCTCGCCGCAGATCGAAACACTTCCAGCGTTTCAATGACCCCGTCGCAGTAATCCCGATAACGATTTGTGTCGACGAGCAGATTCACTTCCACATGTCCCAATCAATTTGCTCGCGCATTTCATCGAGCACCTTTTCGCATTCGGGGTCAGACACCCATTTGCCAAAAAACTCATCCAAATCGTGATGCACCTTTGGCTGTCCTGTGAGGTTCAATCCATTCTCCAGCGTCGCCAGCGCAGCTTGGTTGAGGCTCTGGGAATTCTCCGCTGCTTTGCGCCGCAAGGCTTGGTCGATTTCCGGGGTGATATTGCGAATCGTGTACTGCATCGTTCTATGCATTCAATATATGCATAAAATGCATGCAGTCAAGCGATAATGCGGTTTTTAGGTGAAAAAATGCTGATTAGGCGCGAATCCGTTTGCCGTTGAGTAGTGTGCCGATGAAGGTGTAGCGCACGATGCATTCGTAAATCACCAAAAGCGGCAGCGTGGTGAGTGCGCAGGCGATTAGGAATTTTGCGAAGGCGGGCAGGTTCCACGGGCTGATCCACGCCTGCACAAACATGATGACCGGCAGGTGCGCGATGTACAGCCAGTACGAGGAATCGGAAACGTACCGGATGAGTTTGTTTTCGCCGGAGAAAAAGTGGCGGAAGAATCCGATGAAGCCGAAGATCATCAGCCACGCATATACCACCGCGCAGGCGGACAACAACAGCCCGCGTTGATTCGCCCAGAAGAGGCACAAGCCCGCCAGCAACACCGGCACTGCCAGCACGAAATGCAGCGGCCACCATTGGCCCGTTTTGGTTTCGAACGATTCACGTCCGTAACACACCGCGCCAAATCCAAAGAAGATGGCGTAATAAATCAGCGCCGGTGGCCACGGAAGAAAACCCACTGCCGTGGTCGGACCGAATTCATCAGGCATAAAAAGTTGCGGCACTAAAGTAACCGGTAATAACCACAGCCAACGCCACGGAGATGTGATCAACCAATCCGGCAGCGCTTTCCATTTCAATTTTTTCAGCAGCCATACGACGAGAAGAAATCCAATCACCAGCCACGCGAGGTAATATAGAAACCAAAGATGGTGGAACACAGGTGCGAAAAAAATCAGCAAGATGATCCCGCCAATCGCTTCATTTACTTTTTCTTCATCGGAACGTTTAGCTCCGGCTTCGGTGAGTGTTTTGGCGATGAGCGGGCGCGTGGTTTTGATTTGATCCATATCCAACTCTAATCGCAACAGGCCGTCGAAGTACTTATAAATCCCTTCCACTTGTTCCCACGGGCCTGACACATTTGAGAGCGGGGTGTAGCCTTCTTTATTTTTCGCATTCGGATCTGCACCGTGTGCGAGCAATTGTTCGACAATATTTGTGCGACAGAAAAACGCCGCGACGTGCAGCGCTGTGTCACCCTGATTGTTGCCCGTTTCCACTTTAGCGCCGCCCGCGAGCAACAGCTCAACCACCTTGGGGTAGCCGTACGCCGCGGCAGCAATTAACGGTGTGCTGCCATCGCTTGGATCCCGTACTTCTAAATCAGTTCCTCCGGCGATAAGCCGTTTGACCACGGGCAGATTTTTCTGATCCAGCGCGGTAATAATTCCCATCTCGCCAACCGCCGTTTGATCCGCCTTGGCGGATCCACTTCGCATCTTCGCGATCCCCTCCAATTTGCTTTGGCCATAAATTCCCACAGGAATAAGTGCCCCCCAAACCAGCGGCAAAGCAATTGCCAGCGGCAGCAGGATGCGTTTGGCGCGGTGCTTGGCCAGTGATTTCAAACCGCGCTTGCGCCAGAGCATCGTGGTGAAAAATCCGCTCACCAAAAAAAACAACTGCATCCGAAAGCCGTGAATCGCGTGCAATGCAACCTCGAATGGACTGTAAACCGCCGGCGTTTCAAGCCCTGTTTTTTCCAGCGGTACGGCCAACACGGCGGGCACCTCCACCATCGGCTGCTGCAAATCCTGCGCCGGCCAAATGGGCACCGGAAAAAACGAAAGCACCCCGTGCAACACAATGCCCAGCAACATTGCGAAGGCCCGCAGTGCATCAAGATCGTGATAGCGCTTTTTTTCTAAAACCGGCGGCTCCTCAGGTGCGAGTAAAGATTCCATATTGAGTTACGTTACCACGGATACGTGCAAACGAATGGATTCGTTACCCAAAAATGTAATCGATTGATTGTGGGCCAATCACTTTGTGGCGGCTTCTTGAAGTAGCTCAGCGATTTCCGGACGGGTTTTTTGGATTCGTTCGAAATCGATAGGTTTCCCGAGCGGTTTAAAAAGAACTCCATCCAGAAATTCATAGATGGGTTTCGCCTTGTCCCAGGTTAAATCCGCAGTATCTCGCGCGGTGGTTCCGTCTTTATTTTTCATATTGGCATCCGCGCCCTTGGCCAGCAACGCCTTGACGGTTTCCGGATGGCACAGTAAGGCCGCACTCATCAATGCGGTGGAGCCATCTTTATTGGTGAGATCCAAGTCCGCGCCGCCTTCCATCAGTGCCTGACAAACTTCAGTGTGCCCGAACAACGCCGCAATGATCAGTGGCGTTGAGCCATTGGGATCTTTTTGATTTAGATCCGCTCCCTCGGCAATAAGCGCTTGAGTGGCCTTGAGGTCGCCATTAAACGCGGCTTCCACAAGCTTGGATACGGCCTGACCTCCTGCGGCGTTCGCCGGTTTACTGCCGGACTTGTTTTCCGGCGGAGCTTCATCTTGTTTGCCGCAGCCAATGAACAGCGCGGCAATGAGTGTGGTTGTGAGCAGTGGTTTCATGTTTAATTTTATTTGCCCCCGTTCGGGGTCACACCTTGCTGTGCAGCTTCGAGTCCGGCGTCCATTTTGTTCAAGACACTGTTGAGTTGCGGATGATCAAATTCTTCGCGGAAATTATCAATCAAACGGCGGCGGTTGACAATGTTTTGTGCGGGTGCCTCGTTGATTCCCTGCATCAGCGCATTGAGGGGCAGTTTTACCGCTCCCCAATTGAACGCCCCGCCTTCTTCCTGTTGGGCCATCCCTTCTCGCATGGTTTGCAATAGCAACACATCTGCCTTCGGGTCCGCGCCAATGTGACGGAGGATCGCATCGCGAATGGCATAGCGATCGATTTCATCCGTGAGCCGATCATCGTTCATCACGGTATGAAAAATTGGCAACGCATCCGTTCCCAAAACCTGCCGCAGATAACGCAGCACATCGCCATCGAGCCGACCGTCGGCGGTGATGAGCAGTGTCTTGGCGGTGTCCACAAAAATGCGGTCGTTATATTTTACAAGGATGGCGTAGAGGTAGCCTTTGGCGCGGCGGTCGACTGCCATTGAATCCGCTGTGATGGGTGGCAGCTTGGTGAGGAGGCGGCGCGTGGCGGCGAGGATTTTGTCCACGTGCTGATCGCGCGCCAAATCCTGCAAAGCAATTTCCAAATACGCCACCTCCACGCCGCGTGCGGTGTCATCCAAAATATTCAGCAGCAATTCCTCCGCGCCCATCGTGCCAATGGCGGCCACCGCTTCCAGCAACCCCAATCGCAGCGTGGCCGGGGTGACACCGGTGGGTCTGGGAAAGGGTCGGAAATAATTCCAAGCAGATGCCGTCGTTTTTTTACCGGCTGGATTTTTTTTGTCGTCGACTCCAGCAGAACGCGCCACCGGAAATTCCAAATCCACATTCCGATTCAGAAACGCCGCAATGGCCGGCAATGCCGGATCGCCGCGTTCCACCAATGATTCCAGAAAATATACCAGCCGCCGCAGCGCACGCTTGTCGGTTGGTTTCAGTTGTTGAAGGAGCGTGAGGATTTGTTCCGGCGTAGCCGCTTGCGGGGCTTCCTCTTCGCTCGCCACCAATGGGCCGGCCGTCACAATAATCGGTTTCGTCGCGCGGGCCGACTGCAGTTGCCGGCGCAGCGCCGCTTTCTCCCGTTCCAATTGTTGCACCCGCGCCTCCGCTGCATCATCGCGTGCAGATGGATTGGGTTTTGAAAAAACAAAATACGCCGCCATCGCAGCCAACGCGCCAATGCCGAGCATCCGAATCAAGATCGATTTTTCCATAACGTAATCAAGTTTAAATTCACACAGATTTGTGTTCAAAAATTACTCACCCAAGCACACGACGTTGCCGGTTT
This sequence comes from Verrucomicrobiia bacterium, assembly GCA_014239365.1. Taxonomy (GTDB): domain Bacteria; phylum Verrucomicrobiota; class Verrucomicrobiia; order Limisphaerales; family UBA1100; genus JACNJL01. Next base: position 4,311 of record JAAZZB010000075.1, on the reverse strand, counting down.
GTGTGGTGTAAAACAATTTTTCATTGGCCACCGCGAGGCTGTCCCAGACGGGGAGGGCGGGGAGTTTGTGGATGGCTTTGGTGGTGCCGGTTTTTACATCGACGACGAGCATGATGGCGCCTTGTTTGCCTTGGAGTGCGGCGGCTTGGGCGGCGAGAATTGTTTGCACTTGGGGATCGCCCTTGGTGAGTTTTACAAAACTTTCCTCTTCGTCAACGAGATCCGGCGGGCCGATGACATAAAGCGTGTCGCCGGCTTTGGCCATTGCGCGGACGAGGATGGGGAGGTCTTTCGTCCAATCGTACGGCACGCTTGCGCTGCCGGCGGCGGCCCCGGCGGTGGCTTTGAATTTCATCGCGAGGCCGCTGGCTGCGTCGCGTCCCAAAACAGATCGGGCGCTGACCAACTGGCCGTGATGGTTTTTGCCGGAGGCGTCTGTGGCTTTGCCTTTTTCAAAATCGCAGGCGAGCATCAGCGCGGCATCTTTGGCGGGGGCTTTGCCGGCGTGCAGCGCGGCGACTTCGTCATCGCTCAGGGCGCGATGAAAAATTCGCACGGTGTCGATAATGCCGGTGAGGGTGTTAGGGCTGCGATAAGTGCCCACGGGGCTGCCGTCATCGGAGCCAATCTCGAGGCCTTGCAACGGCGTGGCGGCGATGAGGCCGGTGGCTTTGCCGTGGCCGGCGGGTTGGCCGTTGATGTAAATGTGCATTTGTTTGTTGGCATCGAGCACGCCGGTAACGTGCACCCATCGCCCGCCGAACTTGCCGCGGGCGGTGACGCTGGCGAGTTTGTCTTCTGCGCGAATGAGAAACGCCGGCGTGCCGCGTTGCATCACCAACGCGAAACCGTTTTGCGGGCCGCCGCGGGCGAGGATGACTCCGCTGGGGCGCTTGGCATTAACCCACGCGGAAACGGTGAGCGCTTTGCCGGTGGGATCCATCGTCTTGGGCACGCCGAAGCTGATCATCGCGGCTTTTGCTGCGGGGCGCTTGGGTTTTTGGGCGACGGGCGGCGGAGCTTTTTGCACGCGGTTGGCGGCGAAAAGTTGGTGCTCGAGGATGGTGGTCCATTTGAGGTACTGCGGTTTGCGACCGAAGCCGTAAATTTTTTCCTGATCAAAAACCAGTAAACGCCCCGAGGGCGCGTAACGGCCGGCTTGGTAATAGCCCGCGTGGCCGCCGGCAAAGCTGCGACCGTAAACCCAATAACTGCGGTGAAACCAAGTGTCATCAAGAAAACCGGTGGGGCAAAACACGTGCGCGGTGTCGCCGCCTTGCTGGCCGCCTTGCCCGGCGAAGTCGCCGGTGTGCGGGCCGAGGCCGATGCGCTGGCCTTCGCGATCGAATTTTTGCGACTTCATATAAATGAATTTGTCATCGCTCGAAAGAATGTCCGGCAGGCCAACGGGCATTTGCAAAATCTGGATTCGTTCCTGCAAATTTTTGTCCTCGCCCGGCTCCTTTTCGTCGAGCACAACCTCGATATTTTTTTTGCCGGTCATTGCGTCCAGCGCGAACCAGCGCATTCCGCCATCGAGAAAATTGGAACGACCGGCCACGAAATAAATTTTGTTTTCTCGAATGAGCACGCTGCCGTGCACGGGCCAGACGCTTTCGAGTTGTTCGTAAGCCATCAGTCGGCGGTCCTCCGGCGCGGCGCGGAACCGCCACGCCAACGCGCCATCGCGTGCGCGCAGGCAATACACCCAGCCATCGGCACTGCCAAAATAGGCGCGTCCATCGCGAATGCTCGGCGGCGAATCCACGCGCCCGCCCGCGGTGAAGCGCCACAACTCCGCGCCGGTGGTTGCGTTCAGTGCGACGACTTCGTGCGCGTCCACGCGGGCGACGAAGAGTTTGTTTTCGGCAATCGTCACGGCGGAAAGTTTACCTTCCAATTTCGTGGCCCATTTTTGAGCAAGTTTTTCACCGACACTATTTTTTGAAAATCCACTGCGCAAATTGTCGTGGCGGTAAGTGGGCCAATCGCGTTCGCCGATGCCGGCGGTGTCGGTGGCTTGGCCGAAGGCGGGGCCGCGCTCGAGGCGGTTGGCTTCGATCACTTTGCCGAGCGCGCGGGATGGCGAGGCGGAGGCGAGAGCGTTGAAGCCGAACAGTTTTGCCTCGGGATAACACGCGCAGTTGTGCGGCGGGGCGTAGGTCAATCCGTTCGCGGGCATCACGCCGTAAAGGCAGCCGCCGCGGACCCAGTGATTGATGTCCCAGTTTTTTGTGTCGGGATCAATGAACTCAATGCCGGTGCGCGAGGGCATCAGAAAATTATCCGTGGCCTTGGCGATGTAACAGCGGTGATGAAACCAATAGGTGTCCACGTTGGGCGGAATCTCGACCCTCACTTTGCCGGTGCGCAGATCGCGTCCGGTGAAGATGCCGCTGTCGCGTCCGCTGGTGGTCGGCGCGCTCCACACCATCCCGCGCATCACGAGCAAATCTTCCGGCGACTTATATCCGCCGCGCGCGTGGGGCGCTTCCCAAAGTTGCTCGCCGGTCTTGGCGTCGATGGCTTTCATCGTGCGATCGCCGCCGGCGTACAGCACTACGCCATCATGGGACACCAGCTTGGGGCCGAAGTTAAAACGCACCTCCGCCGGCAGAAACGATTTGCCTGCGCTCCACGCCACGTCGCCCGAGGAACGATTGAGTGCCACCACTTTTTCGCCATCGTGAAAAAACACACGATGCTCATCGGCTGTCATCGTCAATGGCGCGACTTTGTTGTTGTGCCCCCAAATACGTTTGCCGGTCACCGAGTCGTACGCCTTCACGTCACGCTTCTTTTTGTTCCACGCGAAGTCGCGGTGAATGCGCGCCTGATCGCCGGTGTTATGAAAAGGCAAAAACGAATTCAGCTCCCACTCCTCCGGACTTTCCAAAACAAAAACCTGCCCGCCCTCGACGATGATCTCCTCCGCACCCTTGCTGTCGGACAATTCGTGAATGAGTTCACCCGTGGCGGCATCAAGCACGCTCACCGGTTGATCGACGCCGAGTGTGATGTACACGCGGCCCTTCATCGCCACAAGCCTCCGCGCCAATTGTGTTGGCCCACTCTTCAACGGCCATAAATGACTGTGCCATTTTTTCATCGGCTTCTTCCAAAGGATGACGCCGTTAAACGCATCGCGCGCCACGAGCGTCCAGCGCGCGGGCAACTGGATGGACACACGCGAGCCTTCGTCCATCACGTAAAAAACGCGCCCACCCGCCGACACCAACGCGCTCATACTCGCCATCCGGTCGTGATGCCGGCTCCAGCGCGGACTGCCCAACCACTGCAAATGCCGCGGCGGACCGACTTGCTTATCGTGCGCCACCGCGTTCCCGCCGGCGTCGTGGAGGAAGTGCGTCCATTCGTCGATGTCTTTCGGACGTGGCTTGGTCGTCGCTTTCCATTCGCCACCACTCTTTATATAGGCAATTCCTTCCGGTGCCAGCACACGCATCACCTCCGCCATAGGCACGCCGCCCAAATTTTCCGCCACCAGCAAATTGACCATCCCGTCAATATACGGCAGCCGCGCGCCGCGCAATTGGTCAATCGAAACCGGTCCATAAACACCCGCCGCCTTCACCGTCGCGCGCGCCTTGGCGACATTAGCTGGATTGGCGGCGAGCCCGTGCACCTGAAAACTTGGGTTTGGCCGCAGTGACAAAGTCAGGTTTCCATCGCCGCATCCGAGGTGAACGACGAAGCCGCCTTTAAGGTTGAGCGACTCGGGGATGCCCGACGCGGCGTGAGTTGTGAAAATAGAAATGAAGGCAGCGAGCATCAGCCCGGCAAGGGTGCGGAGGGGTTGCATCCGGCGATTATGCCGCGCGCGACGGAAGACACAAGCCTTGCTTGCCACAACCACTCTCTGTGTTGATGATGTGCGCAGGATGGTGTTTGCCAATCGCAACCAATTAGCTTTGGATTACGCTCGTTTTCCAGGCGGCATTTTCAATCCGTCACTCACGCAACACGCCAATGCCGTGTGGGGCATGGCCCGCTGCGAACCGCACGACCAAGCTGCGCGCAATGCCGACAAGTTGCTCAATTTCACTCCGATGCAAGCCGTGCTGTTTCGATTGGACGATTCACTTGCGGTTGCCGAAGCGCATTACAATGTGCGCTTTGAAAATTTCCCCAGTCTCCCATGGCGCGCGGAGGATTACCGCCTGTTCATTTTTCAAGACCAATTGTTCTGCACGCACGTCCTTTGGGTCCAAGGCTACAACATTGGAATGGCTCTCTCGCGAGTGGACGAGGCCGCGCGCACCGTCACACTCATCCGGCCCATAACGATTG
>JAAZZB010000071.1 GCA_014239365.1 Verrucomicrobiia bacterium | reverse complement strand
CCTCCGGTTGCCTCGGTGTAGCCACTGAGCCATGCCGCCGCGTTGTCTGAAATGGGGGCCGTCCGTCTTGCTCTGGTCTTGGCCGTGCCTTTCTTGATTTCCACATACCCTTCATCCCATTTCACGTCCGCCCAGTTCAACCGCCTGATCTCCGCATTGCGCAGGCCGCACAAGCCGCCCAGCACCAGCACGGGCAGCAGTTGATGTGAGGCAGCGGCAAGCATAAAGGAAAACTCGTCCGGTGTGAAAACCTGCACCTCCTCATCTAATTCCCTGACGCGCCGCACCCCCTTCATCATATCAACTTCCTCGGGGAGATAACCCTGCTGCTGGGCAAACTTGAGCAGCGTTTGAATTACTCGCCGGTAGTTGTTCCGATGGCGCGCACCAACCTTTTCGCCTTTCCGTTTATGACCCTCCCCGTATTCCAGACCTTCGAGGAAGATTGAGACGGCACTGGGGGTTAGGGAGTTGATGGGGCAATTGAATGATTTTTCAAACCGTTGAAGGCGCAGCTTCAAATCCTTTAGGTAAGCCTCAGAGCAGCCTTCACTTCCCCGTTGTTCAAGCAGTTCCGCTATCACTTGGGAGATGGGGCGAGGCTCAACATCCTTGGGAAAAAACTTCCGGTAGAATTCAACAGCATCCCGCAAGGACTTCTCGGGAAGCAGTTCCTTGGCCTCGGCGTATTCTTTGGCGGCAGCATCGAGCCTGATTGGCTTGTCCGTTTGGAGCTTATGGTTCAGTTTCTGCAATTCCATTGTAGCGTCCGTGTAAATGACTTGATCGCGCCCCTTGAGCGTAGCCGCCAAGCCATCGCCACGGCTCAACTGATTGGCGCGAATCTCTGCCTCCTCTTGGGCCTTCCCCAAGTCGGTAAACGTCAACATCGTACGCTCGCCACCACTATGATAGCTCACCCGATAGTAGGGGTAGTTATCCGATTTATCGAAAATCCTAACCGCGACAGAGCCGCGCTTGATAATTGCAACAGGAGGCTTATTGGTACGTTTTGCGTTCATATCTTGCGCCTACTGTGTGCAAAGTTCGTGTCAATTCGCAATAACTAGTTTTGCACAAGGAGGCGACACCGCCAGTTTAGCACTGGTTTTACGGTGTGATACGAGAAAAAGAAATTGGTGGAGGCGGTGGGAATTGAACCCACGTCCCAAGCAAATTTACCAAAGACATCTACATGCTTAGTCAGGATACGTTATTCGGCTTTGGATAATGACCTGACGCAAATCCGTTTGCCTAGTTCGCATGAAAAAGTTTCGGATTCCAGCGCGCGATCTCCGCGGGGCACCTAACCGGCTGTCGGCGCCCGTCATCCCCAGCCGGTGTCAGGAGACGGACGTCACGGCTTAATTAGGCCGCGAGAGCCAATTCTTCGTTGGCAGTTAGTTGTTTGGGCCGGTGTTAACGAGGTCAGTACCATCCTCGGCATGCAATCTCTGATGCGTCCACTCAGTCGAATCCAGAACGCCCCCAGATTGTTTTTGTAGTATCGTCCAAAAAACCTAATTGGTCAAGAGCACGAATGGATCTTGCGCCTTTGGCTTGATTTTCAAGCGTATTCCCGCGAAAACAACCGCCGCTCATGAGCAAACAATCAAACCTCCGCCCTCACTCCGCCATCATGCTTGATGGCCCGAACCGCGCGCCCAGCCGTGCGATGCTTTATCCCACCGGCTTCAAGGCCAGTGATTTCCAAAAACCCGTCATCGGCATCGCCTCCACTTGGAGCAACGTTACCCCGTGCAATATGCACATTGATTTGTTGGCGCAGGAATCTGAGCGCGGCACCAACGCGGCTGGCGGCAAGGCGATTATTTTTAATACCATCACCATTTCCGACGGCATCTCGATGGGCACCGAAGGCATGAAGTATTCGCTCGTTAGCCGCGAGGTCATTGCCGATTCCATCGAAACCGTCGTCGGCTGCGAGTGCATGGACGGCTTCGTCGCCATCGGCGGTTGCGACAAAAATATGCCCGCCTGCATCATGGCCATGGCGCGTATGAACCGACCGAGCGTGTTCGTTTATGGCGGCACCATTCTCCCCGGCTGCATCACTGGAGACACCCGAAAGCTCGATATCGTGTCCGTCTTCGAAGCCGTCGGCGCGCACGCCAATGACCAACTCGACGACAGTGGCCTAAAAAAAATCGAAAGCTGCGCCATCCCCGGCCCCGGCTCGTGTGGCGGCATGTACACCGCCAACACCATGGCCAGCGCGATCGAGGCCATGGGAATGAGCCTCCCCGGCAGCAGCGCACAGGCGGCGGTCAGTCCCGCCAAGAAAAAAGACAGCCGCGACGCCGGCGCCGCAGTTCTGAATTTGCTAAAGCTCGGCATTCGTCCGCGCGATATCATGACCAAGAAGGCATTCGAAAACGCCATCACCGTCGTCATTGCTTTAGGCGGATCCACCAACGCAGTGCTCCACTTACTAGCGATGGCCAGCGCGGCTAAGGTGAAACTCTCCATCGACGATTTCACGCGCATCGGAAAAAAAGTCCCCGTGCTTGGCGATCTCAAACCAAGTGGAAAATATCTGATGAGCGAACTCGTCGCCATCGGCGGCATCCAGCCGATGATGAAAATCCTTCTGCGCGCCGGATTACTCCACGGCGATTGCCTGACCGTCACCGGCAAAACGATGGCGCAAAATCTCCGCACCGTAAAGCCCTACCCCAAAGGCCAAAAAATAATTCGTTCGCTCAAGAAGCCAATCAAAAAAGACAGCCACCTCGTGGTGCTCTACGGCAACCTCGCCCCCGAAGGCGCCGTCGCCAAAATCACCGGCAAAGAGGGCCTCACCTTCACCGGCATTGCGCGTCCGTTTGACTCTGAGGAAAAAGCACTCAAAGCCATTCTTGCCGGCCGCATCAAAAAAGGCGACGTCGTTGTCATCCGCTACGAAGGCCCACGCGGCGGCCCCGGCATGCGCGAGATGCTCGCCCCCACCTCCGCCATTATGGGCGCCGGCCTCGGCAACGAGGTAGCGCTCATCACCGACGGCCGATTCTCCGGTGGCACGCACGGCTTCGTCGTCGGCCACATTACCCCCGAAGCCTACAACGGCGGCCCACTCGCGATGGTGCACGACGGCGACAAAATCACCATCGACGCCGAACGACGCCAACTCAAACTGGCCATCACCAAAGCCGAACTCAAACGCCGCACCCAAAAATGGCGCCAACCCAAACCCAACTACACCACCGGCGTCCTAGCCAAATACGCCCACCTCACCACCAGCGCCTCACTCGGCGCAGTGACCGATGCTAATTTGGATTTGAGGTGATGGGAGGTGAAAGAAACTGTCTACATTGAAACAAGCGTGGTGAGTCTGCTGGTGGCAGCACCCAGCGCCAATCTTTCTGTGGCTGGAAATCAGCAAGTCACGCGGGATTGGTGGCGGATTCATCAAGGCAATTTTTTGTGTGTGACCTCCGAGGAAACCCTCGTGGAAGCAGCGCGCGGAAATCCTGAACAAGCAACATTGAGGATGGCCGCACTCGCCAATTTGCCGCTCCTATCCGCATCGAGTAAGGCTGCCGACCTCGCTGAACAATTTCTCCACACCGGCGCTCTGCCACCCGTCCCCAAAGCTGATGCGCTGCACTTGGCCGTGGCCACGCTGGCCGAGGTGGATTACCTGCTCACGTGGAATTGTCGCCACTTAGCCAACGCACAAATCCTGCGCCGCCTTGAACGAGAAGCTGCGCAGACTGGATGGCCGTTACCAAAAGTTTGCACTCCACTGGAATTAATGGGAGAGTAACCGTATGGAAACAAAGGATGATTCAATTCTCAAGGAACTCTGGCAGGCCAAGGATGAGTTAGCGGAAGAGGCCGGCCAAGATCTCCATCGTCTGGGCGAAAACGCCCGGCAATGGGTGGCTACTAATCCGCACCCAGCCCCATCGGTAAAGGACGCCAATGAATTGCGGGCGCTGCAATCAACTCACAATCTTGCCCTGAACGAGGAGGCATCGGATTATGGTGAACCGCAGGACTAAACACCCCACCTCACCACCAGCGCCTCGCTCGGCGCAGTGACTGATGCTAATTTGGATTTGAAGTGATCAGCCGGAAGTTTGACTTCACAATCAATCTGGGGCATTATTATTCGTATGGCAGTTCAAAAATATACGGCGGTCATTCGCAAGAACGAGGATTGGTGGGTAGGCTGGGTAGAAGAAATTCCGGGCGTGAATTCCCAAGGCGAAACCCGCGAAGAGTTGTTTGAAAATCTGCGCTCCGCGTTGCGCGAAGCCATTGAGATGAACCGCGAGGATGCCCGCGCCCAAGCCGGACTGGAATTCGAGGAAGCTCCACTGGAAGTGTGAAGCGCCGCGACCTCATCCGCCATCTGAAATCGGAAGGCTGCAACTTAGTTCGCGAAGAGAGCAACCATTCGTGGTGGGGACACAGCGCCTCTGGCCGCCGTCCCGCTGTTCCGCGCCACCGGGAAATTGACCCATTCTTAGCCCAAAAAATTTGCCGCGACTTGGGCGTTCGCAAGCCGTGACCAAGCCTCAAGTCATTCAAAAAATCATCGAAACGCTCCAAGCCGAATTGGAGACGTACACCCGCGTCGCAAAGGCTTCGCACACAGAGGCGACGGCGGAAGAAAATCGGGCTGAGAACAAATACGACACGCGCGGGCTTGAGGCTTCTTATCTCGCGGCGGGCCAAGCCAACAAAGTAGTTGAGTTGGAGGAATCCATCGCGGCGTTCGAAGGATTGATGGACAAGAAGTTCAGCACTAACGACGGCATCGATGTCGGCGCGTTGATCGAAATTTCCCAGAACACTGAACGCGCATTTTTTTTCATCGGCCCATCCGCCGGCGGCACGGAAATTCAAATCGGAAAAACCGAGGTGCTGGTCATCACCCCACAATCGCCTTTGGGTTCACAACTGCTAAAGGCCACTCAAGATACAAAATTGAAAATCGACCTCGCAGGCCGGAAACAAACGGTGGAAATTCTGCGTGTGGATTGATCAAACAGGTTCGTTCACAGGCATCAATCGGCCTTCGGAGCGTAACGCCTTCAATTCAGTAATTCGTTCACGCCAATAGTCGCGATCCTCTTTCTGAAGTTGGCGCATATTTTCCTGCATTCGGATAATCTGTTTTTCTTCAGTCAAATTTTCCTGATTCGGAAAGGTGCTTTGGCAATCGGGATATTCGGCGAGCAGTATTTCAAATGACTCCCAGGTGAAAATATTTTCCAGTGCCCATCGATATTCGGACTCGCCAGATTCAGCCAGATGCCGCAGGTGATTCAGCACAAGATTACTGATGACTGGATAATCCTCCAGCCGCTGGGTTTTCTTAATTTCAATTAAATGAGGAATCGAAACCACCGGAAGCCTTCCCCATTCGGTTTCCATTTGTATGGCGCTGGATTGGGCGCTTGCAAAATCGGACGTGCGTGGAGGAACCCCCATTACATCCAGCCAAGCTGGATCTTCGTTCCGGAGTTGGAAATGGAATCCGTGACCGCGATCAATGAATTCCGCGGTCAGTGGAGGAGTGAGTTTGTAGTACAGCGCACCGGATTTTTGCAAGGCGCGTTGGAGTGATTCAAAATTACCCTCTGTGGGAGACACCCAAAGATCAATGTCTTCCGAAAAAAACGCCGCGCCGTGCAAGACGGCGGCTTGACCGCTGATGAGGAGGTACTCAGTTCCTGCCTCGCTAAGGTTGGAGAAGAAATTTGCGATCATGGGCCGCTTGGGGATTCTTCAGGCGGGCACGCATAGCCCAACTTCGGCGCAACCGTTCGCGAGGAGTCATTTGCAGCCAGGCTTCGGCCTTGAAAGGGTTCAACGCGAGCGCATTGAAAGATGCTTCATTGCGACCGAGATTGCCTGAATTATCATTCATCTTTGTTAGGCCACCGCAGTCACTTTGCTTTTGGCTTTGGCTGCGGGGGTGGATTTTATTTGGGCGACAATCGCTTTGGAAGTGAGGCCGTATTTTTCGCGTAACTCGTTGACGGAGGAGGCGTGTTCGATGAATTGATCGGGCCAGCCGATACGCAGCAAGGGGGTGCTGATGTTTTTTTCGACAAGCAATTCGCTGACCACGCTGCCGTAGCCGCCGGGGAGTACGTGGTCTTCAAGGGTGACGATTTGGTCGGCGGTCTTGGCGAAGTATTCGGTGGTGGCTTCGTCAATGGGTTTGGTGAAACGCGGGTTGATGAGGGTGCAGTCAAAGTCTTCACCCAATGCTTCGGCGGCTTTTTGCGCGATGGTAAACATCGGGCCGAGGCCGAAGAAGGCGATCTTGCGTTTGCCGTTGTCCTTGAAATTTTGCACGACTTCGGCTTTGCCGATTTCGAGCATCTCAGGTTCCTCTTTAATTTCCGCGCCTTCGGCCGCGCCGCGCGGGTATCGAATGAAAGTCGGATGTTTATGCCGCGTGGCGGTGAACATCATATCGGCCAATTCATCTTCATTGCGCGGCGCCATCGCCACGATGTTGGGCACGCAACGGAGGTAGGAAATATCAAACAACCCGTGATGGGTCGGGCCGTCGTTGGCGGAAAGACCGGCGCGGTCCATACAAAAAGTCACGGGCAAATCCTGCAGTGCCACGTCGTGGATGATGCAGTCGTAAGCGCGTTGGAGGAAGGTGGAATAAATCGCCACCACTGGATGACATTCCATCGTGGCCATTCCGGCGGCGAAAATGACAGCGTGTTCCTCGGCGATGCCCACGTCAAAATAACGCCCGGGCATTTCGTCGCGCAAATATTTTAGGCCCGTGCCGCTGGGCATTGCCGCGCCTACGCCCACGACACGACTGTCGCGCTCACAAATTTTTAGCATTTGTTTGCCAAACACATCCTGCCAGTTAGGCGCTGAGCCGCTTTTGGCGGAGGGCGTCTGGCCAGTCTTGGCGTCGTACGGGCCGAGGCCGTGAAATTTTTCCGGCTGCTTGAGCGCCGCGTTATAGCCTTTGCCTTTTTTGGTGAGCACGTGCAGCACCACAGGATGATCGCAACTCTTGGCGTACTCGAGCGACTTGACCATCAACGGCAGATTATGACCGTCCAACGGCCCGATGTAACGAATGCCCAGCTCCTCAAAAATCACGCTGCTCGCCGTGCCACCGCGGCCATCCTGCGGCGCAGGCGGTTGATGTTTGAGCGAACTTTCGGACACTTCCGCCTTCAACGCGCCTTCGGCACGATTGCCAAGCCGCACTGCAAAATCACCTTTGGGCAATTTTTTAACCAATCGCGAAAGATCATCGTGCAGCCGATTGTAACTGGGATTGGTGATAATCTTGTTAAGGTACTTCGAAATAGCGCCAACGTTTTTGTCGATGCTCCATTCGTTGTCGTTGAGGACGCCAATAAATTTGTTGGTCGTTTGGGCAATGTTGTTGAGCGCCTCATACGAAATACCATTGGTGAGCGCGGCATCGCCGAAAACGCAAACGACATCCTCGTCCGTTTTCTTTTGATCGCGCGCTGCGCACATGCCGAGTGCGGCGGAAAGCGCGGTGCCGGCGTGGCCCGCGCCGAAGCTGTCGTGCGCGCTTTCGGTACGAAGGGCAAAGCCGTTGAGGCCGCCGGTTTGGCGGATTTTGGAAAAGCCTTCGCGGCGGCCGGTGAGCAGCTTGTGGACGTAGCTTTGGTGGCTGACATCCCAAACAAATTTATCGTGCGGCGTGCTGAACACTTTGTGCATCGCGATGGTCAGCTCCACCACGCCGAGGTTGGGGCCGAGATGACCGCCGGTTTTGGCGAGCTTGATGATGAGTTCCTCGCGCACTTCGGTGGCAAGTTGCTCGAGCTGGTCTTCCGTCAATTTCTTGACGTGCGCCGGCTCACTGATCATATCCAAAAATCCGCTCATCATCTATTCTTCATTCTCGTTCAGCGTCACAGGACGCGCGGCCAGTTCGCCTTCCAAAGTTTCTTCCAGTTGGGTGATGCGCGTCTCGGCGGATTGGAGTTGCTCCTCGCACGTCTTCACCAGCTTCGCGCCTTCCTCGTATCGCACGAGCAATTTATCCAGCGGCAACTCGTCGGATTCCATTTCTTCCACGATGGATTCCAACTTCTCCACGGCGTCCTCGAAAGAAACTTCCGCCTGTTTTTTGCCCTTACTCGGCATCGGCAGAGCCTACGCGAGTGCAGGCTGTTAAGTCGAGCGTGAAGCGGGCAGAGCTATTCCACCGTGCTTTCGATGGTGCCATCGCGCAACTGCGTCCGCACGCGCGTGCCGGTGGGGGCTTGTTTTACGGAGCGAATCACCTTTTGAGTACGCGCATCGTGCGTGATGGAATAGCCACGCGCGAGGACATTGGCCGGCCCCAACAATCGCAAGCGATCCACCAAACGCGTGAGGCGTTGGGCCGCGCGATCGAGACGATGACCCTTCCGCTCGCGCAAACGCGCCGCCAATTGAGCCACTTGCTGACGACGATGCCGAACAACCAACTCGGGGTGCACGCGCAACAATCGCTCGGCCAAGCCGCGCCAATGGGTGGAGAAAATTTGCCGCCGACTTTGCGCGGCGCGTTGGAGGTCGGTGTGGAGTTCGTCCACGCGCTGCATTCGTTCCTGCAAACGACGGCGCGGATGGCAGCGGCCAAGGCGATGGGCGATGGCGGCGGTGCGTTCCTTCAATGAATCGCGGCGGCGACGCGCGAGCCAAGTTAGGCGATCGCCGGTGGCGGCCAATGAATCACGCAAAGCCACGGCGGCGGTGGTGATAATTTCCGCAGCGGCGCTCGGCGTGGCGGCGCGGGCGTCGGCCACAAAATCGCTGATGGTAAAATCAATCTCGTGCCCCACCGCTGACACCACCGGCACGGTGGAAGCATGAATGGCGCGCGCCACGGCTTCTTCGTTGAACGCCCACAAATCTTCGAGGCTTCCGCCACCGCGTGTAACGAGAATCAAATCAAGCGGTTCCGTCACCGCCCAACGATTGAGTCGGCCAATGGCGTTGGCGATTTCATTCTCGGCGCCCTTCCCTTGCACACGACTTGCGGCGAGCACAATGTGCAATGAAGGTTGGCGTCGACGAATCACGTGCAGCACATCGCGCAAAGCGGCCGCACTCAGCGAGGTGACGATGCCGATGCGTTGCGGGAAGCGCGGGAGTTCCTGTTTTGTTTCCGCATCAAAGAGCCCTTCGGCCTGCAGCTTGGCTTTGAGTTTTTCAAACTTTGCCTGCAACGCGCCCACGCCCTGCAATTCCACCGCGCGCACGATGAGTTGGTATTGGCCGCGCTGTTCGTACACCGTGAGGTCGCCCTGCAAAACGACTTTTTGGCCGTCCTCCATCAACTCGCGCTGAGCCGCGCGCGTGCCGCGAAAGAGTACGCACGTCAACTGCGTGCGTGCGTCCTTGATGGAGAAATACATATGCCCCGAAGCTTGCGCGCGGAGATTTGAAATTTCGCCTTCGACCCATACTTGACCGAGTTGATTTTCCAAAGCGCGCTTCACGCGCGTGGTTAACTCGGAAACCGTGAAGACATCGCGCGTTTCCTCTTCGGCAAATAACTCGCCGAAGTCCCATTGGGATTGGGAATCTTTGGCCACGTTAAAGAGCCGCGCGTGCGGCCACCTGCGCTACATCTTTGTCGCCGCGGCCGGAGAGGTTGCAGATGATGATTTCGTCGGATGACATTTGCGGGGCGCGGGCGATGACTTCGGCGATTGCGTGGGAAGATTCGAGCGCAGGGATGATGCCTTCGAGTTTGGAGAGTTTGAAAAAGGCTTCGAGTGCTTTTTCGTCGGTGGCATAAGTGTAGTCAGCGCGGGATTGGTCGCGCAGCCACGCGTGCTCAGGACCGACTGCCGCATAATCAAGCCCGGCGGAGACGCTCTGAGTAAGTTGAATTTGGCCATCTTCGTCCTGCAACAAAAACGACCGCGTGCCTTGCAACACGCCGACCGATCCACCCTGAAACCGCGCGGCGTGTTTCTCTGGTTCGATGCCCTCGCCGCCGGCTTCCACGCCGACCATCGCGACGCCTTCGTCTTCGATGAAGGGATAGAATAACCCAATCGCGTTTGAGCCGCCGCCAACACACGCCACCAATAAATTCGGCAAGCGTTCCTCTTGTTCTAAAATTTGACGACGCGCTTCGTCGCCGATGACGCGTTGGAAATTTCGCACCATCACCGGATACGGATGCGCGCCGTACGCGGTGACCAAAATATAATGCGTGTGGCGAACGTTGGTGACCCAATCGCGCATCGCCTCGTTGATGGCTTCCTTGAGCGTGCGTTGGCCGGCCTCCACGGCGACGACTTCCGTGCCGAGCATTTGCATTCGAACGACATTGAGATGTTGCCGTTCGCAATCGTGCGCGCCCATATAAACCACGCACTCGAGCCCGAACATCGCCGCCACGGTGGCGGTGGCCACGCCGTGTTGGCCCGCGCCGGTTTCGGCGATAATGCGGGTTTTGCCCATTCGCTTGGCGAGCAGGATTTGGCCCATCGCGTTGTTGATTTTGTGCGCTCCGGTGTGGAGAAGGTCTTCGCGTTTAAGATAAATTTTCGCGCCGCCTAAATTTTCGGTGAGGCGTTGGGCGTGGTAGAGCGGCGTGGGGCGTCCGCAAAATTCGCGCAGATAATAATCCAGCTCGCGCTGGAAATCGGGGTCTTGTTGGGCGCGGAAATATTCCTCCTCCAATTCGCGCAGCGGATGCACGAGGGTCTCGGGGACGTACCGTCCGCCGTATTGACCAAAGCGGCCGGCGGCGTCGGGGACTGTTGCGGTGTCAACCATTGGGTTTGGTTAACATGAAATGAAGCGGGAATCAATTCGCGAGCGACTGCAAGAATGTAGCCCGGCTCGGGGAGCCGGGCCCCGGGCCACCGGCCCGGGCCTACAATTATGTCGCGGCGCGGAGGGTGCCCAATGGAGCCGAGAGTTTGTTTGGCAATCGTTGCAAGAGGGGGTCCATCAGTTTGGCGGGGATGCGGACGCCCTTCCAAAAGAGAAATGCGCCCACGCCCGCGAGCAGCACCACGGTGCCGAGCGCGTAAAGCCAAAACCAACTGGCGGGTTTTTCGCCATCGTATAATGCGCTCACATCTTCGGGCGGCAAATCGCGCAAATAAAATCGAACGTCATCGATGGAACCGTGGAAATAGCTGTACTCAATTTCCTTCGTTTCCGGCTCGCCGGCTTTTTTCTTTTTGGGGTTCTTTGGTTTATTGGGTTTGGGCGTAAGGGGTGGGCCGCCGAGGCGTAGGCTGGAATTGGCGGTGCCCACTTGATTGGTAAACGTGCCGAGAATTTCGCCATCAAGGTAGAGTGAAATCAGTTTCATAGTTTCATCATAGCTAAAAACGGCGTGATGCCATTTGCCAACTTTGATGCTGCCGCCGCTAAGATAATTAGTGCCGCCTCCCCAATTGCCAACGAGGCCTTCTTCGGGGTCGACCAGAATTTCCCAACCGGTATTGGCCGTGCTCGAGCCGAATGCGGCGATGGATTGGCGGCTGTCTTTGATTTCCTCGGGCTTAAACCACACGCTTAACGCGCGGGATTCATTCGCTTTGGCAAGGAGATAATTCCGGTTGCCGCCGCGTCCTGACGAAAGGCTGTTGGTCATTCCATCAAATAAATACGCGGCGTTCGGTTCGCCAAACCGATCTTCCGTGGGTTCGGGTTTGAGGAGTGGGTTTTTCGTGGGCTCCGCAAGACTGAAGCCTCCGGCCGAACCTTTGGAGGGCAGACTCTCTTTTACATTTTTGATGTCACCCGCGTTGAAGGGATAGTAAACGAGCATTTCCTTTTCGAAAGGCGCGGGCTGCTCCACCTCATAAAGTTCGTTGACCTCTTCTCCCTCAAGCGCGCGATTGTAAATACGCACTTGATCCACCGCGCCGTCCGCTTGCCATTGGTGGGTTTTCCCCAAGGGACTGGCCGCGCCGATGCGCCAGAGTTTGCTGGAAACATAACCGCGCGAGTTGGCGGGGAATTTTGCGCTGCCCGATTCCTGTCCATCCACAAACAATTTCACCGTGCCCTCAGAGCGATTCACTGTGCCGACCACGTGATGCCATTCGTTCTCGTCGAATTTGCCCGATGAAATTGCCGCCACGAGATTTGTTTTCCCGCTGGCAACAAATTGATGACTCATCACAAAGCGGCGATCATAACCATAGCTCAACCCAAGGTGATGGCCGGGTTTCATCAGGATGGCGTATTGCTGTTCGTGTTTCGTTTTTTCGTCCGGCGTGGAGTACGGCATAAAATGCGCGCTCAACGTGTAGTTGGCGCCTTGGATGGATTCCAAATTTTTGCCGCGATAGTTGAGGATGTCCACGTAGTTGGTGGAGGTGAGGTTCAGCCCGCGATCGCTTTGGCGTTCCTCAAATTGCAACTGCCCGCGCATCACCGCGAGCTGCGTGTTCGGCGCGCTGTCAAGGCTGAGGTAGACCATCTGCCCATTCTGAAGTTTTTGGCGAAGTTGCGGCAAATCATAAACCGGCGGCGGCTTGAAAAACATCCAGCCGAACACGCCCAACACCAACACGCCAAGCACGGAGCAAACGACCTGAAATTTTTTGCGGTTTAGATCAAAGACCAATTCCTTGGAAAACCCCGGCGGCTGGAAGGCCAACCGAATCGTCTTGAGCGTGGCCGCGCCGCCTTCGCTAAGAATCCAGTTTTTGATTTCCTCCGCGCTGGCGGGGCGATGGGCGGCCTCTTTGCTGAGGCAAGCGAGCACAAGTTGGTCAACGTAATCGGGGATATCATTTTCGATGCCGAATTCCGCCAGCCGTTCCTTCATCGAAATGGGCGGGCGATTCATCACTTGCGCGTTGACGTTGCCGGTATAAAACGGCGGCTTGCCCGTCATCAAATCGTAGAGCGTGGCGCCGAGCGCATAAATGTCATCCGTAGCGCGCGGCACTTCGCCGTTCATTTGCTGCGGGCTCATAAAAAGCAGCGTGCCGCTCACGGCGTGTTTCATGGATGAAAAACTGATCGAATCCGCCATGGACGCCGCGATGCCAAAGTCGCACAGCTTGAGGCGACCCTCATTGTTGATCATCATCTGCGTGGGCTTGAGATCGCGGTGGACGGTGTTTTCATTATGAGCAGTCGTCAACGCATCGCACAGTTGAATGATGTATTGCTTGATGTCCTCCCACGCAAAAACGCCGTTGGCTTGGTCGCGCCGCATATCGGCCAGCTCCTGCCCTTCCACAAACTCCATCGTCACAAACGGATCCTCGCCGGGCGGATTTACAAAATCGTGCATCCGGATAATGTTCGGGTGACTGAGCTTGCGGCTCTTTTGCACCTCGCGCTTCATATCATCCAGCGCGCTTTCATCCACTGCCATCTCCGGCGGAAAACTCTTGAGGGCAACCTCCTCATTGAGTTGCTCATCCAAAGCCAAATACACCACACCCATCCCGCCGCGGCCGAGCTGTTTGAGAATGCGATAACGCCCGCCGCCGCGATATTCGCCCGCTGCCGTTTCTTCAATTTGCGGCGTGGCGGCGGCGGCTTGGTTGAGGTTGGCGGCAACCTGCGAAAGTTCCGCCCACGTTTCCATCGGATCGTACCACGCCAAATCGGTGGGCAAGAGCGAGCCCTCCGTCATCAACTGATTCACTTGCTCCAGCGAGTACGGCCCAAACTCCGCCCCATCGCGATTGATGCGAATCTCCATCAGTCGCCCGAGGTCTCAGGGGTTTCCGGCGCGGGGGCCGGTGTTGGCTTTTTGGGTAAATCCAATTTCGACCACTGCCCGTGCGCAAGCTTGGCCAAGTGTGGAACCAACTCCGCCACAAACGCCCGCGTGGCATTTTTCACGCGCGCGAATGATTGCGATGACGTTTGCCCATTCACGTTCCCCTTAAACAACACGCCATTACCCCGCGCCTCCACCGTGGCGAGCAGCCCGCCATCCCCCTGGCTCCCCGCCAGCGCGGCCAGTGCAGTTTGCAAACCGGCGGGCACGTCCTGCCACAACCCGAGCTTCCGCCACTTGGCCAGTTCCGTGCGATATGTGGGTGAAAGATAAAAAACGAAATTCGATTTGGGCACCGTGAGGCGAGTTGGATTTTGCCCCAGCAAACCCGCCCAATGAGCCGTGCCGCCCATCTTGCCCGTGGCGTTTCGAGCTAAAGCACTCGAAGCAGCCGTCTCGCTAAACGACAACGCCAACACCAAATAATTTCTCGACTGACAAATTGATGGCACCAAACCCAGCTTCTCAATTTCCTCCGGCAGATCCAGCTTGTCATATACGCGCAATGGCACGTCCACATTATTGATTTTCGCCGTGCGCGCCGGTTCCTGCAAATCCTTGAGTTGTTCACCGAGCACTTTTTCAAGCGCCCCATTCTTCACGCCAAGCACCAGCAACAAACCCGGCTTACCCAATTCAGTTTTCCCGTCGCTTGCGCGAAACTTGGTACTGTTGACCGAAAGAAATAAACCCACCTCGCCCGTCCACGATTGCAGCAGAACATCCATCGGCACTTCGGTTTTCAATGACTGCCACGCATCGGCCAACGGCTTAGCCGCGCCCAGCTCGCCGAACCACTTGCTCATTTCGGAAACATTCGCGCGCCCGTGAACGGCCAGCACGGTATCCGCCGGCATCAACCGTAAGCCATTAAGCGCCGTGCCATTATTATCCAACACACGCCACAGGCGATTGGTGGAACCCTTCGGATGATGCACCATTGCCACATGGCGAAACTGACCGGCCTTGACGAACACACTACTCATTCCGAGCGCATCGATTTTGTCTACGCCCCCTTTTTGCAACGCATCCCGAGCGAGCGCCACGATCCCTTTGGCCGCCGGTGTGGTGGCGGCGTCTCTGGAAAATTGATTCATCCAATCGCCCGCTTCAATGGTGAGCCCGCTCACTTTCCGCGTGAAATGGAAATCGCCGCGCAAATCCAACTGCTCATTCACCTCATCAATAGGCGCGACACCGCTGGCAGCGGCTTGGGCGGCATTTTGATATTTTTGAACATGCAGCGGCACCACTTTAGGCGGGGCAACCGCAGCCTTTTTCGGCACCACAATTTCCACCAACACACTGCACAAACTTGCAAGATCACCCTGTCCAAAAACAAATTGATACGCCCCCAACCCGCCCACCGCCAGCAACACCACCGCCACCGCCCACAACCGCCGCCCTCGCGGCTTCGGTGCCGCCTCGCCTGCAGTAGCCAACCCCGGCACGGCATCGGGTGCAGCCGCCATCGAAACCGTAGCCGTGGCGGGCGCCACTTGAGTGCCCGGCATTACAAGCCCGTCGATTTGATTCAGTGGAATCCACTCCGCAAACCCCTCCGCCCAGCCGAGATCCGAAGGCTCCAGCATACCGCCGGCCAGCTGAGCATTCACTTGCTCCGCCGTCCACGGGCCCAGTTGTTGGCCATCTTTTGAAACTAAAAAAGACACGATCTTATGACTCTGCACAAAGGCGCCTATTCAACACACCCCCGCCATCCTACTCCACTTTCATCATCGCCAAAACCACCACCATCCCAACGACAATCAAAAAACTAACCACCGCCAAAATAATACTCACCTTGTCCACCTCACCCCCGCCCGCGGGATTGATGGGCGCACCGGAAACCATTCCCGCTTGCGGGAAAGATGCGGGCGTGGCTCCCGGAACAGTTCCGGGCATTTCACCCGCCGGCACCGGCCCGGCCACCGGAGCCACTTCCGCCGCCACGGCTCCTGCCCCAGCCACCGCAGCCACCGTAGCATAAGGATCCGCCACCGCAGGCATCGGAGCCGGAGCACCCGGAACAGGTGCAGGAACAGGAACGGGTGCTGGCGCAGCCGCTGGAACAGGTGCTGCCGCCGGAGCGGGTGCTGCCGCTGGAACAGGTGCTGCCGCCGGAGCGGGTGCTGCCGCCGGAACAGGCGCAGGTGCAGGTGCAGGTGCAGGTGCAGGTGCAGGTGCAGGTGCGGGCATTGGCGCTCCGGGCGCTGGCCCGGCTTGCATTGTTGCGTATGGATCCGCTCCAGGCGCAACAGTGGGCGGAGCCACCATTGGAGCTGGCGCGGGCGCTCCGGGCGCTGGCGCAGGTGCGGGTGCGGGTGCGGGTGCAACTGGCGCAGGAGCCCGAGCCGTCGGCGGTGCTGCACCTCCGGGTGGGGGTGCGCCTCCGGGTGGGGGTGCTCCGCCGCCACCGCTGCCGGGCATACTGATTTTGATGGTTTGTTTAGAGTCGGGCTTGGGGGGCATCCCGATGCGCACGGTGGCTTTTTTAGGGCCAGGCGCATTGGGCGAGGTGGGGGCACCGGCGCCGGGTGGGGCGCTGCCTTGCATCGTTGCGTATGGATCCGGTTCCGCCATTGCCTTGACTCGCTTCGGCCCTGTGTTTTAATAAAACCACCACGCGGCCAACGCTCCGTCTAAGTTAACACAATCCGGGCGCAAACAAAAGGACTTACGCCCGCAGGTGCACTGGTTTTTGTCGCGACAGTTGCTATGTCATTTGAAATTGAAATTACTTACAAAGGGGAAACGCGGACGCTTGAGAATTCCAAGCCGGAGCTCATCGTGGGCCGCAGCACGCCCGCTGCAGAGGTAGATGTGGATCTCTCGCCGGACAAAAGCGTGTCGCGCAAACATTTCCAAATCAAGCTTGAGTACAATATGGCCAACGCCAAAAACGAGGCGTGGATTGTTGATCTCGGCGGCAGCCGCGGCACCACCATCAATGGCGAGCAAATGACCGATCCGGTAAAAGTCACACACGAAGATGTGGTGAAAGCCGGCGACAGTGAATTATGTGTTAGACTCAAGCGCAAACCCAAGAGCAAGGACAAGATGAGCTTTCAGGAAAAAGTCGCCGCGCGCAGCGGTGACTTTGGCGAAAACGCGCCGAAATCCAAACCCTCAAGATCCGCCCACCCCCCCAAGACTGCGTTGCCGTCCAAACTAAAAGACCGCCCCACCAAAATCGCATCTGCGCCGGAAGAAGAAATCCCGCCGCCACCGCCCGCCGAAGAACCCGTGCTGACCTCCACCGACGATATGGCCCCGAGCCTCATGGCCGCACTCACCAGCGGCGCGCACCAAACCGAGTGCGCCGGATTCGTGGCTTACTCCATCGAAGACCTCGCCACGGCGGCGAATCGTTACGCGCGCGAAAATAAAATGCACGCCATCAGCGCGTCCGTCGTGCAGGAAGGCAAAGGCTCCAGCGCATGCTTCCGCGCCCTCGTCGTTTTTCACAACCCCAACTAATCTAGCGCACCTTTCGCTGCCGCCACAAACGCGCGCATTTTGTCCGGACACTTTTTTCCCGGCTCAAGTTCCACGCCACTCGATACGTCGACCGCAAACGGCTGCACTTGTTGCACCGCCTCCGCCACGTTGTCCGCCGTCAACCCGCCCGCCAAAAAAATAGGCCGACCAAACTCCTGCGCGCGCACGGCAAGCTCCCAATTAAATTGCGCGCCCGTGCCGCCGAGTTCATCCTTCACATACGCATCGAGCAAAAATCCATCCGTCGGATAACGCTCCATTTCCTCCAACGTCTCAGGCCCCTTCATTCGAAACGCCTTCAATGTCATGATCGCAAACCGCCCGCAATCCTCCGGCGTTTCGTCCCCGTGAAACTGCGCAATACTCAGCGTGCACTCCGCGATGGCGCGCGACACCACCGCCTCCGGCGCATTCACAAAAACGCCAACCCGCACAATATGCGGCGGCAACACGGCGGAAATCGCCTTCGCTTGTTCAATGGAAACAGAGCGCGGACTGCCCTCATAAAACATCAGCCCAATCGCATCCGCACCCGCCTCCGCCGCCGCCAATGCATCGGCCTCGCTGGTGATGCCGCAAATTTTAACCGTCACGCTCACTTAAATCCGCCCCAATCCCAGCTTACGGCAAAACCGAATGCTGCGCTCAATGTCGCCTTTTTGAAAAACTTGCTGTGCCTTTTTGCGATCCACGCCTGCCGCCGGTTTGAAAGTCGCCACCGCCTTGCCACCTTTCGCGAATGCCTCGAATTGCGCGTAGCCCTTTGGCTTGCCTTTCGGCCACGCTTTCCAAAAACCATCCGTCTTCACTTTTAGCTCGTGATTGAATCCGGAAATCGT
>JAAZZB010000067.1 GCA_014239365.1 Verrucomicrobiia bacterium | reverse complement strand
TTTCGTGGGGACTTTGGAGGATCAAGCTAATCTCCCTCACCCTAGCCCTCTCCCGCTGGGAGAGGGAGTAAGGAGCTTGCCAATAAATTTCAATCGTTCGGAATCGTTCGGAATTGTTTTGAAAATCCCGAAGGGCGAATGGTTGATTTCCTCTCCCAGCGGGAGAGGGCTAGGGTGAGGGAGATTAGCTTGATCCTCCAAAGTCCCCACGAAAACACATCCCAGAAATCTTGGGGTCTTTGTGCCTTGGCGGTTAATCAAGGCGGCTCAACATAGATTACCTTAAATCAAACGCTTTGCGTTGGATGCTGGCGTGGTGGGCCTTGAGGGTTTTGGCGATGGCGGGGCGGTTGAGGTCTTTGCGGAAGGGGATGGAGGATTCGGATTTTAGGTTGCTGATGACGTAGCAGTAGGTGTTGTTGGCCATCATGCCGAGGAGCTCGCCTTTTTGGCTGAGGACGAGGTCGCCTTTGGAGGGGTTGAAGCTGCTGCTGAAGAGGCCGCCGATGAAGGGTTTATCCATCTTCACGTATCCTTTGTGGGCGGGGTTAAATTTGAATTCCACTTCGCCGTAGGATTTTCCATCGCGGCTGATGACAAAGGCTTTTGGGAATTGAAACGGTTTGGCGGCAATTTGATAAGGCCGGATGCCGCGGCTGGTGGCTTCGGAAATGTTCATTAGCGGCGAGGCTAGCACGCGTGGTTCGCCTTTCAGAAATTGCGCGTACGGGAGGTAGTAAGGCACGGGCTTGGCTTTGCCGGTTTCGGGGGTGCTGAGGGTGGCTTCCACGCGGCTGACGCCGGTTGCTTTGGGGTTGATAGCGAAGGGGGTGTAGCTGGTGTGCAACAGGCCGAATACAAAGTTGCCTTGCTGGATGAGAATGGTGTCGGTGGTTTTGGTGGTGCGGCCGGACTTGAGCCAAACTTTGACGCCGCGTCCGCGGAATTGGCGGAAGAGGGTGTTCGCGCTGACAGGGGTATTGTCGATGATCGCCTTTGCGGAGCGTTTGATTTCGGCGACATTGCCGCCCATATCTTTAACGGCCCCGAGCGCGACTTCTTCAGCAACTTGCGCGGCTTTGAGATCGACTTTGGTTTTGGTTAATTCGGTGTTCACCGATTCCGCTTTTTGTTCCGCAGTTTGGGCGCGGGTGGTGGCGGCGGCGGCTTGTTGTTTGGCGGCGGCGGCGGTGGCATTGGCGGTGGCCATATTAACCTCGGCGGATTGGGCGCGGGTGGTGGCGTCGTCGGCGCGCTTACGTTCTGTATTGGCGCGTGTATTGGCGGCGGCGATTCCCATATCGGCGCGGTTGCGTTCGTTGGTGGCGCGGGCGTTGGCGGCGTTGAGTTCGCGCTCGGCACGGGCTTGGGCGGCGGCGGCACCTGTCTTGGCGGCGTTGAGATTCACCTGAAGGGTCTTGACGTCGCCCTGCAACTTTGCGGCTTGCGCTTCGAGTTTTTTGCGTTCGGCCTCGAGTTTGTTCTTTTCGGCCTCGCTGAGGTTGGCTTGTTGGGTTCGGTTCTTGAGTTGTTCGAGGGCGATGCGGTTTGCGTTTTCGGCGGCTTTTTTGCCGGCTTCTTCTTCCTGTGCTTTGCGATACCAACCGAGTGCTTTTTGCTCGGCCTCATCAATTTTCTTGGCGCTGGCTTGTTGGCTTTCGGTGGCGGTGTTGGAGAGGTTTATGTAGGCACGCTTTTGGGCGTCCAATTCGGCGGCGGATTGTTTGAACTTCATCCGCACCAGCTCGAGGTCGCGCTGGGGGTCGCCCATTCCGGCCCCGGTGGATTGGGAGCCGCCGGCGCCGGGGTTGTCTTTGGTGTTTTTCTCCAGCTCATCCCACGCGGTAAAGTGGATGAGGTTGAGCAGCAGGAAATCGCAGATGATGAGCAGGAGTGTTTTATTCATAACGTGAGGTTAGTGGGTTTGAGCGACGGGGGTGGCCTCGGCTTCCATAATGAGCTGTTGGCGTGCGCCACGGACGTGATGGATTTTCACGAGGGCCACGCACAGGATACCAAAAATGTTCGAGGCGTATGCGACCGAAAGGTTGATGCCAAACTGGGGCGCGAGCATTTTGATGGCGAGCGTGAGGGCAGTGCCGGCGATGCCAATGTAGAGGCCCATATCGAAGAGGTTATCTTCGTTTTCGAGAAGGCGCAGTTTCAGGATGGGATCGCCCGCGCCGTTGCGGATTTCGTCCACTTTGGATTTGCAGGTGAGGTACACAAAGATTTGGATCGCGGCGAAGGCGACGAACAGGATGGTGTTAAGAACGATGTTGCTGGTGGCGAGCATAGCGATGTTGGATTCTTTGGTTGGGGTTTGGTTTTCATCCTCACTGAGGACGGGTAAATTGATGGACACAGTGTATTCGGAGGATTGCGCGGGCTGGAGAAAAATCGGTTCGCCCAGCGCCACGAGTGTGAGGAAGAGGGCGCAGGCCATCGCGCGGCGGCGCATAATGAAGTCGCGGACGGCGTTGATGCCGGTGGCGCTCATAGTAAAAAAGCTGTTCCACGCGCGCATAAGAATGACGCAGCCGAGGCCGAGCAACAGGAATTTAACAAAGAGCGCCCAACTAGGATGGCGCAGGCTGAAGGCGGCGGCGGAATCGAGGCCCAATCCGGCGCGATCGCTCACGGGCAGTTGCTGGGTGAGCACCACTCGCATTGAGCCGCGCCCTTGTCGCATCGCGTCCTGCAGCCAGCGTGTGCCGGGCCGACCGTGGCTGCGGAGGTAGCGGGTGACGGCTTCGGGTTGGCCGCTCCAAACTGAGGCGGCGTATACGGTGGGGAATTCAGTGAACTCCAGCGGAATGAAGGGCAGCGCGGTCCATTCTTCGCGCGTGAGTTTTCCGTTGCCATCGGCGTCCCATTTGATGGGTTGATTTTTGGCATTGCGATTCACCACGCGTCCGAAGAGATGTTCGAAGGGGGTGCCGATTAATTCGTCTGCGGTGATGACATCATCGCTTTTTCCTTTTTCGTCTAATTCATTAAATGTGTCAAAGGGCGGCACCATCGTTTGCAGCTTGGCGATCTTGGCTAGGTACGTGAGGGTGAGGGTGCTCTCAGTGTCGCGCATCAATCGGCCCAGCTGCGGTTCGGTGAGCCGACTGGCCAGCAGAGAAAAGGCGTGCAACGTTTCGTGCAGCGCATCGGATTTTGTCTCCTGCCCCAAGCGGTGGAGTTGCAGGTTTAGATCCTGGTGAAACTTGCCGTCGGTCTGCAATTGTGCGGCCAGCGAGATGGCGGCGGCGTAGTCGTGGGCCAGACTTTTTAGGGCGAGCAGCCTTTTCACCAGCTCGCCCTGGCCGGATTGGTTTTCAATCTCGCGTTGGCGGGCGGGGAGGAAGTAGGGATCCAAGGCTGGGGCGCTGGCCAGGGTGGGGAGTTTTTCCGGCAAGAGCGCGGGTTGCTCCAGTTGACTGACGGCGAGATCAAGCAGGGAAGCGGGGCTCGCGTCGCCAGGGGCGTCGCCAAGTTCATTGCGGAATTCCTCCAGAGTTTGCGTTTCCTCCACCGAAGCCTGCGCTAGCGCGTCGGTGTGCAGCGTGCGGTACTGCGCGGGGAACAGCCAGCCCACCATCAAAAACGCTATCGCCAACACCCCGTGAATGATGAGGTGGTGCAACAGATATGGTTTCTCCGTATCGTTTGACTGCAACATGGGAACTACTCCTTGGCCGACGCGCGCATCGCGTTCGTCTGCGGCCAATTTTATAGACGCACCGCTCCGGTGCAATGTTCAACCCTTGCCATTGAAGGGGAATTATTCACCGATGTGAATAAAAAAGAGCGGCCTCTGAGATTTAATTTGACGACTCGCACGCCTCACATTAGGTTCCCCGCCCTTTGCGCTCTGGGAGGTGCGCAATTTTTTTAAGGTAAAGTGGTTTCACCGCGGGAATAAGGGTTTCCAGTACCGCCGGGCATACCAGTAACCCCGAAAGACACAGGTGCTCATTGGGAGCATGCTTTCTGTTAGGCTCGGCTTTACCCGATATTTTTCTAATTTTTCTTTTCATACGGGCAAAACACGCCAAACTGGCGTCCAATTCTGTTATGAAAAAGCCCCTGCTACTCCCCGCCTTGGCTCTTGCGCTGGCATTCACCGCCGCCGCGCAAGAGCGTCCACGCCCGCCCGTGCAAATCCTCCCCGGCCTCGCCCCGCCCCCCGTTCCCGGGCAGATGGATCCGGAAGAAATTTTTCCTGATGAAATCTTTCCCGGCGACCCCGGTGAAATATTTATGCCCGATATGCCCGGGCGATACCAAATCATCTCCGCCCAAATCCAGCAAAACGGCAAAGCCGTGCCCATCGTGCTGAAGCTCGACACTCAAACCGGCCAAGTCTGGCAAATGAAATCCATCACCACCACCGTGACCCGCAATGGCAAACCGCAACCCTTCACCCGCCTCACCTTTGAGCCCGTGGACGAAGGCGACCACCCACAACCGCTGCCCCACCCCGAGCCCGAGCGCCGCTCCACCGACGGCTGAACCAGTCCCACCCCCAACAACCAAAAGCAATTTATGAAAACTATTCTATCCACCCTCCTCTTTGCGTTCGCGCTGCAACTACCCGCCGCCGAGTCCGCCAAAGTCACCGGCACCCTCGTCACCCCCAAAGCTGTGAAAGCTTACGATGGATTGTCATTGGAAATCCGGCTTTACGAATACGATCCCTTTCTGGCCGATGCCTCCGCCGATTTGGTGGGCAAATTTTTCATCAAAAACTACGCCCACAAAGCCGGCACCGAAACCAAAACCCAATTCATCGTGGGCGACGCCGCCACCATCAAGCCCCGGCGTTCCTATTACCTCACCTGCTTCGTCCTCGACGCCAAAGGCAAACGCAAGCTCATGGGAGAAAAAGACGGCAAGCGCGGCCTCTGCAACGTCCTCACCGGAGGCAACCCGAAAAAGGTCACCCTCATTCTTCGCGACCTGCGAAAGTAGTCGCAAAACAAAGACACGGATTTCACGGATTCACACGGATAAAAACCATCTGTGGAATCCGTGTCAAAAAAAGTCGTAGCGAGGCTTGCCCGCATTAATGCGCTTGTTTCAAATCTTTCGCGAACAACTGCGTTGGATCCTTGAATGATTTGAACTCCAGAAAATTTCCGCTGGGGTCGGGGAAAAACATCGTGGCTTGCTCGCCCACTTCGCCCTCGAAACGTATGTACGGCTCGATGTGAAAATCCACCCCGCCCGCCCGCAGTCGATCCGCCAGCGCGTGCCATTCGGCCCACGGCAACACCACGCCGAAATGTTTCACCGGCACGGTTTTTTCATCCACGCCACTGAAGGTTTTTAGCCCCGTTTCATCCGGTGCCACGTGCGCGACGATTTGGTGCCCGTACAAATCAAAATCAATCCAGCATTCACTTTCGCGACCCGTCGCGCAGCCGAGCACATTCGTGTAAAATTCCCGCGTGGACTCAAGGTCATTCACGGGAAAGGCAAGATGAAATGGCGCGTCCACGCGCGGAGAGTATCGCGAGCCCAACGCCTTGGCGAGGCTTAGGGCGCGACCGGAATGCGCGGCCGTTCCACGCGCCAAAATGTGGGCGCGCTCGGCAGCGGTTTGCCTTCCGCATCCCACCAATGCTCATCCGAAAGCTCGCCATCGGCGTAAATGGCCTCCTGCCGTTTCGAGCCATCCGGATGCAAAAAAATCAGCGTGCCGTTGCCGTTGAGCACCTTGCCATTTTCTGTTCCGGCCAAATCCCAAGTGGTGGCGCGCGCCAGTTTTGCGTCCTGCCAAAATGCCTCGTGTTCGGTGGAGCCGTCACTGCGCCACCAAGTGGCTAAGCCATCGGGTTCGCCGTCGACGTAATCGGACTCAAAATGTTTCTGCCCGTTGGGATGCCACCAAGTGACTTTGCCAACCGGTTTGCCGCCCGCATAATTTTCCACGCGCGCAAGTTGTTGCTTGGCTTTGTCGTGGAATGAAACCAGCGCGCCATCGTAAGGAAAAAACATTTCCGATTGATCAAACACCAGCCAACCGCGAATTTCCACTTGGCTAAATTCAAGATACGTCGCGGGCAGGTTTGGGTTGGTTGGTAGAGTAGGAGATGTGCCGCCGCCGGGCTCGGTTGTGGTTCCGGTTTGGTGATCGACCGAAGCGGTCAACGTTCCGTTGGCGTCCCATTCCCGCGTGTGTTTGGGATAGCCCCGACGATCATAATCGATTGACGCGCGGCGTTGGCCATCAACATCAGTGAGGGTGGCCGTGTTGACCAAACGCCCTTTGAATATGTGGGCCAGCAAACGCTCGGTGCCGTTGCTGTGCTTAAGGGTGATGCGCCCGGTGTAGGGTTCATCCTCGTACGCACCCGCCAAAATAACGGTTTGCCCGTTGGCGATTTCGTAAGTGCTTGAGTTGAAATCATCCGCATAAAGATCGCGCGCCGTGGGCTTGATCGCAAAGTACAGGGCCGTGCCCCATTCGGCATTATCCATTTCCAGCGGCTGCCGGTTGATATCCAGCCGCGCCAAATACTTCGCCTCCAACACGCGGTCGCCCACGGACTGGGACGGAGAGCCGCAACCCGCCAAACACAACACCAGCACCGCACCCAATCCAAACTGGGGCAGCTTAGCAAAACAGCCAAAATTCAGCATTATTTTCATTTATCAGCGCCTTTTGCCGGAACCCAAGGTGGTCGGATCCTGACAGGGCAGGGTTATTCACAGCAAATCCCGTGCCGTGAATAACTTTCCCAGTAAAAAAGAAAGCCGGTTCTCTAAGGGTTTCAATGGGTCGGAGGCAATTTACCCCAATTTTTCACACAGCGCACGCGATTTCCGGGATTGGCTCTCGGCGTGTTGGGGGCTAGGCTCCGGCAATGGCGCGCACGCGAAAATGCCCCATCTGCAAACGCACCGTCCTTGCCGACCGCGAGCAATGCCCGCATTGCGATGCGCCCCGGCCGGAGCCGCAGCGCTGGGCGGATCCCGATCGCGACAATCCCTCCGGCTTCAACCGCCGCCGCCTTGCCCTGCGCCGAATGCGAAATGGGGGCGTCGTGATGTTCCTCTTCGGCATCGTGCTCATGGCCAACGGCGTGGCCCACGAGCCCGCTCCGCACCTGAAACCCATCGGCGGCGTGGGCGTGCTCTTCATCATCCTCGGCACCGTGAGCTATTTGTGGAGCTGGAAAATACTGCGCAACGAATAGGAGCGGTGCACAAAAAAAGGCGGCGGAATCATCCGCCGCCTGTTCAAAACAACAGAGCTACTTCTTCTTGCCCTTTGGCGCCACCGTGATGGTGATCTTCTTTGAAACCACCGGCGGGTTGTGCGGGATGTGCGCGTAATCCGCGAACACCAATTGCAACGTGTGCTTGCCCGGCGGCAAATCCAGCGTCACCTCCGTTTGGCCGCCACCGAAATGCTTGAGCGTATCCGAAGCCACCAAGGGCAGGCCCATCGCCGGCATCTTCTCCGTGTCGATCAACAAATGATGATGCCCCGTGTTAGGCATCGGCTTTCCATCGGGCAGCACCAAGCCCGCCGGGCATACGCCCATGCCCTTGAGGCCGAAGAGCACGCGCACCGGCCCCTTCACGGTTTTGCCGTCACGCGGGGAAATGATCGTCACCTTTGCGCCCTTGGGCGAAGGCTGGCGCGGGATTTTATCTTCGGCCACGGCCGGCAACAGAAGGCTACAGGTGAGAATTGAAAAGAGGATTTTTTTCATAAGAATACAGATTCCTTGTGTGAGGGTTGTGAGGTTCAAAAACGGTTCGCCGCTATTGTGCCCAAGGCCAAGCCCGGCGCAAGCCAAAGTTTGTGAAAAAGCTTGGTGAAAAGTTTGAGAGGGCCGCGCGGGTTATGCCTCCGCGTCTGGCTCCGGAGTGTCGCCCGCTTCCGCATTTGCCTCGGGCGTAGGTTGTTGCGCGGCGGTTTGTTGCTCGTACAAGCTCAAGTGCAATTCCGTGAACACCCCCCGCATGAACCAACGCGCCACCATCGCAAACGCCAGCGCCGCCACGCAGCCGCGCATGATTGAGGTGCCCCAATCATTGCCCGCCAAGTGGTTAAGCGCCAGCACCAGCAAAAAGCCCGCGCCGCCAGAATGAATCAAGAAATGCGACATAGTGTCCGCCCCCAATAAACCACGAAAATCACCTCCGCGCAATAGGGTGAGTGATTTTCGATTGAAGTTTTTTGAGTGACGAATGGGTGGGGATCTTCCCATTTTTAGGGGCTCAACATCCAATTCGGCTATGTGGCCTGAAAATAAATGCAGAATTTTGAAAGATTTCGGGCGCGAAACGCGAATTATATAGTAGGAACCCAAAACAAAAACCGGCCCGAAGGCCGGTTTAAGAAACGCTTTCAATCATGGTGTGTCCGCATAACGGACAGGGAGCCAGACTGCGTTATCTAACTTTGTCTTGATTCCGCGAACAGCATAGAGAGCCAAATCATGAATGACAACCCAAAAAACAACGGAAATTCCAACGGCGCAAGTCACCCCTCACACGCCTCACACGACCCCAACGCCAACCTCCACCTCGCCTTCGACGTCGGCCACAGCTCCATCGGTTGGGCGGTGCTCGATGCTCCCGCCGATGCGGAGGTGCTCGGCTGTGGCTCGGTGATCTTTCGCGCGGATGATTGTCTTGCGAGTGACCGCCGTGGCTTTCGGCGGCAACGGCGGCACATCCGCAGCACGCGCCAACGGATTGCGCGTTTGAAAGTTTTATTGCGGCACTTGGGCGTGTTGACTGAGGCGGAATTGAATGTGCCCGGCTGTGCTTGGCCGTGGATGTTGGCGGCGCGGGTGTTGCGGGGCGGCAAGGCGCTTTCGTGGACGGAGCTGTGGGATGTGCTGCGCTGGTACGCGCACAATCGCGGCTACGATGGCAACCGGCGCTGGAGCCGCGTGGAGAGTGAAAATGCGGAGGATACCGAGAAAGTGCAAAACGCCAACGCATTGATGGAGGAACACGGAACCGAATCGATGGCGGAAACGATTTGTGCGGTGAGCGGGATTGATCCGCTGGGCAAAAAACGTTCGGCCGCGGTGGCGCCGAAGGATCGGTTCAAGAGCCAAAACGCTGCGTTTGATCGCGACGTGGTGCGCGGTGAAATGCAGCGCGTGCTGGCGGCGCACGCGGGCCAGTTGGACAAGCTTGATGCCGACGTCATCCGCTGCCTCATCGGCAACGACCCGTGGGATGACGACGCGTGGCAAGTCGTGCCCGTGCCGGGTCTCAAGCTGCCCAAGCGGTATTTCGGCAGCTTGCTCTTTGGCCAGCTCGTGCCGCGCTTTGACAATCGCATCATCAGCACGTGCCCCATTTCTGGTGGCAAAGTCCCCACGCGGCACGCGCCGGAGTTTCTTGCGTTTCGCTGGGCAATGCAACTGGCCAATGTGCGCGTGGCCGGTGCGGGCGAAAAGGAGCTGCGTCCGCTCACCGCACCCGAGCGCAAGCAAGTGGATGAGGCGATGCACGCGGAGGGCTTTCTGACCAAGGGCAATTTCAAAAAAGCCGTGCGCGAAATCATCGGCAGCGACCGCGACAACCTCGACACGATGCTGCTGCATCCCGATGCCGAGCGCGCACTGGTGCTCGACCCCGTGCGCAAGTTTGCTCACGGCGGAATCTTGGGCACGCTGTTCCTCACCCTGCCGGAGAACATTCGGCGCTTGGCATTGAATAGTTGGCGGCGCGGCAAACGCCAAACGCTGGCGGATCTACTGGCGCTCGCAGAAAAACACGGCGCGGATACGGGCGATTTTGAAACCGCGCTGGAGGATTACCTCGCCAACCCGCCCAAGGCGCGCGGCAAAAAGAAGCCGCCCGCGCCCACGCGTGAAAGTGTGCTGGGGCAATCCCACGCTTACGACCGAGGCTCGCCCGGGCGAGGTCCATACACCCGCACGGTGATGGCCCAAGCGGCGGCCGAGGCGATGGCCGGCAGCGATCCGCGCGAGGAAGGCGGTTGCCTTTATGTGACTGATGAATTGCGGCACGCGCAGCTCAACCGTCCGTTGGCGGAGCAAACCAACAACCATCTCGTCCGCCATCGGCTGCTGATGCTCGGGCGAGTGCTCGAGGATGTGGTGGCGGAATACGCCGATGGCGACAAATGCAAAATCGCCCGCGCCGTCATTGAAGTAAACCGCGACGTGCGCGATATGTCCGGCAAAAGCGCCAAACAAGTTGCGCAGGATCTCGGCCTGCGCCTTGCCAATCACAAAGCCGTTTCCAAAAAACTGGAGGAAGAAATGGCCGCGCTCGGCAAGCCCATCACCGCCAGCCTCATCCGCAAGGCCCGCGTGGCGGATGACCTCGACTGGACCTGCCCCTTCACCGGCAAGCGTTTTGATGTGCCGCAGCTCGTGCACGGCGTCGTGGATCGCGAGCACATCATCCCGCGCTCGCTGCGCCCCACCGATGCGCTCGATGCGTTGGTAATGACCTTCTCCGCCGTGAACCATATGAAAGGCAAACGCACCGCGTTGCAGTTTATCGAGGAAGAAGGCGGCAACACCGTGCAAGGCGCGCCCAATCTCACGTTGTTTACGCCGACACAGTACAAAAAGTTTGTGGACAAACTCGAGACCTTCAAAGGCCACGACGACGATAAAAAACGCAAGCGTCGCCGCAAGGATTGGCTGTTGCTCGCCGACTACGAGGAAAAGGAATTCACCCCCGGCGACCTCACGCAAACCAGCCAAATCGTGCGGCTCGGCGCGCAAGTCATCCAGCGGCATTTTCAGGAATGCGAGAAACCGCCGCGCGTCATTTCATTGCCCGGCAGCGTCACCGGCGCGGTGCGCAAGAGTTGGCGGCTCACCGGCACCCTTGCCGTGGCCAACCCGCAAGTACTCAACGAAGACGGCAGTACCAAAACCAAAACCGAGATCCGCGGCATCACCCACCTGCATCACGCGCTGGATGCCTGCGTGCTCGGCCTCGCCGCGAAGTTCATCCCCAACAACGGCCGCGTGTGGCAGCTCATCGTCAAGCGCCGCCTCAATCCCGCCGAGCAAAACGAGCTGTTGAAACTCGGCGTGTACAGCCGCGACGCCGATGGACGCGTGCATCTGCGCGACCTCGCCGATCATCGCAAAGAACAAATCACCCACTGCCTCGCCGAACGCCGCGTGGTGCAGCACCTCCCCGCCCGGATGACCGGCCTGCGCGTGGAGCAAAATACCTGGCGCGTGGAGCAAGTGGAAGACGGCGTGGCCACCCTTAGCCAGCGCATCCGTGGCGAGGACGGCACCCTGCCCGCCACCAAACAAACCACCGAGAAAGCCATCAAACTCCTCGGCCCCGCCCCCGTCGGTGAAGGCCAAGGCAAGCTCGCCGCCCTGAAGGGCGCCCTCGTCATCCCCGACAACTTCGGGGTCGCCCTCGACCCCGAACCCACCATCATCCCCTTCCACAAAGTCTGGCCAAGGCTCAACGAGTTAAAACAAAAAAACGCCGGCAAATGGCCGAGGGTGTTGAGGAATGGGATGATCATTAAAATCGAAACCGGAACCTACAAAGGAGTTTGGCGGATTCTTTCTATCAACAACAATGTAGCGGGACTCAAGTTGGATCTTGGCCAACCGGATACTGTGCGACCTCGGTACGATGCTTTTGACCCTGAAACAGGAAAAAAGAAAAGCAAGACCACTCCCGGTTGCAAATTGATGGCCAGCTTGGAGACCGCCATCAAAGGAGGTCTGAACATTTTGAATAACAGCCTAATTGGAACTGCAGCACCAAAGCCCAAATCCAAATAACCATCGTGCCCTACGAAATCCAATACAGCCCTTCCGCCCAGAAGGATTTGGACAAGCTGCCCAAGCGTGCGGCGCAGCAATGCCTGCGCAAAATTGAGCGGCTGGAGGCTGGCTTGCAGGGCAACCTCAAGCGCCTGCACCAGCACGAGGCCGCGTGGCGGTTGCGTATGGGCGACTATCGAATCTTGTTTGATGTTACCGGCGATGTTATCGTGATCCGACGAATTGGCCACCGAAAGCACATCTATGACCAAAGTTGACCAACAACAGATCGACAGCACGATTAGCCGGAAACGAAAGCAGATCGCCGACCTGCGTGAGGAACTGGAGGACTTGAATGATTATCTCGACCTCCTCGAGGCCCGCGCTCAGGACAACGGAAAACCGACGATCAGCCATCAGGAAATGAAAACGCGCTTGGGCGTTAAATAGCCGCACCGTTTTGCGACTGAGCCCAAGCGCCGCGCCCCGGCGAAAGGCTATGTCGTATCACATTGTAAACATAGACAGCCCCAAGTGCTCGCTCAGCTGCCGCGATGGCCAGCTCACTTGTCGCAGCGATGATGGCGAGGTGCGGATGTTGCCGTTGGAGGACATCGCCTCCATTATCATCACCAGTTTCTCCGCGCACCTCCACAGCCATCTGTTGCTCGAAGCCGCCAAGCACGGCGTGGCCCTCATCATCTGCGAATCCTTCAAACCCGTTAGCATCTTGCTTCCCGCCAATCGCGCCACCGATACCCTCCTCACCCGTGCCCAGGTGGATTTAGAAGAACCCCTGCGCCGCGAGCTGTGGCAGCGCACCGTGGATGCTAAGTGCGCCAATCAACTTTCCCTCGCCACTGAACTCGCGCCCGAAGATCCCCGCCTCGGCGCGCTCGCGCATTGGGCCGCCGCACGCCATCCCACACAGGAAGCCACCAGTGCAAAATACTTCTGGGCCATCCTCGCCAGTTCATTAAACGAGCCGAGCTTTGAGCGCGCCCGCGATAAGGGCGGCCTCAATAATTTGCTCAACTATGGCTACGCCGTGCTCCTCTCCACCGTCCTTCAAAAATGCTTTGGCGTGGGCCTCGACCCCACCTTCGGCATCCACCACGCCATCCGCGAACGCGCCACCCCGCTGGCCTACGACCTGATGGAACCCTTTCGCCCCCGCGTGGATTGGCGCGTCGCCCAATGGGTCCGCCAAAACCCCGACGCAGAAAGCTGGGAAGTCACCCCCGAATACCGCCAATGGATCACCGCGTTGCCGGTAGAAAAAATTTCGCATCACGGCCGCCAGCTGCAACTGCAGGGCGTTCTGGAAAACACCACCCGCGGCTTTCGCCGCGCCGTGCTCGAACAAACCCCAAACGATTACGAACCATGGACACAAGGAAATTCAAAATGGGCTGGCTAATGGTCGCATACGATCTCCCCGTCGGCACCGACGAACAGCGCAAGACCGCCAGCGGCTTCCGCAAGTTTCTCCTCAAGGACGGTTTCCAAATGATGCAGTTCAGCGTGTACGTGCGCCCTTGCGTCACCTTTGCCCGCCAGAAAACCCACATCGATCACGTGAAAGCTCACTTGCCGCCTGAAGGCAGCGTGCGCGCCATCTTCATCACCCGCGCCCAATGGGAACGCTCCTACGTCCTCCACGGCGCCCCCGCCAAGGAAGAGCCCCCTGAGCAAATGCCCGAACAAATCCAGCTTTGGTGAAACAGATGCCCCCTGTAAAACAGGGGGGAAGAGCTAGGAATTTGCCGGCCGTTCGTTAGAATGGCCGGCAAATTCCTATTGTGCCCTCATCTGATTTGGAATCAAGGCAAAGCGCAGAGGCAGAGGCGGGGCAATTTGAAGAGATTGTGCCCTCATCTGATTTGGAATCAAGGCAAAGCATAACTCCGACACTATCGAGAGCTACTTCGATTGTGCCCTCATCTGATTTGGAATCAAGGCAAAGCAACGGTTTCCCGTCCTTGGACTTGGCGATGATTGTGCCCTCATCTGATTTGGAATCAA
>JAAZZB010000041.1 GCA_014239365.1 Verrucomicrobiia bacterium | reverse complement strand
TTAGCCTAGGGCAACGCCCTGGGAATGCGCATCCCCAAGAATAAATTGAGCGCTGAAGGCGCGACCCATCGAATGTGCCGGGCCTTCAGCCCTTCACGTTTTATCGCTCGTTTTTCCTAGGGCGTTGCCCTAGGCTAATATGGATTCGCGCCTATGGCGCTGAAGCGTCTCCACACTACTCCCCATTCCCTACTCACTCAACTTCGTCACATACGCGTAAAACGCGCCCATCGGCGTGCCCTTGGCATTGATGAATTCGGCCCAAAGCTCTTTACGGCCGAGCTTTATCGAGGGCCTTTTTTCAAGGTCAAACTAGTCAAGGTTCCGGCGGCGTTGCGGCAATAGATTCGCTGATTCGCCAGCACGGGGCTGGTCCAGCATTTGCCTTTCATCACCTTCTGCCGTAGCCGCAGCTTAAACTTTTCCGGAGACGCCTCGAAAATCGTCAGCGTGCCTTTGTCGAACACGATCACGTCGTTCCCGGCCGCCATCAGCCCGCCGCTGCCGTAGCCTTCCTCGCTCCAAATTTTTTTGCCGGTTTTCAATTCCGTGCAGACCAATTCTGTGGGCCGATGCGTGGTGCCGTGGATCGAATACACGTGCCCGCCCAGGAGCACGCCGGGATTGAAGTACCACCGCAAGTTGCGCTGCTTCCAGCGCTCAACCGGTTTGCCCGAGGCCAGATCCAGCAGGCTCGTTCCGTTGCTGGATGAAACGAGTAGCTGTCGATTGCCCAACACCACCGGATCCGCGGCGTTTATATCGCGGCTCGTTTTCCAGGGATACGCCCAATTTGCGGCGCCGGTTTTCAGGGAAATCCCCATCAACGATTTGGCTGAAAAATACAAATGTTCATCCCCCTTAAACGGCACCATCGTGGCATAGCCCGCCGAGTCCGTGGAAGGCATCCACTGCGTCGCCCCGTCCTTCAGGCGCAAGGCGACCGCCTGCCGGCCCACGCTGAGTATCACTTTGTCCTGATAAATAAACGGCGACCCCGCAAAGCTCCATTCCGGCAGCTTGAAGCCGTGGTCCTTGATCAAATCCCGGCGCCACATCACCTTCCCGCTTTTCAGGTCCAGACGAAAGGCATGCCCCTTTTTGCTCAGGGTATAAACCGATCCCTCGTGAATCGTGGGCGTACTGCCCGGCCCGCCCTCGTAGTAGAGTGGATCCAGCGGGCACGCGTAGGTATGCTTCCAGAGCACGCTCCCATCCGTGGCACTCAGGCACCAGACCGTGTCCTGCCCCTTGGCATTGCCCAACGTCAGCACGCGATCGCCCTGAACGGAGACCGTACAAAAGCCCGTGCCCACTTCCGTGGTCCACGCCACCGGCAATGCCTTGGGCAACGCACGCGGCAAACGTTCCGCGGACACCCCGTTAAATTTCGGCCCCCGCCAATTCGCCCAGTCCGCCCCTTGAGCCGCCGACAACAAACAAACCATTGCGATGAAAAGAGCGAGTGTTCTCATGATTCGTGCCAAGCCATTTAATTGGACGCTCAATAGAACAAATCACAACCCCCAATTAAACAAGAAAATATGACGCATACCAAAATGAAAAGCCCAAGTAAATGATCCATCGAAATCTTTCCTTCTTTAAAACTCATCTTCCAACTTTTCCAGAATCCGTGCCGGACGGGTTGTTCTTTGTCTACTTTGCCATCCAGTGTTTCGGAGTAACCCTCCTGAGATTCGGGCTGTTCCTCTTCTGATTGCAACATCATCGTTTAAATCTCGAGTTCAAGTTCATCGGTGACTCAAATTGCCCCATTGTTATAAATCGATGTTCCCCAAAACACATCCAATCACCGCGGTCGCAGCTTCGAAGACCAAGTATGATGATCCGTGATTCGTGGTGCCTTCGGATCCTGTGGTTTTCGGCAGGTTCAAATCATCCCGGCTTGCGAACCCTTCCATTTCTAATGCATCAAACCAAAGGCCTTTGCATTCCATACAAAAATCCAGTTCAGTAGCCTTATAGGTAAAGACACGAAGCCCACTTTGATCGTGCGGACACTTCAGGGTTTCGCTGGTCTCCGATTGCAAATCCCAAATGGCCCGAAACGCCTTGGCGGTCATTTCATCCCGTTCCACCAGATAGGATTCCAGCGATTGATACTTCAGCCAATGGCCGGAGCAAGCCCCACAGCGAAATACTCCCGAGCCATAGTCGTACTCAATCAAAGTTTCATCATTACATTTGGGGCAACGCATATTATGGATTAAAAAAATCATTCATGTCGCAACCACCCTACCCCGGCAGACCAAAACTACGTCAATCGAAAAAAAGGAGCCGGCTATCGATTCAATCAATGATCCGACCAATCGCCTATTTCACCTTCGTCACATACGCATAAAACGCGCCCATCGGCACACCTTTGGTGTCGGTGAATTTGGCCCACAACTCGTCGCGGCCGGGCTTGAGTTTGAGGCGAAAGGTTACACTTTTGGCGTTGGGTTTGATGGGCAAAGTGAGTTCTTTTCCGCCAAGTTTTAGATGGGCTTTCACGGCGGCGAAAGGTTTGCCGGGGGCGGCGCGGAAGGGGCGGACGCCGGGGACATCGGTGCCGGCCTCAAGCGAAGCGGTGATGGCGGCGTTTGCTTCCTTTGGCCAACGGCGGAGTTCGACGGTGTATTCGCCGACGGTTTTTATGTCCACAGCCCAGAAGCCGGTGTTGCTTGGTTTTTTCTCGGCGTTGCGGATGTGGCGTTGGTTCCAGGGTGTACTGCCGTTTGCGATCCAGTCGTGGCAGGTGAGCGTGACGGGATTGGCGAGCGGCGCTTTGGCGCCCAGATAAATTGCGGTGGGTTGGCCGAAGGTGGGCGAAATTTCTTTCCACCACGCGTCGTAAAATTTCGTAAGCCGCTTGACCACGCCGGGGTTGGCGCTGGCGACATTTTTCTTTTGGCCGGGATCGGTTTTGATGTCGTATAATTCCTTGCCGTTGATGAAGCGCCATTGATCGGTCATCACTGCGCTCTTGCGCCACTTGATGGGATTGCGCACGCGTTGAGAATCGGTGACGAGAATGCGGTCGGGCCACACTTCTTTCTGCACACCCTCGATGAGCGGACGGATATTCACGCCATCAAACTTCACGCCCTTGGGCGCGGGTACATCACAGTAATCAATGAGCGTCGGCACGATGTCCACGTACGAAGTAATCATATCCACATCGCGTCCGTCGGTGAGGCCGCCTTTGGGCCAGTGGATAAAAAAAGGCACGCGATGGCCGCCGTCATATTCGCTGCCTTTGCGCCCGCGCATACCGGAATTGAAAACGCCCGCGCCGCTGGAGGTGCCGTTGTCGGTGGTGAAAATGAAAATGGTGTTCTCGGCGAGGCCTTCCTTTTTCAAAAACTCGCGCATCGCGCCGACGTTGTCGTCGATGTTGGCAATCATCCCAAAAAAGTTGGCCACGTTCACGCCTTGCTTGGCGTACGGCGCGCTGGATTTCTCTGGCGAGTGCATCGGCCCGTGCGGCGCGTTGGTGCAGAGGTACACGAAGAACGGCTTCTCATCGTCTTTTACTTTTGTGATGAACCGCTTGGCATAATCAAAAAACACATCGGTGCAAAAACCCTTGGCCGGCACGGCTTTGCCGTTGTGAAAATAGGAGCCATCGAAATAAGCGTTGTCCCAATAATCCGGCGTCTGCCCCACGCCGCCGCCGCCGTGCCGCAGCACTTCCTGAAAGCCGCGATCCTCCGGACGGTACGGATAATTATCGCCCAAATGCCACTTGCCAAACATACCGGTGTGATAGCCGCCATCGCCGAGAATCTTCCCAATCGTCACCTCATTATCGCGCAGCATCGACCGCCCCATAATCGTGTGCCACACGCCCGTGCGATTCGTCCAATGCCCCGTGATCAGTGCCGCCCGCGTCGGTGAACACGTTGGTGCCACGTGATAATCCGTCAACCGCACACTCTCCGAATGCAGCTTATCCAAGTGCGGCGTCTTCAAAACCGGATTCCCGTGGCACGACAAATCGCCATACCCCTGATCATCCGTGATCACCAAAACCACATTCGGCCGCTTCGCCGCAAAAGTGTTGAAAGCGCAATAGAATACAACAAGAGATAGAATGAGTTTCTTCATAAGCAATGCGTGCGCAAAGTGAACGGCGAAAAAATCAATGCGTCAATCATCAACCCGCGAAGGGATTGACCACTCTGACTCCGGCGTTTTTGAAATCGGACACATCGCGCGTGGCCATCGTGAGTCCATACGCGAGGGCCGTGGCGGCGATGAGGCTATCTTTGATCGGCATCGCTTTGCCGCGCCGCTTGAGTCGGGCGAGCAGGCGCGACCATTCAGCCGCAACTTTCACATCAAAATCCAGGACGCCCAACCGTTGCACACCGGCGGCAAACCATTCCTCCAAACGCTTGCGCCGCCGACTGTAGGGGAGAATGAGAATGCCATATTCCAATTCACCCAAAACCACAGGACTCACCACCAACTCCCGTTCGTTCTGCCGAAGCCATTCAACCACGCTTTCGTTTGGCGCGGGCTTGGTCGGCTCACTCAGCACGTTAGCATCAACCAAATAGTTCACAACGTATCGGTTGATTCAGAAGGCAACGGCTCAAACCAATCTTTTTCCGGACACGCCAACAGCCAATCCACTAAGCCATCATTGACCGGCGCGGCCTTGCGTTTCAGGAGATATTCCCCTGCCTCCACGCGTTCCACATCGAAGCGCTGCCCCGCCCGTAGCTTATCGCGCTTGCGAAGCTCCGAGGGCAACACCACCTGCCCCTTGCTCGAAATCGTTGTTTCCATACAGGTAAGATAACGTCTTACATTAAATCTGTCAACCGGCTATTTCTTTTTCCCGCCCTTTGGCTTGCGCGGGGGGCGGGTGGAGGTGCCTTTGGCGAGGCTGCCGTTGAGGTAGTCAATGCGGCGATAGACTTCGCCGCGCTTGAACTTTAGTTTCAATTTCGTGGCATCGAATTGATAGCCTTTGTAATCGCGCAAGTAGACGACGGCGTTGAAGGTGAGGTTGAGTTCCTGCCCGGTGGTGGCGGTGTTGAGGATGCCGATGAGGGTGGGCATTGGGTCGGCGGCTTTGATGCTGCCGAGGAATTCGGCAGCGCGCATTCGGACCATTAGGTTTTCGTCGCTCAAAAGTTTCTTGGCATTGGGCACGAGCGTCTTGGCGGGTTTGCCAATGACGGCTGCGGTGATGCAGGCCCAGTAGCGTTCCCACGGATTGGCCGAGGCCATTGCTTTTGCGAGGGGCTTTTGGGCGGCGGCGAATGGTTTGAGGGCGAGGTCGGCAATGTCGGCTAGGCGCGCGATTTCTTCGCTGTGTTTTTTGCCGTACGCGGGGCCGTTGCCGAGGGCGGCTTTGACCATTTGGCTTTCGGGATAAAAACTGAGGTCGTTGATGTCGCGCAGTTTTTTGTTCAATGCCGTGCGGAGGGTGTTTAATACGAGCGCGTATTTCGGGTCGGCGGCGAGATCGTGGACTTGGTGTGGGTCGGCCTCCACATCGTGAAGCTGTTCGGCGGGGCGGCGTTGGTGGAACTGGCTTTGCGCGGCGTTGAGCTTGCCGGCGTTGAACAGCTCGCGCCATTCGCGGAAGGCTAGCATTCGGTAGCGGTAATTATTTTGCAACGCGTCCGGATAAAAACCCTGTAGATTTCGGGTGTAAAAATATTTGCCAATGCGCATCGTGCGGACGAGGTCGTACTTTTCATCAAAGCGATCGGCGTAGCCAAAGGCGGTGTTACGCGCGGCGAGGGCTTTGGCAGTGGTGCCTTTGCCGAGAAAGGCTTTGCCGTCCATCAGCGCGTGCGGCTTGAGGCCGGCGAGGTGCAGCACGGTGGGGCCGAAGTCGGTAAAATCCACAAAGCCGTCGGTGCGCGTGTTGCGTTTGTGGTCGACAAGATGCGCGAAATTTTTCGGGATGCGCACCACCAACGGCACGTGCAAACCACTCTCGTACGCATACCCCTTGCCGCGCGGCAACACACCGCCGTGGTCGCCAAAGTAAAAAATAAACGTGTCCTCCAAAAGGCCATCGGCCGCGAGCTGTTTCACCACCGCACCAATCTGGCCATCGATCACCTGTTGACGGTCGAGATAGCGCGCGTGCGTGTAGCGGAAAGTCGGTGTGTCCGGATGATACGGTGCAAGCTTCACCTTCGCGGGGTCGTGTGTCGTCTTTTGTGTTTCCATCACGCGTTGTGGAAAATGCAGCGAGCCTTCGTGCGACTGCGCAAAGGATTGCATAAAGAAAAACGGCTGACCCTTTTCGCGATCACGCCAACTCGCTTTGCGCGACGAGGCATTCCACAGCGCCTTCATATTATGTGCGAAATTATAATCCGTCTTCACGTTGTTCGCCGTGTAATAGCCCGCCGCGCGCAGCATCCCGCTCCACGGCGTGAACCCCGGCGGCAACGTGGCCAGCGCCGACTTGCGGTGATACTGAAATCCACCACGCGGCGCGAGCATCCCCGTCGCCAAAGTCGACCGCGCCACCGAGCAAACCGGGCTGCACGAGAACGCGTGATTAAACGTCAACCCGTCCTTTGCCAACGCCTCAATATTCGGCGTGCTCGCCCCATAGCCATACAGCTTCAGGTAATGAATCGAGTTATCCTCGGAAACAAGAAAAACAAAATTAGGCCGCTGGGCCGCACCCGCGCCACTAGCCAAAGCCAGTAACGCACACAGTGATAAAATAAACTTACGCATCGGTTCGCGGCATTGAACACGCAAACAGTCGGAGGGGCAATCTTCATTCACCACAGAGGCACAGAGAACACAGAAGGCAAAATCTCTGTGTCTCTGTGGTAAAAACGGAATGCTTGCGACCCGACTGAAGCTGCGCTATTTTGTGCGCACTATGAAACGTATTTTTGCATTATTGATTTTGCTCATTGGCTTTGGCGCGCAAGCGGTGGAGCGGCCTAATATTCTTTGGATTTATTTGGAGGATGTGAGTGGGTGG
Source organism: Verrucomicrobiia bacterium (assembly GCA_014239365.1). GTDB lineage: Bacteria > Verrucomicrobiota > Verrucomicrobiia > Limisphaerales > UBA1100 > JACNJL01. The sequence continues at coordinate 10,140 of JAAZZB010000041.1, read as the reverse complement.
TTTAGTTGTTATGGGGACACGATGATAAAGACGCCGCATTTGGACCGACTCGCGGCGCGCGGCATTCGCTTTGACCGCTTCTACACGCCGGCCGGGGTGTGCTCGGTGACGCGCTCGAGCATCATCGTGGGCGCGATGCAGACGAGCTTCGGCATTCACAATCATCGCAGTGGCCGACCTGATTTTCGTGGTAAGAGTATGGGCAAGGAGTTTGATGATATCCGGCTGCCGAAGGGCGTGCGGACATTGCCGGAGATGTTCCGCGCGGCGGGCTACTGGACATTTAATGAAGGCGGCAAGGACGATTACAATTTCAAGCATGACCGTGATGTCATGTATAACGAGCCCAAGATCACCCGCCGCCGCGGCCTCGCACCGGCAGCATTGGTCGCCGGTGAATGCTGGAAGCGCCGCAAGCCCGGACAGCCTTTCTTTGGCCAAGTGCAATTAAGGGGTGGTAAACTAGGCAACCGCGCGCCCAAGAAAATCGACCGCGCGAAGGTTTCGGTGCCGCCGTACTATCCGGATATTCCTTTGGTTCGCGAGGAGATTGCGCATCACTACGATTGCCTGCTGAAGACCGATGAACAGGTGGGCCAAATCATCGCCGCGCTCAAGCGCGATGGGTTGTACGACAACACACTGATTTTTTGCTTCAGCGATCACGGTTACAGACTGCACCGGCACAAACAGTTCCTGTACGAAGGCGGCATCCAAATGCCAATGATGGTCGCCGGCCCCGGCGTTGCGGCGGGGCAAGTGCGCAAGGACTTGATTAGCGGCATCGACATCGCGCCCGCGTGCCTCGCCGCCGCCGGCCTTGCGATTCCGAAGCACATGGAAGGCGCGGATTTTCTGGCAAAGAATTATGTGCCGCGCAAATTCGTCGTGGCCGCGCGCGATCGCTGCGACTACACCATCGAACGCATTCGCGCCGTGGTCACCCCGCGCTATAAATATCTGCGCAATTATCTCACCGACCGCCCCTTCATGCAGCCGAGCTACAAGGATCCGTGGCCCGTTTCAAAAAAATTCCGCGAGATGATGGCCAAGGGTACAATGAACAAAACCCAACTCATTTTCTTCGGTCCCAAAAAACAACCCGAAGAACTCTACGACCTCGCCAATGACCCGCACGAAATCCACAACCTCGCCAATGATCCCAAGCACCGCAAAGCCCTCGAGCAACACCGCCAACACCTTGCCGATTGGATCAAACAAACCGGCGATCAAGGCCAAAAAACCGAAAGCAACGCCGGCCTCCTCGCCACCTTAAAACGCTGGGGAGACAAATGCGTCAACCCCGAATACAACATAGTGCGGGCGAAGTTGAAGAAATGATTCACTTCACCACAAAGGCGCGATTGTAGCCTAACCGGATGCCGTGTGTGTCGGCACCTTATCCACGGCCAGCTTAGCGATGTCGAGGCCGACGGCTTTGCCGTTTTCGTCGATGTCCAGTACGATGCCTTCCTCAATCTCGCGGGTGTCCGCGCCGGGGCAGTCGGCTAGCTCGATGTAGAGGCTGTCGGTCTCTGGAAAATACTCAATCTTCATTGGCAAATTATGCGGCGAACAACTGAATCGCACGTCACTATTTCTCCATCAACTCGCCTTCTACGTATTGATGGATTAACCCTGAAATCATAGCCTGATACGGCACGCCTTTTTTGAGGGCTTTGCGCTGGATGCCGAGGAGGTCGTGGCTGCTGAGCCGGATGTTGATGCGCTTGTCTTTCTTGAAAGTATTCTCGGTCGCGCTGGATAATTTGGGCAGCAATTTCTTGGAGGGCTTCTCCAATTTTATCTTGCCGCTCTCCAGTGCCTTCAGGATTTTTTTCTTCACTCTTTTTCATTTTCCATCTCCTGTTGATATTGTTTGGTTAGCTTTCGGCTTGGGCCATCAATCTGATTTAGAATCATCGAGGCGTGTGCAGTTTGATGGGGAGGTGGCGTTGATAACGGTTGAAATCTTTGTCCTTTGTCAGGATGGGCATGCCCCACAAAGTCGAGCAGGCGCATAAAACGAAATCAGCCATCGAACCTTGGATGCCCTTGGCGCGGCAGCGGTTGAACATGGCGGCGGCGGTCTCGAACACTTCGGTGTCCAGCTCGCGGTCGGGAAACGCCGCCACGGCTTTCTTCAATTTCTCAAACCGTTTCTCATCGCGAATGCCGCACAGAATTTCCATCCGGATGAGGCCGACCATTTGCACGCGGCCATCCTCGAGCAGCTCGCCCAGTTCCCGCACCTGTGCCGAGGGAGTGTCGCCACCCTTGCTCTTGCGCAATGCCTCGGACCAAACGTCCGTATCAATGATTACTTTCACTTGCGGCTCCGTTCGCGCTTGTAGTCATACTTGGGGTCGTACTCCACCGTGCCGAACAGCCGCGTGATTTCCTTCTGCTCCGCCCGCTGCACAAACTCCGCCAGCGCATGGTTCACCACCGCCTTCTTCGTCCGGAGCCCGCTCAACTTCGTCGCCTTGGCCAATATCTTGGGGTGCAATTCAATGTTCGTATTCATGTGCAAAAGATTGCACAGACTCGCGTGCAAATCAAGGGCTTATTTGGGGATCCCGCGAAACCAGATTCTCTCGCGGAGGCGCGGAGAAGCCGAGGATTCTGGATTGGTTGTCTCCGCGACTCTGCGTGAGGTTGATGGAATGACGGGGCTGGCCGGTTTCTGGCATCCCTCCGGGATGCAACTTTTGTTCGGGGCGTTTCCGGTGGTGTCGCTGCGCTCAACCACCGGCTAATGGCTGCCACGCCTCCGGCGTGGTTTTGGAGTGCGGGGGCAAGCGAAGCGCGACACCGCTTTGAAACCGTTCACAACCATACCGAAAAAGCGCCGTCGCCGCTACGCTCTGCCGGCGCACTCCATAGAAGGCTTCTTGTCAATAGTGATAACTGACCCCTTTATGAGTTGAAGTCCATTATAAAATTTCATCAGAATTGCAGTATGCAATAATTGTAGATTATGATAACTTCCTGCATGGACGGATATAAATCACCTTCGCTCGAACCGGATGCTACACGAACGACTTTGGAAGAAAAAATCAACCTAGAGAATGGTGTTAAAGGAGGGGGAAATTGGTTTTATATCATCGCTGCGGCAACCGCTGTAAACACCGTCTCCCATGTATTTCTACAGAGCAACTGGACCTTTTTTGTGGGTCTAGGTGTGAGTGGGTTTATCGATGGGATGGCAATTTTTGCTGTTAAGGAAAATCCGGACTTGGCTGGCTTATGGAAAGGATTAGCTGTGGTGATTAATTTGATCGCCGTGTCAATTTGTGTGCTATTTGGTGTTTTTGCGAGGAAACAGAAAAGCTGGGCTTTCATCGCGGGAATGGTTGTTGTGGCACTCGACAGCCTCCTGTTTATGTTAGTGCAAGATTGGTTGGCGTTTGGATTTCACGTCTTCGTCGTATTTTCAATTTGGGGCGGCTATAACTCGCTCAAACTATTAAATTCGATTAACGCCGGAACACCATCTGGACCCTTAGCGGAGCCTCTCTCCGACGGAGTCCCACCATCCGCTATTGCCCCAAACAAAATCGGAGCTAATGATGGCCACTCAAATTTAGTGCAGATATACATTTCCAGAAATGACCAACGAATGGGGCCTTATACACATGAACAGGTGCAGTTACACCTTGCCAAAGGCTCCCTGTTGCCGACAGATCTCGCCTGGTATGAAGGTTTAGAAAGCTGGACACAGCTTTCATCGATTTCCCCCAAAGGAGCAAATACAAGTAATTTGGCAATGTTTGGATACGTATCCGCAACTGGCATCTTAATCGGGTGTTTGGCTTGGATATTTAAGGGAAACATCGGAAAGGAATTTTTGTTTTACCTAATTATTTCGTTGGTTCTCGGCTTCTTAGCTACTGGGATTATTCTAGTTAGAAAGAAATTCGACACAATTGGAAAGCAACTACTTGCTGTATTTATCTTCACCGTAGCATCAATGGGTTTAACTTTTTTGATCGACCCCAGAAATAATGAAAATTTAAAAATTATTTTTTTTATCTGTAACATTGGGGGCATCCTGTCTTTGATGACACTCGTCGTTCTCTGGTTTCTTGAAAAAATCAAAATGAAATTTCAATAAGAGATACCGCCTGTTTAAATCCAGCTACTTCCTATTCTGATTCTTCAATCGAAGTTGAAGAAGTAGCCGTTTTCTACTCACCACAGAGTACACAAAGAGATTCTGAAATTGGTCTTCTCTGTGCCTCTGTGGTGAATCAGATCATTTCGGCTTCACCACCATCACACCCTTCATGATAGTCCAGTGGCCGGGGAAGGAGCAGATGTAGGGGTAATTGCCGGGTTGGGTGGGGGCCTTGAAGCGGAGGGTTTGGCCGGAGATGGGGGGGACCATTTTGGTGTGGAATAATACGTCGTCGGTTTTGGGGATGTATTGGCCGGACTTGGCTTTGGCGGGGTCGGCGGCCATTAGGGTGGCGGCGAGGCCGACGGCATCGCCGGTGCCGGGTTTGACGATGACGAGGTTGTGGGGGGTGGCGTCGGGGTTGACGAATTCGAGTTTGACGGGTTGGCCGGGCTTGACTTGGAAGCGGGTGATGTCGAATAGCATCCGTTCTTTTACGGCGGTGATGCGTACGATTTTCAGATCTTTTTGTTTGTCGAATTGGGCGTCTTTCGGGGTGTGGTTTACGTCGGTCTCGATGCGGGCGTTTTTGGCGAAGCCGCTGATGAATTTTCGCAGGGGGGCGTTTTTCATCGTGAGGTGGTGGTTGAACTGCCAGTGGGGGAGCATGGTGGACGCGCCGAGGGCGGTGCGCATTCCGTAGGCGAGGTGGCCGCCGTGGGGATGCTTGGTGGTATCGGCCAGGGCGTGCATTGCGGCTTCGGTGCCGATGTAGCTGGTGGCGATGGCGGCTTCCATTCGGACGATGGGATCTTTGTCGTTGGCGGCTTTGCGGAGGCGGGCGTCGCCGTCTTTGAAGGCGCTGTGCCAGTAGCGGAGTTGATGGGTGGCGGCGGCGCGGGCTTCGGGGGTTTCGCAATCGAGGAGCTCGGCGAGGAGGGCGGGCTTGGTCATTTCAAAATTGCGGTAGAGCCAGACGGCTTCCATTTGGTGATGGCGATGGCGGGCGTCTTTGGGGTTGAGCGCTTTGACCCAGGCATCGAGGGCGGTTTTGACTTCGGCGGGTTGGCGTTCGCGCAGTTCGCGTTTGGTCCAGTAGCGGTAGCGGTATTCGGGGCGCTTTAGATTTTCCAAAAGGTTGGCGATGGGGGCGCCGGCAATCTTCGGCGGAGTGGCGAGCTTTGCGCCTTTGACTCCCTTTGGAATGATGCGCCAGATGCGGCCGCTTTTGCGGTCGCGGCGTTCGTCGCGCAGGGAGTATTGGGCGTGGCCTTTGATGGGGTTGTACCAATCGCACACGTACATCGCGCCGCGCGGGCCGGAGCGGATGTCAACGGGGATGAAGCTGAGGTTGGTGGAGAAAATAATATCGCTGACGTATTTTTCGTCGTAACCGAATTCGGTTTTTTTCCATTGATGAAACTCAACTCGATTGGTCGGCTTGTAACGGACTTTGATGTAGCCGCCTTGCATTTCTTTTGGCCAAAAAGAGAAGTCGACAAATTCCTGGCCGCACGTGCCGGAGTAGGCGCGGAGGCCGCCGGGGCGCGGGTGTTGCTTGGGGTAAACGGGATCGAGCGCGTGGAAGGCCTGGGCGTAGATGGGATGGCTGGCGACGTGCTGGCCCCAGTCATCGAAGGTGACGCCCCACGGGTTGGTGCTGTGGTAGGTGCCGAAGCTGGTGAGGCGATGAAGGCGCGGCTCGAAGCGGAACCAACCGCTGTTCTGCTGGCGCACGGGGCCGTAGGGGGTTTCGATTTGGCTGTGGTGAAAAATGGATTCGCGGAAAATCAAATCGCCATCGGGGCTCCACACAAAATCGTGCAGCGCGTGGTGGCTATCTTCGCAGCCGAAACCGGTAAGCATGCGGCGTTTGAAATCCGCTTTGCCGTCGCCGTCGGTGTCCTTAATGAACGTCAAGTGCGGCTCCTCGCTGACGTACACGCCGCCATCGCCGAACTCGAAGGACAACGGAATGTTGAGGTCATCGGCGAACACGGTGGATTTATCCGCGCGGCCATCGCCGTCGGTGTCCTCAAGGATTACGAGTTTGTCGTCCGGCTCGTTGCCGGGGTACACGTGCGGATACGTCGTGGAACAGGCCACCCACATCCGGCCTAGGGCGTCCCAGCGCATTTGGATGGGGCACGCGATTTCGGGGAACTCCACTTCACTGGCGAAAAGATTCACCTCAAAGCGCGGGTCGATCTTGAACGCCTTCAACTCATCGGCGGGGCTGAGCCATTTATTCGCGCCGCGACTTTCCTTGGTCGTCGGCAATGGCGGCACGTTGGAATCGTCAATCTTCGCCGGCACTTTTTTGCCCTGTGCGAGATCCCAAATGCGCTTGTCGCGGTTCTGCACCATAATGTCGAAGTTCCGCATCGCAGGCAGGAAATCGAGATAGCCGTAACTGCGATTGCGGCCGCCGGTATAATAGAAGGTGTTCACCGGCCGATAGCGCCGGAAGAATTGCTTGTTTTTTTCCACCACCGCAGCCGTCACCGCAGCATTCGGCGCGGGCGCTTTGCGGTTAAACGTCTCCGCAAATAACATACGCGCCAACAAGCGATAACCCGCGTCGTTCAAGTGACAGCCGTTAATCGTGAGATCGCTCCCGCCCGAGCTCATCGCCTTTTCCGTGGGCGCGAATACATCGGCAAAGCCCACCTTCTGCGCCGCCGCCACCTCGCGCATCACCTTCGTGTACGCCGCAAGATTTTTATTATTGCGATCCGCAGCCGCCACGCCCTTTACGTTTTCATTCGCAATGGGCGAAACCAAAATAATGCGCGGCCCAGTCTTGCCATTAAACGCCTTCGCCTTCAGCCCCGCCACGTATGTGGTGAGCTTCTGCCGAAACTCCGGCAACCCCGATTCGCCCGCAAACGATTCATTGAACCCGTACGCCGCAAAAATCACATCCGCCTTTGCGATGGTCAGATGCTGTTCTACGTCGGCAAAATTTGCCGGACGCGGCTCCGTGCCCAATGCATCCGCCGCCCAAGTGAGATTGCGCACCGTCAATGCGTGCTGCGGAAACGCCTGTTGCAACGCCGCCTCGAAATGCCCAAAATCCTGCGCCCGATCCAAAAGCGTGTTGCCAATAAACGCAATCCGCGTCCCCTTCGCCAACCACAAAGGCAGCTGCGTCTCCACTGGCTTCGTCGCCTGCGGCCGCGGCGCGTTCCGCTTGAAGATCGCGTACTTCGCCAACACTGGATCCTTAAACGGCGGCTTCTTTTGTGTCGGTTGATTCCGCCCGTCTTGATTGTTTGCCTTACTCGGATCCCGCTCTTTCGGTGTCGACTTCAACGGCGGTTCATCCGCGGAAATAAATTGAAACCCAATCGCGCCCAAAGCGCACAATACGAATGTCCATCGAAGCAGTGTTTGCATAGAGGAAAGCTAGCCGACCGGCCGGTGCGATGCAATCACGGGGATTTTGGATTGAGCTGGCGCGGGAGGAGCGGATCGATTTTCCGGAGAATACCGAGCATCATTTTTATTTTTGCAGCGAGGTGGATATCTTGGGCGGCCATGGCGTTTATTTTTTTGCGTTCGGCGGGGATGAACAGCGCGGCATAAATTTCGGCTTTGTCTTCCTCAAGGCCGGACGTGGAATAGCGGTTGATGAATCCCGCTTGCGGGTGCTTGAAGGCAAAGTTGTTATTCCCGCGCTGGTGTTTGCCGCCTTTGCCGTACTTGAAATTTTTGGGATTTAACTTGGCCCATTCGGGATCTTTGAAATAGGCGGAGCCGTTGAGTTCCTGCTCGAGCAAATGAAAAAATTCGTGGTGAATCACGTGAGCCTGATAAGCAGGGGAATGGGCTCCGAATTGAAAATCCAAATATAAAATCTCATTTTCATAATCCGGCATCGCCGCGCGGCGCTGACCGCCGACGGATAGGTTTTTTACAATGACGATGCCTTTGAGATTGGATTTTTGGATCAGCGGATTGGGATATTTCCCAAATTCGATGGCGAGGGTTTTGCGATAGAGATCGAGTGATTTTTTGTCCGTCGGTATGGCGGCTTCGCACCGCACCTTCCAACTCGCGGGTGGAATTAAGCTCTCAAGAAAAACCGGCACGCCATTGATCTTCCCCACGGGAGCTGGTGGCGCAGCGGCGATTGCAAGCGCCGCCGAAACCATCAAGGCAAAGAGTATTCTAGTTTTCATTATGATGATGCTTCGGTTGCGGGCTGGAGCAGTTTGAGGTTGGGAAAGTATTCGCGCAAATAACCGCGGTCCATCGCCGCCAAGCGATCGGCCTGAATATGCGCGTGCGCGGCGATGAGGAAATCCGGAATCATATGTTGTCGTGGACCGCCTACCCGACGATAGGCGAGATGGACCCCGCCGGCAATGTACGCCGCTTCTGGCGATATTTCGTCAAACCGCGCTCCCAAGCTTTTCAATTCCTTATGAACATCCTCCACCGATTCGAACGCAGGCGAAATCTCGGCGAACGCAACGGAACAAACCAACAGCTCCCCATCCCGCGTCGCCTCCCACAACGCGGCCTGCCATACCTCGAAACCTGGCTCTTGGTTAAGCAGGCACCAAAGAACTGAAGAATCAATCGCGGTTTGCATCCGGTTTTTTGGGCGGCAACTCCACCGGGCCACGCAGGTAGACCAAGATTTCCATCGACGTCATGCCCGGAAAAGGGTCTTTTGCCTTGTTGCCAAATTTCCGAAATGTATCCCAATCAATCTTCCGGGTAGCCTTCACGAAATGAGCTTCCTCATCAAAATCCAGCACAGTTCCGGCTGTGATTCCGAGTTTTTCTCTGATTTTGACCGGGATGGTGATCTGGCCCTTGGAGGTAACCGTCGCTTTCATAACCTCAATGTAAGGCGATAATGTAAGGAATGCAAGTAAGGAATTATGTCCTTACTTTTACCATTTGAGCGATTTCAATTCCTTGAGCGTCAATTGGCGCGCGGTGCCGTCGGTGAAGCCTACGGCGATGGCTGTGAGTTTATGTTTGGCCATAAATTTTTTGGCATCGGCCAAACCACCGGAACCGTTCCAGCCAAGATCACTTTCGAAAATCAAAACCCGCGCGCCCTGCTCTTTCAGTGACTTACCGGCTACGGCTTTATTTAATGCATAATGGCATCCCAATTCCCAGCGATTGGGGTCATTGGTTTTGAAATCTCTGAGTTCTTTTCTCAACTCATCTGAGATTGGCAATTGAGGCGAGAAAAGCAACCTTGGCGTCTGCAGATTTTGTGTCGAAACACTGCCCCACTTATCTGCGGGAGGTAACAGGCCGTTATGTTCCTCGGCATATATCAGCATCGCTTTGGTGACAGCACTAGCATAGGTGACGCTCTTGAGCAAATTCGCCTTTGCACGTGCGCGACGAAGTGTTTCACCAATGTACACGTCAATTTCACCTAAGGCAGCCTGCCTGTTTTTTACTTTCCCAGATTCAATATCCTCATTCAATTGCTTAGTGAGAAAACCGATCATAAACGGTCCATCCAATGCCGAAACCACAAATGATAAGGTTTGAGGTTCGATCTTTTCCTCTTTGGCCTTTTGCAATACTTCTTCCAAAGCCTCTTTCATCATCTCACGCGTCACCGGTTGTTTGGGGTTTTCCTTTGCCGGTTTGGGCTTGGGTGGTTGCGGACTGGCTGGAAAAGTTGAGGATGCAAATATACTCAAGCCACACAAAATAAATAGGAAACGAAGCAGTGATTTCATTCGCCGAGCTTAAGGCAATCCGCGCGGAAATCAACAAACTTCACGCAACTCCAGCGCCGAAGGCGCGGCCACATATTAGCCTAGGGCAACGCCCTGGGAATGCTCACATAAAAACCATTTGAGCGCTGAAGGCGCGGGGCATTGATGTGTCGGGCTTTCAGCCCTCTCCTCTTTGTTGGGCGGTTGTTCCTAGGGCGTTGCCCTAGGCTAATATGTGGCCGCGCCTTCGGCGCTGGAGTTGCGTGAAGTTTGTTGATTTCCGCGCGGATTGCCTTAAGCTCGGCGAATGAAATCACT
>JAAZZB010000051.1 GCA_014239365.1 Verrucomicrobiia bacterium | reverse complement strand
CGGATGGCGATGGGCGCAGTTTTCTTAAGCTTACCGGCGATGCGGTTGATGCGCTCGAGTTCTGCTTCGCTTTCAACGTTGAAACAGTAAATGCCCTTGCGGAGGGCGAAGGCGATTTCGTTGGCGGTTTTGCCCACGCCGGCGAATACGCATTTTTTTGGGTTCCCGCCCGCGGCAATGGCGCGTTGGATTTCACCGCCGCTAACGGTGTCGAAGCCACTACCCAAATCGGCGAGCGTGCGGAGGACGCCGAGGTTGGAATTGGATTTCATCGCAAAACAAATCAAATGATCCAGCGGCGCGAGGGCGTTACTGAGTTTGGTGAAGTGGTCAGTGAGCGTTTTGGAGGAATAAACGTAGAGCGGCGTGCCGTGTTGCTTGGCGAGCGAGGTGATGGAAACGCCCTCACAATGGAGCCGTCCGTTGATGTAACGAAAGTCGTGCATGCGCGGTTATGGCAAACCGGCGGGGAAAGGTGAAGGCGAAAGCTACTTGCGACCGCCTGCTTTGAGGAGCCGCTCGCGCTGTTCGTAGTAGTTTTGAGCGTCAATCTTCCCGTCCACGTATTGGTCGAGCAGTGTGCTGAGCTTGTTTTCCATCGCCCGGTGGGAAATTTTCTGCTGTTTTAACTCCTTAGATTGCCGCGCCTGCATAACACTTTCCAATGCCAGTTGTTTTTTAAAATCACGGAGAGCATTGAGCTGCGCTTGTTCCTTGGGCGTACCTGCGGGTTCGGGGGCGCGCTTGGCGATTATGTTGGGGCCGCCTTCCGGATAATTCATTGCGGTGGCGTTGGGCAATACGGGGAGTCCTTCCAGGGCATTAACGCGCGTGCCGCCTTGTTGTTGAGCCTCAGTCATGGCTTTGCGGAGGGCATCCTCATCATAATTGGGATTGGCCGAGCGCATTGCGGCTACGGCTTCGGCAAGGGCGAGTTGCTCGGCGGCTTGTCGATCGCGCAGGACGGCGACCATTGCCTTCACCTCGGCCAAGGCACGGGCTTTGGCCTGCACAATCAACGTGCGGCGGTAACCGCCATCGGAGATCACTTTGGCGAGCGCGGCTTTTTTGGCGTCGTAAATTTCCTGAATTTGCGCATACGTAATGTTGGGAATCCAGCGCGAGTGTTTTACATGCGCGATAGCGTTGGCGCGTTGACGGGCGGTTTGCCGTCGGTGTTCGGCCCACTCAATGGCCGTGCGTTCGTGTCGGCGCGGTAATGTTTTAGGAAGGTGGGTGGAGCCCATTGCGGGAACCAGATCGAGACGCTGTGTTGGCGGCGTCAGCCCCAGTTTGGGTTCGCCTTCGCCTGCGCCAATACGCAGGGGAAAGATCGTCATCCAGCTACACAGAAATAGTGTTATAATTTGTTGCGAACGCATCCCCACCTCCTCACCAAGTTTTGTATGGAAAACTGAGCTTGGAAGCAAGCTGAAATTATTCAGACAGTGAACAGCCGATCCCACGGGCCGCGGAAGGGCACGCGCCACAGAGTGCGACGAACGATGCTGCGCACAGCGCTACGGGAAATTTTAAGGCGCGGCTCGGGTTGCAGCGGGTTTGCGGCGCGTACGTGGTTGAGCGTGGCCGTGCCTATAAGGATGGGCCACGCACAGGCGAGACGTAGGCGATAGTGCGAGTGCGGGATGGCGAGCGTGTAGCGCCCGCCGGCGGTGAGATGGCCCATTGCCTTGGTGAGCCACGGCTCGAAGACGGGTTTCAGCTTGGGCCAGTTGGTGGGGTCGCGCAAATCTTCGGGCTGCAAGCCGGCCAATGCGAGATCCACGGCGGGCAAATAGCAGCGGCCATTGGCGAGATCGCGCGGGAGATCGCGCAAGATGTTGACGAGTTGGAGGCCTTTACCAAGGCGAATGGCGTCGGCAACGAAAGCGGTGTCGTCGAGTTGGGCGTTTGGGAAACATTGGGAGCGTGTGAGGCGCGTCCAAAATTCACCCACGCAACCGGCCACGCGATAGGTGTAGTCATCGAGGTCATCGGCGGTTTGCAGGGCAGTGAGCGTGCTGCCATCGCCGAAGCGTTCGAGATCCATTTCCTGGCCGCGCGTGATAGTTTCGAGGACGAGCTGCACTTGGCCGCGGTCGGCGGGGGTAAGTTGGTCAAGCATTTCCAGTGCCGCGGCACTGCGTAGGAGCAGCGTGCGTTCGGCGGGGTTTTTCTGTTCGTTAGCGAGGCTGGAAAAATCCACGGGCGGCGCCGCATCATTGCGAATGCGCGCGCGGAATTGACGCAGTGTTTGCAGGCGCTGCTCGGCGGGCACGAGGTCGGTGTCGGCGATTGTATCGGTGGTGCGGGCGAGCAAATAGGCGAGGCCAATTTGCGGACGCACAGCGGCGGGCAGCACGCGGAGGGTCAGATAAAACGCGCGCGACACATCGCGCAGGATGGGCCCAAGCAATTCTTCGGCTTCGTCGGTAGCCGCCATATCACAATCAGTGGCGTAGAAACTTGTGCCAATAGGCCAGTCGACTTTTCAATTCCACAATGCCCGGCGAGCCCGGCATCGTGCGGCGTGCCATGGCCGCTTTGAGGTCGAACACTTTCATTGCATCCTTGGTGAGTTTTTTATCGGCCTGTTTCAACTCAGTGGGTGTCAGTTTGTCCAGTCGCTTGCCTTTGGCTTCGGCAACGGCCACCAGTTTGCCGACTACGTGATGCGCCTTGCGGAAGGGGGTGCCGTTGAGCACCAACCAATCCACGAGATCGGTGGCGAGCAGGTTTGGGTCGTCCACGGCGGCGGCGCAGGTTTTGGCGTTTACAGCGGTATCGCGCAGCATCGCGGCGAGAATGCGCACGGTGCTGCGGACGGTGTCGGTGGTGTCAAAGAGGCGTTCCTTGTCCTCCTGTAAATCGCTATTGTACGTGAGCGGCAACCCTTTGAGGGTGACGAGTAGCGAAACGAGATTGCCCACCACGCGGCCGGTTTTGCCCCGGGTGAGTTCGCAGATGTCCGGATTTTTCTTTTGCGGCATCAATGAGGATCCGGTGGTGTAGGCATCGCCGATTTCAATAAACCCAAACTCCACGCTGCTCCACAAAACGAGATCCTCACACAAGCGCGACTGATGCACAGCGAGCAGCGCGGCCACGCTACAGAATTCCACCACATAATCACGGTCGGACACGGCATCCATGGAGTTGTGGGTAATCATCGGGGTGTCGTGCGCGTCCACAAAGCCCAGCTCACGTGCGACAAACTCGCGGTCCAGCGGGAGCGTGGTGCCCGCCAACGCGCCGCTGCCCAGCGGGCAAACGTTCACGCGCACGAGGCAATCGAGCAGCCGCTCGTAATCGCGTTCCAGCATTTCCACGTAAGCCAGCAAATGATGTGCGAGATAAACCGGCTGTGCGCGTTGCAAATGCGTGTAGCCGGGGATGAGCACTTTGAGATTATTTTCTCCGAGCTCGATGAGCGCCAATTGCAGGTCGTGAATTTCATTGGCGAGATCGCAAATTTCCTCGCGCAACCACATCCGGGAATCCAGCGCGACTTGATCGTTGCGTGACCGCCCGGTGTGCAGCTTGGCCCCGGCGGGTACGCGTGCGGTGAGCGTGGCTTCGATGTTCATATGCACGTCCTCCAGCTCCGTGCGCCATTCGAACCGGCCTTCGGCAATCTCCGTGCCGATGGCTTCGAGACCATCCACAATGGCCGTCATCTCCTTTTTTTTCAATAGTCCCACGTGATGCAACATCCGGGCGTGGGCGATGGAGCCGGCGATATCGTGATGTGCGAGGCGGGTATCGAACTTTACTGAATTGGTAAACGCATTCGCCTCGGCGGCAGGCCCGCTGGCGAACCGTCCGCTGCGTGCGGTAACCTTGCTGGATTTTTTCTTCGCCATAGAACGCACCGACCTTGCCGTGATGCGCAGCAAAAGTCACGCCGCGAAATAGAGGGAGGGGAAAAATCTAATAACCAAAACTCAAAGCCCCGCCGCATGCGTTTGCAGCAGCTTCACCAGCGTTTGGCCGACGGGGGGAAGTTGGCCGCGCCAGAGGCAGCCGATGGTGATGGTGGGGAAATCCTCCAACGGCAGAAGTTTGACACCTTTGTTTTTACGTTCGCCGGGGAGGTCCACGGAAATCCCGATGCCGAAGCCGTTGGCGACGTAGGTGTTGATGAGGTCGGTGGAGTTGAGCTCCATTCCGATGGGCCAATCGATTTTGCGCGCGGCGAGTTCGGTTTGGAATGTGCGGCTGATGCCTTCGTTTTGCGGCAGGCTGATGAGCGTTTGTGCGATGCGATCCTGCCCGAGAATGTCGGCAGCGGATTTTACGCGGACCGAAGTGGGCACCACCAACACCATTGACAGCTCAAGCAATTTTTCGGATTTCATTTCCGCGGGCGGTTTGGTGCCGAGCACAGTGACGCCGAGGTCGACATCGTTGGCTAGCAGCCATTGCTCTATTTCCGGCTGGATGCCCACGCGCAACGCCGGATGCAGGCCGGGAAAATCCTTGCGCGCGGCGTTGAGCAAATCCGGTAAGTGCTCGCGAAAGACCACGCCCGATGCGCCGATGCGAATGGTTTGGGCCACGCCGCCACGAATTTTTTCACCCACCGAATCGAGGTTCTCAAAAAAGGGCCGGACGAAATCGTAAAGCTCCACGCCGGCGGGCGTCAGCTCGAAGGGGCGTCGCTGGAAAAGCGTGGCGCCGAGGTCGTTTTCCAATTGAATGACCTGCGCGCTGACGGCTGGTTGCTGGATGCCGTACGGGATGTTGCGCACCGCACCGGCAATGCCTTCGTACTTGGCGACGTAATGAAATAATTCGAGGTGATGGATGTTCATAGTCAGGTGCGGGAAGGATGCGGTTGCGGCGGGTTCAAGTCAACGTGATGTGGCGCGCGCGGGGCGTGCCGTTTTCAAATTCAACAATCGCCACGCTGGCGGACGCGCCCCCGCGCGGCGTTGCCGGTGAGCCGGGGTTTAAGTACAGCACGCCGTCGAGCAACTCATTGCACGGCATATGTGTATGGCCAAAGACGACGACATTCGGCTGCTCCTCCGCCAACAACGCGCGCACCCTTTGCGAAGGCACGGGGAAATCTACGATGTGATGGATGAGAAATGTGTTGTCGGCAAACTCAATGAGGCGCGTCTCCGGCAGGTCGATGGTAAAATCGGTGTTGCCCCGCACGGCGCTCACCGGCGCGATGGCTTCCAGCTCGGTGATCACATCCACCGGCCCCACATCGCCCGCGTGCAAAATGTGATCCACCCCCGCCAGCGCGTCGTGCACGGCGGCGGGCACAGTGCCGTGCGTATCCGAAATGATGCCAAGCTTCACGGCGGAAGTGTGAAGGGGGAATGTGAAATGACCAAGTTCCAATGAGCAAGTTCCAATGAGCAAGTTCCAATGAGCAAGTTCCAATGGTCTTGGTGATTGGAGGTTTTTGGAGATTGAGAATTGGTCATTCCTTGGGTATTGGGTTCTTGGTCATTGGGTTTTAACTATGTCCGATTTATTTGAAATTCTGCATGAGGACGACGATTTGCTGGTCATCAACAAACAGGCGGGGCTCGTGTGTCATCCCACGAAGGGCGATGAGCGCTCGAGCTTGGCGGGGCGGTTGCGGCTGTATCGCGGCGCGGAGCAGTCGGTGCATCTCATCAATCGGCTGGATCGCGAAACCAGCGGCGTGGTGTGCGTGGGCAAAACCGATGAGGCCGCGCGTGAGTTGCGCAAACTGTGGGAAAGTCGCGAGGTGGAAAAACAATACTGGGCCATCGTCCACGGGCACGTGGCGGAAAGCGAAGGCACCATCGACGCCCCGCTCGGCGCGGATGACGCCAGCGAAGTGGCCCTGAAAGATTGCGTGCGCGATGATGGGCATCCCTCGCAAACGCGTTATTGGACGCAATGGAAGTTCGAGCGCGATGATGAAAAATTCACGTGGCTGCGCGTGGCACCCGTCACCGGTCGGAAACACCAAATCCGCATCCACCTCCAGCACCTCGGTCATGCAATCGTGGGCGACAAACTTTATGGGCTTGATAAATCGTGGTATTTGAAATTCGTGAGATCCGAGTTAACCGATGCCGATCGGCAACAGCTCATTCTCAAAAACCAAGCTCTCCACGCCCACACCCTGCGTTTCCGGTGGCGCGATCACGACTGGGAATTCGTGGCCGAACCGGCGGATGAATTCGTGGACTTCATCGAAACCGTGAGCGAAGCAGAAGAGGAAACGTATTTCGATTGAAGGATTGAGCCCCGCAAAGCCCTAAAGCTAAGATTCTGATAATTAGCCATTTTATGGTTGATTGTCATCCAGAAAGCGGTTAATATCCGGCTATGAAACGTCGACACTTGGCGCGTGAGATTCAGGCGGCTCTGAGGGATACCCCGGTGGTGTTGCTGCTGGGGCCTCGGCAGTGCGGCAAGAGCACGCTGGTGCAGTCGCCGGCGATACTGCGGAAAGGTCGGTATTTGACGCTGGATGATCCGGTGGTGCTGGCGGCGGCCAAGGGGGATCCGTCGGGGTTTGTGGCGGGTTTGGGTGAAGGGTTGACAGTTTTGGATGAAGTGCAGCGCGCGCCGGAATTATTTTTGGCATTGAAAGTTGCAGTGGATCGGGATCGAAGGCCCGGGCGGTTTTTGCTCACCGGATCCGCCAACGTTTTGTTGTTGCCGCGTGTGGCGGACTCGCTGGCGGGACGGATGCAGGTGGTGGAGTTGGGGCCGTTTTCGCATGGGGAAATTGTGGGGCGGCGTGAAGGGTTTTTGGATGTGTTGTTCGGGGCCACATTTCCCAACCGGTTGCGGGGGGAGAAAATGGATCGTGAGGAATTAGTTTCGATGATTTGTTTGGGTGGTTTTCCGGAAGTGCAAGGGCGCAAGGCGTCAACCCGGCGACGGGCTTGGTTTGATTCCTATTTGGCCACGGTGTTGCAGCGGGATGTGCGCGAGTTGGCAAACATTCAGGATGTCACAGCAGTGCCACGTTTGCTCAGCTTGTTGGCGGCGCGGGTGGGGGCTTTGGTAAATCACTCGTTGGTATCTCAGGCGGCGGGCATTCCACAATCCACGCTGAAGCGATACCAAGTATTGCTGGAGCGTTTATTTCTAGTGCGCTTATTGCCGGCTTGGTCGGGCAATTTGGGGAAGCGACTAATTCAGGCACCGAAACTGTATCTGAACGACACCGGTCTGCTGGCGCATTTGCAGCAGGCAACGCCGGAATGGTTGCGTGAGGATCCGGTGCATTTGGGGCCGATGCTGGAAAATTTTGTGGTGATGGAATTACAAAAGCAATTGGGGTGGAGCACCGTGTGCCCGGGAATGTTTCACTGGAGAACGGCGGGCGGACAGGAAGTGGATGTGGTGCTTGAGGATGGCCGAGGCCGGTTGGTGGGGATTGAAATCAAAGCCACGATGAGTCCCGGGGGTAAGCATTTCTCGGGTTTGCGTGCCTTGAAGGCGGCAGCGGGCCGTCGGTTTCAGCGGGGTGTGGTTTTGTATACGGGATCGGAGGTAGTGCCATTCGCCACCGATTTGTATGCGGTACCGTTGTCGGCGCTTTGGAGGTGGTAACTCTTCCGGCGCGGTGTTGACATTTATTCACAGGGTGTTAGCTTTTCCGTCCAATGGCCCGTTCGTCTATCGGCTAGGACACGGCCCTCTCAAGGCTGAGAGAGGGGTTCAATTCCCCTACGGGCTACCATTTTGGTGTCATTGGAATAAGGAGTTACGGAAAAGGAACAGGCATGGCGCTGAAATATTTTCAGATTATTTTTAATCCCACCAGCGCGGCGGAGCTGGCGGGGATGCCGAAGGATTTGCAGCTGCAAATTTTAGGCGAGTTTCGCGGGCTGCCGGATGAGGTTCGGGCGAGTGGGTTTTATGGACGCCTGGAGCATGGAGTGAAAAGTTTGCATCGCTATCGCGTGGGAAATTATCGCGTGTATTTTGAATGCCACGAATTAGGCGTGGTGGTGCACCGGATTTTCTCGCGCAACACGCTGAAGGATTTTTTCTTCCGCAACGTGAACATGACGCAGGACGAAGACGATGCGTTGGCGGAGAATCCGGATTTTTGGGAGATGATTGATGAAGCCGCCTCCGCTTCGCGCGAGGAGGCTTAGTCTTTTTCCTCACCTAATTCGACGTTCCAGTAGGCGACATCGATGAAGTGCTTCCAGCTATCGTGCGTTTTCACGCCAAAACTTACCTGAATGAACGGCCGCCATTTTGGCTTTCGCGGTTTGGTGATCAAATTCAAGCCGGCCTCGCGGGGGGTGCGGTTGCTCTTGCGGGTGTTGCACGGGATGCACGAGCACACGATGTTTTCCCACGTGGTTGGCCCGCCGCGGTCGCGCGGGATGACGTGGTCGAGATTCAAATCGCGCCGGTCAAAACGTCCGCCGCAATATTGGCAGGTATTTTTATCGCGCTCAAAAATATTGTGCCGCGTGAACTTCACTTCCTGTCGCGGAAACCGATCGTAACCCAGCAGCAAAATCACGCGCGGAATGCGGAGGCGAAAGGACACCGCCGCGATGGAATCGGGATGCGGCTCGGCCTCAGAAAAATCTTGCCACTCGCCAAAGCTAAACGTTTGGAAGCCGTCGGCGTCATCATTGTAAACCACTTGCGCGTGCCCGGTGAAGAGCAGACCCACGGCGCGGCGCACCGAGCAGACATTCACCGCCTGCCAAAGGCGGTTTAGCACGAGCACGGGCTGGTGTAAGGGCACACTCACAACGCCCAAGGGTAGCAATTTGCAGCGGCGAATGTCAACCGATGCCCGCCGAATAGAAATGGAAAAGCTTGCTTTGCCAGATTGAATCTGGCACGGTGGCGGCGATGAGGGGGTGGGGACTCAGTTTCATTTTGGGGATTATTCTGTCTGTATCGGCATGGGCCGGAGGTTTGCCCAACGATGAGTATCACAATGCCTATACTCTTTTTGAGGAAGGTCGTACTCTGGCTCGGAGCGGCGCGAAAGAAAAAGCGCTCGGCAGCTTCGTCGATGCGCGGCGGAAATTGGAAGTGATTTCCCGCCAACACGCGACGTGGAATCCTGCAGTGGTGAAAAGTTTGCTTGCGCAAATTGATAAGGAAATTATTCCGCTCGCTCGCGTGCTGGGCATCACGCCGGAGCAAATTATTGGCAACGCTCCGCCCAAAGCGCCAGCCCAGCCGGTGCCCGCGCAGAATTGGGAAATTCAATTAGCAAAATTGCAGGAGGAAAAACGCCTCGCGGAACAAAAGTTTGCCAAGCTCAATGAGGTAAACTTGATTGCCCAGCGCAAATGGGCTGAGGCGGAACAGGCGGCAGAATTCGCAAAAGAACAATTGCGCGAGGCGCTGGCCGCCCGGCCCAAATCGGCCGACCCCAAACTTTACGCCAAGGTACAGGTCGAGAACAACAAACTCCAAAGCGAAAAAGACAAGCTCGATGCGGATTTGAAATACCTGCGCACCCAAGCCCTGCGCAGCGAGAAATTGTACATTCAGGCCTTGGGCGCAAATCATCGGCTCAAGGAAGAGCTCGCCCGTTTGCGTGCGCAGAAAAATCCGAATCCAGCGCCGACCCAAACCCGCGCCGCTTTGCTTGCGCGCATTCGGCAATTGGAATCCGACAACGAACGGATGCGCGAACTGCTCACCAATCCCGCGCGCAAACCCTAACGACTGACTATGCGCATCACTGGCGGTCAATGGGCCGGCCGCATCCTCGCCGTGCCGCCCGGCCTCGGCGTGCGGCCCACGCCGGATAAAGTTCGCCAAGCCATCTTCAATAGCCTCGGCCCGTGGATTGACGGCTGCACTGTGCTTGAACTGTTCGCCGGCAGTGGCGCGCTGAGTCTCGAATGCCTCAGTCGCGGGGCGGCGTCTGCCGTGGCCGTGGAGAAAAGTTCCAAGCACGCCGGGTACATTCGCCGCAACGCGAAGGCGCTGGAGATCAAAGTAGAAGTGCGCGTGCAATGCGCGTTGCAGGCGGTGAAGCAACTGGCCGAGGCAAACCGTACGTTTGATTTTATTTGTGCCGATCCGCCTTATGGCGACAAGACCGCGCCCGGCAAGCGTTCCGTGAGTTGGGCGCAAAAACTTTTGGATGAACCGGCTTTGGTGAAAATTTTGAAACCCGAAGGCCGCTTGCTCGTGGGCCACACCAAACGTGATGCCGTGGAAATTTCAGAGCCGTGGAGTGAACACAAAACTCTGAAGCACGGCGATACTTGGATTCGGGTGCTGAAAAGTGCTGCCGGCATCTTGCCGGCAGATCAATGATGTTCGATTACATCGGGTCTGCCGGCAAGATGCCGGCAGCACGTTAGCGCCGCCACCGTTGCGATCATCGGGTACAGCTTTTCAAAATACCAAAGTTTGGCGAAATAAAAACCGATGGGCGAAGGCTCGGTCCATTCGCCGTTTTCGACTTTTTCAATAAGCCACAACGCGCCGTGGTCGCGGGCTTTTTCTAATGCGGCCTGCGCGTCGATGTCATTTTCTGTCACGTCCGCCAAGGCTTCCAGTGCGAGGGCGGTTTCTTCGATGGAAGGTTCGCCGCCTTTGAATCCGCCCCACGCGCCGTCGGTGCGTTGCATTTCCAGGAGGGCGTTTTTGGCGCGGGTCACGCGCAGTGCGCCGCCGGGGAGGGCTTGCTGGGCGGGTTCGTTTAATGCGAGCAGCACTTTGGCGGTGCCGTAGGTCCAGTTGATTTCGTCGGGCGCGTGTTGGTTGCCAAACCACAACGGTGCCCAGCCATCCATTCCCGCACCTTCGTTTTGGGCGAGAAACCGTGTGCCGCGTGCGAAGGCGTTGTCGATGCGGGTTTGCAGTTCGGGCAATTCATCGCGCCACGCGAGCCACGCGCGGAGGGTGTGGGCGGTGAGGTCGGGGCTGGAGCGGTCGAATGGGAGGTTGGTCCAGCCACGGCAAAATGTGGGGATGCCGCCATCGCGGTTTTGCAAATCGAGCAGCCACGTGCAGCCGAGGCGCGCGGCTTCGCGGGTGGCGGCGGTGAGGTCGCCGAGATTTTTTAGCGCGAGCAATGCGCCGGGGGTGTCGTCGGCATCGGGCACGCCACCGGGCAGAGGCGTCCACGCCCAACCGCCCGGCGCGGCGAGGGTGTACGGATGCACCTCGCGATATTGCTGGGCGAGGAGCCAATCGCGAACGGGCGCGCGCGCTTCAGTGGGCAAGGCATTGCCGAGGGCATTGACGGCAAGCGTGGTCACCCACGTGGCGAGGTTTGTGTCGATAGGCCAACTGCCATCGGCGCGGGCGGAATCCAAAATAAAGGCGACGCCTTTTTTCGCGACGGGATGATTGGCGAGTCCGCTGCCCGCGAGGCTCATGGTCACGAAGCTGGTGAGCGGCGTTGCTTCCAGAAACCCGCCGTTGGAGGGCTGGACGCGCTCCAACACGTTCAGCGTTTTGTTGCGCGTGACGTTGCGGAGGATGCGCGTGATGGGATTGCGCGTGGGTCGATGGTGATGGCGGCACTGGCCAATGGCGATGAGCGCGGGCAGCGCGTAGCTGACCACCGGCAACCGCAGCGCGCCGAACCAACTTTGCGGCAGCGCGGCGAGTTCAAAGGGCAGCGGTCGCACATCGGCCCAATCGATTTTGCCGGCGAGGGCGCAGTGGGTGAGGATGGGAATGGAAAAAGTGCGATCTTTGCCGTAGCGGCGGATGATGGCGGGCGCGAGTTTTTCGGGCGTGATGCCACCGGCGGCGTTGGTGAGCCAAGTTTCGGCGGCGGCCACAGTGGCGGCGTATTTTTCGGGGGCATTTGCGAACGCAGCCCAACACAGTGTGGTGGTGGAAATGTTGCTTTTGCTTTTGGTGGAGTCGCCCCAGCCGCCGTCGGGGTTGGCGTTAGCGGCGAGCCAATCGAGGCCGCCCTTTATATAAGGGGAATGATCGGCGTCGGTGTGGGTTTGGACTTGTTGCAGCGCGACGACGGCGGTGGCGGTGGCGAGGGCGCTGCTGGAGAGTTGGCCGTTCCAATGGCCGTCGGCGTTGCGCTCGGCGAGGAGGGCTTGGCGGGCGGTTGCCAACGCGGTTTGGAGTCTGGCGGGGTTGAGGCTCACTGGGTTTTGGTAGGGCGGTTTCTCTGGAACCGCCTTGGCGCGCTCGGAGAGCACGCCCTACCTTGGGGGTTGGCGGCGGAGTTTATCACTTGTCGTCAGTGGGGCGATTGCGTTTTTCCTGAAAGAAAGTTTGGAGCAGGCTGCGGCAATCATTTTCCATCACGCCGCCGGTGATTTCGGATTGGTGATTGAGCGTGGGCCATTGCAGGAGATTCATCGCGCCACCGGCTGCGCCGCCGTTGGCATCGGGCGCGCCAAAAACAACGCGGGCGATTCGGCAATGGACAAGCGCACCGGCGCACATCGGGCAGGGCTCTTTGGTGACGTACAGTGTGCAGTCGGTGAGGCGCCAATCGCCCACGGCAGCTTCGGCGGCGGTGAGGGCGATCATCTCGGCGTGGGCGGTGGCGTCTTTGAGTAGCTCAACTTGGTTCCACGCGCGGGCGATGACGGCGCCCTTGCGAACGACCACCGCGCCCACGGGCACTTCGTCGGCCTCGTAAGCTTTCACCGCCTGACGGATGGCGTCTTGCATAAATTGTTCGTCCATTATGAGTCGAGGGAGGATTGCAGTATTGCCCAATCGTCGGGTTGGTTTTCGGTGCATTGGCAGTGGGCGACGAAGAAGGCGTTGCGGTGTTGCCAGAAGAGAGGCCAAATTTGTTCGCGATCGGTGCCCGGTAGCGGGAGGGATTCGAGGTCTTCGCGGGTGGCGAAATGGAACGCGCCTTCTTCGTGTTCGGGCGGCAGTTCGGTGAGGCGCGGTTTGATTTCAAAAAGAAACATCAGCCAATGGGCGTTGCCTTGGTAGCCGTGTTCGCTGATGACGCCGGTGAGGTGGAGATCGGCGGCGGCGAGTTGCAGGCCGGTTTCTTCGCGCGCTTCGCGGATGGCGCAGGCGTGCGGGCTTTCGCCGGTATCGGTTTTCAGTTTACCGCCGGGCGGGCTGTAGCAGCCGCGGTTGGGATCGTGGTTGCGCTGGATCAGCAGCACGCGTCCATCTTCGTGGAAAGCATAGAGCAACGTGGCAATGCGATATGGCAACGACGACGACATCCGGCAGTGAAGCAACGGGGCGGTCGGTTTCCGAGACTTTTTTAAGAGTTTGGGTTTCATTCACCGTCTTGGTCTAGCTGTGTGAGTCGCTGTGAGCAACTTGCTCTTGGCTCCAGCGCGTGCGGCTGCAATACCCGCCGCGACGTATGGAACGCAGCCCAGGTGAAACCCCTAATGACTGATCCAGAGAAGCACTGCAATTGCGGATAGCCTCAGCCCCGTTTACTTACCCCCTTGTTCTCAATGAAAAACGAGAAGCTCCAGACCCTTTTGAAAATACTCGGTGTCGGTGTGTGCCTGTATCTTTTCCTGATCGGCATCGGCGGCATGGGCGCGGCGTTCAAGGGGGAGTTCAAAGAAACGGCGGCCAAGCTGCTCGAAGCGACGAAGTCGCCTATCGTGGGACTCTTCATTGGCATTCTGGCCACCACCATTGTGCAAAGTTCTTCCACCACCACGAGCCTCATCGTGGGCCTCGTGGCAGCGGGCGCGGTGGATGTGGGCGGCGCGATTTTTATGATGATGGGCGCCAACGTGGGCACCACCGTGACGGCCAAAATTGTGTCGCTCGGGCATATCACGCGACGGGCGGAATTCCGCCGAGCCTTTGCGGCGTCGTCGGTGCACGACACGTTTAATTTAATCACCGTGGCCCTCTTGTTACCGTTAGAATACAGTTTTGGCATTCTTGAAAAATGGGCGCGTTTTCTGGGTGAGCATTTTGTTGAAATCACTGGCGTGACGAAGCCGGAGAATTATCTCAAGAAAATCACCAAGCCGTTCATTGATTGGATGGGTGATATGCTGAGCGACCCGGCGTTGTTGGTTGTCTCGGTGGTGATTACCTTCATCATGCTGTTCGCCATCGTGAAGCTGCTGCAAAGCCTCGTGCTCAAAAAGCTGGAGGCGTTTTTCGATGCGTATCTTTTCCGCAACGCCGCCATCGCGTTTATGGTGGGCCTGTGCCTCACGGTGCTTGTGCAGAGCAGCTCCATCACCACCAGCCTCATCGTCCCGCTGGCGGGCGCGGGCGTGTTGCGTTTGCCACAAATTTTCCCTTTCACCATCGGCGCCAACATCGGCACCACCGTCACCGGCTTGCTCGCCGCACTAGCCGCGGCCAGCGCGGTAACGGTGCAGCCCGGTGATCCGCTACCGCCCGCAGTGGTGGCCGGTGCCACGGTGGCGTTTGCTCATTTGCTTTTTAACCTGGCGGGCGCGTTGATTTTCCTGCCCTTCGCGCCCATTCGCGCTTTGCCGGTGAAGTTCGCTGAATGGTTGGCGGAGCTGTGCCTGCGCAACCGCGTGATCCCGATTGTCTTTATTGTGCTCGTGTTTTATCTCATCCCGCTGGTGGTCACGTGGTCCACCATTGCGGCGGCGTTCAAAAAATAGTAAGGTATCCCCATGTGGAAGGAAATCATCAGCGTCTTTAAGAAAGACAATCTCTACCAACAGGCATTTGACGAGGCGTGTGAGATGCTCGAGACCGACGGAAAAATGTACGCCGCTTCGGTGGAATCGCTGCGCAAATCGGACACCGCCGACATCGAGCTGGATATTTACGGGCTCGACAAGGAGGTCAACCGTTCCGAGCGCGACGTGCGCAAAAAGGTGATGAAGCACCTGATGCTTTCGGGCGACACCCAGCTCAACTCCGGCCTCGCGCTGGTGAGTGTGGTGATCGATATCGAGCGCATTGGCGATTACACCAAAAACATTTATGACCTCGCCCGCAGCCACCCCAAGCGACTGAAGGCCGGCAGCCTTGAGGAAAAATTATGCGAAGTGGAGACGCACATCGCGCAGGTGTTTGAGCGTGCCGCCAAGGCTTTTAAGGAGGGCGATGAGCATTTGGCCCGGCAGGTGATGGAAGAATACAAAGAGGAAATTTCCACCGATTGCGATGATATGGCCGATGACATCATCACCGGCAAAGTGAGCGATCTCGAAGCGCCCGAAGCCGCCGCCGTGGTGTTGTACGCCCGCTTCCTTAAGCGCATCGGCAGCCATTCTCGCAATATCGTCACGAGCATCGTCAATCCGTTCCATCGGATTGGGTACAACGAGAAAATAAAAAAGGAATCGTAAGCCCAACGGTCGAAGGCCTGTGCTAAACCCTGACCCGCATTGAGAATTCCCAACCTCGTGCGAGGGAAAACAAACATTAAATTGAATTTGAACATCAAGTTACCCAAGTTAACTGTGGCATTCACTGTGGCCATCCTCGCCGGATTGGCGCTGGTGGAAACCGCCGAGGCACAATCTTCCGAAAGCCTTCTGAAGAAGCTGGTGGAAAAAGGCATCCTCACTGAGGCCGAGGCCGGCGAACTCCGCAACGAAGCGAATGCCGAAAATGCAGCCAAACCCAAAAGTTGGGTGGACAGCATCACCTTCAAAGGCGATCTCCGGCTGCGTTACGAAATGAAACATCAGGAATGGGCCGCCGGAAGCCAGTCGCGCCGCAATCGGTTTCGCTATCGCTTCCGCTACGGCGCCCTTGCGGATTTGCAAAACGATATGAAGGTCGGCTTCCGCATTGCCACCGGCAGCACCAGCAATCCCATTTCCACCAACCAAACTCTCGACGACGCCGGCCATAATGATTCACTCAATATCGATCAGGCCTACGCCCAATGGAGCCGCGACGGATTCACAATTATGGGCGGCAAAATGCCCAACCACACCAAAACCGGTTGGATGATCAGCAGTGCGCTCATTGACACCGATTACACCCCCGAAGGCGCTGAATTGCATTACGATCTCGATGCGGGCGGATTGCCGTTGAGTCTGCATGGCGGTTGGCATTCCATCACAGAATCCTCCCACGCCGATGACGGTATGTTAATCGGTCAGCTTACCGGTGAGCATCAGTTTTCCAACAACACTGTGTTGAAATTCGGCCTCGGCGGTAGTTGGCTGTTCAATGCCGGCCAAACCAAATCCAGCAGTGCGGATGGGGTATCCGCCGGCAACTCGGAAACCAGCGGCAACAAAATCGCTTCCAATTTCAACCCGTACTTTGTTGATGCCGCGTTGACGTACAAGGGGTGGGCGCGTCCTCTGAAATTTTCTGCGATGTATCTTAACAACCCCGCTGCCGCCGCCAGTAGCGAGGACACCGGTTACAGCCTCGGCATTAAATACGGCAGCGCCAAAAAACCCGGCGAATGGGAGATCGGTTACGAATGGCGGCACCTCGAGCAGGATTCCACGTCGCACGGGCTGAGTGATTCAGACTTCGGCGCCTTCGGCGTACGCAACGTCACCGGCAGTGATGGCAACAAATATTACAACGGCACCAACGTGGAAGGCAGCCTCATCAAAGGGCGCTATCAGCTCTACGACAACGTGAAGCTTGGCTTCGGCTGGGGCATCACCGAGGCCATCAAAAACGACGTCAGCGGTACGGACAAAACCACCCATCGTTTTTCGTTTGATGTGATCTTTTCGTTTTAATGTGCTGCCGGCATCTTGCCGGCAGGTCTTGCGCGCGCGCTCATTTTCAATCTGCCGGCAAGATGCCGGCAGCACGTTAACGTCCCACGCAATACAACGCCCCATTCGTGCGGATGAACAGCTGCCCGCCCGCGATGGCTACACAGGCGCGGGTGAGGTCGTCGCCTTTTTCGCCGAGCATTGTGCGGTGCAGCACGGTTCCTTTTTTGGCGTCCACCACGAAGGCTTCGCCGGCGTGGTTTTGCAGATAGATTTTTCCATCGGCCGCCGTGGGTGAGGCGCGGAATTTGGCGCGGCTTTCCAAATGGGTGCTCCAGTGGATTTTGCCGGTATCGGGCGCGATGCAGGAAATCATTTTGTCGCGCGCTTCGCCGTACACCACGTAGAAATTTCCGCCATAAAATAATGGCGTGCACACGTCACTGGTCACGGCGTCCTTGCGTCCTTCGCTTTTCCACGCGAGTTTGCCTTCCCCATTCGCGCCGGCTTTCACGGCGTAGACTGGACTTCCTTTGGGGGCGCAGGCGAGGATCACGCCACCGCCTGCAGCGGGCGAGGGCACCAGCCGCCAATGACCGATGCGCGATGGATTCCACGTGCCCCAGCGCCAGAGTTCTTTGCCGGTTTTGGGGTTGTGCCCCGTGAGGCAGTCGCCACCGACGATGACCAATTCTTTGCGGCCGTTGTGCGTGAACGGCATGGGCGTGCTGAAGGCTTCGAGGCTTTCGGCTTTGGCGTTGGAGGGGCGGTTGTGTTTCCAGAGTTGCTTTCCGGTTTTCGGATTAAGCGCGAGCAAGTAGCTCTCGTTGCCATTGGCTTTGCCGTGCCCGCGCACGCCGGTGTTGCGCTGGAGAATTTGCAAATAAAGAATGCCATCATGCAGCAACGGGCTGGAGCTGAAGGTCCATTGAAAGGCGAAGCCGTTTTCTTCGGCTTGGATTTTTTTGGCCCAAAGTTTTTTACCGTTCAAATCGAATGTGGCGAGGTCGCCATTGCCATAAAAAAAAGTTACCCCTTCGCCATCGGTAACAGGCGAGGGCGAGGCGTAGTTGCTGCGGTTATCGAGTTGATAGCCTGCGCCCACGACGCGCCGCCAGATTTCCTTGCCCGTGCGGCGGTCGAGACACAGCGCCAGCAGCTCCTTCGCCTTCGGATCGGTGGAGGACACAAACACTCTGTCGCCCAAAATAATCG
This sequence comes from Verrucomicrobiia bacterium, assembly GCA_014239365.1. Classification (GTDB taxonomy): domain Bacteria; phylum Verrucomicrobiota; class Verrucomicrobiia; order Limisphaerales; family UBA1100; genus JACNJL01. Next base: position 47,812 of record JAAZZB010000051.1, on the reverse strand, counting down.
GCGTGGCCGCGCTCGGCCCGGGCATCGGTGTTTTCCACGCGATATTTTCCGTTTTGGAAAATTTGACCGGCAACCCGCTCGCGGTGGTGGTGCCATTGTGATTGGGGCCGCGCCAGTTAGTCCAGTCTCCGGCAGAGGCGGTGAGGGTGAGAGCGGCGAGAATGAGGATGAGTTTTTGGATCATAATTATATGGGTTAAAATTCAGACGCGGTAATTGCGGCGTGCCTTCAATTCCTAACGCGCAAATTGGTCGTATGCCTTTTGCGCGGCGGCGCGCCAGCGGGTTTCCTGGTTTTTACTGACCTGTGGCGGGAAGCTTTCCAGCGCGGGTTGCTCGCTCGGCGCAATGTGGAAACGGTAATTGAGTTTTTGGGTGTCGCCTTTGGCCATTTTCTTTTTGAAGAAAAAACCGAAGCGCCCGTAGTTGCGCCAGGAAAGTTCTTCCACCGGTTGATTGGGCGCGTTGAATTGCGTGGCGCTGTACCAATTGTTGCCGAGCTTGAATTGTAGGCGATTCCATTTCCAATCTTTGCTGAGCACTTTGCCGTTGCCGACTGTTTTGCCTTTGGGTTCCCAAAGGTAGCTGGTGAATTTCGTGCCTTTCGCGGCCACCTCGGCGTGGGCGCGGAAGTGGCAACCGGCGTGCTGCAAATCACCGCCGAGCGTGAGATCGCGCGCGGCGGTCAGCGCGGTGTGGAAATCGACTTGCGTGCGACCGGCGGCATTTTGTGAAATGGAAAGCGTGCGAGTTTCGGAAAGCAGCAGCACGTCTTCTTTGCCCACCTTGCCGGTGCGCCATTCGATGTCGGCCACGATGATGACTCCATCGTCGGTGGCTTTGGCGCTTGAGATTTTTTTCACGCGCATAATTTCGCCTTTGTGGATGTGCCACAAATCATACGAGCCACCGCCAGCGAGCACGCGCCAGCCAATATAAATGCCGCGATGATGCGGATACTGGCCGGTGTCTTTACCATCGGGGCCGACGCCGGGGTTGGTGAGCAGCTCACCTTTTGTGCCGTACACGTGGAGGAACGGTTTCTTCTGGCCTTTGCCAAAAACAAAATGCGCGATCGGCTTGCCGCCCTTGGCAATCGCCAATCCTTCGCCGGGAGCTTTGGGATTGGCGGCGGGTTTAACGGTCCACTTCGCGGCATCCGCGCTGAACGCGAGCAACAGGGATAGAGAGAGGATTTTTTTCATAAGATGGTACGGGCCGATGATGCCTGCGGGAGGCTGTGGGTCAAGCTTGTGAATGGGGCACGTCCGCGGGCCATTAAAGAGAAGCTGGACGGACGATGTCTTGTGCCCTTAAAACAACGCCGTGAAATTCATAATCATCAGCGTGTTCTTCGGCTTGGCGATGGGATGCGTGACAAAGAAAAATCTGCAGCCCGATTTGGGTTTGAACCCGTTTCCGAATGCGACGCCCGAGAGTCAGGGGATTCCCAGTGGTGCGCTCAACCGGCTGGCGGAGTTGGTCACCGGTTTCGTTGAGGCGGAAGAAATTGTTGGAGCGGAGCTGTTGGTTATTAAGAACCGGCGAACTGTGATGCACGAGGTGTTTGGCCACGACGATCGCCGCAATAAAAAGGCGATGGTGAAGAACACAATCTTTAGCATCCGCTCGATGACCAAGCCGCTGGCCGGGGTCGCGGCACAAATGTTGATCGACGACGGCGTACTGAAACTTTCGGATCCGGTTGCAAAGTACCTCAACTCTTTCGATAACGAACAGTCACGGGGCGTGACCCTCGAACACCTCTTGACGCACCGAAGCGGTTTCCCGATGAAATCCGCCGGCCCGCTTTGGTCGAATTACTCGAGCTATACCAACGTCCTGCAGATTGCCGACTACTGGGGCGAGTACGGCCCCCGACTGTTCACGCCCGGAGAACAATACCATTATGCGGACGCCAACGTCGACACGCTTGGCGCCGTCATCCGGGTTGCCAGCGGCAAGCCCGCCGAGGCGCTCATCGAGCAACGGCTGTTCGCGAAACTTGGTATGCGCGACACGATCACGTTGTTGCGCGAAGGTGATCCGCGGGTCGATCGTGTTGCGGGCAAACACGCCGGCGGTCGAGGTCGTTGGAATCAGTTTTGGCGTTGGAACGGTAAGCCGTACTTTTCATTTCCGATGTTCGCGCAGAGTTTCTATTCGACGCCCGCCGATTACGCGCGCTTTCTCGCAATGGTGATGGACGGCGGTGTCGCAAACGGGCAACGGCTGTTATCCAAAGCTGCGATTGCACGGATGCTCACGCCGGTGTCGCGGTCAACAATGCCAACGGGATTTGCCGGCCTCGGATCTTCGTACGGTCAGCTGATGCATCTCTATGACAAAGACGGCAAGGTCATCGCCTTCGGCCACAGCGGGTCGGACGGCACTTGCGCCTGGGCTTGGCCGGCTCAAGATCTGATCGTTCTGTACTGCACGCAGTCGCGTGGCAACTTTACGATGAACCGTATGGAGGCGGTGGTAGACAGTTTGATCGCCCGGCCTGTGCTGCAGCAAACAAAAGAGAACGCTGGCAAACAGGCCAAGTGATGTCCGTGGAATTGCCCGAAGTTTCTTCAATCAACTAATCCAATCGGCGTCCTGCGAGTTTTGTCTTTTGCCAATCCGCTGCTTGGTGTTCACTCGGCGTTCACTTTTTCGATTATGGCCGGACACAGTAAATGGGCGAACATTAAGCACACCAAAGCGCGCATGGATGCGAAGCGCAGCAAGGTGTTTGCGAAAATTGCGCGGGAGATCACCATCGCGGCGAAGCTGCACGGCGGTGATGCGGCAATGAATCCGCGCCTACGATTGGCGTTGTTAAAGGCGCGCGGGGCGAATATGCCGGCGGATAACATCCAGCGCGCCATCAATCGAGGCACGGGCGATGGTGAGTCGGCGAGTTTTGTGGATCTTACTTATGAGATTTACGGCCCGCACGGCGCGGCGATTTTGTGTGAGGTTTCCACGGACAACCGCAATCGCACCGCGGCAGACATTCGCGCCATCCTCACACGGAACGATGGCAAGCTGGCCACGGCGGGATCGGTGAGCCGGTTATTTCATCGCAAGGGGCAAATTATGATCGCGCGCGTCAACGCGGAGGAGGAAGCGCTGATGGAACTGGCGCTGGAAGCGGGCGCGGAAGATTTCAAAGTGGAAGAAGAAGGCTTCGAAATTCTCACTGCGCCAAATGATTTCGAGGCCGTGCATAAGGCGGTTGAGACGGCGGGCATTGCGATGGAGTCAGCGGAGATTACGGCGTTGCCGGAAATGAGCGCGCCGATTTCCAGTGAAGCGGATTTAGGGAAAGTGGATCGGCTTGTGGATTTGCTGGAAGACCACGATGACGTGCAGGAAGTGTATTCCAACGCGGAGTTGGAGGGTTGAGGGTTGAGGGTTGAGGGTTGAGGGTTGAGGGTGTGCGATTTTTTCAAACGGCCATCCCGAAGGTTTCAAATGGCCATCCCGAAGGGATGGAACAAAAATAGCCCCGGGTGTAACCCGGGGATAACCGGTTCAAATTGGAGCAACCCCAACGGGGTTGAAGGTCGGCGGAAACGGTTCAACCCCATTCGGGGTTGCTTTGAATTCAAACTGCATTCCCCGGGTTTCACCCGGGGCTATTGTTATTGATTCCCTTCGGGAATCTTTGCGGGTTGAAAAGTTGGTAGCGAAGGCTAAGCCACCATCCGCTCAATCGCTTCGGGCAGTCTTGCTTGGGAGCGGCTGATGAGATTGTTGCGGTCGGCTTGGGTGAGCTTCAATTTTCCGGCGGCGGTGGCCACTACGGCTTCGAGCGCGCTTTGCGCGTAATCGGCTAGGCCTGGCCTCGGGGCGATGGAGAACACCGCCATCGTGAGGCCGAACACCACGGGATGATTGGCCGGCGCGCGGCCTTCGCGGGCGGCGTCGAGGAAGCGTTGCACCACGCGTTCGTCGCGCAGCGGTTGCAGGCGTTTCAGGTGATCGGTGCCGAAGCGTTGGCTGGCGGGCGCGAGTTGCAACCACTCGGGGTGTGTGCCCGCGAGGGATTCATCGAGCGCGATCAGTTCCAGCGCTTCACCGCGGGCTGCGTGCCGATGGGCGGCGGCTACGGCGGGCAATTCCACCGGTTCGAGCAGCGTCACGCGGTAGCGTTCGAGCAGCACGGAAAGCTCCAGCACCGTGCCCATGCGGGCGGTGCCGAGCGCGCGCGAAACGCTATCCACGCACAGCACGCCCTCCAGCGCATCGAGCTGCGCGGCGTATGGATGCAGCCCTCCGGCGGGCAGCGCGTCTGTGTCCAATACCGTTTGCACCCCCGTATTTTGCCGAAAAACAGGGCAATTGTAAACAAAACGGCGCGCGGGATTGGGGTTGATTCCTCGGTTTGGCGCTGCTACCGTTGGCCACCGCAAAGCGTCCCATTCGATTGGGACACGATGATGCAAACATTTGAAACGCAACCACGGTGTAGTCAATAACCAGCTTCGGCTGGGCCTGCTGCTTTGCTTTGAGTAACCCAAGGAATTTTCAATATGCCAGAACAAACCATTGAGCAAGAAACTCCCGCCACTGTGCCGACCGGCGATAAGCCGAAGTACCCCGGCTTTCCCGTCACCTGCAACGGCAACCAATTGGTGACCGAATGGGTGGAAACGCGCGTCACCGAAGGCGGCGTATTTTATCCCATCACGCCCTCCACCGAAGGCGGCGAGATTTATCAACAAGCCTTTGCGCAGGGCGCGTTGGATGTGTGGGGCAATCAAAAGCTGGCTATCGAGTGCGAAGGCGAACACGCCGCGCAAGGCGGAGCCACCGCCGTGGCCGTCACCGGCAAGCGCACGGTAAACTTCACTTCCGGCCAGGGCATCGTGTACGCGATGGAGCAGTATTACCACGCGCCCGGCAAGCTCTCCACGATGGTAGTGGAAGTCGGCGCCCGCGCGCTCACCAAGCACGCGCTCAATGTCCACTGCGGGCACGATGATTTTTATGCCGCGATGGATACCGGCTGGACGATGCTGATGGGCCGCGACGCCCAACAAGCCGCCGACCAAGCGATCATCCTGCGCAAGTGCAACGAGATTGCGCTGAACCCCGGGATGAATATTCAGGACGGAATGCTCACCACCCATTCCGAACGCACCTATCGCGCGCCCGAAGCGGATTTGCTGCGCGAATATCTGGGCGCGCCTGATGAGATTATCGAATGCCCCACGCCCGCCCAGCGCGAGCTCTTTGGCCCTACGCGCCGTCGCGTGCCGGAGATGATGGATCTCAAAAACCCTGTGCTGCTCGGCCCTGTCCAAAACCAAGAGCATCATATGAACGGCTGCATCGCGCGCCGCGATAATTTCAGTGAACCTATCCTCGGGATGCTCGAGCAATGCTACGAGGAATTTGCCCAACTCACTGGCCGCCGTTACGGGCTCATTTCGGAATATCGCACCGAGGATGCAGACACCGTGTTTGTGTCGCTCGGTTGCGCCGCTGAAAATGTGGAAAGCGCCTGCGATTATTTGCGCGAGCAACGCAACGCCAAAGTCGGCTCCATCCACATCAACGTCATCCGGCCTTTCCCCGAGGCGGCGGTGATCAACGCGCTGCGCGGCAAGAAAAACGTGATCATCATCGAGCGCACCGATGAGGCGTTGGCCGGCGACAACCCGCTCGGCCGCGACATTCGCACCGCGCTTTCCAAGGGCTTGGAGAGCGGCAAACACGGCAGCGATTTGCCTTCGCTTACCGATGCCGAAATGCCCCGCATCTTTCGCGGCAGTTACGGAATGGGCTCACGCGATTTTCGTCCCGAACATTCGCTGGGCGCGTACGAATTCGCCACCGGCCAAACCAAACGCAAAGACGGCCGCAGCGCCGAGGACGGCGAATCCTATTTCACGCTCGGCATCGACCACCCGTACAGCGTCATTTCCAAAGACACCCCGTCGCTGCTGCCCAACGGCGCGATCGCGGTACGGTTTCATTCCATCGGCGGTTGGGGAATGATTACCACCGGCAAAAACCTTGGCGAAATTGTCGGCAAATTCGGCCAAACCATTTCCGAGCGCAACCCGAGCTACGACGACCTCGGCCAACTCGAAGACAAGCTCTTCATCATGGCCAACCCTAAGTATGGCTCTGAGAAAAAAGGCGCGCCCACCAATTATTTTCTCACCGTCGCACCCGAGCGTATTCTGGTCAACTGCGAGCTAAATCACGTGGATGTGGTGCTCTGTTGCGATCCCAAAGCCTTCACGCACTGCAATCCGCTTGAGGGTATCAACAAAGGCGGCAGCCTTGTTTGGGAATCGAGTGAATCGCCCGAGACCGCGTGGCAACGCATCCCCGCCCATCATCGCGCCTTTATTAAAGAGAACAACATTCGCGTGTTCATCCTACCTGGTTTCGATATCGCCCGTGATGCCACCAGCCGCGCGGATCTACAGCTGCGTATGCAGGGCAACTCCTTCCTCGGCGCGTTTTTCCGCGTCTCCAGTTTTCTCAAGGATCACAACCTCGGCGAGGAGGAGTACCACCAAATCGTGCACGATCAGTACGAGAAAAAATTCGGCCGCTTCGGTAAGGCTGTCGTGGAGTCGAATATGAAAGTGATGCTCGGCGGCTTCGAGCGCGTGGTGGAAATCCAGCACGGCGAAATTGAAGACGCCGACACCTCGAGCATGCGCAACCCGATGCTCGCCCCGCACACTGCGTCCGATATCGAAATGCCAGGCACCGCCGGCTGCGACTCCAGCGGCTGCCCCAGCTGCGCCATGCCCGAAGAACAGGAACGTGCGCCGTTCCAGACGATGGAGAAATTTGATTCCGAGTTCCGCAACGAACTGGGTTACCACCAACCTGCCGGGGCTTTTGCCAGCTTGGGCGTGATGGGCTCGGGCAGTGGCGCCACGCAGAGCAAATATGTGGCTCGCCGCGAGACGCCGGTTTATATCGCGGAAAATTGCACCCAATGTATGGAGTGCATCACCGCCTGTCCGGACACCGCGCTGCCGAATACCGCGCAGGATCTCAGCACAGTTTTGGTCACGGCCGTCCGAAATTACGTCGGCGACAAGGACGCACAAAAGGCGCTGCTTAATGAGGTCAAAGGCCTCGACGATCGCTGCCGCGCGCGGATGAATGAGAATGTGGCCATTAAAGGCAAGGAACCGTTTAAAGATATTTTGCGATCTGAAGTGGATCAGCTTACCACCATCGATGAAAGCGCGCGTGCGGAGTTTATGACGATCATCGATAAACTACCGTTGGCGTATAATGATGTCTCCGCAATTTACCGTAGCGTCGAAAAGAAGAGCCCCGGCAATGGCGGTCTCTTTGCGATTTTTGTTTCAGACCTCTGCAAAGGCTGCGGCGAGTGCGTGCAGGTTTGCGGCGATCACGACGCGCTGCGAATGGTGACTGAAACGCCGGAACTCAACGCCGAGTTGACCACCGCGCAGGTGTTCAGCCGGTTGTTGCCTGACACCAGCCAGAAATTCCTCGGGCTGTATAACGATGACACGCCCGAAGCATCGCGCGAAGCGGCGCTGCGAAATCATTTGATGGTGCGGCGCAATTACGAGGCGCTCGTCAGCGGCGATGGTGCGTGCGCCGGTTGCGGCGAGAAGAGCGTGCTGCGCGCGGTGGCTTCCGTTACTGAGGCGTATATGCGGCCGATGTATCACAAGAAAGCCGCGCGCCTGCGCGAGAAGGCTAATGAGCTGGAATCCAACGGCGCGGCTAACCTCGCGGCGCTTAAGGAACGCAGCGAGGAGGAATACAAGTTTTACAAACGCAGCATCGCCCACGTGGTGATGGGGCTCGGCGGTGAGAATGACGCTGACACCGATCACCGCCTCGAAGCGCACGGCGAGATTGCCGATGCCGAAATCATCGACGCGCTCATTGCCGTGCTGCGGCAGGACGCTTTCAACCATCGCGACATCCAAGCCATCGACGGCCGCCACGCCAACGGCATGAGCGTCATGTATATGGGCGCCCACACCGGCTGCAACACGGTGTATGGCTCCACGCCGCCGAGCAATCCCCACCCATATCCGTGGATGAATTCGTTGTTCCAAGATGGTACCACCATCAGCTGGCTGTTTGGCGAATCGTCAATGCTCAACCACGCGCGGCGTTCGGTGGCGCCCGAGCGTTTGGCCACCGCGCTGCTCGAGCGCGCGGATAGCGTGAGCAGCGAACGCGAATATTTTGAGCTTACCCACCTCGATGACACGCAAATGACCGATCAGGAGGTGCGCGAGATGCCCAAGGTATGGGCCATCGGTGGTGACGGCGCGATGGGCGATATTGGTTTCCAAAATGTTTCCAAAGTGGTTTTGCAAAACAAACCCAACGTGTTGATGCTGATGCTTGACACGCAGGTGTACTCCAACACCGGCGGCCAAAATTCTGACAGTTCCAATATGCTGGGAGGCTACGATATGAACCAATTCGGCGTCGCCTCCCAAGGCAAGCTCATCGAGAAAAAGAGCGTTGCCGAAACTTTCACCGCCGGCCACGGCTCGCCTTACGTCGCGCAAGTCTCAATGGCCAACTCCGCGAAAGTTTACAAGGCGATGCTCGACGGCCTCGAATATCGTGGCACCGCGTTTTATCAGTGCTATACCACCTGCCAGCCCGAGCACGGCGTGGCGGATAATATGAGCGCCGATCAAGCCCGGATGATTCGCGACAGCCGCGGGATGCCGGAGTTTATTTACAACCCGCGTGCGGGCGAGACCTTGCAGGAAGGCTTCGAGATCAAGGGCAATCCCTCCATCAAACGCGATTGGTGGGAAGCCAAATACCCCTCCACCGGCGACAAATACAATTACACCGTCGCCCATTGGGCCATCACCGAGGCGCGCTTCCGCCTGCACCTCAAGGCCATCCCCGAGGCCCAAGCCGGCGAGTTCATTCACATGGACAACATGCTCACTGCCATCACGCAACAGGATGTCATTTACCGCCGCGTGTTCGACGAAACCCATCGCGCCTACGTTCCCGACTGGGGCGTGTACTTTAAGGCCGAGGTGAACGGCAAAATGAAATACTACACCGTGAGCCGCCAGATGGTGCTCTTCCACATCGAGCGCCGCAAATCGTGGCGGATGCTCCAAAGCCGCGCCGGCATCGTGAACGCCGATTATCTCGCCCAAAAAATCCTCGTGGAAAAAGTCGACAAAGGCGAACTCACCCGCGACGACCTTCTCGAACGTGGCTGGGAACTCTTAAACGAACAAGTCGCCACCGCCGCCGGAAACTAAAATCGTGCTGCCGGCATCTTGCCGGCAGACCCTCACTGCAACTGCACCCGAAGCTTGGGCGAATCAAACACCTCCGGATTCAAAACCATCTTCGGCCGTATGCCGTGCATCAAATCCACAATCGTCTCCGCGCAAGCGGCACTGACTTTGCGGCCGGTCTCATTTGAAAACGCCGCTTGATGCGGCGCGAGTAAAAGATTTTTTGCCGTGCGAAACGGATGCTCTTTCGGCAATGGCTCTTCCACAAATGCATCCACCGCTGCCCCCGCGATGTCATCCTCATTCAGCGCCCGCGCCAGCGCGGCTTCATCTACCAACGCGCCCCGGCCGGTGTTGATGAGATACGCGTCCGGCTTCATCAAATTTAATTGCGCTTCGCCAATGAGCCCTTGAGTTTTGGGCGTCACCGCGGCGTGCAGCGAAACAAAATCACTTTGCGCGAGCAGCGATTCAAGCGGCACAAATTCCACGCCTAATTTTTTGGCGGCCTCATTTGGAACTGGGTCACACGTCAAGACGCGCAAATTAAACCCCGCCGCGCGCCGAGCCACCGCTGTGCCGATGCGGCCGCAGCCGATGATGCCCAGCGTTTTGCCGTGCACATCGTGCCCCCATTGCGGTGCCCATTCGCCAGCGCTCATCGAGGCGTGCGCGGTGTGGATGCGGCGCGCGATGCCGAGCAGCAGCGCGAAGGTGTAATCCGCCACCGCCTCATCGAGCATCGCGGGCGTGGTAGCGACCACGATGCCGTGCGCCGTGGCGGCGTCCACATCAATCCGATCAAAACCCACTCCCCAACGGGAAATAATTCGCAATTCAGCCGCCTCCGGACTCGCCAATAATTCAGCTGAAAACTCATCCGGCCCCGCATAGACCGCCTGAATGTCGGCCAACAATGGCTGCAAATCCGCTGCCGATTGGGCGCGAAAGGGTTTGGTAATAGTAACTTTACAGCCGTTTTTACGCATAAAATCGGCGGATTCGGCCCCAATTCCAGCAATCGTGCCCGGGGTGGCTAAGATGTTCCAAGACATAGCGTTGGGCGGCAGTGTAGCGTGCGCGTGCGCGGGTGCAAAGGATGGGTCTTGCGAATGCGATTTAGAATTATTCTAAATACTGTTGACGCCACGCGGGCCATCGGCAATGCTGGCGGCACCATGAAGGACGTCAAAGCACGTACTGTTTTTGTGCCGCCCCGCCGCGATCGCGGAGTGGTGAGCCGTTGCATCGTTGAATCCGGCCTCCGGCCTACGGCGCAGCGCGAGGTGGTGTACGGCATTTTACTGGACAAGCTCGATCACCCAACGGCGGATGAAGTGTTTCTGCACGCCAAACAGGAGAAGCCGGATATTTCGATGGCCACGGTTTACAACTGCCTTGATGCGTTGGTGAAACATCATCTCGTGAAGCAAGTGCACCTCGATCGCGCGGCCACGCGTTACTGCCCGAATATGCACGAGCACGCGCATTTCCAATGTGAAACGTGTGGCGATATTTCAGATTTCGAAGGCGCGTCCAAGCCACGCCAAAGCGGGTTCAAAGTGCCGCGGGGTTTTAAGGTGACGCATTCAGAAGTTTCAATGCGCGGCGTGTGCGCGGATTGTTCAGGAAAGGAAAAAACGAAATGAGCGCGGACACCGAAACCATCGATCGCTTTGTGGCGCAGGAATATAAGTGGGGTTTCTATACCGACATCGAAACCGACACGCTGCCGCCGGGCCTGAATGAAGACGTGGTGCGCCATATTTCCGCCAAGAAAAACGAGCCGGAGTGGCTGCTCGATTGGCGGCTGAAAGCCTTCCGCCATTGGCAGACGATGGAGGAGCCGCACTGGCCGCAGGTGAAATACGAGCCGATTGATTATCAGGCGGTGAGCTACTACTCCGCGCCCGGCGCAAAAGATAAAGACCGCCCCAAGAGCCTCGACGAAGTCGACCCCAAGCTACTGGAGACCTACGACAAACTCGGCGTGCCCTTACACGAGCGCGAGCGGTTGGCGGGTGTGGCGGTGGATGCGGTGTTCGACAGCGTCTCGGTCGGCACCACGCACAAGGAGGAACTCGCCAAACACGGCGTGATTTTTTGTTCGTTCTCCGAGGCGGTGCGCGATCATCCGGAACTCATCAAAAAATATCTCGGCACGGTGGTGCCGTACACGGACAACTTTTTTGCCACGCTCAACTCGGCGGTGTTCAGCGATGGCTCGTTTGTTTATATCCCGAAGGGCGTGCGGTGTCCGCTGGAGTTGAGCACGTATTTCAGAATTAACGCCGCCGAGACGGGACAGTTTGAACGCACGCTCATCGTTGCTGATGAGGGCAGTCACGTGAGTTATCTCGAAGGCTGCACCGCGCCAATGCGTGATGAAAATCAATTGCACGCGGCGGTGGTGGAATTGGTCGCGCTCGGTGATGCGGAGATCAAATATTCCACCGTACAAAACTGGTACCCCGGCGATGAAGACGGCAACGGCGGCATTTACAATTTTGTGACGAAACGCGGTATCTGCAAAGGCGCGCGCTCGAAGATTTGCTGGACCCAAGTGGAAACCGGTTCAGCGATCACTTGGAAATATCCAAGCGTGATTTTGCGTGGCGACGATTCGGTCGGCGAATTTTACTCCGTGGCCCTCGCCAACCTCGCACAACAGGCGGACACCGGAACCAAGATGATTCATCTCGGCAAGAACACCCGCAGCACCGTCATCAGCAAAGGCATCTCCGCCGGCAAAGGCCAGAACAGCTATCGCGGGTTGGTGCAAATGGGCAAGAACGCCACGGACGCGCGCAACTACACGCAGTGCGATTCGTTGCTCATCGGCAGCCGTTGCGGCGCGCATACGTTCCCGTACATTGAAGTAAAAAATCCATCGGCCCAAGTCGAGCACGAGGCCACCACTTCAAAGATTGGCGAGGACCAGATTTTTTATTGCAACGCCCGCGGCATCGAAACGCAGGACGCAGTGAATATGATCGTGAACGGTTTTTGCAAAGAAGTCTTCCGCGAACTCCCAATGGAATTTGCGATGGAAGCGCAGGCGCTGATGGACGTGAGTCTTGAAGGCAGTGTGGGGTAGGAATTTACAATGTTGGAAATTAAAAATCTGAAGGCAGGCGTCGAGGGTAAGGACATCCTGAAAGGGGTAAACCTGACCATCAACGCCGGTGAAGTGCACGCGATTATGGGCCCCAACGGCAGCGGCAAAAGCACGCTGGCGCAGGTGTTGGCGGGGCGTGAGGCGTTTGATGTTGCCAAAGGTTCGGTGACTTATAAAGGGCAGGATTTGCTGGAGCTTGCGCCGGAAGTGCGCGTGCGTGAGGGGCTGTTTTTGGCTTTTCAATATCCGGTGGAAATTCCCGGCGTGAACACGACTTACTTTTTGCGCGCGGCGGTGAATGCCGTGCATGAGCATCACGGCGATGCGGCGCTCAATGCGGTGGATTTCCTCAAGCTGATGCGTGAGAAAATTCAACTGCTGCAACTGGACGAGTCGTTGCTCAAGCGTTCGGTGAACGAAGGCTTTTCCGGCGGCGAAAAAAAGCGCGCGGAGATTTTGCAAATGGCGTTGCTCAACCCGACGATGGCTGTGTTGGATGAAACGGATTCGGGCTTGGACATCGACGCGCTCAAAATCGTGGCCAATGGCGTGAACACTCTCAAGCGCACCGACAACGCGCAACTGGTCATCACTCATTATCAGCGTTTGCTTGATTATATTGTGCCCGATTTTGTGCACGTGCTGTTCGACGGTCGCATCGTGAAATCCGGTGGCAAGGAATTGGCGCACGAGCTTGAGGAAAAAGGTTACGACTGGATCACCAACGGAGAACTCCAAACCGCCTAATGGTTGCCCCCGCCAACAACGCCGTGGATCGTCTGCTCGCCGCCTTGCCAACGCGAGCCGAAGGCGGCGCGCGATTTGCGGAGTTGGGCTTTCCCACCACGCGCGATGAGGATTGGCGGTTCACCAGCGTTGCGCCGATTGCGGAACTAGACTTCACCGCCGCCGAGGCCGATGCGAGCGCGAGTTTGAAAGGCTGCGTGTTTTCAGAAATTGAAGGCCCGCAATTGGTTTTCGTGAATGGCCATTTTTCCAGTGAACTTTCCAACGTGAGCGAACTGCCCGCTGGTGTGGAGATTGGCAACATCGCTGCGAAGGCTTTTGAATCTGCTGAGGGCGAAGGTGCTTTTGGCGCATTAAATGCCGCGAGTTATTCGGACGGCGCATTTGTGCGCGTGGCGGATGATGTGAGTTTTGAAACTCCCATTCGCGTTTACTATTTGAGCACCGGCAGTGATGGCGCGACGGCGAATATTCGCAATCACTTCACAATTGGCGCAAACAGCAAGGCGACGATTCTCGAAAGTTGGACGGGCACGGATGGCGCGTATTTTAATAACATCATCACCGAACTTGCCGCGGGCGATAATGCGCAGGTGGAGCACGTGAAGTTTCAGGATGAAAGCACGGCTGCATTTCACGTAGCCGGATTGCGCGCGGAGATGGGGCGCGACAGCCGCGTGGCGCATCACTCCATCGCGCTGGGCGGACGCATCGCGCGCAACAACATCCGCGCGCGGCTCGACGGCACCGGCATCGAGGCGGTGCTGAACGGTTTGTATCTGCCACGCGGCAAACAGCTCATCGATCATCATATGGTGGTCGATCATCTTCAACCGCATTGCGACAGCCACGAATATTTTAACGGCATTCTCGATGATCACGCGCGGGCGGTGTTCCACGGGCGCATCCACGTTCACAAAGGTGCGGATAAAACAGATGCGAAACAGACGAATAAGAATCTGTTGCTCTCCGATAACGCGACGGTGAATACCAAACCGCAGTTGGAAATTTATGCCGACGATGTGAAGTGCACGCACGGCGCAACGATTGGCCAAATGAATGCCGAACAGATTTTTTATCTGCGCGCCCGCGGGTTAGATGAGGAATCCGCGCGCCGAATGATTATGCACGCCTTCGCGGGCGAAATCATTGCGCGCATCGGATGCACGTTGGCGCGCGAGGAGCTTGATAAGTTGGTGTGGGATCGATTGGAGAGCACTGAAAGTTGATGACTGCCGCGTTGAACAGCATAGATGAACTGGCCGACAACTTTGAGTTGCTCGGCGATTGGGAATCGCGCTTTGGTTATCTCATTGATCTCGGCAAGGAATTGCCGCCGATGGGCGAGGCAGACAAATCCGAAGCCAATCGCGTGCACGGTTGCCAAGCGCAGGTGTGGATGAAGCTGATGCCCGAAGCCGACGCCCGCATCACCATCGTGGCCGACAGCGATGCCTTTATTGTGAAGGGGCTTATCGCGGTGTTGCTCACCATTTACTCAGGCAAAACTGCGAAGGAAATTTTGGATACCGATGGTGAGGCGCAGCTTGATCGTTTGCAGTTGGCGTCGCACCTCAGCCCCACTCGCAAAAACGGATTGTTCGCGATGGTGCAGCGCGTGCGCGAACTCGCCCAAGCAATTGAAGCGGAGGCGGCGGAATGATGGGCGAATCGGAAACGGTAGCGATCGAGCGCGATGTGGAGGCGTCGGTAGTGCCTTCGGGCACGCGCGTCACATTGCAAAAAGGCGAGACCGCAATTCTCACTCAGTCGCTTGGCGGCACGTTCACCGTAGTGGTGCACGGCAATATGTTTCGAATCGATGGCAAAGATGCCGACGCCATCGGGCAGGAAGTACAAAACACGCCGGTCAAAAAAGCCGAAACCGCCGAGGATTTGGAGAAGCAAGTTTGGGAGCAAATGAAAACCTGCTACGACCCGGAGATCCCCGTGAACATTGTCGACCTCGGTTTGATTTACGATTGTCATCTCGAAGACCTCAAAGACGGCAGCCACAAGGCCAGTGTGAAAATGACCCTCACCGCGCCCGGCTGCGGAATGGGCCCGACGATTCAGGCCGACGTGGAAAACAAAATTCTTTGTGTCGAAACCGTTGACGAAGTGAACGTGGAACTTGTGTGGGAACCGCAATGGACCCGCGAGATGATGACCGAAGCCGCGCGGCTCGAGCTGGGGATGATGTGATGAGCGCCGCCACGACCATTGCCAGCGTGGACGAAATCGCCGAGGGCAAGGGCAAGGCCTTCGATGTGGGCGAAAAACGCATCGCGATTTTCAACGTGGCTGGAAATTTTCACGCAATCGACGATGCATGTCCGCACGCGGGAGCATCCCTCGCCGAGGGTTATCTGGAAAACGGCAATATTGGTTGCCCGTGGCACTACGCGGAGTTTGAGCTAACCACCGGCAAACATTTGCACGCCCCAGCGACTTGTGGCGTGGAGGTGTATCCGGTGCAAATCGAGGGCGGCCAAATCAAAGTGGAGGTCGAATGAGCGCAATCTTCCCCGATATTCGCGATGACTTCCCCGCACTTGCGCAGGAAATTAATGGGCATCCGCTCGTCTACTTCGACAATGCCGCTACCACGCAAAAGCCACGCGCGGTGCTCAACGCGATTCAGAAATATTACGAGCACGACAACGCGAACGTCCATCGCGGCATCCACGAGCTCAGCACTCGCGCCACCGCGACTTACGAAGGCGCGCGTGATCGCGTGGCGCAGTTCATCAACGCGCCCGCGCGCGAGGATATTATTTTCACACGCGGCACCACCGAAGCCATCAACCTCGTCGCCGCCACTTGGGGCGCGGCCAATCTTGGCGAGGGCGATGTAATTCTCCTCACGGAACTTGAGCACCACAGCAACCTCGTCCCGTGGCAACTGCTCGCCGAACGCACCGGCGCGCAGCTGCGTTTCATTCCCGTCACCGGCGACGAGGGCACGCTCGACCTCAGCGATCTCGACGCATTACTCGAAGGCGCAAAACTGCTTTCACTCACGCACATTTCCAATGCGCTCGGCACCCTCAATCCCGTGGCCGAGCTCTGCGCCAAAGCGAAAGCCGCCGGTGCGGTGACATTAGTTGATGCCGCCCAAAGCGCCGGTCATCAGCCGCTGGATGTGCAGGCGCTCGACTGCGATTTCCTTGCATTCTCCGGCCATAAACTATGTGGCCCCACGGGAATCGGCGCGTTGTTCGCCCGCCGCGAATTGCAGGAAGCAATGCTGCCCTACCAAGGCGGCGGCGAAATGATTTCCAAAGTCGGGTTTCATAAATCCGAATTCAACGTGCCGCCGCACAAATTCGAGGCCGGCACCCCCAACGTCGCCGGGGCGGCAGGGCTCCACGCAGCACTCGATTATCTCGACGCCATCGGCCTCGAAGCCATCCACGCGCACGACACCGATTTGGCCCAATACGCCAGAGAACGGTTAAGTGAATTTGAGGGCATCCGCATTTTTGGCCCCGCGATGGAACGCGGCGGTTTGGTCAGTTTTGTTTTTGAGAATGTGCACGCGTTGGATCTTGCCACGCTCGCCGATCAGCAAGGCGTGGCCATTCGCATTGGCCATCACTGCACGCAGCCGCTGCACGAAAAGCTCGGCGTCCCCGCCACGGCCCGCGCCAGTTTTTATTTTTACAACACGCGAAGCGAAGTGGATCGTTTCATCGAAGTGCTGCAAAAAGTCATTAAACTGTTAAAATAAATCTATGAGCACGACAATAGACATCACAGCTGACTCCGCGATGGAGGCGGTGCTGACGGTTTTTCCGGGGGCGCGGCGGGCGTTGTTTCGGAAGTATCATATCGGCGGCTGTTCGAGTTGCGGGTTTAAGATGGACGAAACATTGGGTGGCGTTTGCGAGCGGAATAATGCGCTCGATGTCGCGGAGGTGTTGGCGGAAATTCAATCGAGCCACGAGGCGGATCAAAAAATTTTGGTGGAGCCGAAGGCGCTGAAGGAAGAGTTGGCGGCCGCGCCGGATTTGAAGTTGCTGGATGTTCGGTCGCAGGAGGAATTTGACGCGGCACGCATTGATGGGGCCACGCATATGACGCGCGATTTGATGCAGGAAATTATGGGCAAATGGGATCCGGAAACGCCGTTCGTCATCATCGATCATCAAGGCCAGCAGGGCTTGGATGCGGCGGCGTATTATTTGGGGCACGGGTTGAAGCATGTGCGGTGCCTTCGCGGCGGCATTGATGCGTGGAGTTTGGAGGTGGATGAGTCGGTGCCGCGTTACGAATTTTCATAAATTATTTCAATCATTATGGACGAATCGCTCGAACAAAAAATCAAGGACGCCATCGCGAACCCAAAAAATATGGGCGAGTTGGCCGATGCCGATCAGATGGGCACGGTGGGCAATTCCGACTGCGGCGAGATGCTTCGCTTGTGGGTGAAGTTCAAAGAGGAGCACGGTCGCAAAGTGATCGATCAGGCGAGCTTCCAATCTTTCGGCTGCGAGACGGCCATCGCGGTGGCGAGTATGGCCACGGAATTAATTCGCGGCAAAACCGCCGAGGAAGCCTTGGCGCTGCGGCACGATGAACTCACCGGTGATCTCGGCGCGTTGCCGCCGATGAAAATTCACTGCGCGCAATTGGTCGAAGGCGCACTTAAGTCGGCGTTAGTTTCGGATGAGCAGAAAACTGAAACTGAATCCACGCCGGAAAACATTCCGTCGCTGATGGACAGCCTTAATAAAAATGCGCAACCCGCCCAAGGCAGGTTGCGCATATTGAAAAAGGAAAACTAGCGTTGGCTAATTAGCCTTGGCGGTTCGGTTTACCAACCGCCGCCGCCGCCTTCGAAGTCGCGTCGGGCGCGTTTGTTGTTGCCGCCGTCACGTCGGCCACCGCCGCCGCCACGTCCGCCGCCACCACCGCCGTAGCCGCCACGGCCGCCGCCGCCGCCACCACCGCCGTAGCCGCCACCACCACCGCCGCCGCCGCCACTGCGTTCTTCACGCGGGCGTGCTTCGTTCACGGTGAGTTCGCGGCCCATAAAATCGTGGCCGTTGAATTTTTCGACTGCGGATTGGGCATCATCATCCGAGGCGTAGGTTACAAACCCAAACCCTCTTGACTTGCCGGTCTCCCGATCCTGAAGAATCACGGCGTCCGTGACTTCACCTGTTTCGCTGAAAAGATCCCGAAGATCTTGATCCGAGGCCGCCCAAGGGATGCCTCCTACAAACACTTTATTACCCATTTTACTGTTATTTTTTGATTGGCATACACGGCACTGCCGCAGAATGCGGAACCGTTATGCGTGTTCGAAAAGTGACGGTTATGGCGGGAAAAGGCAAGGGATAAATTTCAACTTGTGATTTTCGTGTACGCCTCGCCTTCGTTGATGGTCGGTGTTTCGGGGCGGCCTTTGTAGCGGTAAATGAGGTCGAGGTTGCTGATGCCCATGAGGTGGAGGATGGTGGCGTGGAGGTCGTGGACGTGCAGACGGTCGTGCACGGCGTAGAGGCCGAGGTCGTCGGTGGCGCCGATGACTTGCCCGCCGCGCACGCCGCCGCCGGCCATCCACATCGTGAAGCCGGTGGGATTGTGGTCGCGGCCGTCGCCCTTTTCGCTCATCGGCGTGCGGCCGAATTCGCCGCCCCACACGACGAGTGTCTCGTCCAACAACCCGCGCGCCTTGAGATCCTTCAGCAACGCCGCCACCGGTTGATCGCTTTGGCGGCATTGGCGGCCGTGGTTTTCCTCCATCTTGCTGTGCGAATCCCATTTGCTTTTGGTGCCATGATAGAGCTGCACGAAACGCACGCCGCGTTCGACAAGCCGCCGCGCCATCAGGCAATTGCGGCCGAATGGCTCGGTGTCTTTGTTGCCGAAGCCGTACATTTTTTTTGTGGCCTCGGTTTCGCGAGTGAGGTCCACCGCCTCGGGCGCGGAGGCTTGCATACGGTAGGCCAGCTCGTAAGCGCGGATGCGGGCCTCGAGTTCGGTTTGGTGTTTGCGCGACTTGAGGTGCTGCTCGTTGAGGCGGCGGAGAAATTCCAGTTGTTTGCGGTATTGGCCGGGGGTTGTGCCTTTGGGAAGATTGAGATTGCGAATCGGTTCCTTGCCGGGATTGAGCCGAACGCCTTGATACATCGCCGGCATAAACCCCGCGCTCCAATTGCGCGGGCCATTGGCGGGCGCGGCGGGCGTGTCGGTCATCACCACGAAGGACGGTAAGTTTTCGTTCTCGCTGCCGAGCCCGTAGCTCACCCACGCGCCGAGGCTCGGCCGCCCGCCCAGCGGTTGGCCGGTGTTCATTTGGCAAACGCCGCCGCTGTGGTTGATGCCGTTGGTCCAGCACGAGCGAATCACCGCGATGTCGTCCATACACTCCGCGATGTGCGGCAGCCAATCGCTTACCCACAGGCCGCTTTGGCCGTGCTGTTTCCATTTGCGCGGCAGATCGAGGATGGGCGATTCCGCCTCGCCCATCGCCGTGATGGGCCGTTTGAAACTCGGCGGCAAACGTTGCCCCGCCAGTTTTTTCACTAACGGTTTGGGGTCAAACAAATCGAGATGGCTCGGGCCGCCTTCCATAAACAGGAAAATACAACTCTTCGCCGTGGGCGCAAAATGCGGCTGTTTGGCCGCCAACGGATTGGCCGAGTTTTTTAGCGGGTTTGCATTCAACAACCCACTCAACGCCAGCGCGCCAAAGCCCGCGCCGCCACGCAGCAAAAAATCCCGCCGCGACGCGATCGGCACATCGTGCGGCACGTGCAAGCCTTGGTGTTCGTAAAATTTCATACTATAATTTACACGGATATTTACGATAGGCAGGATAATGAATCCTGAACATCGTGCCCATCATTGTTCAGTCCAAATAAACAAATTCATTCGCATTAAGCAGCGCGTGGCAAAAATTTTCCAATTTGGATTCACCAATAAATTCCAATGCCGCCGTCAACTCTCCCGCAGTGGGCGCGCGGCCGAAGGCCAATCGATAAGCCATCTTCACTCGGTCGGCATCGGATTCTTCCGCACATTCCAGCCGACACGCAAACACCGCCGCGCGCGCCAGCATCCATTCGCCGTTGAGCATTAGCAGCGACTGCGTGGCCGTGGTGGTCACATTGCGCGAGGGTGCGTGCGAAATGGCGTCGGGCGAATCGAAGGCGTTCATCATCTCCGCCGGTTTGTTGCGTGACACTGTGCCGTACACCGCGCGGCGCGGCACCTTCGCCAAGTCCACGCCAGCTCCGCCGGCCTTGGTGTCCAACTCGCCCGAGGCCGCCAGCGTTGCGTCGTGGATTTGGTCGGCGTCCAGTCGCCGAATTGGATAATGCCAAAGGAACCGATTCTCGGGATCTGCCAATTCTGCACTCTGCATCGAAACACTCCGCATCTGATATGTCGCGCTGGTGACCATTAGGCGGTGGATTTTTTTAAGGCTCCAGCCGTCCTTCACCAATCGAGTCGCCAGCCAGTCGAGCAGTTCCGGGTGTGTGGGTTGTTCGCCGAGGTGCCCAAAGTCGCTGGCATTAGCCGCGAGGCCGCGCCCGAAATGTTGCTGCCATAATCGGTTAACGATGACGCGGGCGGTCAATGGGTTTTTGGGCGAGGTAATCCAGTTGGCGAGTGCCGTGCGGCGGCCGGTGGATTGCAGCGCCGCGATCGGTGGCGTAATGCGTGCCGGGGCGGGATTTAGAATGGACGGAAATCCGGGTGCAATGATCCCAGTTTTGGATTTCTTCGGGATGCGCGTGGGCGGCGCGACTGGCCCCACATCGCTGGCCACGAAGGCCATCGTCGGCAGCGGCTTGGGCTTGAGCGCGTCGTGCTTGGCGAGTTCCGCGCGCAGCTTTTCCCATGCGGCTTTTTGATCGCCCTTGAGTAGCTTGGGCAGTTTTTCCGGATGCAGCCCAATCTGCCGCAGCGATAGCTCGGCGATTTGATGCTCGTACCCCGTGCGGTCCTTTGGCCGCTTGCGAATCATCGCCTTGATGTCGTCGTTGAATTTGCTGAAGCCTTCCTTCGTGCTGTTCGCCAGTAAAACCGGCTGTTCAATCGCGCGTAACTGTTGGCGAATTGATTGTGTTGCGGTCTCCCATTTGTGTTGTTGCGCGGCAAACTTTTTGCGCGTGGCGGCATCGGCCACCGGCATCGCTTCGCGGGGCTGCAGTGGTTCGAAGAATGCGCGCAGCCGGAAATAATCCTTCTGCAAGATTGAATCGAACTTGTGGTTGTGGCAGCGGGCGCACTGCACGCCCATCGCCAAAAATACATCGCCGGTCACATCGGTGATGTCATTGAGAATTTCGCTCCACTGGGTCTCGACGTCGCGCTGGTTGTATTCGTAAATCCAATGGCGCAAATACATCGTGGCCGTGAGTGCCTCGCGGTTGCCGGGGGCCATTTCATCACCGGCGATTTGCTCGCGCACAAACCGATCGTACGGCTTGTCGGCATTGAACGCGTTGATGACGTAATCGCGATAACGCCACGCCTCGGGTCGGGGATGGTCGGCATTGTAGCCATCGGAATCCGCGTAGCGCACGAGGTCCAGCCAGAAGCGCGCCTGCCGTTCGCCAAAGCGCGGGCTGGCCAACAATCGGTCGACGAGCGTTGCGTATGCTGAATTGGGATTTGCGATGGACGATTTGAGAAAGGCATCCACTTCGGCCGGCGTGGGCGGAAGTCCGGTGAGGTCGAAAGTGACGCGTCGAATCAGCGTGCGCGCATCGGCAGCCTTGGCGGGGGCGAGCTTTTGCGCGGCAAGTTTGCGGGCAATGAAAGGGTCGATTTCATTTTTCGCCCAACCTTTTCCGTAAGCAGGAATGGCTGGTTTTTGCACCGGCTGAAACGACCACCACGCGCGGTCTTCCTTGGAAAAATCCGCTGCAAATACCGGTGTCGCCAAGAGTGAAATCAGAATGGTCAAGCGCGGCATCATCAGGGTGGGACGATACCACGCGCGCTGCTATTCGCCAATGATTTTGACGAGCAACCGCTTGCGGCGACGCCCGTCGAATTCGCCGTAAAAAATCTGCTCCCACGGGCCGAAATGCAGCCGGCCTTTCGTGATGGCGACGACGACTTCGCGGCCCATCACTTGGCGTTTGAGATGCGCGTCGGCGTTGTCCTCGCCGGTGTCGTTGTGGCGATAGTGGTCGACCGGTTCGTGGGGCGCGAGCTCCTCCAGCCATCGCTCGTAATCCGAGTGCAAGCCGGACTCGTCGTCATTAATAAAAACACTCGCCGTGATATGCATCGCATTCACCAGGCAAAGCCCATCCGCAACGCCGCTTGCTTGCACTAGCTCCTCGACTTGCGGCGTGATGTTGATGAACGCCCGGCGTGTGGGGATATCAAACCAAAGTTCTTCGGTGAGGGATTTCATTTAGTCGTCAAAATTCTGAACCTTTTGGCGAAGATGCTTGAGCCGTTCCCAGTGGTCGCCGCATTCGTTCAATTTGAGGAGTTCTGTCAATTCCCCCTCAATCAGTTTCCAATCCAAGCTGCCCTGTTGGCGAATGAGAATTTGTTCCAAGTCCAGCCAATCCCGGTCCCGACCGGAGAAGGCCTTGGTAATCACCAAGTCTTCAGCCGAACAGGTGGTGAGGATGCAGTCGGGTGGATATGTGAAACGCGTCGCTCGTTCCACGAGGGTTTTCTCAAACGGCAATCCCCCCAGTGCCACATCAATGCCAACGGAATCTTTGCTCATTAAAAGCAGGATTCTTTTCTCGATGGCGAATTGGCCGGCATCAGAAATACGGGCATCAAATTCATTCAGCAGCGGTTGAATAAATTCTTTCTCCGTCCCAAAGCCGGTATAGATAGTAGCATCGGCATCCCGCGTGAACCGGACTTCACCCCAGCGTTGAGCCGCGAGGCCGCCAATGAAACAATGCTGCCAGCCCTGTTTGACACAAAATGCCTCGAGGTCAGCTGCGGCTTGGAAGACGGCAATCACTTTTGCAGTTTGGCAAACCGGGCTTGTTGCTCCTCCAAGCCCGATGACGGATGGGGCGCAAACGGCTCGACCGTAAAATCGATGGGCCCCAAAAAGGCTTTCACTGCTTCAAAGGTGTCAGTTTCCCGAACCTCTTTTCGCCGAATACGCTCAAGTTCTGGTCCAGCCTTTGCCCATGCCTCGGCCCATTGTTTGGCATGTTCTCGCTCCTGTTCAGTCACGTTTTTATTGTAGCTGAAAGTCGCAAAAATCACAGCCTAAACCGCCGCTGCAATGGCATCGCCCATTTGGGTGGTGGTGGATTTTTGGGCGTGGGGATCTTCGTTGCTGAAGATGTCGCCGGTGCGGTGGCCGGCGGTGATGGCGGTGGCCACGGCGGTGTCGATGGCGGCGGCGGCTTCGGGTTCGTTGAAGCTGTGGCGAAGCATCATCGCGGTGGACCGAATCTGCGCGATGGGATTGGCGAGGTCTTGGCCGGCGATGTCGGGCGCGGTGCCACCGGCGGGTTCGTAAAAGCCAAAGGTGCGTTCGCCACTGGTTGCGCCGAGGCTGGCGCTGGGGAGCATCCCGAGGGAACCAGCGAGCGCGGCGGCTTCGTCGCTGAGAATATCGCCGAATAGATTTTCGCACAGCACGACATCAAACTGCGTGGGCCGCAGCAGAAATTGCATCGCGGCATTGTCCACAAACATATGCTCGAGCGTCACATCCGGATACTCGGTGGCCACGCGCGTGACGACCTCGCGCCACAGCACGCCGTTTTCGAGCACGTTGGCTTTGTCGATGCTCGTCACGTGTTTGCGGCGGAGTTGCGCGCTTTGGAAGCCCACGTGCGCGATGCGTTCGATTTCGTGGGTGGTGTAAACCATCGTGTCGATGGCGCGTTGCTGGCCGTCCTCGAGTGTCTCGGTGGTTTTGGGTTGGCCGAAATACATTCCGCCAGTCAGCTCGCGCACGACGAGTAAATCGATTCCATCGCCTTGGCGTTCGGCTTTTAACGGGCACGCGTGTGCCAGCTCGGCGGGCAGTTTTACCGGTCGCAGATTGGCGAACAGACCAAACTCCTTGCGCAATGCCAACAGCGCAGCGCGTTCGGGGCGTTCTTCCTTCGGGATGGTCGGGTCGCGATCGGGCAAACCCACGGAACCAAACAGAATCGAATCGCTTTCGCGACACAGCGCGAGCGTGTCATCCGGCAACGCTTTGCCGCCAGCGTCGATCCCCGCCCAACCCACAGCGGCTTCAGTGACTTCCAGTTGAAAACCAAATTTGCCCTCAGTCGCGCGCAGCACTTTCAGCGCCTCACGCATCACCTCCGGCCCAATCCCATCGCCCGCTAACGCTGCAATCTTGTATGTTCGTTCACTCATTCTGTGCGCGCAGCTTAGGCACGGCTCAAGCTGTTGGAGAAGAAAATTGTGGGGATAACGCCGACTTGCCGGAGAAGACGATGGAGTTAGACTGGCCGTATGAGGAGGTTTTTTGTTTTCATTTTGGGGCTGTTGCCTTTGGTGTTGTGGGCGGCGCTGCCGTTATACCCGAAATTGCACGCGGCGTTGAATGCGCATTTGCTGGCGAACAAACAGGGTTATTTTGGCGCGGCGAAATTCCAGCCGATTGAGCCAACGGAGTATCGCGTGGAGTTGCTGGATCTCAATGGCGATGGCGTGCGTGAGGCAATGGTGCTGATGCTCGGGCGGCATTGGGGTGGCTCGGGCGGGCAATCGATGTTTCTTTTTCGCGGCACACGCGATGGATTCTCTTGGCTCGGGCGGATGACGTGCGTGCAGTTTCCGATGGAGGGCTCGGTGTGCGTGATGAAAACGAAAACAAAAGGTTGGTGCGATTTGGCCGTGCGCGTGCACGGTCGCGGGGCGAAGCAGAAATACGCGGCGATGAAATTCGATGGCGCGCGGTATCCGCTAAACCCGACAGTGCAGGCGGTGATGGCCGATTGGCCGGAGGGCAAGTTTGTGCTCGTCAGTGGCGACGGCAGCGCGAAGGCGTTGGCGGCAGGGCGAACGCATTTCACCGGTTTGCTCGGCAAAGCTACGCGTTTGCAAATGGGCTTGGAGCATCAGCGCGGCCGGGTGAGCGGCACGTATTATTATGAGAAATACGGCACGCTCATTTCACTTGAAGGCGAAGCCAGCGCAAACCGATTGGTACTCAAAGAAATGTCCGACAAAAAAGTGACGGCGACGCTCACTCTCACGAAGCAAGCGACGGGTTGGGCGGGGGAATGGCGTAGTGCGGACGGGCGTAAAAAATATCCGTTGCGCTTTCAGCAAGTGGCAGCGGTGCAGGCGCGCACGGAGCTGGGCCCGCACGAATCCTCGTGCGTGACGGCGTACCCACAATTCACCGGCGCGGTGGGGCAGCGTTTTAATGCGGCGATCGCCAAGGGGTTTCTCGAGCGCTATCGGAAGTCGTGTGAGGAATTCGACGAAACTTTTTTGGAATTGGCGGCGGAGGTGAAAAAGAATCCCGACGCGCTCGGAGCAAGTTACAAGCGTTGGACATTTGAAGACTCGGCAACCGTGCGGTATTTTTCACCAGACCTCATCAGCGTGCGCGGGCACAATTACGAATACACCGGCGGTGCGCACGGCAATTACTACGATTTTCCGGTGAACTACTGGCTGAAAAATGGCCGCGCCGCGCAGGTGAATTTGGTGGATTTGTTTGAACCTAAGAAAAACTGGCAGTCCACCGTGGGCGGGTTCATCCGGCGCGACCTAAAAAAACGCGGTGCCTCATGGCCGCCCAAGACGGACAAGGAAGCAACCGAGGCGGCCTTCACCTTTTCGCCCGCAGGCGTGGAGTTTCATTTCGCGCCTTACGCCGTGGGCTCCTATGCGGAAGGCAGCTACCACGTGCTCGTGCCCTTCACCGTGCTTCGGCCGGTTTTGCGTGCCGATGGGCCATTGGCGCGCTGGGCAAAATGAGCATTTAAAACATTTCGCAAAAACGCGTTGACCACGGCCGCCTCGTGGGCCTACTTTTCTCCCTGAACCCCTAACGTTTAGGAAATCTAGGAAAACAGACTTATGAGCAAAATTGTTCCTCTTATTAGTTCCGGTACCAAAGGCCCATTGGGCGTGTTGCATCTGCCGCGCTTGTGGCAAAAGGTGAGCCTCGAAGCGGCTGGCAAAATCGCGGATGGCTACCCCGGCATCGGTGGCGGCTACGACAGCATGGTGATCGCCGGCCTCGGCCTCGACGCCGAAGCGGTGCGCAGCTACATCACCAACGAGAAGCCGACGTACACGCAATTTGAAGCGTGGATTCAGGCGCAGGACGGCGCAACGCTGGGCGGCGACGCCATTGGCGCGTTGAACGATTCCATCGCCGGCTACAACCACGATGCCGATACAAAGGCGGGTATCCTTAGCGCTTGCGGCCTGGAGTCTGGCGCGGATGATGCGATCAACCTGAACAACCTCGACGACTGGCAGGAATTCCACGCCGCCGAGATTGCTGGCTAAACCGGAAAAACAGAATCACGACGGCGTCCGCAAGGGCGCCGTTTTTTTTGTGAGACACGGATTTCACGGATTCACACGGATTTTTTTCAAAATTTTCAATCCGTGAAAATCTGTGAAATCCGTGTCTGCAAACTAAAGCACCTTCTTCAACGCCTTCCCCAATCGCGCGATGCCTTCTTTGATGTTGGGTATGCTGCCGCTGCCGAAGCTGAGGCGCATTTCGCGGTTGGGCTTGCGGCGGGTGGGGTCGTCGGCGTAGCAGAGATTGCCGGGGACGTAGATCATCTTTTGCTTGAGGGCAGCGGCGAAGAGTTTGCTTTTGAGATCGGTCTTCACGCGGGCGGGTATTCGCGCCCAGACGTAGAGGCCGCCGTTGGGTTCGGTCCATTCTACGCCTTCCGGCAGATGCTCGCGGCAGGCGCGGACCATTGCGGCGGCTTTTTTGGCGTAGCGTTTGCGCAGGGATTGTACGTGGGTTTCGTACGCGCCGGTGCTGAGCGCGCGCGAGATGAGTTGCTGCAAAAAGTTCGTGGTCCCGAAATCGTGATTGCCCTTCACGCGCAACGCCGCCGTGAGCAATGGCGCGGGAAGAAAGCCAAAGCCAACGCGCACGCCGGTGGCGTAGGGTTTGCTGTAGGTGCTGGTGTAAATAACACGGTCGCCGGTGCGATCCATTGTAAGCGCGCCGGGGGTATCCTCACCGGCAAAACGCAGCTCGCGGTAGGCGGCGTCTTCCAGCAAATAAATCGGATGACCGGCAAACTTTTCGTAGCGGCGCAGCAGCTTGAGTGCGGCGGCTTTTTTGGCGGCGGCAGTGGTGGTGCCGGTGGGGTTGCAGTGATAGCTGACCAAATAAAGCGCCTTGAGCCGGGGCAGTTCGCCGGATTTTTTCAAGCTCTCCAGCGTGGCCTCGAGGTGGGCGAGGTTGATGCCGTCCGCCTCCATCCGAATGCCGCGTCCGCGAATGCCGTGGCTTTGCATAATGCCGAGGTACACAAAATACGAAGGATCCTCGACGAGCACGATGTCGCCCTCGTCAAAAAGAATTTCTGTGAGGATATAAAGGAACTGCTGCGAGCCGTGGGTAATCATCATCCGGCTCGGCGAATACGCCTTGGCCTTGGGCGATTGGCCATCCAACTGCGCGAGCCGCCGCGCCGTGAGCGCGCGCAGCGTTTCATCGCCCGCGGTGGTGCCGTATTGCAACGGCGGCTGGCCGGTTTTCCCTGAGCGCAGCATTTCCGCCATAATGTCGCGCGTGATCTCGACCGGCAGCGATGGGTTATCCGTAAACCCCGCCGCCAACGAAATCAACCCCGGCCGCACCAAAGCCTCCCGCATCAGCCAAGTAATCGGCGGCTCCGCGGTGCGTCGGCCCAGTTGTGAAAGCGCATTCCCTTTCATTTGCGCGGCGAGGATGGGGCAAAGAGGATAAGTTTTACATTACAAAATTCGTCAGTGATGTCAGAGTTCGTCAATGAAACTGAAACATTCACTTTTGGTTGGAGTTGTCGTGTGCACGTTTGCGAATACGGGGTGCAACGGTGTTCAGTCGAATTCAAACTTGCACCGAGCTGCCGAAATCAAAGGAGCTCATTTCCAGCAACACAGCGATTTCAAGTCTCTCCATTGGTTTGATGAACACTATCTTCGCGTTGGAATGCCAGCCAGTGAAGTGATACGATTATTGGGCACGGGAAAATCCGCGGCGGTCAGCCCAAGTGACTTGCCCGATGCCATCAAAAATGGGAGCCGAGTTTATGTGAGTGACCGCTATGATTCAAATGGTCATCAAGTTTACAGCGGCCAATTTCTGTACATCCATTTTCAAGATTGGCAAGTGACCGGCTGGGATGTTGCCAGCGAATAGAGCTTTCCCCCAAGCGTTCTTCTTTGCAAACGCATTGGGCATTTTTACACTGGCACGGCCTCGCGCATTGGACGCGTGCTAGGCTTGGGGAGTTTTTCGCCTGCCTTTGCCAAGTCGGCCACTTCCTCGCGCACGAGTTCGCAGAGCTGGGCGTAGGCCTCCTCTTCGGTTGCGCCGTGGCACACGCCGCCCGCGGGAAACAGGTCGGGACAGTAGCCGACGTACAATTGGTCATCTTCCTCCCAACTGACAAATTTCAGATATTGGTCTTCGGTTTTCATTTTCAAGTCATCTCATAAACCGCTGATCGGACTCGCAAGCTCGTCCCTCCATTGCGGCGATTCAGTAATGGAGGGACGAGATTGCGAGTCCGTAGCACTGCAAAGCATTGCCATAAAAAATCGCACTTTGCCAGCGGAAGATGATGGAAAACCCAAATCACTCGACGCCATTGCCGCGCCAGCGTAGGTTGGGCGCGTGCCTGTTTTGCCTTTGACGATTGCGGACCGTGATTTTTCCTCGCGCCTGATTTTGGGGACGGGGAAGTTTGCGTCGCCGGAATTGATGCGGGCGGCGTTGGAGGCGAGCGGGGCGGAGATGGTGACCGTCGCTCTGCGGCGGGCGGACTTGAGTGGGGAGAATGATCCTTTTGCCAATATTCTGGAATTCATTGACTCCGAGAAATTTTTGCTGCTGCCCAATACGAGCGGCGCGATGAACGCGGATGAAGCGGTGCGGCTGGCGCGGCTTGCGGCTGCGGCGGGTTTGCCCAAATGGGTGAAGCTGGAGATTCATCCCGACCCACGCTATTTGCTGCCCGATCCCGTGGAGACACTCGCGGCGGCGGAGCAGCTTGTGCGCGAGGGGTTCACGGTTTTGCCTTATATAAACGCCGACCCCGTCATCGCCAAACGTTTGCAGGAAGTCGGCTGTGCCACGGTGATGCCGCTGGGCGCGCCCATCGGCAGCAATGGCGGCGTGCAAACGCGCGACCAAATCCGTATCATCATCGACCAAGCCACCGTGCCGGTCGTGGTTGATGCCGGCCTCGGCGCGCCCAGTCACGCCGCCGAGGCAATGGAACTCGGCGCGGACGCGGTGCTGGTGAACACCGCCATCGCCGTCAACGACGATCCCTGCCGAATGGCTGAGGCCTTTGCCAAAGCCACCGAAGCAGGCCGAATGGCCTACGAAATCGGCCTCGGCGAGACGAGCGAATCAGCCAATGCAACGAGCCCGTTGACGGGGTTTTTGGAGTCAGAGAATTCTTAAAAATAATAAAAAGCCAGACAGGGCACAGAGTGGGGTTGACCTTCGGCGGTGTTTTGACGATTTATCGGCAGGTCAGTTTGTGATTTTTGAAGTGAAATGAGTGTAACCGTAAAACGCGTGAAGGGCTTGCTGCGGGCGGCGACGAAGAGTCGGGTACTGGTGGTGGGCGATGTGATGCTGGATCAGTTTCTGTGGGGGCGCGTGAAGCGTATCTCGCCGGAAGCGCCGGTGCCGGTGGTGGAGTTTCAAAGCGAGTCGTATATGCCCGGCGGCGCGGCTAATGTGGCGCGCAACCTTACGGCGCTCGGCGCGGATGTGGGTTTGTATGGCCTTGTGGGCAAAGATGACGGCGCGAAAATGCTCAAGCAATTGTTGAAGGAAGACAGCGTGGACAGCAGCGGCTTGATTGCCTCCGCCTCGCGGATGACGACGCGCAAGACGCGCGTGATAGCGCATCAACAACAAATGCTACGCGTGGATCGCGAAACGAATGACGCCGCCGAACCACGCGTGACCAAGCGCTTACTCGGCGCGATTGAAGCGGAGCTGGACACCACACACGCGGTGATCATTTGTGATTACAGCAAAGGCGCGGTCACGCAGGAACTGCTCGATGGCTTGCGCGAACTGTGCAAGCCGCGCGGCATTTGGCTGAGCTTCGATCCCAAGCCCGCGCATCAGCTCGCCCTCGCCGGCATGTCGCTCATCACGCCCAATCGCGGCGAGCTTTTCGCACTCGCCGGTTTGCCCGATGAAGCCACCGAGGCCAGCCTCAATGCAGCGGTCGCCGCCGTGCAGGAAGAATTCGAACCGGCGATCATGCTCGTCACCCTTAGCGAACACGGGATGTTACTTTGCCCGCGCGGCGAAAAGCCCACGCTCATTCCCACCGTGGCACAGGAAATTTACGATGTCTCCGGCGCGGGCGACACGGTCATCGCCAGCTTCACCCTCGCCATCGCTGCCGGCGCATCGCCCGCCGAGGCGGCGGTATTTTCAAACCACGCCGCCGTAGTAGTCGTCGGCAAGATGGGCACGGCGGTAGTCACGCCGCGCGAACTGAGCGGGAGCTTTTATGCTTAACCCACGCGCCCTCGGCTGATGAAGCGCGCAGTTTTTCTCGACCGCGATGGCACGCTCAACATCGAGCGGCATTATCTCCACGACCCCGATCAACTGGAAATCATCCCCGGCACCGGCCCCGCGCTGCGGCGGTTGATGGACGCGGGCTTTGTGCTTTTCATCGTCACCAATCAATCCGGTATTGGCCGCGGTTATTATCAAGAGTCGGATATGCATGCGGTGAACACAAAAATGGTTGAGGTGCTTTCGGCCGATGGCGTGCGGTTTGAGAAAATTTATTTTGCACCCGAATCGCCCGAGGACGAAAGCCCGGGGCGCAAGCCGAGCCCGAAATTTTTGCAGGACGCCGCCGCCGAATTTGGCATCAACCTCGCCCAAAGCTATATGGTTGGCGACAAAACCGCCGACCTCCAATGCGGCTGGAATGCCGGCGTCAAAAAAAGCATCCTCGTCCGCACCGGCTACGGCGCGGAACTGGAAACATCCGACCCCACCACCGTGGCCCCCGCCGCCATCGTGGACGACATCGGCGCGGCGGCCGATTGGATTTTGAACGACAACGACTAATGAAAACCATCGGCATCATTCCTGCGCGATATGCTTCCACTCGGTTTCCGGGCAAGCCGCTGCATTTGATTGCGGGCAAGCCTTTGATTCAGCACGTGGTGGAGCGTTGTCGTGAGGCAACGGCGTTGGCGGATGTGATTGTAGCGACGGACGATGAACGCATCGCGAAAGTGGCGGCCGAGTTTTGTGCGGTGGAGATGACGCGCGCCGATCATTCCACCGGCACCGATCGCATTGCGGAAGTGGCTGCGCGGTTGGATTGCGATGCGGTCGTTAATGTGCAAGGTGACGAACCGCTCATCGCGCCGCCGGTGATCGACTCGGTGGCAAGCGCACTGAACGCCGCCGAAATGACCACTGCCGCCTCGGCTGTGAACAACATTTCCGAGTTGGCGGACCCCAATGCGGTGAAAGTCGTTGTCAGTGCCACCGGTCGCGCACTATATTTCTCGCGCCGGACGATTCCGTTCCTGCGCGATTTGTCCGAGGAAAGCCCCAGCCAACAGTTGTCGGCCTTCCCGTTTTTGAAACACTTGGGCATTTACGGTTACCGATGCGAAACGTTGCAGCGACTGGTGAGTTTCACGCCCTCGCCATTGGAACTAGCCGAGCGATTGGAGCAGCTTCGCGCGCTGGAAAACGACATTGCCATCGCTGTGTGCAAGGTGGATTATGACGCCATCGGCGTGGACGTGCCGGAGGATGTGCAGCGGGTCGAGGCATTATTGGCAAAGCAGGCAAAATTGAACGAATGAAATTTATTTTTTTGACAGGTGGCGTGGTGAGTTCCTTGGGCAAGGGCCTCACCGCTGCCTCCCTCGGCACGTTGCTCGAGAGCCGCGGCCTCAAGGTGGCGCTGCAAAAGTTTGATCCCTATCTCAATGTCGACCCCGGCACGATGAGCCCGTTCCAGCACGGCGAGGTTTATGTGCTCGATGACGGCGCGGAGACGGATCTTGATCTTGGCCATTACGAGCGGTTCACCAATTCCGAACTCACGCAATTCAATAACCTCACCAGCGGGCGCGTGTACCAAACGGTTTTGGAAAAGGAACGGCGCGGCGATTATCTCGGCAAAACTGTGCAGGTGATTCCGCACGTGACCGATGAAATCAAAAACCGTGTACACGCTGTGGCCGAGCAAAGCGGAGCGGATGTCATCATCACTGAGATCGGCGGCACCACCGGCGACATTGAAGGCTTGCCGTTCCTCGAAGCCATCCGCGAATTCGCGCTGGAGAATGGCCGAGGCAACACGATTTTTGTGCACGTCACTTACGTGCCCTTCATCAAAGCCGCCGGCGAATTAAAGACCAAACCCACGCAGCAATCGGTCGCCAAGCTGCGCGAGATCGGTATCGCGCCGGACATCCTCGTGTGTCGCACCGAGAAACCACTCAACGATGAACTGCGCCAAAAAATTTCCCTCTTTTGCAACGTGCCCGTTGAGGCGGTGATTGAGGAAATCGATGTGGATCATTCCATTTACGAAGTGCCGCTGATGCTGCAGCGCGAAAAAATGGACGAGCTCGTCTGCGAATATTTGGATATCGAAACACCGCCCGCGGATATGAGCCGCTGGGAATCAGTTATCGATCGCATCATCAAGCCGAAGCACAAAGTCAAAATCGGTGTCATCGGCAAGTACATCGATTTGCAGGACGCATATAAAAGCGTTTACGAAGCCGTCACCCACGCCGGCGGTGCCAATGATTGTGCGGTGGAAATCGTGCGCGTCGATTCCGAGGACATCGAAAAGAACGGCGGGCTCTCACATCTTGAAGGACTTTCCGGCGTGCTCGTCCCCGGCGGCTTTGGCGAACGCGGCGTGGAAGGCAAAGTGCTCGCCGCAAAATACGCCCGCGAAAACAACGTCCCTTACCTCGGCCTTTGCCTCGGAATGCAAATCGCCTGCATCGAATTCGCCCGCAACGCGTTGGGCTTAGAAGACGCGCACTCCGCGGAGTTCGATCCCAAAACGCCGCACCCCATCATCGCCCTGCTCGATGAACAGCAAAACGTCACCGAAATGGGCGGCACAATGCGCCTCGGCGCCGAAGCCTGCAAACTTACCGCTGACAGCAAAGCAGCCGAACTTTACGGCACCGAAGACATCAGCGAACGCCATCGCCACCGCTACGAATTCAACAACGCTTATCGTGAACAATTCGAAGCCAAAGATTTCGCATTCAGTGGCACTTCCCCCGACGGCAACCTCGTCGAACTCATTGAGCTAAAGAACCACCCCTATTTCATCGCCACGCAGGCCCACCCCGAATTCCGCAGCAAACCCATTCAAGCCCACCCCCTCTTCGCCGGCTTCATCAAAGCCGCCCACGAACACGCCGAGGGGCAGTAACAGCATCCCGAATTGGAGGCCAACGATGCGGACTCGCAGACTCGTCCCTCCAGAAAACAACGCCTCAATGGAGGGACGAGCTTGCGAGTCCGCCCATGTGTAATGACTTATCCCGAAGCCATCGATTGGCTGTACGAGCTGCGCTTGCTCGGCTCCAAGCTCGGATTAGAAAATCCGCGCAAACTCGCCACGCTCGCGGGCAATCCGCATCAATCGCTAAAAATCATTCACGTCGCCGGCACCAACGGCAAAGGTTCCGTGTGCGCGATGCTCGAAAGCATTTACCGCACTGCCGGATATAAAACCGGCCTGTACACTTCACCGCACCTCGTCAGCTTCCGCGAACGCATTCAGGTGAACCGCGAACCCATCGCCGAATCGGAAGTCGTGCGCCTCACTGAGTGTGTTCAGGCATTGCTCCGCCAATTCCCCGCCGACCAACCGCCCACGTTTTTTGAAGTCATCACCGTGATGGCCCTCGAACATTTCGCGCGCGAACAATGCGACATCGTCCTGCTCGAAACCGGCCTCGGCGGAAGGCTCGATGCCACCAACATCGTGACCCCTATCGCCAGCGTCATTACCCCCATCGCGCTGGACCATCAACAATACCTCGGCGAAACCCTCGCCCAAATCGCCGCCGAAAAAGCCGGCATTCTCAAAAAAGGAATTCCCGCCTTTAGCGCGCCGCAATCGCCCGAGGCACAATCCGTGCTCGAGCAAACGGGCCCCATCACGTTTGTGGACGCCGAACACCCCACCGCCCTCGCCGGAAAACACCAACGCCAAAACGCTGCCCTAGCCGCCGCCACCGTCGAGGCATTGCAAAATACTTTGCCGGTAAAAAATGATTCCATCAAAACCGCCCTCGCCAACGCTCATTGGCCCGCTCGCGGGCAAGTGTTCGAACGCGATG
The DNA here is from genome assembly GCA_014239365.1 of Verrucomicrobiia bacterium. GTDB lineage: Bacteria > Verrucomicrobiota > Verrucomicrobiia > Limisphaerales > UBA1100 > JACNJL01. The sequence continues at coordinate 13,187 of JAAZZB010000051.1, read as the reverse complement.
GACGCAAGCTACTGCTCGACGCCGTCCACAACCCCGCCAGTGCCGAGGCATTACGCGCCGTCTTGGCCGAGCTGCATTCGGGGCAGCGGCCCACGCTGATGCTCGGCGTGTTGGCCGATAAAAATTGGGAACGGATGGTCGGCATTCTTGCACCGCTCGCGGCGCGCATCGTTTGTGTTCCCGTCAGCAGCGAACGCACTTTGTCGCCGGATGAGTTAGCCGAAGCGTGTCGGCAGCAAAACGATTGCGAAGTCATCGCTGCGGAATCTTTGAAAGAAGGTCTTGTCGCTGTTGCAAAAGATGACTTCGTCGTCATCACCGGTTCCATTTATTTATTGGGTGAGGCAATGGAATTGCTGGGCCTCGCGGCGGCGGTGGCGGAAAAAGATTTGAACGAATGGAAAATGTCGCAGCCATAACGTTTGATATCGGCGGCACGCTCATTGAGCCGTGGCCTTCGGTGGGGCACGCCTACGCCGAAGTCGCCGCGCGCCACGGCGTGGATGTCGCGCCCAAAGAAATCACCCAACGCTTTGTCGAGGCGTGGCGGCAGCGCGGGGATTTTGAATACACAAAAAACGGTTGGGCTGCGTTGGTGGATGAAACGTTCGCTGGTCTTACGACCACGTTGCCGAGCCAAAGTTTTTTTGATGAGATTTATCACGACTTCGGCACGCCCAAGCCGTGGCGCGTTTTTGATGACGTGTTGCCGACAATTGCCTCGCTGCGCAAACGCGGCACGCGGATGGCCGTGATTTCAAATTGGGACGATCGCTTGAGTCCTTTGCTGGAATCTCTGGAGCTTGCGAACGAGTTTGAAGCCATTCTAGTTTCTGCCGAGGTGGGGCACACCAAGCCCGCGCCGGAAATTTTCCAAGCCGCCGCCGATGCATTGCAGCTTCCGCCCGCGGAAATTCTGCACGTGGGCGATAGCGAAAACGAAGATCACCACGGCGCGCAAGCCGCCGGATTCCAGTCCCGCTGGCTCTGCCGCGACAGCGCCGAACCCATCGGCCACAGCATTCCTTCCCTGAGCGACTTGCTGTAGCGAAGCGCCAAAACGGCGCAGTCACAATTGTGCCAAAATATCCCTAATTCACACGTTATTAACATTATCAACAACGCAATAATTGTGATTTTGTGGGGTTTTTTCGTGAATTTAAGTTTTTGGGTGGATGGCACGGTTCTTGTTGTTAACAGGTGAAAGATTGGGTTTTTTCAGTCTTTAATCGGTAGCAAGGCCAATTGGCGGGACTTTGCGGCCATTTTTTAACACCGCCTGAAAGGTACGAATATGAGCACATTGAGCATCTGGAATCCCATCCACGAAATGGACGAATTGTTTCACGGTCGGCTGGCGTCGGTGCTGGGCGGGGAGGGCTTGCAATCGGTGGCGTGGTCGCCGGTGGTGGACATCGAGGAATCGGCCGAAGCGTACACCATCCGCGCCGAGCTGCCGAGGTTGAGCAAAGAGAAAGTAAAGGTGACGGTGGAGAATGGCGTGTTGACCTTATCCGGCGAGCGCGATTTGGAGCGTCGCGTGGAAACCAAAACCTTCCATCGCGTGGAACGCTCGCACGGCACGTTCACTCGCAGCTTCACGCTGCCGGATGATGTGGACGCCGCGAGCGTGGCGGCCAGCTTCAAGGACGGTCTCTTGGAAATCCAAGTTGCTAAACGCGAAGAGGCATTAACCAAACCCGATCGGAGTGCACTTAAGATTGGCCGAAAGGCTCAGAGTCAGGAGTAAACACTGTCATCGCTCAGGCAGTCTATCCGATTTTATTTTTATGTGACCATTGAGCGATAGGATTATTTTGTTTAATCTAGGAGCCAAGACGCCTGCATGTTGGTGGTCAGATATCTGCTCCAGTAGATGCAAGCGTTTTTGCAAGGCCCTCAAAGGCAAATCAGACGGATATCGACTTGGTATAAATGGCTCTACAATTGGCGCAAGAGTCAATTCATATAAATTTGCTCGTAGGCCTTCCGCATCAAATCCTTCGGAGTTTTCCAATGATTTAATTACAGAATCTGCCTTCCTTAGACGTTGCAATGTTTCAATTTTAAAAATGTATTCGATCTGTTTGGATTGACCAACATAAGAATAAAACAAGCTGCGCGCCCAATAAAATGCAGCTCTTGATGAACCTCGCCAAATGGCTGATCGCCACCGCAGGCCGCTTTCAGAGCTGAAAATTTTAAATGCCAAATCCACATCAAGATCACAGAGTATTTGCAATGCCCACGGGCAACCGTGGTTTTTCAGCCTGTTTTGAAGCCAATGATTTGTGAGGTCAATGTGTTTTGATAAAAACTTAAATATATAAATATTTCCAGGAGTGGCATGTGAAGGAGTTTGATCCAAATATCTGGTGATTGCCTGGATTAAATGGGCCTCAATTCCAAGTTGCTGCGATTGGCTTAAATGGATCAAAAAAGAATACTCTAGCAGAGAATTCATATGAGGCATTAACGCCAACGCGATTGATTTATTTAACTTCTTAGCCTCGCCCAACCTCCACAACAACTTTAACCTGAATGTGTTAAGATCATTTTCCCCAAATCTCCAATCTTCGGAATAATGGTAAATAAATAACCCGGTCAAAAATGGGTGGTCAGGGCCCGGAATTAACGCGCTCGATGTTGTTCTTTTTTCTTTGAAATCTGAAATCCTCGAGACATGAATCCGGGAATTCATAAGATAATCACTGGTGTAAAAGAAGAAGCGGCAATCTTGCCCTGAACAAATGAAATTTAGTAAATCACTCCTGGAAACAAGATGCGGGTTAAATGTGTCGCAAATTTGTGCGCGTCTTGTTAATGAAAATTCCCTTTTAGATTGTGTGTAAATCTTTGAAATGTAACTAATTGGAGGCGCCTGTTTGCAATCTGCATTGAAAGAGCAGGCTGACAAAACAAGCATTGCGGGAAAGAGTATTACGTACATTCTAATACTATTTCTTTGGCGGCGGGGGCATTGTGAGCTCATGTAATATATTGATTTTTGTCTTGCTTACACTGTTATTTTTGAAATAAAAAGATTTTGGAGGTATGATAACAAGTGGGCGTGGCCCCAGCGGGGGGTCTTTAAGTCCTGGGAGAATTTTATTAGTTGCTTTCCATACGGCGGCATCGAAATTGACATTTGGATCAAATCCATGTTTCTTCATAAAATCACCCCACTTTTCGCCGGCTCGCGGGCCAGTTTTTAATACATGCGCGTATGTATGTGAATAAACGCAAAGTTTGTATTCATTCGCCAGTGTATGAACGGCGGCTTTAAGCACGTTTGTCTCACTGATGTAAACACTAGAAAAATGTTTCATTAAGTCATTAGCTCTGGTATCCATTTGCTTAAAGAACATCTTGTCTAATTTTTCAAAATTTGCATCATTCCGAATTGTGATTGCTGAAATTCTTGGCGGAGAAAAAACAATCTCGTAGCTAAATCTGGTATTGTTTAAGCCATCATTTTGATGGTTGTTTTGGAGGTTAAGAAAATAAACCAGATCACTCGTTGATGGAAAGGAGCCATATGTTCTTATTGAATTCTCTTGATTGGTGTATGGGTGCGTGTGGTAGCTTCCAACATGGATTTCATTTGCCTTGGGTTTGGTGTATTTTCCATGGTCAATAAAATCTTTGCCGCCTTTTACGATCTTGGATTTTACCAGTGCTTTTTTATCATTAGTGCGAATTATTGAAGCGCCGCGTTCATGAACTATGCCGCCCGCGTCCGTTAATTTTTCAGTCAGAAAAGATTTTTCCCATGATTCCCATAATTTAGGCATTATGTCCAGCGGCACGGTAAAGGTTGGTGCGCATTTAGCGGGTTCGGCTCTGTGCAGAATGGGTGTCTCGCCGATTTGCCAGTCTAGGATGACTCGTTGTAGGCAGTAGATATCGATTGGAGAGGTGAAGTTTTTCTCTACCCATTCGAAGTAGTGCGATCCTAAAAAAAACAATTCTGGATCAAGTTGGTACGGATTGGTGGAGAGTGCACCGATCGGCAGTTTGCCATCTGTGGGTGGCATTGGCTGAGTTGTCCAGTAGGCTTCCACCATTCTGGCAATCTTGATGCACGTGAAGTATGGTTCGGCAAAAGGATTCTCGGGCAAATATTGTCCTGCCATGGGTATGGTTTCATATTCACTTTCGCCCAATGGGTCGCTGTTTTCAATACTCGGAAATTCAAAGCCAGCATTTAATGGAACGTATAGTTCCTCATTGTACAAGTTGAGGATAGAGGGGAACATACTTTCTTCAATGAGATCATTGTGCTTTCTATCCAATGGATCTGATGAGTGAGCTCCAAGGCAAATTTGGATGAAACCAATGAAGGCGGAGATGCAGATGCGAGTGTGGGCGAGACTCTTCATATACGGAGAAAATGAGATTGTGCAATATTTGTCAACTTTTTTTTCGGAGTATTGATCCGAGGACATGAACAGTGAAAGCTCTATGGGATTGTTGAAATTTTTTGCTGCCGGCAGATCGGAGGCGCAACTTCTGCCGGCAAGATGCCGGCAGCACTTTGGAGCCGCAATTCCATTGACGGCGGGCGGGGTCTGTACGATACCTTTGCGCAGCGGATGGATTACATCACGGGCATTTTCAAAACGTCGCTGGGGCGTAAGTATCTTATGGCCATCACGGGCGCGGGTCTGTTTGGGTTTGTGGTGATGCATATGCTGGGCAACTTGCTGGTGTTCGCGGGACCGGCGGCGATCAATGAGTACGCTGCGAAGCTGCACGCGTTGGGGCCGTTGCTGTGGGTGGCGCGGATTGGATTGCTCGGGATGGTGGGGCTGCATATTTGGTCGGCCCTGAAATTGACTTCAGAAAATCGCGAGGCGCGCACGGTGGAATACGAGGCGGCTGCGGAGCCGGTGGACGCGCATCGGCGCGATGACATTGTGGCGAAGTTTGCCGCGCGCACGATGATTTTTAGCGGGCTGATTATTGCGGCGTTCGCGTTTTATCATTTGGCGCATTACACGTGGAAGGTGCCGCAGATCAACGGCGCGGGCGCGGATTTCGAATCGTTTTATGTGACGGCCGATTTCACCACCCCGTTGGAGGGGGGCGAAGAGGGCAAAGATCACGCGGATGTTTTCAGGATGATTGTCTCCGGTTTCAAAGTGCCGGCGGTTTCGGTTTTTTATGTGGTGGCGGTAGGGTTGCTTTGTGTTCATTTGAGCCACGGCTTGAGTGCGATGTTTCAGTCGCTTGGATTTAAAAATAAAAATCTCGCGCCGTGGATGGATCGATTTGCGGTGGGCTCATCGGTGCTGATTTTCTTGGGTTACATTTCCATCCCCGTGAGCGTGCTCGCGGGCTTTATTAAATAGGATGAATCTCGACGCCAAAATTCCGTCCGGCCCGATGGCCCAGAAATGGGATAAGCATCAGTTTGACTTGAAGCTGGTGAACCCCGCGAACAAGCGGAAGTACGAGGTCATCGTGGTGGGTAGCGGCTTGGCGGGCGCTTCGGCGGCGGCCACGTTGGCGGAGTTGGGCTATAACGTGAAGTGTTTTTGTTTTCAGGATAGCCCGCGGCGCGCGCATTCCATCGCCGCGCAGGGAGGCATCAACGCGGCCAAGAATTATCAGAACGACGGCGACAGCGTGCATCGGCTTTTTTACGATACCGTGAAAGGCGGCGACTACCGCTCGCGCGAGGCTAACGTGCATCGGCTGGCGCAAGTGAGTGTAAACATCATTGATCAATGCGCGGCGCAAGGCGTGCCCTTCGCGCGCGAGTACGGCGGGTTGTTGGCCAATCGTTCTTTTGGCGGTGCGCAGGTGAGCCGAACTTTTTATGCACGCGGCCAGACGGGGCAGCAATTATTGCTCGGCGCGTACTCGTCGTTGAGTCGGCAAATTGGCCTCGGCAAAGTGCAGATGTTTCCGCGCACAGAAATGCTCGATGTGGTTTTGGTGGATGGCCACGCGAAGGGGATCGTGGTGCGCGATATGGTGACCGGCGAAATCAGCCGCCACTCCGCGCACGCGGTGGTGCTCGCCACCGGCGGCTACGGCAACGCATTTTTCCTTTCCACCAACGCGATGGGCTGCAATGTCACGGCGGCGTTCCGCGCGTACAAGCACGGCGCGGCGTTTGCTAATCCGTGTTACACGCAGATTCATCCCACTTGCATTCCGGTGAGCGGCGAGCATCAGAGCAAGCTCACGTTGATGAGCGAATCGCTCCGGAACGATGGCCGCGTGTGGGTGCCAAAAAGTCAGGTGGTTGCGGAACAAATTCGCAGCGGTGAGCTGAAGGCGAGCGATGTGGCGGATGCCGATCGCGATTATTATCTCGAACGCAAGTACCCCAGCTTCGGCAATCTCGTGCCACGCGATGTGGCGTCGCGGAACGCAAAGGAAGCGTGCGACGACGGCCGTGGCGTGGTGGGTTCTGGGTTGGGCGTGTATTTGGATTTTGAAGATGCTATCGGCCGATTGGGCGAGTCCGCGGTGCGCGAGCGGTACGGAAACCTTTTCGATATGTACGAAAAAATTACCGGCAGCAACGCGTACAAAAATCCGATGACCATTTTCCCCGCTGTGCATTATACGATGGGCGGGCTGTGGGTGGATTACAATTTGATGAGCAACGTGCCCGGTTTGTACGTGGTGGGTGAGGCAAATTTTTCCGATCACGGGGCAAACCGTTTGGGCGCGAGCGCGTTGATGCAGGGCTTGGCGGATGGATATTTTGTGCTGCCGTACACCATTGGCCAATACCTCGCAGAGGTGGGGCCGGACGGTCGGCCCAGCGCCGATGGTAGCGAGTTTGCCGGTGCGGAAGAAAAAGTGCGTGGGCAGATTGATCAAATGCTGTCCATTAAAGGCAAACGCACGCCGACCTCATTTCATCGTGAGCTTGGCCAAATTATGTGGGATAAGTGCGGGATGGCGCGCAACAAAGCGGGGCTGGAAGAGGCCATTAAAAAGATTCCCGAGTTGCGCGCGGAATTTTGGGAGAATCTCAATGTGCCCGGCGAAAATGGTTCGCTTAATCAAAGCCTTGAGCACGCCGGGCGCGTGGCGGATTTTCTGGAGTTTGGCGAATTGATGTGTCGCGACGCGCTGCAACGTGAAGAATCCTGCGGCGGACATTTCCGCGAGGAACACCAAACCCCCGAAGGCGAAGCCAAACGCGACGATGAACATTTCTCCTTCGTCGGCGCGTGGGAATACAAGGGAGCCGATCAAGCGCCTGAGCTTCACAAGGAGAATCTTGAATACGAAGAAGTGAAGATGACGCAACGGAGTTACAAGTGATGAATCTCACCTTAAAAGTTTGGCGCCAAGACAACGCGGACGATCACGGCCGCTTCGAAGAATACGAAGCGCGCGACATCAGTCCCGACATGTCGTTTTTGGAAATGCTCGATGTGGTCAACGAAGGGCTCATGGGAACCGGCAAAGAACCGATCGCCTTCGATTCTGATTGCCGCGAAGGCATTTGCGGCACGTGCTCGATGGTCATCAATGGCACGGCGCACGGCGGGCAGAAAGGCACCACGGCGTGTCAGTTGCATATGCGGCATTTTAGCGATGGCATGACGATCACCATTGAGCCTTGGCGCGCCACGGCGTTTCCGGTACATCGCGATTTGGTGGTGGACCGCACGGCGTTCGATCGCATTCAGCAAAAAGGCGGCTTCATCAGCGTGCGCACCGGCAGCGTGCCCGACGCCAATGCCATCGCCGTGCCCAAGGATGAATCCGACCTCGCGATGGATGCCGCGCAATGCATCGGCTGCGGCGCGTGCGTGGCGGCCTGCAAAAACGCCAGCGCGATGCTTTTTGTCGCCGCGAAAATTTCCCATCTCAGCCTCGTGCCGCAAGGACAACCCGAGCGCGAACGTCGTGCGTTGGCGATGGTCAAGCAAATGGACGACGAAGGCTTCGGCAACTGCACCGTCACCGGCGCGTGCGAAGCAGTGTGTCCCAAGGAAATCTCCCTCGATTTCATTGCCCGAATGAACCGCGAATATGGCCGCGCCTTGATCAAAAAAGGCACGATTTAATTCACGCTTTCCCTTGCCAATTCCGCCGTGTGGCGTAGCCTTTTGCTTTCTGCAAACCGGCTTATGAAAACACATTTATCACGTCGTCAATTCGTTGGCACTACTGCGGCCTCGGCGGCTGCGGCGGTTGCCTTTCCCTCCATCCTTCGCGCGCAGGATTCGCAAAAGAAAATTACCGTGGGCGTCATCGGGCTCAGTCGCGGGATGGGGCACGTGATGAAATATATTGAGGCGTCGAATTGCGAGGTGGGGTATTTGTGCGATGTGGATTCGCGGCGCATCGCCAGTGGGATGAATCGGGCGAAGGGGCCGTTGGCGAAAGTGCCGCAAACGAAAGCGCCGCAGGGCATCGATGATTTCCGGCGCATTTTGGATGATAAATCCATTGATGTGGTTTCAATTGCCGCACCGAATTTTTGGCATACCACAATGGCAATTCTCGCGATGGAAGCGGGCAAGCACGTGTACGTGGAAAAACCCGGCAGCCAGAACAGTCGCGAGGCGGAGTTGATTGTGGCCGCGTCGCGCAAGTACAAAAAGAAAGTGCAGATGGGCAACCAACGGCGCAGCCAGCCGGGCATCATCGAGGGCGTCGAGCGCGTGAAAACCGGCGAGATTGGCAAGCCGCTGTACGCGCGCTGCTATTATAACGGCTCACGCGGCAGTATCGGCAAAGGAAAGTTTGTGGACGTACCGGCGTGGCTCGGCAAACAAGGCTGGGAACGCTGGCAAGGCCCGTGCCCCGAGCAGCCGTACAAGGACAACCTCGTGCATTATAACTGGCATTGGCACTGGCACTATGGCGGCGGCGAAATGCAAAACAACGGGCCGCACTTTTTGGACGTGGCGCGCTGGGGGTTGGAAGTGGATTACCCGAAGCGCGTGACGATGGGCGGCGGCCGGTATCATTTTGATGACGATCAGGAAACGCCCGACACCGCGTATGCCGTTTACGATTACGGCAACGTGGGCATCAGTTGGGACCAAAGCAGTTGCCACCGCCGCAAGCCCGAGCCGCATTCGTTCGTGACGTTTTATGGCGACACCGGCCAACTTGAAATCCACGGCGCCGGCTACAAGCAATTCGACAAAGCCGGCAAGGAAGTGAAAGCCAACGTCGGCAAATGGGACGACGGCTTTCACTTCGGCAATTTCCTCAACGCCATCCGCACCGACGAACCATTGAACTCAGAAATTGCCGACGCCCAAATCAGCACCCGCCTAACCCACCTCGGCAACATCGCCCACCGCACCGGCGGCGCGATCGACGTAAACACCAAGACCGGAAAAATAATCGGCAACGAAGACGCCGTAAAAAAATACTGGGGGCGTGAATATCGGAAGGGTTGGGAACTTAAGGTGTAAGTTGTTGAATGGATCTATTCAAGCCGTACCGGCAAATCGAAGCATCCGATGAATTTGTGGTCTACGAATTTCGAACGGGCTTCGTGTATCTGTTATATGCGATTCTCCTGATCATTGGCGCGGGTTACCTTTTCAACCAAAGCGCAGTGAGCTACGGGGGCGTAGGCTTGATGTTGTTGTACCTTTGTTTGGTTTCAACACAGTACTTGAGCCTTTCGAAAAGAATCAGCCAAGCGTCGGCTGAAGCCACAGTGGAATATTCTGGTAGCAAATGGTCATTCGCCAACCCGCTCAAAGTAAAGATTCCAATTGAGTTTGTGAATGGTTCTTAAGACACAGCATCCACGCACCTCGTGCAGCATTCCGGGTGCGCTTCGTGTTGACCGACGGTTTCTTCCCAGCGCCAGCAGCGGGTGCATTTTTCGCCGTGGGCTTTGGTGACGGTGTAAGTTGCGGCTTCGGCGGATTTGTCTTCGACCAATTCGAGTTGGGAAATGTTGATGAGCTCGCGCAGGGGTTCGGCGTGGGCTTGGGCGGTGGCGAGATCGGGGGCCGTGAGGGTGACGCGGGCTTCGAGGGCTTTGCCGATTTGTTTTTCCTGGCGGGCTTTTTCTAATTCGGCGAGGGCGGGTTCGCGGTGGGCGAAGAGGGTTTGCCACACTGTTTTTTCTTCGGCGGGCATTTCAAAATGTTCAGCGGGCCAATCGGCAAGGTGGATGGAATCTACATTATTGCCCGGCAGAAATCCCCACGCTTCTTCGGCGGTGAAGACGCAGATGGGCGCGAGCATTCGAGTGAGGCCGGTGGCGAGTCGGTGCAGCGTAGTTTGTGCGGCGCGGCGGCTGGGGGCATTGGCGGCGTCGGCGTAGAGGCGGTCTTTGATGCAGTCGTGATAGATAGCGGAGAGTTCTACGGACGCAAACTGGCTGATGCGTTGGTAAACGACGTGGTACTCGAAGCGCTCGTAAGCGGCGGAGACGTCGTGTTGCATCGTGCTGAATTGATCGAGCATCCAGCGGTCGAGGCCGGTGAGGTCGGCATCGGGCACGGTGTGTTGCGCGGGATCGAAATCGTAAAGATTGCTGAGCTGATAGCGCAGGGCGTTGCGGAGGTTGCGATAGGTTTCGGCAACTTTTTTGATGCGCTCGGTGCTGACGGTGATGTCGTTTCGGAAATCCTGCGAGGCAATCCACAGGCGCACGATGTCCGCGCCGTACTCGCCGATGTAGGCTTCGCTGGTTTGTGGTTTGGTGCTTTTGCCTTGATTGCTTTTGGCAATTTTTTCGCGATCGGCATCGACCATAAAACCGTGAGTGAGGACGGTTTTGTATGGTGGCGCGCCATTGCCGGCGAGGGAGATCAGCAGCGAACTTTGGAACCAACCGCGATGTTGGTCGCTGCCTTCGAGGTAAATGTCGGCTCGCCATTGTGCTGCCGGCATCTTGCCGGCAGATTCAGGGCTGTCTTCTGCCGGCAAGATGCCGGCAGCACTTGGGCGCGTTAGTTCCTTGCGCTGCATTAATACGGCGCGGGAGCTGGAGCCGGAATCGATCCAGACGTCGAGGGTGTCGGTGGATTTTTTGGTCGGGGCATCGCCGGTCCAATCGTCGGGGCGAACGTCGGCCCAGAGTTCGGTGGTGTCGCGCTCGAACCAAACGTTGGAGCCGTGTTGTTCGATGAGGTCGGCGGTGTTGCGGACGATGCGGGCGTCGAGCAGCGGCTCGCCATCGGCATTGTAAAAGGCGGGGATGGGCACGCCCCACGTGCGTTGGCGGCTGATGCACCAATCGGGGCGTGACTCGACGGCGCCTTGGATGCGGGCTTTGCCCCAGTCGGGAACCCAGTTCACGTCGTCGATGGCGTTCAGTGCGGTTTGGCGAAAGCCGTTGTGATCGATGTTAATGAACCATTGATCCATGCCGCGAAAGATGACGGGCGTTTTGCTGCGCCAACAATGCGGGTAGCTGTGCGTATAATTTTCCTGATGCACGAGCGCGGATTTCTCGCGGAGCAATTCGAGCACTGCTTCGTTGGCTTCGCTTTTGCCTTTCTTTTCGAGAATGGATTTGCCGAGCAACGCGGCGGGCATTTGTTCGGCCACGGGCAAGTCATCAGTGTGGGCGAATTTTCCATCGTCATCGACGGGGCAAAAAATCGGCAGGCCATTCGCGCAGCCGAGGTGGTAATCGTCCATGCCGTGTCCGGGCGCGACGTGGACGAAGCCGGTGCCGGTGGTGTTTTCGACAAAGTTGTCGCCGGCAAAAAGCTTGGCGGTTTTGTCGATGAACGGATGGCGGTATTCCAACGCGCCAACTTCATCGCCGTTGAGCGACTGCATTTCCTCGATGTTTTCCCAGCCGCACGTTTTGGCAACGGTCGGAAGTAGCGTGCTTTCGACGATGTATTGCTCGCCATTGACGCGCACTTTTTTGTAAGTGAACCGCGAGTTGTACGCCACCGCGAGATTGGCGGGAAGCGTCCACGGCGTGGTGGTCCAAATGAGGAGGTGCGTGTTGTCTTCACCATTGACGGGAAATTTCACGAACACACTTTGGCTGATGTGATCGGCGTATTCCACTTCGGCCTCGGCGAGGGCGGTGCGACAGGGGATGCTCCAGTAGACGGGTTTTTTGCCGCGATAGACGAAGCCTTTTTCGACGAGATCGGCAAAGAGGCGCAGCTCTTCGGCTTCGTATTTTTTGTCGAGCGTGAGGTAGGGATTATCCCAATCGCCGAAGACGCCGAGGCGTTTGAACTGTTCGCGTTGGATGTCGATGTACTTGAGGGCGTACGCTTCGCAGGCGGTGCGGATCTCTGCGGCGGTGGCGTCCTGCCGATTTTCCTTTCGGAGATCCTGCATCACTTTGAATTCGATGGGCAGTCCGTGGCAATCCCAGCCGGGAACGTACGGCACATTTTTGCCACGCATCGTTTGGAATTTTAGGATGAAATCCTTGAGCGTTTTGTTGAGGGCCGTGCCGATGTGCACGTCGCCATTGGCGAAGGGCGGGCCGTCGTGGAGGATGAATGATTCGGCGGCCTTGGCGTGGCGGGCACGGATGCGGTCGTGGATGTTCTCGGCGTACCATTGCTCGAGGCGTTCGGGCTCGCGCTGCACGAGGCCGGCTTTCATGGGAAAACCGGTCTTCGGCAAATTGAGGGTGTCTTTATAATTCATGCCCGGCAAAGGGCGGGACGCTAACAATCGCACGCGGGCATGTCAAAGCATGACGCGTTCGATTTTCAACAGTTTGATTTTCCAATCCATGCCTCCTGAAAATCCGGTGAGACTGCCGTTGGCGCCGATGACGCGGTGGCACGGGATGAGCACTGGAATTGGATTGGCTCCGCAAGCACCTCCAATGGCGCGGGCGGCTTTGGGGCGACGCACGGCGCGGGCGAGTTCGCCATAGCCGCGCGTGCGTCCGGCGGGAATGCGCAGCAGCGCGCGCCAGGTTTGTTGTTGGAACGTGGTGCCCGTCGAGAGGTCGAAAGGCGGCAGGTTTTTTGGGGCCTTTCCGGCGAGCATGGTTTTGAGCGCGGCGGTGGTTTGGCGCAGCCAGTTTTTTGGCGGCTCGATGGATTCGGCGATGGGGTCGGCAGCGGCTTTGGGAAACTGTAAACGCGCAAGGCCGCGCGCGGTGAATTGCGCGCGGAATTTTCCGAGCGGGGTGTTGATGAATGTGGCGGGCATTGCGTGAGGCTACGGGATTGGGGATGGGCTGCAAGTTTTTTGAACTGGATATTGGGAGGGCGAAGCTCCTGCTGAGCCGTGGT
>JAAZZB010000062.1 GCA_014239365.1 Verrucomicrobiia bacterium | reverse complement strand
CGGGGGAGGAGTTCACATAACCTCCCGTTTTAAATTGCCATAATTTGACCCCACTCTTGCCATTGATGGCATAGAGCTTGGCGTCATCTGACCCGACGTAAACGGTGCCATCAGAACCGATGGCGGGGGAGGAGGGCACAATAGCACCTCCCGTTTCAAATTCCCATAGCTTGACCCCTGCGATTGTCTTAGCTTTGGTCGGCTCAGGGTTGGTCGCTTCGGGATTGGTTGCGGTGGGTTGAACGGGTTCTTTCTTCCCGCACCCCACCAACGCCACCACCGCAATCATCAAGAGAATCTGTTTCATATGCCGCGACCCTACAGTGAACGATTCAGCGAGCATACTATAATGATCACCAAAGTTTATAACCCACTAAAACCCATGCCCAAGATCTCAAGGACTTTCACGGGAAACAATAAGCTTGGAAATTGATCATTCCTTGAGCCTTGATAATTAACCTTTTAGACTTACTCTCACCTCATGAACACGCTGCGTATCATTCTTTTGCTTTGTCTTGCCCTGCCCCTTTCGGCTGCCTCATGGAAGGCCGGCACCGCCAAGGCCGATATCACGCCCAAGAAACCAATCTGGATGGCCGGCTATGGCGGCCGCACCAAGCCCAGCGAAGGAACCCTCCACCCACTCTGGGCCAAGGCATTGGCTCTGGAGGATGCCAAGGGCAACCGCGCAGTGATCATCGGCACCGACACACTCGGGATGACCGCCAGCATTTACGCCAACCTCAAGGCGCGCCTCGCCAAAGAACACAAGCTGCAACCCGAACAGATTATGCTCAACGCCTCGCACACGCACACCGGGCCGGTGTTGCGTGGCGGGCTTTACGATATCTATCCGCTAAACGCCGCGCACATCAAACGCATCGAGGAATACTCGGCACGATTGGAAAATGAAATCGTGCGCATCACCGGCGAAGCACTAAAAAACCTGGAACCGGTCACACTGAAACACGGCATCGGCATCACGCGCTTTGGCGTCAACCGCCGCGAAAACAAACCGTACAGCGACGTACCCAAACTCATCGCCGCGCAAGCCCTCAAAGGCCCCATCGATCACGACGTGCCGGTGCTGGCGGTTTACAAAGGGCTGGAACTCAAGTCGGTTGTTTTCGGGTATGCCTGCCACAGCACCACACTCGGCATCCAGAAATTCTCCGGTGACTACTCTGGCTTCACACAAATCGCGCTGGAGAAAAGCCATCCCGGCGCGTTAGCCCTCTTCAGTGCCGGCTGCGGCGCGGACATCAATCCCCTGCCCCGCCGCGTAATTCACCTCGCCGAACGCTACGGCCTCATGCTGGCCGCCGCAGTCGAGGAAACGCTCCTGCAAAAAATGCAACCCCTCGAACCTAGGCTCACCACCCGCATCAAAACCATCCCGCTCGAGTACGGCGCATTGCCTGAACCCGCCGCACTAGCTGCCGCCGCTAAGAACCAAACCAACTATCGCGGCCGTTGGGCCGCCCGAATGCTCAAACTCCAAGCCGACGACGACGTCCCAAAAACCTACCCCTACCCCATCCAATGCTGGCGCGTCGGCGATTTGCTATGGATCACGATGGGCGGCGAAGTGGTCGTCGATTTTTCGCTGAAGTTCAAAAAACAACACGGCCCCCGCACGTGGGTCACCAGTTATTGCAACGACGTGATGGCCTACATTCCCACCTTCCGCGTCCTGCAAGAAGGCGGCTACGAAGGCCAAAGCTCCATGGCCGTCTACGGCCTCCCCGCCGATCGCTGGAAACCAAACGTCGAAGATTTGGTAACCAAAGGCATCCAACAATTGGTGAAGCCAACAGGTGCCGAAAATTAAGCTGTGATGGTAGGGCGTGCTCTCCGAGCGCGCCACGGCGGTTTCGGAGAAACCGCCCTACCCTAAACCACCCACCACCAAGTCAGCGCGGGCCCAATGACTAACGCGGGCAAGTAGTTTGCCAGTGGAACTTTTTGAACTTCTAAAATCACCAACATAATCGTGAGCACCAGCAAACCGCCCACGAGATTAAAGCTGGCGAGCAAGGCTGGTTCGTCGGTGATGAATCCCATATTCGAAGCCAACAATGTGATGGTGCCTTGATACGCGAGCAACGGCACAATCGAAAGCAACACGCCCGCGCCAAAACGCGGCGCGAAGCAGAGCGTGGCGATGCCGTCCATTAGCGATTTCACAATCAGAATCGTCGGCACTTTACCGAGCCCATCCTCCACCGCGCCGAGCAGTGACATCGGTCCCACGGTAAACAAAATTGTGCACGTCACAAAGCCGTCACTGAAGCTCGCCGATTCTTCGTTGCCCATTTTGGCGAATCGATCCTTGGCCGCTTGACCAATTTTATCCATTCGCTCCTGCAACTTCAGCCACGTACCAAATAAATTTCCAAATGAAATCGCCAGCAACGTGATCAGCCCAAGCAACAGAAATTTCCAAATACTTCCCGCCGAGTGCCAGCCTCCGTAGAGGCCATTGCAAATCATATAACCACCGGCAAGCACGGTGAGCACCGCGAGGAATTTCCGGATGCGCCGTTGGGTGGCATCGGTCAGTTGACGGCTCAAGCGCAGGCCCACCACGCCGCCGATGAAAATGCACATGGCATTAAAAAAAGTGCCGATGGGCAGCCACGGATACTCGAGTAATTTGCCTAACTCGCTCATCCGCGCAATTCGGCAGCCACCGCCGCGCCCAACGCTTCGGGCTCGTGCACATCGCCGGTTTGTTCGGCGCGCTGCACGGTGTCATTCAAAAACGAAACCGCGCGCAGTCGCAATTGCGTTCCATCGACTGTCGCCGCCGCGCCCACGGGCGAACTGCAACCGCCGCCCATCCCGCGCAGGAAAGCGCGCTCGGCGGCCACGGCGGTGTGTGAATTGAAATGATTGAGCCGCTCACAAATTTTTTCAATGCGGCCATCGTCCGCGCGGATCTCAATTCCAATCGCGCCCTGCCCCACGCACGGCAGCATCAGTTCGGTGTCCAACGCCACGGCGCGAATGCCATCGGGCACGGCATCGCCTTCGAGCGCGCCCTCGGCGGTGATGGAAAAATCCAGTCGGTTGAGGCCCGCTGCGGCGAGCACGGTTCCGGCCATCGCATCGGTGTCGGCCAGTTTTTCCAGACGTGTGGGGAGATTGCCGCGAATTTCTTCGATGCGCAAATCCGGCCGCGCCGCGAGCAACTGCGCTTTTCGGCGCGGGCTGCTGGTGGCCACCATCGCGCCTTCATCCAATTGCGGAATCGCGCCATCGAAGCTGCCGTCGGTTTTATAAATCAGCACATCGCGCACGTCCTCGCGTTTGCCGACCGCGCCGAGGCAAAGTCCGCTGGGCAATTCCGTGGGCAAATCTTTGAGGCTGTGCACGGCGAGATCAGCTTTGCCTTTGACCAGCGCGACCTCGAGCTCTTTGGTGAACAATCCTTTAGGCAAGGACTTGCCGGCTTGCGCGAGGGAGGCAGATTGCTTTTTGTCGCCGGTGGTTTTGATGATTTTGATTTCAAACCTCAAGCGCGGGAACGTCAAACGGCATTGGTCAAAAATCAAACGCGCTTGGGCAAGGGCGAGCGCGCTGCCGCGCGTGGCGATGATGATGGGTTCTTCGGGCATTAGTTCTGTGCTGCCTGCATCTTGCCGGCAGAAGTTGCGTTTCCGATCTGCCGGCAAGATGCCGGCAGCACTTTGAGCGCCTCCAGTAATTCTTTGGCTTTGGCGCGCACAATGGAATTGCACTTGGCGATTTCGTCTTCCCGCAGGCGGAGGTAATCGTCGGCGATAGCTTGGAGGTCGTCGATGTTGTACAGATAGACGTCCTCCAAAAAATTCACTTCCGGCTCGATGTCGCGCGGCACGGCGATGTCCACCAACAACAATGGCCGGTGTTGGCGAAGGCTTTGCAGTGGCTCGAGTTTTTTGCGGTCCAAAACATAATGCGGCGCGCTGGTGCTGCTGATGATAATATCAATCGTGGCGAACTCGTTTTCCCAATTATCAAAACCCACCGCCTTGCCGCCCAACTCAGCGGCCAACGTCTCGGCGCGTTCGGGTGAGCGATTGGAAACAATGACGCTCTGCGCGCCGCGGCTCAATAATGCGCGCGCGGTTTTTTCGCTGGTGTCGCCTGCGCCGATCACCATCACGGTGCGGTCATCCAATTGATCAAAAATTTTTCCCGCCAACTCCACTGCCACATTGGCCACGGACACGCTGCCGCGTTGGATGTTGGTTTCCGTGCGGATTTGCTTGGCAGCGTTGAAGGCTTTTTGGAAGGATTTATTCAAGCGACCGCCGGTGGCCTTTTGCTCGAGCGCGAGTTGATATGCCGCTTTGAGTTGGCCGAGGATTTCTGTTTCGCCCAGCACCATTGAGTCCAACCCGCTGGCGACTTTGAAGAGATGCTCCACGGCTTCCGCGCCGTTCAGTTCATAAAACACCTCGTCGTTCACCTCGCTCTCGCCAACGAGAAACGCGCGCAATTCATTCAGCAACACTTCGGACGCGGCACCGCCGGCCGCATAAATTTCCACGCGATTGCACGTGGACAAAATGACCGCCTCCTCCGCACTGGTTTCCGCGCGCAACGCCGTCAGCAGCTCGGGCAGTTTGCCTTCCGCCAACGCGAACTGCTCGCGCACGTGAACCGGCGCGGTGCGATGATTGAGGCCGAGGCAAACGATGGGCATCACGGTGAGGGCGTTTGATGGAGCGGCGACAACAGGTACACGCCCCAAAAGGTGAGCATCACAAACAGGAAACTGCCGAGCGTGCCCCACGCGAAGCGTTTGCCGCCTTGCGCGTGACGCGCTTGCACGATGAGCAGCACGAGATAAAAAATCCAAACGCCAAGCGTCCATAGCATTTCGGGGTCAGTCGTGAACCACACTTGTTTGGCTTGATGCAAATATGCGCTGCTCGCAATGAGGCCCGCCGTGAGCAAGCCGAAGGACACCCAAAGCAATTTGGCCATCGCCGCTTCGAGGCGTTGCAAAGGCGGCAGTTTGGAGAGGATGGCGCGGAAGCGATGCAGTTTCAAATCGTGTTCTTGCGTGAGATACATTGCCGCGCCCACCGCGCTGAGGCCGAACCCGCCAAAGGCCAACAGCAGCAGCGCCTTGTGCAGGCTACTCAACGCGCCGGAAAATTCGTGTTCGCCCTGCTGCAAAACTGGATCCATATCCGGAAACAACGCGAACACGCCGAGCACAAACAACAGCGGCGAAGCAAACGCGCCAATGAAGCGGAAGCGTTGCCACAAACCCGCCACGAGATAGCCCGCGATAATGGTCCACATAATGAAGGCCGTGGCTTCATAAAGATTCGTGATGGGGCAGCGGTCCAGCGAGAAGCCGCGCTTCACCATCGCAACCGTGTGCAGCACGAGCCCCGCCGCAAGGATGCCGTACACCACCCAGTCGTCGCGCCGGAAGCCCTTACGCCACAGGAAAACGGAATACACCATCGCGATGCCGTACAAGGTCACGGCGCAGCAGAAATAAGTTTTGTTTGTCCACCAGTCCAAGGGGGGCGGAGAGTGAGGGGGAAATGATCATTTTTCAATTATCAATTTTCAAGGAAGGGGGGGTGGAATGCCCAATGAGCAATATCCAAATCCCAAGGAAATCCCAAAACCCAATGTCCCGTGAACTGGAATTTGGTCATTGGGTTTTGGGCATTCGCCGACTATGTTCGGGGCGTGTTGCGCTTTGGAGGCAAAATGAAAAAACTGAACACTCTACTCAAACCATTTTGCGACCTTCGCGACTTGGGCGCTTGTGCATTCCTTGGAATTTGGGCTTTGGGCTTTGGGCATTCGCCAGCGACGGCAGCGGACATTTCCTATCGCCCCGTTGCGGGCGTCAAGGTCACCCCGTTGCAACGTGAGTTTCGCGGCGCGTGGATTGCCACGGTCAACAATATCGACTGGCCCTCGCATCCGAACCTCACCACCACCCAGCAGCAACGGGAACTGCGCACGCTGATTGGGCGCGCGGCGGCGTTGCGGCTGAACTGCGTGATCTTTCAAGTGCGGCCCGCGTGCGATGCGCTTTATGTTTCGCAGCTCGAACCGTGGAGCGAATATCTGACCGGCAAAATGGGCCGCGCGCCGAAGCCCGCGTGGGATCCGCTGGCGTTTGCCATTAGCGAGGCGCATCGGCAAGGGATGGAATTGCACGCGTGGTTCAATCCCTATCGCGCGCGCTACAAAAGTGCCAAAAGCCCTGTGGCCGTAAACCACATCAGCCGCACGCAACCCGCATTGGTGAAAGCTTACAACGGCTTCCAATGGCTGGACCCCGCCGAGCCTGCCGCGCGCGCGCATTCGTTGCGGGTGATCCTCGATGTGCTGCGGCGCTATGATGTGGATGGGATTCACATTGACGATTATTTTTATCCGTACCCCGATTCAAAACGCACGGCGTTTCCCGATGACGCGAGTTGGAAAAAATTTCGCGGTAATATGAAGCGCAACGATTGGCGGCGAATGCACATCAATAATTTTATCCGCCAGATTAACACCGAGGTTCATCGTGTTAAACCGTGGGTGAAATTCGGCGTCAGCCCATTCGGCATTTGGCGTCCGGGGCATCCCAAACAAATCAAGGGGCTCGACGCGTACGATGAGTTGTACGCCGATGCGCGGTTGTGGCTCCGCGAAGGTTGGCTCGATTACTGCGCGCCGCAGCTCTACTGGCAAATCGCCGATACGGAGCAAGCCTTCCCCGTGCTGATGCAATGGTGGCACGAACAAAATCCCAAACGCCGCCACCTGTGGCCGGGCATCAACACCGCGAAAGTAAAAACCTGGAAGGCGAAAGAATTTCTTTCACAAATCAACCTCACCCGCCGCCATCCCGGTGTCACCGGAAATATCCATTGGAACATGAGCGCGCTGGCGAAAAACGACGGCGACCTCGGCGCAATGTTGCAGCGCGGAACTTATGGTCAACCCGCCCTGCCCCCCGCCTCGCCGTGGTTGGACAACCGCCCGCCCAAAGCGCCTTCAGTGGGTTCCAAGTGGGACGCCGCCCGCCGCCAAATCATCCTCACGTGGCGCGCTGCTCCGGGCGAACCCATTCGGCGTTGGTTGTTTCAAATCCGCGTGAAAGGCCAATGGCATTCGCAAGTGCTACCCGCCAGCCAATTGGCCGGAGTGGTGCGCGCCGGCACCGGCCTTCCCGAGTACATCGCGCTCACCGCCATTGATCGTGGCGGAAACGCCAGCCCGCCCACGGTGTTGGGGCGGCGTTAATTACTTTTTCTCCTGCACTTCTTTTACCGTCAATGACAGCACGTGATGGCCGAGCGTGGCGAGTTGTTGGGCTTGGCCTTTTTTGAGGAGAGTGCTGCCTTGGCAGGTGTAGTTGCCCTCCGCGCCGTCATCGAGATTGCTTTCTAACAGCGTGGCTTTGAAATCCAACATCCCCGCTGCCAAGCCCTCGCCGGGCAGAAACTCGCCTTGGATCGTAAAGGCACGTTCGCCGCTGGGAGCAGTGTGCGCCATATTAAGCACGAAGTTGCCGCCAATGGAATTCACAAAAAAAGTCTGATCCGCCACCAGAAACTCCAAACGATAGGCGACCATTGCCTTGGGTTTGTGAATCAATTTAATGGTCGGTTTGGGCGCAGTTGGAATAGTGCCCGGGATGACACCAGGAATACCGCCACCACCAGGAAGGCCAGAAGGTTGGGCAAAGGCTCCGGTGGTGAGGCTGAAGAGAATGGCGAAGGCAGCGATTGTTTTCATAACCCAAGTTTGCCATAGCGTAATGATTTGGCAAGCACGGGTTGTGAACTAAAACAACGGGAGCGGTTTGCCATCGCAAAGGGGCAAGGGGCGGTCGGCGGCATCGTAGATCATATGATCGGGGTCGATGCCCAGCGCGTGAAAAATCGTCGCGTGCAAATCGGGTGGGCCGCAGGCTAGTTCGGCGGGCTCAAAGCCGATGGGGTTGGACTTCCCATAAACCTGCCCACCGCGAATGCCGCCACCAGCAAAGACGGCTGAGTACACGCCGGGGAAATGATCGCGACCGGCTCCTTTGTTGATTTGCGGTGTGCGGCCAAAATCGGTGAGCATCACAATGAGCGTTTCATCGAGGCGACCGCGTTCACGCAAATCTTCCACCAACGCCGAGGCGGCTTGGTCGAAGGGCGGCAGCATGTTGTTTTTTAGTTTGTTAAAATTATCCGCGTGCGTGTCGAAATGGGAACCGGCCGAGCCGTTCAAATCGCCTGCGGCGCAATAGACGGTGGCCACGGGCACGCCGGATTCGGTCAATCGTCGCGCAGTGAGCACGCTTTGGCCGCAGATGTGCATCCCGTATTTTTCGCGAAGCGCGCGCGGTTCTTTTTCCAAATCAAACGCCGCGTGCACGGTGGGGTTGAGCAACATATCAAGCGCCATCTCGCGGGAACGCGCCAACGCCTCGGCTTCCTGTTTGATGGCCGCGCCTTTCGTTTGACCAAAGCCATGAATCAAACTTCGTCGCTGGCCGAGTCGCTGTCGACTCACGCCCTCGGGCAAGCCGAGGTCAATACGACCGGAGGACGGCGATTTGCCTTGGTAAATTTTCAAGCCCTTAACCGGCGGCCGAAACACGGCAGGATCCATCCCCATCCCGAGGAAACCGGCGTCCTGTCCATTTGAAACACCGCCATCATAAATCGTGTACGGCAGCGCCACTGCGCCGGGCAGCGCATTGCGCGGGCGGCCTTTATCTTTGTTTGCCTGCCAAATCATCGAGCCGATGGAGGGCCAATCCGCGCGCGAGGCGGGCCAGTTGCCAGTGAGATTCTGCGGCTGATGACCGGTAAGATTCCAGTACGCGCCGGAGCGATGGCTGGGCGCATTGTGATGCGCGCTGCGGACGATGGCCCAATGCTTCATCGTGCGCGCGAAACCGGGCAGATGTTCGCCGATGCGAATGCCGGGCACGGCGGTGGGGATTTCCTTAAACGTGCCGCGGATGTTCGAGGGCGCGTTGGGCTTGAGATCGAAGGTGTCCAGATGACTAATGCCGCCCCAACAAAAAAGCACGATGCAGCTCTTGGCTTTGCCAAACCCGCGTGGGCCATCGCCGGCACGGGCGCGCAGGGCCAGCAAATCCGGCAGAGCCAATCCGCCCAAACTCAGTTTCAAAAAATCACGGCGCAGCATTTCTTGCCTCCGAAAAGAGAATAGCAGACTTGGGCAGTTTTGTAAGAAAAATATTGCGATGCCGGAGCTATTCGCGTTGGAGATTTCTCGATTCGATTTCGAGTGTGCAGTTGGGGAGAGCTGTCTTGAGGCGGGCGAGTTGTTCGTTGCTGATGAGCCTTCGATTGGTTGCGACGGATTTCAATTTGGACAGGCCGTGTAGCGGGGTGTAATCAGTCACTTTGGTGAGGCGAAGTTCGATGGATTTCAGTTTTTTCCAACTCGTTAATGGTGTGAGATCGCTCACGTTGGTTTCCCAAAAGGTGACGAATTCCACATTGGTCAAATCCGCCAACGGCTTCAGATCGGTAATGCGGACTTTGTACAGCAACAACCGTTTCAGTTTAGTTAATCCCGCGAGCGGAGTGATGTCGCTGATGGGATTGTGCGACAAGTTGAGGCTCGTCAAATTAGTCGCATGCTCCAAACCGCTGATGTCGGTGATGCCCAGAAACGATGCTTCCAGTTTTTTTAGTGAAGCGAGATCACGCGAGGTGATGGCTCCCTTCGGCTTGCCCAATGCCTTGCGGACAGCGGCTTTAAGTTTAGTATCCTTGATCAGGCCCGGGCCATCGGGCTCGGGTTCCTCGGGCGGCATCCTCTTTTCAATTGGTGGCAATGAATTTAAGAGCCGCTGCAGCTCCGCCAGCATTCGTGTTGCATCCGCTGCCTTTTGGTTGTCTCTGCGTTGTGCATATTGTTTGCGCAACGCAATCACTTGGGCAATCTGCGTATCCAACATCTCGCGGCATGCTTTTCGATATTCTGAATTCAACTTGGCTCGATGCTTAGACTGCTCCAACTTCAACTGAGCGAGTGTAATATTTTTTGGCAAAGCCACCTCACGAGCAGCCGGTCGCGTTGCGGTCCACGGACTGCCCGAAACATCCGGGTCGGCATTGCCCGAACTCCAGTTGCCTTTGAATGTTTTTGGCCCGGTGAGGTGAAATGTAAATCGTCCCCCGGCCGATTGGGTTCCGGTATGCTGCCAAACGCCGCGTAGCACGCAGGGTGTTTTGGGATCAAACCGCCCGCGCACGGCGTGATTCGATGGCCCGTAATTTCCGCTGAAGGATTCATCGTTAAACGTCAGTTTCATCACTCCCCAATTGGTCTGCCAAACACCGGCCCAACTTTGAATATCGCAGTGAATTATTTTGTTCACACTGGGCTTAGCCGTTGGAACTGGCTTCGGTCCGCCATCGCTCGGAGGGCTCCCAAGAGTACTCAAGGCCAGCGCACCGATGAGTAAGTTAGAAATTGTAATGTTGTTCATAAGCATTTCTCTTGCGAAGTTTGACGGCAAATATCCCATTCGTGCTCGCCTTAAAAACCTTGGAAGGGCTGTAAGCCGAATTTTGTCTGCGCGGGTTGCCCCGCGGAGAGGATCATTTATCTGTTGCAGCCTTACCCGGGGCTTGAGCCGTTTCCGACTCGGGGGCGGACCGCCCCGTGCCCTCTATTTGGCCTTGCACCCGATGGGGTTTGCCGTGCCGCCTCGCTTGCGCTTGGCGCGGTGGGCTCTTACCCCGCCTTTTCACCCTTACCCCGGCCGAAGCCGTGGCGGTATATTTTCTGTGGCACTTTCCGTCATCCCACCCTCGCGAATGAGCTGCCCGAGTGTATCTCCGGTGGAACCGGAGTTACGCGGCATCGTGTCCTGCGGTGTTCGGACTTTCCTCTCCCGACAATTGCCGAAAGCGATCCTCCACCCTTCCAAGGTGCCAAAAGGATAAGGGAGTGAAGAGGAATGGGGAAGAAAAATGAAGCGGCCGTTGGGTGCGGTTGATGGTTGAATGTTGATGGTTGATGGAATTGGCTTTCGGTCACAATTGCAGTTGAGGAAAATTGGTTTATCCATCAACCCTCACCCATCAACCCTCCCAAACCTTCCCCTAAGCTTCCTCGACAGCGAGATTCATGTCGCGCGTGTAATAAATAATGCAGCTGCAATTGGGGCAGTAATTCACTTCCCGACTGCTCTTGAGGTTGGCCACGTCGGCGGTGGGAAGTTTCATGTGGCACCCCCCGCAGGCGCTATGCTCCACGCCGACGACGATGTTGGCGCGACCTTTTTTCAACAACCGATCGTAGCGGGCAAGCGTGTCCTCATCAATCTTCGCAGCAGTCTCGGCACGCAACGTTTCGGTGTCGCTGATTTGCTGATTCAGATTCGTTTCGCGCTCATCGATTTCCGACAACGCGTTAGCTTTGTCTTGATTGGCTGCGGCGAGGTCGGCCTGCGTTTGCGTTTGCGTTTCGGCGTTTGCATCCATTTCCTCAAGCACCATCAGCTCGTCGGTCTCAAAATTGGAGATGTTCTTTTTGCAATCGTCAATCTGCTTCACCAACGCGCGGTATTGCGTGTTGTCCTTGGTCTCCAGTTGTTGTTTGGAATAAGTGATGATCTTCGCCTGCTCGCTTTGGGCTTCCACCTCGAGAGCGTTTTTCTTGACCTCCAGTTCCTTGCCCGCCTGCTCCGCAGCGGCCTGTGCAGCCTCGGCATCCGCAGAGCGGGCGTTCACCGAAGTACGCTCAATTTCCAGCCCGACAATTTCCTCGCGCCCACCCACAATCGTACGGTCGCGATCCTGCAGCACCAAAAGTGTTTCAATAATATCCAGCATTTTTTGTAAATCCGTAAAAGAGCGGCCCAAACTAGTGCCCGCAAGGGATGGTGTCAACGGCCTTTGGCCGTGGTTGAGGGTTGAGGGATGAGCGTTGAGGGTCGGTTACACAATTCGTCCCCACTGGTTTCACCCTCAACGCTCATCCCTCAACCCTCAACCTGCCTCCATAGTGGGCACACTTTTGGCTCGCCTTCGCCAAGATAAACGGCAGTGTGTCCGCTTTTCCGATGCGGGAGCAAATTGTCATTCTTGATTTTGGGTCGCAATACACGCAAGTGATTGCGCGACGGATTCGCGAGGCCAAGGTACTTTCTACCATCTTGCCCTATCACACGCCGGCGGCCGAGATCGCTGCGTTGCAGCCCAAGGGCATCATTCTTTCCGGCGGCCCGCAAAGTGTTTACAGCCGCAAAGCGCCGTTGCCGGACAAAAAAATCTTTGAGCTCGGCGTGCCGATGCTCGGCATTTGTTTTGGACTACAGTTGATGGCCAAATATCTCGGCGGCAAAGTCGAACGCGGCACCAAACGCGAATACGGCAAAGGCAACCTCACGGTAAAAGACAGCCGCTGTGAGTTGTTTGGCAAACTACCCAAGAGTTTGCAGGTATGGAATTCCCACGGCGATAAACTGACAAAACTTCCCACCGGTTTCAAGACCGTGGCCGTCACCGAAAACTCCCCGCACGCGGCGATCGAAAACCGCAAGCGACGTTTCTTTGGCCTGCAATTTCATCCCGAAGTCGTCCACACGCCCAAAGGCAAAAAGGTCATCAGCAATTTCGTGCACAAAATTTGCGGCTGCGGACGCACCTGGACGATGCGCAACTACATCGACCAATCCATCGAAGACATCCGCGCGCAAGTCGGCGGCGAGCACGTCATCCTTGGCCTCTCCGGCGGCGTGGATTCCAGCGTGGCCGCTGCGCTGCTGCACAAAGCCATCGGCAAACAGCTCACCTGCATTTTTGTAAACAACGGCGTACTGCGCGCCAATGAAGCCGAGGCGGTGCAAAAACTTTTTCGCGATAATTTCAAATGCAACTTCCTGTACGAGGACACCGCCAAATTGTTCCTCCGCAAACTCAAAGGCGTCACCGAGCCTGAACGCAAACGCAAAATCATCGGCAACACCTTCATCGACGTTTTCCAAAAGGCCACCCGCAAAGTCGGCAAAGCAAAATTTCTCGCCCAAGGCACGCTGTATCCGGACGTCATCGAATCCGTGCCCATCGACGGCAACCCCGCCTCGCTCATCAAGAGCCATCACAACGTCGGCGGCCTGCCCAAGAACATGAAGTTCAAACTCGTCGAGCCGCTGCGGAATTTGTTTAAAGACGAAGTGCGCCTGCTCGGCCTCGCGCTCGGTTTGCCCAAAGAAGTCGTGTGGCGCCAACCCTTCCCCGGCCCCGGCCTTGCCGTACGCTTGCTCGGCGAAGTCACCGAAGAACGCCTCGAAATCCTGCGCAACGCCGATCGCATTGTGATGTCCGCCATCCGCGATGCCGGCTGGTACTACAAAGTGTGGCAAAGCTTTGCCGTGCTCCTCCCCGTAAAAAGCGTCGGCGTGATGGGCGACGAACGCACCTACGAATTCACCATCGCCGTCCGCGTTGTGGACAGCCAAGACGGGATGACCGCCGACTGGGTCAAACTCCCTTCCAAACTCCTCGAAACCATTTCCAACCGCATCATCAACGAAGTCACCGGCGTCAACCGAGTCTGCTACGACATCACCAGCAAACCGCCCGGAACCATTGAGTGGGAGTGAGGGCCTTCGGCCCTGGTTGAGGGTTGATGGTTGAGAGTTGATGGCAAAACCATTTCCATCCAATCCCCCAACTGTGATCGATGCCAATCGTGTCAAATGTAGCCCGGGCCGGTGGCCCGGGAATGACCAAACCCCAACGCCCAAATCCCAAAGAATTTTCAATTCCCTCAACCCTCAACCGCGGCCAAAGGCCGCATTTGCCTGAAAGGCAATCATACGATAGCCCGGGGCAACGCCCCGGGAACACCGCCAAAAAAAAACTCCGTGCCCTGAAGGGGCACCACAATTGGCGAATTCGTTGTTGTGCCCTTACAGGGCACATTTGAAGCGGACATCTTTTCCCAGGGCGTTGCCCTGGGCTATCGTATGGATGCCCTTCAGGCATCACCCCCCCCCCCGGGCCACCGGCCCGGGCTACAATCAACCATCAACCATCAACCGCGGCCAAAGGCCGCCCCCAACTCCCGGGCCACCGGCCCGGGCTACAATTAACCAACTGTGAGTAACACCCGCGATTGATTATTGATCCTTCCTTGAAAATTGAGAATTGAAACTTGATCGTTTTTCACTGGGCCTTTGTCATCCTTGCTTTCAACTCAAACACCGCTCCTCGTTTCCCTCTGTCCTGACTATGCTGTGCGGTGGCGTAGCTGCCTTCATTCGGGCCTTCGGTTTGCAATTCGATTTTTACGAAAATTTCTTTTGCGCCGAGGACGGCTTCGGGCAGGCGATCGGCGAAGACAAAGCCCACCCCCCATTGGGGTTCCGGCCGCAGTCCGTCGCGGAGGATCACCCATTCGTTGCCGTCCCGTGACACCGACAACGCCCCCGCGCCTCGCCCTGCGCCATTGATGTTTTTTTGTTGGGTCAGATTAAACGCCTTTACATTCGCCCGCAAAAAAATCGCTGCGGTCGGGCGCTCGAATTCAAATCGATAAATCATCCACGCCGGTTTGCCTATTTCGTTCGGCCCCCAATAGGTCACCGGCGGTTGCTGCCATTCGCGGTACTGCCGCACGTTGTGTTGTTCTTGGAGATGTATGGTGGCGGCTTCGTTAAAGACATTGGTATACGCATATTCCCAATCCCAATTCGAAATTGGAATCGGAATCGGAATTACGACCGGTTTATCCGAACGCTCTTGCTCGAATAATTTTGCCAATGCGTCGCTTTCCAATGCGTGATCGTACACGCGCACATTTTTGAATTCGCCCTGAAATCCATCCGGCCCGCCGAAAGCCAATTCCGTGCCCAAGCCCAGCATTGGTTCCGGCTGATCCAAACTCCAAATCCGCTTGCCATCGAGATATGCGCTCAAATGTGTGCCTGTGCCCGACCCAAATACAATTGCAAGGTGTTGCCAAGTTTCCGGGGACACCTCGCTCGCATTTTCGAGATGCCCTCCGTGCGTGCTTCGCCAGCGAAACTGCAATTGCCCCCGACGAATCAACCAGCCCCATCGCTCTTCATCCTTGTTATGCGTGGCAACTAAACTGCGCAGCGACATCACATCCGGCGTGCGAAACCAAAACGCAACCGTCGTGTTGTGCGGATTCAATTTATCCACGGCAAAACTTCGCCCGCCATCGGGCATATCCGTCACCCGTTGCACCTCGGGCCAATGCCCGAGAAGCCCCTCCTGCAAATCTACCGAATCCCCCACACGCCCCAGCACCACCACCAACCCAATTATTGCTAACACCAAAACCGCCCGCGCCCAACGCGGCCACGAACGATCCAGCGGCGGCAATTCCCCCGCCAACACGCCGTCCAAATCCGTCACCAATTCTGCCGCGCTGCGGTAGCGCGCCTCTGCCTCATCACTGCACGCTTGTAATAAAATCCTGTTGAACCCGCGAAACTCACTTGAGGGCGCGTCCAATTCCGGGAACTCCGTGCGATCGCGTCCCGTCGCCAGTTCGTATAAAACCTTGCCCAAACTATAGACATCCGCCGCTGCGCTGCCCGCGCCTTCGCGTGGCGTGTAGCCCCACGTGCCCACCAGCGCCGAATCATCCGAAGTGCTCACCAGCCCAATATCCGCCAAGCGCGGCCGACCCTCCACGTACACCACGTTGGAAGGCTTCACATCGCGATGCACCAACCCTTCCGAATGCAAAAATGCCAGCGCCGCCGCAAGCTCCCGGCCCAGTTGCGCGCACTCGCCCAGCGGCAGCTTGCCGCGCGCGTCCATTTCCTCCTGCAACGTCAGCGGCGCGTACGTCTCCGCATCGAAGTCGCCCTCCGCTGGCGGCACCCGCGAATCCGCCAGCTCCATCACGCAGTAAAAAAATTCGCGATCTTCCGAGAACCCCACTTGCAACACATCAATCAACCCCGCGTGCCGGCGCGACACCGGTTCAAAACGCTTCACCCCATCAAACTCCCGCTCGTAGGGTTCCGCATCCGCGAAGCGATCGCGCCGCACAATCTTCACCGCCCGATACTGGCCCGTCACCGATCGCGCCAGCCACACTTCCCCGTGACTGCCCGCCCCCACGCACCGCAGCAGCTCGTGCTCCGGCACCTTGGGCGGGTCAGGCGGATTCAACTTGTCCGATTCAGAATCGCTCATCATTTTT